>DASZGC010000073.1:0-94367 GCA_035939175.1 Candidatus Cybelea sp. | reverse complement strand
CGAACGGAACGAGTTCATGTTCTTGATCTCCGTCTTGGTGCCCAACTCGGTCGCACCCACGGGCCGCACCGAGACGTTGGCATCGCAGCGCAGCGAGCCCTCCTCCATCTTCACGTCGCTCACGCCCAGCGCGAGCAGCGTGCGCCGCAACGAGGAGAGATACGCGACGGCTTCGGCCGCACTGTGCAGCTCGGGCTCGGAGACGCACTCCATCAACGGAACGCCCGCGCGGTTGAAATCGAGCAGCGAGTAGGAACTCCCGGCGATGCGCCCGTCACCCGAGCCCGCGTGCGCCGATTTGCCGGTATCCTCTTCGAGGTGGATGCGCGTGAGGCGGCAACTCTTGCGCGTGCCGTCCTCGAGCCAGTAGACGACGCTGCCGCCGAGCGTCAGCGGCATGTCGTACTGCGAGATCTGATAATCCTTGGGCATGTCGGGATAGAAGTAGTTCTTACGGTCGAACTTCGAAAACGCCGGGATCTCCGCGCCGACGGCGAGGCCCGCGCGCACGAGGTGCTCGATGGCCTTGGCGTTGGGCACCGGAAGCGCGCCCGGCATGCCCAAACAGACGGGGCACGTTTTGGTGTTCGGTTCGCCGCCGAACTCGTTGCGGCAGCCGCAGAACATCTTCGTCTCCGTCTTCAGCTCGACGTGGCACTCGATGCCGATCACCACTTCGAACGTGTCGCTCATGCGCCCACCTTTGCCAGTTCCGGACGTCGCACGCTCGCGTGATCCGTCGCGCGTTCGTAGGCGTGCGCGGCGCCCAGCAGCAGTCGCTCGCCGAAGAGCGGCGCGCAGAGTTGCAGCCCGATCGGCATCGGCACCGCGCCGCCCTCGGGCGTCACCCAGCCGCACGGCACCGAGAGGGCCGGCAGGCCTGCCAGCGACATCGGAATCGTGTAGTAGTCCATCAGGTACATGCTGTACGGATCGCTCTTGGCCGCGAACTCAAACGCCGGACAGCTCGCCGCGGGACACGCGATCAGATCGCACTGCGCAAACGCCCGCTCGAAGTCGCCGGCGATCAGCGTCCGCGCTTTCTGCGCGCGCACGTAATACGCGTCGTAGTAGCCGCTCGAGAGCGCGTGCGTGCCGATGAGTATGCGGCGCTTGACCTCGGGGCCGAAGCCGGCGGCGCGCGTGTTGTCGTACATCTCGCGCACGTCGTTGCCGTCGACGCGCAACCCGTAACGCACGCCGTCGAAGCGCGAAAGGTTCGAAGAACACTCGGCCGGCGCGATCAAATAATACGTCGCCAAACCATATTTCGCCGTCGGCAGCGACACGTCGACCAGTTCCGCGCCGAGATTGGCGAGATCGCGATAGGCGTTGCGATACAGCTCGTCGGTCGCTTCGCCCAGCGCATCGGTTGCGAACTCGCGCACGAGGCCGACGCGCAGTCCGCGCAGATCCGCGCGCAGCGCTGGAGCTGTAGACTCGACGGCGCGGTCGACCGAGGTGGCGTCCATCGGGTCGTAGCCGGCCATCGCGTCGTAGGCGAGCGCCGCGTCTTCCACGGTGCGCGTGAGCGGACCGATCTGATCCAGGCTCGATGCAAACGCGATCAGCCCGTAGCGCGACACGCGCCCGTACGTCGGTTTGAAGCCGACGAGATTGCAGAACGCACCGGGCTCGCGAATCGAACCGCCAGTGTCGCTGCCCATGCCGATCGCCGCTTCGTAGGCGGCGACGGCGGCGGCCGACCCGCCGCTGGAGCCGCCGGGTACGCGACGGAGATCGTACGGATTGCGGGTAACGCCGAGCGCCGAGTTCTCGCACGAACTGCCCATCGCGAACTCGTCGCAGTTTGCCTTGCCGACCGGCACGGCGCCGGCTTCGATCAGCCGCGCAACGGCAGTTGCGGTATACGGCGCGACCCAATGCTCGAGGATCTTGCTGCCGCAGGTCGTGCGCGTGCCCTCCAGGCACATATTGTCCTTCACGGCCAGCGGCACGCCGGCCAACGGCAGCCGTTCGCCGCCGCGCACGCGCTCGTCGACCCGGGCGGCATACGCGCGCGCCTGGTCGTGCAGGACCGTGAGATAGGAGCCAACCTCGCCGTCGACGCCAGCGACGCGCTCCAGCGTCGCCGCCGCGATCTCGGCGGCGCTCGCGCTGCCGGCGTTGACGTCGCGCGCGATCTCGGCGGCGGTGCGATCGATCAGCGGATTCATCGCATCACTCCGCGATGATGCGCGGCACGCGGAAGAACGACCCCTGGCGCTGCGGCGCCGCACTTAGCACGATTTCGCGGTCGAGGCAGGGACGTTCGGCATCGTCGCGCCACACGTTGCGCGACTCGACGACCTGTGCCGTTGCCGCGACGCTGGCCGTATCGAGTTCTGCTAGCGCGTTCACGTGGCCGAGGAGGTCGCCCAGCTCCTTGGAGAAGCGCTCGATCTCTTCGTCGGTCAGCGCGATCCGCGCCAGTTTGGCAACGTACTTGATGTCGATGGTGTCGGGTGTCAAATCGGGGCCTTTCTCACGTTCGGAGGCGTACGAGCGTCTCGACGTGTCCGGTCTGCGGAAACATGTCGAAGGGCTGTACGCAATCGAGCCGATAGCCTTTGGATACCAGGAACTTCAAATCCCGCGCCAGCGTTGCGGCGTCGCACGAGAGATACCACACGTTTCGCAGGCCGGCGTTCGCGATCGCGTCGAGGACCGCGACGTCGCAGCCCTTGCGCGGTGGATCGAGGAATACGGCGACGGCCTCGCGCAACGCGCGCGCCGTGCGCGGCGCGGCGACGAGCCGTTCCACCCGGCCCGCGTCGAAACGGACGGCGCCCTCAAGACCATTGAGCTTCGCGTTGGCCACGGCCTCGGCGACCGCGTGGCGGTTCTCCTCGACGCCGTACACGCGCCATCCGTGCTTGGCGAAAAAGAGCGAGAAGGTGCCGGCGCCGCAGTAGAGATCGACGGCGCGCGCGGGTTCGGCGAGCCAAGGCGTCATGTAATCGAAGATGCGCGCGAGCATCGCGGCGTTCACTTGGAAGAAGGATGCTGCAGAGATGCGATAGCGTACGCCGGCGATGGCTTCTTCGATCTCGGACTCCCCGGCGAGCAGGCTCTGGCGGCGCCCCAAGATCGCGTTGGCGCTCGCGAGCTCGTAGGAGTTTGCGACGCCCGCCGCGCCGGGTAATTCGCGCGCAAGCGCGGGCCCGAGTTCGCTCCCGCCGGGAAGCGGAGCGTCGCTCGTCATCGTGAGGACCGCGCGATCCGTCGCGCGCGACGCCCGGGCGACGAGGTGGCGCGCGCCGGCGAGAAACGCGGCGAACGGCGGCTGGGTGCGCAGCGCGGTCAGCCGCGAAACGATGCGGTCGAGCGCCGGCGTCAGAATAGGGCAAGCGTCGATCGGCACGACGTCGTGCGAACGCTGCCGGTAGAAACCGAGCTCGGGAGCGGCCGCGCCGCGCCTTACGACCAGCGCCATCTTATTGCGGTAGGCGCGGGGCTCGTCCATGCCGATCGTCTCCTCGACGCGCACGTCGTGCAGGCCGCCGATGCGCGCGAGCGCGTTGCGCACGACGTCGCGCTTCCACGCCAGCTGCGCGGGATAGGCGAGGTGCTGCAGCTGGCAGCCGCCGCAGGCGCCGAACACCGGGCAGAACGGCCGCGCGCGTTCCGGGGTTTCGCGCAGCAACTGGCGCAACTCGCCCACCGCGTAGCGCGGCTTGACCGTCGTGATCGTTACACGTGCGCGTTCGCCTGGCAGCGGCCCAAAACAGAAAACGACCATCTCGTCCGCGCGGCCGACCCCTTGGCCATTGGCGAGTACGTCGGTGAATTCGAGCTCGAGTTCGTCGCCGGGGCGCGGAGCGCCGCCGCCGTTACGCGCTGTTTCGCTGGTCGTCAAGCGCCTTCAGCAGCGAGTTCGCTTCGTCGATGAGCTGCTGGATGCGCTGCGACCTCGGATCTTCGAGCGTTTCGTCGGTGGCCAAGCGGAAGATCGCATACGTAAGCGCGGCGGCGAGGCCGACGACGCCGAGTCCCACACCTACCCACAGCATCTTGCGCGACTGCATGGACTTCTTCTTCGCTGCGGGCGCCCCCGAGCCCTTATTTGGGCGCCGGCGAAGGGGAGGGTGACCCGGTCAAGACGACGTCGTCGACGTACTGCTGCGTGGAGAGCTTGGGATAGCCGTCGCCGTGCACGCCGAAGTAGACCCATAACGAGCGGCCCGCATAGCCGGCGAGATTCCACGTGCCGTGAACCCACGCGGCGGCGTGGTTGACGCTGCGGTAGAGATTGACGACGATGCGGCCGCGGTTGTCGAGCAGGTCGGCCTCCTGATAGGCAACCGCGGTGTCCGCTTCATCGGAGAGCTGATAGAGCCACGCACTGAGCATGCCGCCCGGCGGAATCGTGACCCGCTGACAGACGCCGGAATTGCCCGCGGGTTCGCCGCCGCTCGTCGTGCCGGAGTACTCGTCGTAGAGACCGCCGTGCGCATGGGCTTTGAGCACGTAGGCGGCAACGTCGCCGCATTGATACCAGCCACCGTCGACGGCGCCGCTCTCGAAGCCGGGATTACGCACCTCGTTGCCCGGCTGACGCTGCAACGGCGCGGTAAAAGCGTGCGGAATCGCGTAGTGTCCCGGCAGCGCTTGGCGCGCGGGTGCGCTCTGCGCCGTCAGCGCGAGGCCGGCCAGCAGCACGCCCAAACGCTCAGCGCACCGCATCGAGGGAATCCAGATGTTGGCGGTCGTCGAGTGAGTCTATTGCGGCGCGCCCTTCCTCGAGCGTTACTCGCGTGATGCCGCCGGGCGTAAAATGCAGCGAGAGATTGTCGCCGGGGTTGTCCGGCCTCTCCGAGTGCAGCACGTCGAAGAGCGCGTGGAGCGGCCCGGCGTGCGTGACGATGGCGACGTTGCGCTGCGGCCGCGCCGTCAGCTCGTCGAGAAAGCTGGCCACGCGCGCGCACACCGTGTCGAACGATTCGCCGCCCGGCGGCGCGTAGCGCTTTGCGGCCGTCGAACCCTCTCCGGCGAGATGCGGATTGACGGCAACGATCTCGTCCCAGCGCAATCCCTCCCACTGCCCGAAGTGAAACTCGCGTAGACGCGCGTCGCCGGTCACGTCGAGCTGGCGCGTCTCCGCTAGCGGCGCGGCCGTCTCCATCGCGCGCCGCAGATCGCTCGCATAGATCGCGTCGAACGGTTCGCCTCGCAGCGCGTCGGCGATCGCGGCAGCGACGCGACGTCCGTGCTCGGAGAGCGGAAGGTCGGTCTGCCCCTGGAAACGCCGCGACGCGTTCCACTCCGTCGGACCATGCCGAATCAACGTGAGCCTCATACGCCGCCGAGGAGTTCGCTAGCGAAGCGCCAACCGCATTTTGCCGCCGCGGTCGCGGCTCGTGGAGAGGTGGCAGAGCGGTTGAATGTACCCGCTTGGAAAGCGGGCAGAGGTGATGAGCCTCTCGAGGGTTCGAATCCCTCCCTCTCCGCCAGTCGGCTAAAGATCGGCGCGACTTTTGGAGTTGTAGCGCATGCGCATCGTTTTCTTAGCATGTTTGGTCGTCGTCTTCGCTGGCTGCTCGCAAACCACGAGCGCACGACATCTTCCTTTTGCCGCGCAGGCTTTCGCTCCGGAAAGGCACGGCAGCGGCTACCAGCTGCTTTACAGTTTCAAAGGAAGCCCCGACGGCGCTTCGCCCATCGGCGGAACGCTCGTTACCTTACACGGCTGGCTTTATGGAACCACCGCGTACGGGGGCGCAAACACCTTTGGCACGGTCTATCGCGTTAGCACCGCCGGCGCCGAGAACGTGCTATACAGTTTTCAACGATCGCCGGATGGTTGGTATCCTCTCGCTCCGCTGCTCGACGTCGACGGGACGATCTACGGCACGACGAATGGTGGGAGCCCCTATAACGAGGGAACGGTCTTCAAAATTACGCCGAGCGGCGCCGAAAGCGTGGTTCTCGGCTTCTACGACCTGGCCCAAGGCGCGGAGCCTTGGGCCGGCTTGATCTCGCACAAGGGCAAGCTTTATGGAACCACGACGCTCGGCGGGGCCGGATTCGGCAACGTCTTCGAGACGTCTACGTCCGGTGATGAGAAAGTGCTCTACGAGTTCAAAAACGAGCCCGACGGGCAGCAGCCGTCTGCGCCACTCACCTACTTCAACGGAAGCTTCTATGGCACGACCTATGCCGGAGGCAGCGGATCGTGTAGTGGCGGATGCGGCACGGTCTACCGCATCACGCGCACGGGTGCCGAAAGCGTGCTGCATAGTTTCACCGGTACCCCCGATGGCGCGACGCCGGGCTTGAGCGGCCTAATTGCCTACCACGGCGTCCTGTACGGAACGACCAGGAGCGGTGGAAGCCATAACGCGGGAGCCGTTTTCGAGATCACGCCGGCGGGTCAAGAGCGTATCCTTTACAACTTCCAGGGCCCACCAGATGGTCAGAAACCCGATGCCACGCTTCTTGCGTACCGCGGCAATCTCTATGGGACCACGACGGTCGGTGGCTCCGGCTGCGGTTGCGGCACGGTGTTCAGCCTGACGACGTCCGGAACGGAGCTCGTTTCCGGAGTCTAGCCTGACGCCGCTCGGCGGCCGCCTTTACGGAACCACCGATCTCGGCGGGGCTAGCAACGACGGCAGCATCTTCCAAATCTCGCCTTAGCCTAAAAACCGCACCAGTTCACCCACGCCGCGCGAACGCGTGAAGCCAAGTATCAGCGCGAGCGATCAGGATGACAGGCCTTCCCAATGCGCTAACCAGAAATCGAAGCTGGCTCGGGCTTGTGCTTCGAGCATTGCGTCGCCGGCGACGACTTCGCGGCCGAGCTTGCGGCCGAGCTGCGAGCGCGAGCCGTAGTTCGCGTCCATCACGAGATCGGCGCGCGCCAGTTCGGCAACGAGGCGTTCGGGGAGTTCGGCATCGGGCGGCAGCGTGCTGACGACGATCTCGGGCGGGTTCTCGTCGGGCCATCGGCTCGCTTCGAACTCGCGGCAGACCGCGTGCACCTGTTCGCCGTTGCGTCCCCACACAAAGGTGTACGCGTCGTTGTCGTGCAGATCGGCGAGAATCGCGCGGGCGGTAGCTCCGTAACCGAGCACGCCGATACGTTTGAGCGCGACCGGCTCGTCGAGCAGCGACTCGATCGCGCCGCGCGCGCCGATCCCGTCGGTCGTGGTGCCGATCCGCTGCGATCCGAAAAAGATCGTGTTGACGCAGCGCGCGCGCCTCGCTTCGTCGCCGAGCGTGTCGCACGCTTCGAACGCCTCTTCTTTGAGCGGAAAGGTAACGTTGCATCCGGCGAAGCCGTCGGCGATCAGGCGGGAAATCGCGCGGGCTCCGTCACCGCGCGCCACGCGAATCGCCACGTACTCGCCGTCGATGCCGGCCTCTTCGAGAAAGCCGTTCTGCAGCGCGGGACTGCGGCTGTGCTCGACGGGATCGCCGAGGAGCGCGAGCCTCAGCATCGGCGGTTGCGCAGCATCAGCCGCTCGAAGAAGCGGAAGAATTTCGTGACCGCAAAATCCTTGCTCTCGATCGGCTCGGTGAGGATCGTGTAGAGCCCGCAGAGCTTGCCGCCGAGCACGTCGGTGAAAAGCTGATCGCCGACCACGGCGATCTCCCGCCGCCGCAGCCCGAGGCGCCGCTTCGCCCGCAAAAAGCCGAAGGGCAGGGGCTTGAGCGCGTTGGGGATGCACTCGACCCCAAGCTGGGCCGCCAGGCCGTTGACCCGCTCCGAGAAATTATTCGAGACCATCACGATACGAAAGCCTCGCGCGCGCGCCCGTGTGACCCAGGAGAGGTGCTCCTCCCCCAACTCGGTCTCGCGGAAGCCGAGCAGGGTGTTGTCGAGGTCGACGATGAGGCCGCGGATTCCGGCCGCCTCGAGCTCCTCATGGGGCACGTCGTGGAGGCGCGGAGCGAATCGGTCGGGGCCGAGCATAGGGCCAGCGTTCGGAGGGGTTATCCCCGGTATCCTCGGCATTGTCCACATACGCTCCACGCGGCCACCCCGGCGCCGAGGCACTGTCCACACCCTTACCGTGCTACCCACAGGCGGCACACAAGGATTTCGCCGTTGACCCCCATATCTTGTGGTATCGCGGTTGGTATGGCACAATAGGTAACCACCTGTTCCGTTGCGCATCCGTTGGCGCCGAACAAGTGTTCGGTATATTGAGGAGCCTTCATGAAGTTTTCGCGCACCTACTCCGTTCCCGGCAACCCTTACGCCGGCCTGACCTTCGAGCCCCGGACCTCGCGTATCGTCAACCCCGACGGATCGGTGATCTTCGAGGCCAAGGACGTGATGGTTCCGGCCACCTGGAGCCAGGTCGCGGTCGACGTGCTGGCCCAGAAGTACTGCCGCAAGGCAGGGGTGCCGAGGCACACGGTGCGCGTGCAAGAGGAGGGCGTTCCGGAGTGGCTGAGCCGCTCGATCGCCGACGGCGCCGCCCTCGAGGCCCTGCCGCGCAACGAACACTTCGGCCCCGAGCGCGATGCGCGTTCGGTCTTCAACCGAATGGCCGGCTGCTGGACCTACTGGGGCTGGAGCCACGGCTATTTCGATAGCGAGGACGACGCGCAGATCTACTACGACGAGATGTGCGCGATGCTCGCGCGCCAAATCGGTGCTCCCAATTCGCCGCAGTGGTTCAACACGGGCCTGCACTGGGCGTACGGCATCTCCGGACCGGCACAGGGGCACTGGTACGTCGACGGGGCCGATCATGCGACGAAATTGTCGCCCGATACTTTTACGCACCCGCAGGTTTCTGCATGTTTTATCATTGGTTTGGAAGACGATCTCGTTAACGAAGGCGGCATCTTCGACGGCGTGATGCGCGAAGCGCGCATCTTCAAAGGCGGCAGCGGCAGCGGCGCCAATTTCTCGAAGCTGCGCGGGGCCGGCGAGAAGCTCACCGGCGGGGGCACCTCCAGCGGTCTGATGTCGTTTCTCAAGGTCTTCGATCGCGCGGCGGGCGCAATTAAATCGGGCGGCACGACGCGGCGCGCGGCAAAGATGGTCGTGCTCAATGCCGATCATCCCGACATCGAAGAGTTCGTCAACTGGAAGGTTCGCGAAGAGCGCAAAGTCGCCGATCTGGTGATCGGTTCGCGTATCTTCGAGCAGCGCCTTAACGCAATTATCTCCGCCGCGCACGACACGCGCGTTCCCGAGACGGCGCGCCTCGACCCAGCCCTCAACGCCGGCCTCCGCGGCGCGATTCGTGAAGCGATCTCCGCCGGCGTGCCTTCGGGTGCCGCACAGAACGCACTCGATTATGCGCGACAAGGTTACACGCGCCTCGAGGTCGAGCAGTACGATACCGCGTGGGATTCTGAAGCGTACATCACCGTATCGGGTCAGAACTCCAACAACTCGGTGCGCCTAACCAACGGCTTTTTCAACGCGCTCGATCGCGACGAAGAGTGGCTGCTGACGGCCCGCACGACCGGCGACGTCGTCAAGCGCGTCAAGGCGCGCGACCTATGGGAGCAGATCGCGGTCGCGGCGTGGCAGTGCGCCGACCCCGGCCTGCAGTTCGACGACACGATTCAGGAGTGGCATACCTGCGCCAACGACGACCGCATCAACGCCACCAATCCGTGCGTCACCGGTAACGCGATCGTCGCCACCGCCGACGGTCCCGCGCGCATCGCCGACCTCGTGGGCAAGGCGGCCTTCATCATCGGCGGCGACGGCAAGCCGCACTTCGTCAACAAGATTTTCCCGACGGGAACCAAACCGGTCTTCCGCCTTACCGCGGCTGGCGGCTACGAGCTGGAGCTCACGGCCGATCACCGCGTGCTCACCCGCAATCGCGGCGACGTTGCCGCCGCCGAGCTCGCCGCCGGCGACCGGATCGCGCTGGGGGGCTCGGGCTTCGGCCACGTGACGCTCGACGGCCGCGTCGCGTTTGCCGTGGGCACCGCCGTCGGCGAGAGCGACGACATCGAGACAACCGTGGTGGCCGATCTGGCCGATGCCATGAGCTCGGTGAAGATGGCCTCGCTCGAAAGCGCGCATTCCCGCCACCGGTCGCGCGTGGCGACGCGCCGCAAGAGCGCGATCGTCGGCACCGCGGGCGGGCGTCCCGTCGCCGACTTCTTCTCCTACTACGTGCGCCCCGACGACGGCGAGGAGAACAAAGCGCTCAGCGACGCCGCCTTCGAACTCGACCGCGAGACGACCGCCGCCATGCTGCGCGGACTCTTCACCGCCGATGCGATCCTCGTCGAAGAGAGCGGCCGCGCTTCGATCGCGCTGCCCTCGGCCTCGCCGGCGTTTCTCAAGCAGGTGCAGCTGATGCTGCTCTCGTTCTCCGTCAAAACGGAACTGGCCGGCAACGCGCTGCGCATCTCGCGCGGCTTCCACGAGCCTTTCAGTAAAGAGATCGGCTTCCATCCGACGTCGGCGAAGGCACCCGTGCTGACGCAAATTGCCGCCGACGAACCGGCGCACGATGGCCTCTGGGCGGAGTTTTCGTCGCTGCAGCCGCTGTACGAAGCCGACGTCTTCGACCTCACCGAGCCCGAGACGAATCACTTCGTTGCCAACGGCATGCTCGTGCACAACTGCTCGGAGTACGTCTTCATCGACGACACGGCGTGTTTTGCGCCCGAGACGCGCATCAGCACGCCCGACGGACTGCGCCCCGTCGAAGAGCTTTACCAGCTGCAGCAGAGCGGCGAACAGGTTCTGGTTACGACCGATATCCACGGCGAGAACGATCATCGCCGCTTGGCGGCACACCGGCCCGCCTCGATCACGCTGGTCGGCCAGAGGCCGGTCTTCCGTCTGAAACTCAAAGATGGACGCGAGATTCGCGCGACCGGCGATCACCGGTTCCTGACCGGCGACGGTGAGTGGAAGCGTCTCGACGAGCTGGTTCCCGAGCACGACCGGATCGCGATTCGCGAGACGGGCAACGCGGTGGCCTTTGCCTCCGATCCCGTAGAAGTCAAGCGCTGGCAGATGCTGGGCTGGCTCACCGGCGACGACGTATTCAACAAGGACGTCGCTGCGCTGGTCTTCGGACCCCGCGAACGCCTTACGGCCGAAGCGATGACGCTCGAATTCACCGCGTTGAAATCTGCCGCCGTCGGTTCGTCGGGCGAGCCGGCCTCCGCCGTTTCCCCGGCCCGCACGGGCAACGCCGGCACGCTCGTTTCGTATTTGGATCAGCGCTATGGTTTCAAACAGGCAAGTGCGATCGAAAAAGACGTGCCGTCCGCCATTCATCACGTTGCCGACGATCTCAAAGTCGCCTATCTCCAAGGGCTCTTCTCCGCGGACGGCTGCATGCGCGCCAATGGTAAGGCCGCCGAGAAGGAAGTGATGCTGGCCTCGTCGTCGCCGGCGCTGCTGCGCTCGGTGCAGCTGCTTCTGTCCGACCTGGGCATGACGTCGCGCATCTCGTGGATGCACGCTGCGGGCCGCAAGAATCCGCAAGGACAGCTGCATCTCTACAACCAGCAATCGCGCAAATTCAATACGCTGATCGGCTTCCCGTGCTCCGCCCAGAAGCAGAGCGTCGCCGAGGAACTGCTCGCCGGCGGCTTCGTGGCGCATCGTAAGAATCCGCGCTCGCCGAAGGTCGCGGCGATCGTTCCCGACGGCGTAGCGACCGTCTACGACGTCACCGAACCGGTCACCCATTCGCTCGTCGCCGAAGGCATGATCGCCCACAACTGCAACCTGGCCAGCCTCAATCTCGTCACCTTCCTCAACGACGACGGAAACTTCGACGCCAAGCGCTTCTCCGAAGCCGCACGCATCTGGACGACGACGCTCGAGATCTCGGTGACGATGGGCCAAATGCCCTCGCGACGGATCGCCGAGAAGAATCATGGCTATCGCACGCTGGGGCTCGGCTACGCCAACCTCGGCACGCTGCTGATGCGCCTGGGCCTGCCGTACGATTCCGAGGAAGGCTTCGGCTGGTGCGCCGCCATCACGTCGCTGATGACGGGCAGCGCCTATCGCACCTCGGCGGAGATGGCGCAGCAGCTCGGTGCGTTCGCGCGCTTCGATGCGAATCGCGAACCGATGCTGCGCGTGATCCGCAACCACCGCAAGGCCGCCTATGCATCGGATTCCGCTGCTTACGAAGGCCTCTCCGTTACGCCGGTCACGCACGCGCCGACGCTCTTCACGCAAGCGACGTGGGCGCTGGCGCGCAAGGTGTGGGACGAGGCGCTCTCGATCGGCGAAGTCGCCGGCTACCGCAACGCGCAAACCGTGGTCATCGCGCCCACGGGCTGCCTGGCCGGCGATTCGCTCGTCACCACCGATCGCGGCCTGTTGCGTTTGAACCATCTGGGCAACGTCGACGGGGAGAAGTGGCAGGATATCGACCTCCGCGTGCTCACCGACGACGGCGAGCAACGCGCCACGAAGTTCTTCATCAACGGCATCTCGCCGACGCGCCGCATCAAGACGAGCGGCGGCTACACGATCGACGGCACGCCGGAGCACCGCGTGAAGGTCGTCGACCCCGCCACCGGCGAGCTGACGTGGAAACGCTTCGCCGAAGTCGCCTCCGGCGACACGGTCGCGCTCTCGATGGGCGGCTTCGCCGGCAATCCGCGCGTCGTCAAGCTTCCGCCGCTGGGCGAGGAGCACTGGACGGCCGACTTCACCACGCGGGTTCCCAGCGAACTCACGACCGATCTCGCCGAGTTGGTCGGCTACTTCATGGGCGATGGCATGCTGCATGCCAAAGGCCTACGCCTCTACGTCGCACAGGAGGATGCCGACGTGCGCGAGCGGCTGATCTCGCTCGCGCGCGAACTCTTCAGCGTGGAGCCAACGCTTGCTGCGCGCAACACCAACATCGAGGTTAACGTTCATTCGGTCCCGCTGGCGATGTGGTGGCAGGCCTGCGGGTTCGCCAAACGCCATCCGGCCAGCGACGCGCGCGGCAAGAGCTACGTGGCTCACGTGCCCGACGCGATCCTGGCCTCCAACGATCCCGCGATCTACGGCGCCTTCCTGCGAGGACTCTTCGAGGCCGACGGTACCGTCGTCAATGGCGCGGCGCATCTTTCAACCGCCAATCTCGGCCTGATCGACGACGTGCGCACCGTGCTGCTCTCGCTCGGCATCCCCAGCAGCACGCGCGTCGACAAGTCCGGCTGGAGCGGCAGCGACCTCCACGTATTGCGCGTGCGCAACGCGGCCTACGCGCACAGCTTCATGAAGGTTGTCGGCTTCATCGGCGAGCGCAAGCGCAACGCCGTGCGTCCCTGCGATACCTGGCAGGGCACGAAAGGCGATCGCGTCTTCGTGAGCAAGGGCGTGCTGCGCGAGCTGGTGCCGCATTCCAGCGAACTCTATCCGCGCACGGCGCTCTACGGTTATCGCCACGCCGGCGCCATCAGCCGCACCACCGCGTGCGAACTGCTCGAGCGCACCGGCAGCGACGAGCTTCGCACCGCGCTCAACTTCTTCTACGACGACGTCGTCGCCAACGAGGACGGCGGCGAGCAGATCACCTACGACCTCTCCGTTCCCGCCAATGTCACCTACTTCGCCAACGGCTTCATCTCGCACAACACGATCGGCCTGGTGATGGACTGCGACACGACGGGCATCGAGCCCGACTTCGCGCTGGTGAAGTTCAAGAAGCTCGCGGGTGGCGGCTACTTCAAGATCGTCAATCAGTCCGTCGACAACGCGCTCCACAAGCTGGGTTACTCTCAGCAACAGATCGACGCGATCGAGACCTACGCCAAAGGCACCGGCACGCTCGATTCGGCACCGCATATCAATCGTGCGACGCTGCGGGCGAAAGGATTCGACGACGAAGCGATCGCGCGAATCGAGGCGGCGCTTCCCAGCGCTTTCGAGCTGCCGTTCGTCTTCAACAAGTTCGTGTTGGGCGAGGAGTTCTGCAGAGAGCGCCTTCACCTCACCGACGAGCAGCTCAATGACTTTAACTTCTCGCTGCTGCGCGACGGCCTCGGCTTCACGACGCAGCAGATCGAGGAGGCCTCGGCGCACATCTGCGGCCGCATGACGGTCGAAGGCGCGCCCTACCTCAAAGACGAGCACCTCGCCGTCTTCGATTGCGCGACGCCGTGCGGCAGATACGGTTCGCGCTACATTCGCCCGCTCGCGCACGTCGACATGATGGCGGCCGCGCAGCCATTCGTCAGCGGGGCAATTAGCAAGTGCGTGGTGGGTGAGACGCTGTTGACCACGGAGCAGGGCCTGGTGCGCATCGCCTCGCTGCATCGTGGTGAGACCGCGGACACGCTGAGTCCGCTCGAACTCAACGTTGCCTCGTTGAACGGCAACCGCTCGACCGATGCGTTCTACTACGGCGGCGAGCGCGAGGTGCGGGAGCTTCGGCTGCGATCGGGGCACCGCGTGATCGGCACGCCGAACCACCGCGTGCTCGTCTGCGGTGATGAGGGCCTGCAGTGGCGCTACCTCTCCGATATCCAGCCAGGAGAGTACGTCGCCACCCAATATGGCGACGACATGTGGTCGAAGGAACCCGCAGCGTTTGCGGATTTCCGTCCTTCGCCGGAACACGGTTCTCAGAACGCCATACGCATTCCCGAGGCGATGACGACGGAACTTGCGTTCTTCCTCGGCGCGTACGCCTCCGAAGGGCACACCTCACGATCCACCTACACCATCGAAATCACTAACTCGGTCGACGACGTCCTCTATTCGGTAATCCGCGCCGCTCGCGTGGCGTTCGGCATTGAGGGCACACTGAAGAGGCCGGCAGATCGCTGCAGCAGTGCAAGCTTTACGTCGAAGAGGCTCGTCGAGTTTCTCGAATACTTGGGCTGCGGCAGCCGCGCCAGCGAGAAGCGTATCCCCGACGCGGTTCTTCGCTCGCCCCGGGAACACGTCTTGGTGTTCCTCAAAGGTCTCTTCCTAGACGCGTGCGTATCGACCACTACAGGAACGGCTAAATGGGCGATCTGCCTCGACGCACCCGCCATGGTCGACGACCTGCAAGCGGTGCTCACCAATCTCGGCATCGTGCACGGAAGAATCACGAAGTATGACCGCGCGTATCAAAAATCGTACGACGAGGTCTATGCGTCCGGTCGGCAGGTGCAGAAGCTTCTCTCCATGGTCTCGTTCCCTGAGCCCGCGCAGCTCGCGCGCTCCTACACCGTGCTCACGAGTACCTACGCGCAGAGTACCGCCGACGTGATTCCCGGGATTAGCGGCCGCGATCTCTATCAGATGCTGCCCTCAGGAAAGCCCGGCGACCATCACGGACAGCATACCTATCTCCTGGATTCCCGCACGAAGCACGTCTCTTGGGAGACCGTCCGCAAGCTCAGCGAAGAGGTTGAGCTGCCGCAGTGGCTCGACGAGGTCATCAACCGCAACCTGCACTTCAGTCCGGTGACGAAAATCACCGACGTGGGCACGCGCGAGGTTTACGACGTCTCGGTACCGGTAACGCATGCGTTCGTCGGCAACGGCATCGTCAACCACAACACGATCAACTACCCGCAATCGGCGACGATCGACGAGGTGAAGGAAGCCTATCGCTACTCCCGCGACCGCATGATCAAAGCGGTAGCGCTCTATCGCGACGGCTCCAAGCTCTCGCAGCCGCTGGCCGCGAGCTACGACTTCGGCGGCGACACGTCCGCGGAAGAGACGACGGCACTTGCCCCGGCGCAGCCATTCGCCACGCCGATGCAGATCGCCGAGAAGATCGTCTACCGCTACATCGCCAAGCGCCGGCCGATGCCGCAGCGGCGCAGCGGCTATACGCAAAAGGCAACCATCGCCGGCCACAAGGTCTACCTGCGTACCGGCGAGTACGAGGGCGGCCAGATCGGCGAGATCTTCATCGACATGCACAAGGAAGGCGCGGCCTTCCGCTCGTTGATGAACAACTTCGCGATTGCGATCTCGCTGGGCTTACAGCACGGCGTGCCGCTCGAAGAGTTCGTCGAAGCCTTCACATTCACGCGTTTCGAACCCAACGGTCCAGTCGTCGGCCACGATCACATCAAGATGGCAACGTCGATTCTCGACTACATCTTCCGCGAGCTCGCCGTGAGTTATCTCGGCCGCTACGAACTCGCGCACGTGCAGCCGTCGATGCAGATGGACGCGATGGGTCCCGAAGCGCAGGACGACTACATCGCCGAGGAAGAGGGAGGGGTCAGCGTCCGACCCGCGGGTGTTGCGGAAATGCTCCATCCGGTCAGCACCCATCTCCATCCTGGGCACGAGCCGGTAACCGCTCCTCCGCCACAAGTTACGACGAGTCCCGGAGGAGCGGGCCGGACGGCGGTCGCCGTATTGGCGCGCACCGAAGCGATCAACGCGTCCAAGGCCAAAGGCTACACCGGCAACGCGTGCTCTGAGTGCGGTCAGCTTACGATGGTACGCAACGGCGCCTGCGAAAAGTGCGACTCCTGCGGGGCAACCAGCGGCTGTAGTTAAACGGCGGGCATGGCCCTCCCCAGCGACCTTCGCAAAGCCTTTGCCGACGCTCCCGCGGCGAAGGCTGCCTGGAGCGAGCTCACGCCGATTGCGCGACGCGACTTCATCAGCTGGATAGACGGCGCCAAACAGGCGGAGACGCGTCGACGCCGTGTCGAGCGTACGTGCGAGATGCTCGCGGCCGGGAAACGACGCCCCTGCTGCTTTTCAATCGTCCCGCTCGATCTGCATAACGCGCTAAAGGCCGTCCCGAAGGCGAAAGCCGCGTGGAGCGCCCTCACCCCGGATGCACGCCGCGACTTCATCGAGTGGATCGGCACACCCGCCGGCCGTGACGCGCGGCAACGGCGGATCGAGAAGGCCTGCTCGATGCTCGCGGCAGGGAGGCGAACTCCCTAAAGGCGACCGCGGCACCGGGGTTTGTGCGGATAAACTGTGTGCCTGTCTCTGGAATCCGGGTCGTCTCCCTGATACCATCGCGGGACCAAGGGAGGAGACCACCGATGACGCTACGTGCACACCGCCCCGAATCCGTAGTTTTGTTGACGCTGCTGGCGCTCGCGGGTTGCGGGGGGTCCGGGCCGCCGGTCCCGGCGCAAGGCGGGGCCCCGGTCCCGGACTCGACGACGCGAACGAACCTTTACGTTTCGAACCAGTTTAACAGCACGATCACCGTATACGAACCCGGCACCAAGACGCCGCTGCGCACGATCAAAGCCGGCCTTGCGAACCCGCAGTCGATGACGTTCGACGATTCGAACAATCTCTACGTCGCGAACTATCGGACGAGCACGATTACGGTCTATGCCAATGGTGGGACCGGCCTGACGCGTTTCTTCTCCACCAACGTCGACAAGCCCAACGTCGTCGCCTATGACGGCTCCAACAACCACATCTACGTTTCGAACTGGGAACCCACCGGTTCGGGAAGCATCACGATCTATTCCAAACAAGGAAAATACTTGGGCAAGATTACCGACATGGTCGCCTGCCCGGACGGCTTGGCGATCGACAGCTCGGGTAACCTCTACGTGGTCGGCCAGTGTCCGCCGAGCAAGACGAGCAGCTCGGGATCTTACAACTACTACGTCACCGTTTATAGCGGCACGACGAACAAGCTGATACGAACCATTACCGACGGGATCGGCGGCGCCGGCCACATCGCGCTCGACAGTAAGGACAACCTCTACGTCGGCAATGCGGAGTTTAGCGACATCACCGTCTACAAAGCGGGTACGACGAAGCTACTGCGCACGATCCAGGATGGCAGCTATTACGATCCCGGTCCGATGGCCTTCGATCAATCAAACGACCTCTTCGTCATGAACACGGAGGCCGTTAACGAGTATGCCGCGGGCAGCGGAAAACTGCTGCAAAGCATTACCCAAGGCCTCACCGGCTGCAACACCCTCATCGTTGGTCCTTACCTAAACGTCGCAAGCGATTACGGCGGTCGCACGACCAGCTCGGGCGGCACCAGTTACCTCAGCTTCGTAACCACTTACAATTTGGTCAGCGGCAAACTGACGCGAACGATCAGCGACGGAGTAGCCGGGCCGAACGCTCTCGCGTACGGCCCGTAGAACCCGCGGATTCGGGTTTACTTCAGGAGCTTCTCGAAGTTCCCGAAGAGCATCACGCCGATGCCGCTGACCTGATCGTAGCCGGTCTGCGCGCTGTAAGCGCCGATGCTGCCGGAGGTGATGTCGCGGAAGTAGACCGTCTTGCCCGCGGAGTAGCCGTTCTTTCCCCACGTCGCGTAGAGGTTGGGATTGAAGTATCCCTGACGCGATTTCTGGATCTCGTCGATCACCGTGAGTCCTGCCGCGAAGATCGGCGATGAGAGCGACGTTCCGCCGATCGGCCCTTCGAACGTGCCGTCGTAGTAGAACGACTCGCCCGTATTCGGGCTTGCGTCGAAGGCGAGGTCGGGAAGGTTTCTTCCGCTCGTGATGACGTTGGTAACGCCCTTCTGATACGACGGGACCTTGAAGACGACCGAAACGCCGCCGCCGGTGGCGCCGGTGTCGTCGCTCCAGCAGACCTCGCTGGTCTCCTTGCCGTTGGTGTGATTTACGGCCATGATCGTGCCGCCGATGGCGAGGTTCTCCGGCGTGTCGGTCGGCGTGCCGACCGTCGGCGCGCTCCCGTTGCAGCCGTAGGTGCGCGTACCGTCGTCGCCGGTGGAGGAGTGGAACGTGATTCCGAGCGCGGCACCCTGCTTGAAGATCTTCTCGGCCGCCTTCGGGAAGCTCGGGATGAACGCGGTTTCGCACTCGCTGTAGCTGGTGCTCACATCGTCGGCGAGATTATCCGTTACGACTTGATTGTACGCGTCGGTGAAGTACTCGAGCGTGGCGGATTCCGGCGCTTCGTACGCGTACACGTTTGTCGCGGGATCGATCGAAGCGATCGTTTCGACGTCGAGCGTCGCCTCGACCGAGTCGCCCGAGAGCCCGGATGGCGGACCGCCATCGACGAGCACGCGATTGAGCGTTCCGGTCTGCTTCTCGCCGAAGTACGCAAGATACGCGGCGAGATCCGAATTCAAGAAGTCCGCGTTGCCGACGAACGCCGTCGCGCGCCCTTGGCCCGTCATCTTGTTCGGGAAGATATACGACTTGCGGAAGACGCCCGGCCCGTAACCGCCATCGGGCCCGAAGAGCGGCTTCTTACCGTTCGGACGAACGCGCCGGAGCGCCGCGACCGCGTGATGGCCCGGCTTGAACCGGTATTGCGGACGCATCGACGTCGCGCTATCGAGCCCGACCACCGCGAATACCGTCGGTGCCAGCGACGCCGGGATGCTCTCCGGCCGCACGTTGGTGTAGCGACGCTCGCCGTCGGCCAAACGCACGTTGTGGATCTCCGTCGAGAAGAGCCGCTCGGCTACCGGCGCCGGCGCGCCCGCGTCGATCACGGTGCGGTTGGCGAACGTGTGCGTAATCGTAAAGCCCGCGCCGCGCAAAGCCGCGATCGTCGCGTCGTAGTCGGCTTGCGTCGGCCCGTAGGTGCGGGCGAACTGCGCTGGCGTCAGGAAGTGGTGAAACTGCGACGAGCCCGGCGTGCCTTGCGCCTCGATCAGCCGATCGAGCTGCGCCTCTTGATGATATTTTAGAACGACTGCCAGATCGACGCGCGTCGTCGCGCCGGCGCGACCGAGGTCTTGCATCGAGCCGCCGGAGGCCGGCAGATTCGTCCCGGAACCCGAGCAAGCCGAAAGGCCTGCGGCGATCGCAGCCACGCCGAACGCGCGGCAGAGGCGAACGGGTAAACGCATTTTGCGCTGCTCCTTCTCTTTAGTGTCGTGGCGTCTGGGGAGATGCGGCTTTCGCCTGCGAATCAGGAGTTCCATGCTGGTCCGCATCCTCTCGTGCATCGCCGCGTTCGCCCTCGTGGCGCCCGTACCGCCCCAGGACGGGATTCATAAAATCCAACACGTGATCGTGGTGATGCAAGAGAACCGCTCGTTCGACAGCTACTTCGGCACCTATCCCGGTGCCGACGGCATCCCGATGCGCGACGGCACGCCGCTCGTCTGCGTCCCCAACGCGCAGACCGGCGAATGCGTGAAGCCCTACCACGACTTCAACGACGAGAACACCGGCGGCCCTCACGGCGCCTTGGCCGCCGATGCCGACATCGACAAGGGCAAGATGGACGGCTTCATCGACGTCATGCAGGGAGCGCTCTCGACGGGCGGTTGTCCCACCGATATTCCAACGTGCGTCGTCAAGGGGCACGAGCGCAGCGTGATGGGCTATCACACTGCCGCCGAGCTGCCGAACTACTGGGCCTACGCGCAGAACTTCGTGCTGCAGGACCACATGTTCTCACCGGTGCGCTCGTGGAGTCTGCCCGCACATCTGTACATGGTCTCCGAATGGTCGGCCAGTTGCGCGAAGCTCGACGATCCGGCCGGCTGTAAGCCCGATCGGCGAGGGGTAACCGCGACCGATTTTCCGCGCGACTTCTGGGCCGGCAAGAAAGAGCAGGTGCGAGGGCGCCCCGACTATCCCTGGACCGACCTTACGTATCTCTTGCACGCGGCCGGCGTATCGTGGGCGTATTACGTCATGGACGGCTTCGAGCCCGACTGCGAAGGCGATCAGGTTAGCTGTAAGCTGCGCGTGCAGAGCGCGCGCACGCCGGGCATCTGGAATCCGCTACCGTCGTTCACCGACGTGAAAGCCGACGGGCAACTGCCCAACGTTAAGGACACATCGGTCTTCTTCAAGGATCTGCGCGACGGCACGCTCCCTGCCGTCGTGTGGCTCGCGCCGGGAAACCGGTACAGCGAGCATCCGCCCGGGCTCGTCAGCGCGGGTCAGGATTACGTCACCGGCGTGGTCAATGCGGTGATGCGCAGCGGCTATTGGGATTCGACGGCGATCTTTCTGAGCTGGGACGACTGGGGCGGTTTCTACGACCACGTCGCCCCGCCGAACGTCAACTTCTTCGGCTACGGCCTGCGCGTTCCGGGATTGGTGATCGGCGCGTACGCGCGCCGCGGCTACGTCGACCATCAAACGCTCAGTCACGATGCCTACGTGAAGTTCATCGAAGACGACTTTCTCGACGGGCGGCGTCTCGATCCGGCGACCGACGGGCGCCCCGATCCGCGCACTTCCGAACCCGAGAACGCGCCCCAGCTGGGCGACCTACGCAACGATTTCGATTTCACGGCGCCGCCGCGGCCGCCGCTGATTCTGCCCGGCGGCATCGAGCCGCCATACAAACCTGGTTACACGGGACCGCCGTAACGGGCAAGCGAACGCGCCATTGGTGAAAGGCAGGTCGAGCTAATGGCCGATGATGCGTTGCTCGCCTTCTTGACGAAGGCGAAGGAACAGAACGTTCCTGACGAGTCGCTCGTCGGGGTACTACGGCAGAATGGGTGGTCCGAGCGTCGCATCTATCGTGCGCTCTCCGACCATTATGCCGTTGCGCTCGGCGTGCCTGTTCCAGCGCGTGCCGGCTCGGCCGAAAGCGCGCGCGACGCGTTTCTCTACCTGCTCAACTTCATCTCGCTCGGTTTCTGGAGCGTCGCACTCTGGCAAATATGGGCAGCTCTCGTGCACCGTTGGTTCCCCGACCGTCTCGAGACGCCGTTCGGTACGTCGCTGCGCGACGACATCGCCTGGCAACTGGCGATCATCCTCGTAACCTTTCCGCTCTTCGCCGTGGTGCACGCGCTGATTAACAGGGAACTCGCGCGCCGTCCCGAGCTGTACTATTCGGGGGTACGGCGCTGGCTTACGTATATCGCGCTCGTGCTGATCGCGCTGGCGATCGTCGTCGATTTGGCGCTGACGATCCAAAACTGGATCCTCGGGCAGCTCTCACAGCACTTCGTGCTCGACACGCTGGGCCTTTTAGTACTGGCCGGCGGCATCTTCTGGTACTACCTCTCGACGATGGACCCGCCGAAGCCGGCGCCGTGACGGCGCAGCGGATCGTCACCATTGCCGCCGTTGCGGCCGTCGCCGGCGCGGTGGTCGCGGCGTTCCTGATGATCGGCTCGCCGCAACGAGTGCGCACCGAAGCGATCGACGAGCGCCGCCTACGAGGGCTGGGCGACATCGCCTCCGATCTCTACAACGCGCATCGGCATACCTCGGCACCGCTTCCCGCGAAGATCGACCGGACGGAGACCGATCCTATTACCGGCGACCCTTACGAATACCGCCGTCTCGGGCCGCTGGCGTACGAGCTGTGCGCCGACTTCGCGCTGCCGACGCCCGCGAGTCGCGCCGACCGCGACGTCACCGCCTTCTGGCACCACACCGCCGGGCACTACTGCTACCGATTCGACGTCCGCAACGACGTGCCGTCGACGCTGTAACCCGCTCGGGATGACCCCGGGGCGGGGGCGCGAAAATGGCGCTTATGAAACGTCTTCTCGTTATCGCGATCTTTCTTGCGTCGTCTTTTGGAGCCGCCGTGGCTGTGGGAGCGAGCCCTTCCTCGCCTGCGCAGCAATTGATGAGCAAACTCTCCTGGCGCTGCATCGGGCCCTTCATCGGCGGCCGCAGCGTCGCGGTGGCGGGAGTCCCCGGCCAAGGTGTGTTCTACTTCGGCGGCGTCGAGGGCGGCCTTTGGAAGAGCACCGACTATGGCTTGAGTTGGGAGAACGTCACCGACGGGAAGATTCCCGGGATCGCCGATCCCATCGGCGCCGTGGCGATTGCCCCCTCAAACTCGAAGGTGCTCTACGTCGGCACCGGCGAGGCCGACATTCGCAGCGACTTCGATACCGGCGACGGCGTTTACAAGACGAGCGACGGCGGCAAGAACTGGTCCTACGCCGGGCTGCGCGACACGCACATGATCACCAAGATCGTGATCGATCCCGCGAACCCCGATCTCGTCTACGCCTCGTCGATGGGTCACGTCTTCCGCTCCAACACCGAGCGCGGCGTCTTCAAAACGACCGACGGCGGTCGCTCGTGGACCAAGATTCTCTACCTCGACGACAAGACCGGCGGCGTCGACCTCGTGATGGACCCTCGCAACCACAACGTGCTCTACGCGGCGATGTGGCAGGCGCAGCGCGTACCGTGGAAGCTGACCAGCGGCGGCCCCGGCAGCGGCCTCTACAAAACGACCGACGCAGGGCGCAGCTGGAAGAAGATCTCCGGCAACCCCGGCTTCGCGAGCGGCGTTCTCGGAAAGATCGGCGTCTCGGTCGCTGCGAGCGACCCGCGCATCATCTATGCGATCGTGCAGGCCAAAGAGGGCGGCGTCTTCCGCTCCAGCGATGGGGGGGCCAACTGGCGACGCGTCAACTCCGAGATGAAGCTGCGTCAGCGGGCCTTTTACTACATGGCGATCTTCGCGGATCCGAAGAACTCGCAAGTGGCTTACGCTCCGGAGGTCGACGGCGTCTACAAAACCAAGGACGGCGGCCGCACCTGGAATCTCCTCAACATCCCGCACGGCGACAACCACATCGTGTGGATCGATCCCCGCAACACGAAGATTCTGCTCGTCGGCAACGACGGGGGAGGCGTCGTCTCCGTCGACGGCGGCGATAACTGGAGCGACGACCACAATCAGCCGACGGGCCAATTCTACCACGTCGCCCTCGACAGCGAGTTCCCGTTCAACGTCTATGGCGCATCGCAAGACGAGGGCGCTTTCGAGGGCCCCAGCGCGGCGGTGGGCCCCGGCATTGGCCCCGGAGCGTGGCACAACGTGGCGCTCGGAGAGAGCACGTTCGTCGCACCCGAGCCCGGCGATCAATACGTGACCTACGGCAGCGGTTACTACAGTTCGTTCGTGCGGTTCGACCGCATTACCGGCGACTCAAAGAACGTCAGCCCGTGGCCGCGCTACATGTCCGGCGCCTCCTCGGCCGAAACCAAGTACCGCTTCGGCTGGACGCACCCGATCTTCTTCTCACCGGCTAACCCAAAAGAGCTGCTCGTCGCGGCGCAGGTGGTCTTCTCGAGCCTCGATCATGGGCAGACGTGGAAGATCATCAGCCCCGATCTCACGCGCAACGATCCGAGCAGTGAGGGAGTAACCGGCGGCCCGATCGACAACGACGAGACCGGCGCGGAAACGTTTCCCGACATTTCCTCGCTCGCCGTCTCGCCGCTCGACGCCAACATTCTCTGGGCCGGTTCGGCCGACGGTCTCGTGCACGTAACGACCGATCACGGCGGCACGTGGCAACTGGTAACGCCGCCGCAGCTTCCGCAGTGGTCGCAGATCAGCTCGATCGAGCCGTCGCACACGCAGAAAGGCACCGCCTATCTCACGGCCTCGCGCTTCATGTGGGACGATTACCACCCCTACGCGTACGAAACGACCGACTATGGCGCGCACTGGACGAGCATCACCAACGGACTGCCGAGCGACCAGTATGTCTTCGTCGTGCGCCAGGATCCGCAGGAGGCGCGGCTGCTCTTCGCCGGCACGCGCAGCACCGCATACGTCAGCCTCGACGGCGCGCAGACCTGGCAGCCGCTCACGCTGAACCTTCCCGGCGTGCAAGTGCGCGACTTCGCGATCGACACGCGCCAGGGCGACCTGGTCGCGGCGACGCACGGCCGCGCGTTCTGGATTCTCGACAACATCACGGTGCTCGAGCAGCTAGCGCGCCAATCGACCTTCTCGACCGCGAACCTGCAGCTCTTCACGCCTCAGACGGCGTGGCTCTCCAACGCGTACGGCGGACCGAGCTTCTTCTCGATTCCGAACTTCGGGCAGAATCCGGCGTACGGGGCGGCCGTCTTCTTCAATCTTCCGCCATCGTATAATGGCAAGGTGCCGGTAACGCTCACGTTCATCGATTCCGCCGGGACGACGGTGCGCAGTTTCACGCTGCATCCGAAGAACCCGCACGAACGCAAGCTCACGCCCGACCAGGAGGCGGACCTCGACGCGGTCGACCAGCGGCGGCGCCAGGTCGAGCGCGACACCGTCGTCAAGGCTGGGGCAAACACGTTCCTGTGGGACATGCGTTACGAGCCGGCCTACGACGTGGTGGGATTCACCAACGACTTCACCGACGACTGGCCCGATAGCGGCGACGGACCGACGATCGTTCCCGGCACCTACACGGCCGTACTGCAGTACGGCTCGCAAACGCAGCGTGCGTCGTTTACGGTGACGCTCGACCCGCGCATCCATTCGACGCTCGCCGATCTGCAGGCGCGTTTGGCGCTGGAGTTACAGATCCGCGACGCGATCGATTCGCTCGACCGTTCGATCGCCGCGGCAATGAGCGCGCGCTCGAAGCTGGGTGCGGCGCAACGCGGCGAGCTCGACGCGCAGATCGCCGATCTCGTCCAGTTCGACGTCCACTCGAGCGAGGGCGACCTGCTGCACGAGACCAAGATCCGCGAGCAACTCGGCTTCCTGTTCAACTCGCTGGAAGGCTCGTACGCGCGCCCGACCGCAGCCGAATACGCCACCTTCAAGGACCTGCAGGCGCTCTCCGGCGCCGGCGAGGCAAGGTTAAAGGCGCTGGCTGCACCCTAGGCGTATTGTCGGCCCCATGCTATCTTCTGGACACCGTCTTGCCGCGACGCTGATTGCGGCATTGCTCCTCGCATCGTGCGCGCAGCACGCCGGCACGATGCCGTCGTTGCCCTTCTCCTCGTCGGCCGTCGCACTCAAGGCGCCTAAGGACTGCAAAGGGCAGCAGAACGAGAGCGAGTACGCGACGCTCTCCGGGAGCCTGAATACCGCCGGCGGTTCCTTCTGCATTCCAGCCTACGCCGGTTACGGCGGAAAGCTCAAGTACCCGACCGTCGATCCGTCGGTAAAGTTCACGCTGTCGACGAGCACGCAGAACTGGGACAACTTCGAATCGCTGCTCTCGGGAACGCCGATCTTCTACCTCGAGTTTTCCATCTCGGGCGCCACGAGGTTCGGCGACACGATCAAGAAAGGCGGCGGCCTCACCGGCGCCGGGCTTACCGCGGGCGACGATTACACGCTCATCGGGCAGATCAAAGTCTTCGGCCAGAAACTCGAACTGGGCCCATGCTACACGACCGCCACGAAGGGAAGGTTCGGCGGCGTGATCGGCGGTCTCGGCTCGCTAGTCAAGGGTGAAGATCTTCCGACGTCGGCTAGCGGCTACGTCGAGATCTACGACGGCAAAGAGACTTCGACGCCCTGCTGAGGTAGGTCCGCGGGCTCTTGGGCGGGCACGATGATTCCCGCGAGATTGAGCGGATCGTAGGCACCGGGGCGCACCTGCGCGACTTCGCCCACGCGGCGAACCGCGCGCAGCGCCTCGACGGCCTCGGGCAGAGCAAACTGTTCGCCCACGAACCCGGCGACGAATCGTCCGCCGCGAATCTCGCCGCGCGCTTCCATGCGCCGGAGCACCAGCAATAGTTCGCGCCAGCGCGGTGCCAGCGTCTCGCGCGCGATCACGTCGCGAAAGACGACGCCCCAGCGCGCCAGCAGGCGGCGCGCGAACAGATCGGGGTCGATTCGTTCCGTCGCGGCCTGCAGCAGCGTCCAGCGCCCGCTCGAAGAACGCGGCCGCGCGCGTAAACCCTTCTCACCCAGTCGCCGTTTCGCGTCGCTGAGCGAACGCAGCGCGTCGAAGCCGTCGGCCGTCACCAACCCCGCGGCCACGAGCTGCCAGAGCGCCTCCTCCACCTCGCTGGGCAGTCGTTTGGTGGCACGCACGATCTCGGCGAAGAACGGCGCGCGCAGCACTTCGATCTGCTCGAGAACCTCGCGAGCCGCGTGCGAGAGGACGCCCGCCGCGTCGCGCCGCGCAACGATCAGTTCGTCGGCGTTCGCGCGCGCGAAGAGCGCGATCGGCGCCAGGCGAGTCGGGCGTACGCGCCGGCTCTCGGCGTCGTCGCGCGGTTCGAGCGCCGGATGCGGCGTGAGGCGCCCCCACATCACGTCGCCCGAATAGCAGAGGCGATCGAGATACTCCGGCTTGTATCCGGCGACGCGCGCCGGAAGAATCGCCGCCTCCCAGGCGACGGTGGGAATCTCGTAACCCTCGAGCTGGCGGACGATCTGCAGCGTACCGTCGACGCCGTGCAGCCGCGATCCGGGCGCGACGTGCTGCCAGCGCTGCAAGAAGGCCAGGTACTGCGCCGAGGTGACCGGCTCGATCTCGCGCCGCAGCCGTCCCACCGTGAGGCGGTGGATGCGCGCGAGCACGCGGCGGTTGCACCATTCCTGTTCGGTAGCACCCGGCGTGAAGCGTCCGCGCAAGAGCTGGCCTTGCGCTTCGAGTGCGAGCATCGCCGCGTCGACCATCTCCGGCGTCACCCCCAGGCGTTGCGCCACCTCCGCGACACGCTGCGGCCCGCTGCTCTCCAGCCAGCCGCGCAGCACTTCGGTGAACGCTTCCTCGCGCGTCGGCGTGCCGGCCTCACCCGCCGCCGCGATCTCGGGATCGAGCGTGGCGTCGTCATAGACGCAGCGCGCGAGGACGAGGCGCTCGGCGCAGGTCCAGAGCCGCGCCCCGCTACGCAGCAGGAGCGTCGTCGCGCGGCGCGCGGCGATCAGTTCGTCGAACCAGCTCTGCCAGGCCGACACCGGCGGAAGCACGCAGAGCGTCGATAACGCGTCGTGCAGCTCGTCGGCGTCGCGCACGACGGGCCACGATTCCGCCGACACTTCGGCGATTGCCGCCGAATCGAGGATTCCCGCTCCATCGACGTCGTCGCGCGTGGTGCGGCGCAGCGTCACGGCGCGCGTGCGCCGCTCCTCCAACGGCGCGTCGTCGAGGAACGCGTAGGGATTGGCGTTGAGGATCTCGTGGCAGAAGACCGAAGGTTCCGGCGTATCGATAGCGACCGTCTCCAGCACGCCGCTCTCGATCTCGCGCAGGATCGCGACGAACCCGTCGAGATCCATCGCTTCGTGCAGACAGTTGGAGAGCGTCTCGCGCACCAGCACGTGATCGGGAATGCGAATCGGGCCGGTGAGATTCTCGGGGCAGGCCGCCTGGTCGGGGAAGATGGCGGCGATCAGATCGTCGGCGCGCATGCGGATCAGCTGCGGGGGCACCTTGCGGCCGCCGTTGAAGCGCAGGATCGCCAGCGCCCGCGTGGCGTTCCAGCGCCAGCGCGCGGCGAACATCGGCGCCGGCAGCAGCGCCTGCGTGAGCGTCTGCTCCGCGCTGGCCGATTTCACGAACTCGAAGACCACCTCGAGCGGAAACGCGTGCTGATCGGTGAGCGAGAGCACGATGCCGTTATCGGTCGCCGCGGCTTGCAACTCGAGGTTGAACGACCGGCAGAATTTCTTGCGCAGCGCCAAGCCCCACGCACGATTGATGCGCGCGCCGAAAGGCGTGTGCAGGATCAGCTGCATGCCTCCCGCTTCGTCGAAGAAACGCTCGGCGACGAGCCGGCGATCCGTCGGCACGACGCCGAGAACTTTCTTGCCCGCGCGCACGTAAGCGACGGCCTGCTCCGCACCGGCGAGGTCGAGCGCGCACTCGCGCTGCAGCCAGTCGACGGCCGCGACGTCGTCGCGCTCGTCGATCGCGATGCGAACCGCGCAAACCTCGCGCGAGAGTTCGATCGTTCGTCCGCGGCCTTCGCCGTTCCAGAACGGAATCGAGGGAGGCGCGCCGTGCGCGTCTTCCACGCGGACGACGCCGGCCTCCACGCGCCGGATCTTCCACGAGTTCGTGCCGAGCAGAAAGATGTCGCCCGCCATGCTCTCGATCGCGAAATCCTCGTCGAGCGTGCCGATGATCTGGCCTTCGGGCTCGACGACCACGCTGAAGTTGGCGGTATCGGGAATCGCGCCGCCGCTGGTGATCGCCGCTAGCCGCGCGCCGCGCCGCGCGCGAAGGCGGGCGTTGACGCGATCGTAGTGCAGGAACGTGCCGCTGCGCCCGCGTGAGGTGGCGATGCCGTCGGCCAGCATCGCCAGGACGTCCTCGAAATCGCGGCGTGCCAGCTCGCGATAGGGATAGGCGCCGCGCAGCGTAGCGTAGAGATGCTCGACCTCCCACTCGTGCTGCGCGCAGGCGGCGACGATTTGCTGGGCCAGAATGTCGAGCGGCGCTTTCGGAATCGTCAGCGCGTCGAGCGCCCCGGCGCGAATCGCGCGCACCAATGCGGCGCACTCGATCAGCTCGTCGCGCGTGGTAACGTAGAGGATCCCTTTGGGGAGTGCCCCCACCCAGTGGCCGGAGCGACCGATGCGCTGCAGCGCGGTGGCGATCGCACGCGGCGAGCCCAGCTGCACGACGAGGTCGACCGAACCGATGTCGATGCCGAGCTCGAGCGACGCCGTCGCGATCACCGCGCGCAGCTCGCCGCTGCGCAGCCGGCGCTCGACGTCGAAGCGCAGTTCGCGCGCCAGACTGCCGTGGTGCGGCATCACGAAGCCCTCGCCGAGCCGCTCGTTCAGAGCGAACGCGACGCGCTCGCTCATGCGCCGCGTTCCGACGAAGACCAGGGTGGTGCGGTGGTTGCGTATCTCTTCGGCGACGCGATCGTAGATCTCGCTCCACATCTCTTTGCTCGCGACCGGTCCCAGCTCGTCGCCGGTCACTTCAACGCGCAGTTCCATTTCGCGCCGGTGGCCGACGTTGACGATCGCGGCGCGTTCGCTCAAGAACGCGGCGACGTCTTCGATGGGACGCACGGTAGCCGAAAGGCCGATGCGCTGCGGGCGGGGCGCACCCGAGCGTTCGACGAGGTCGTCGAGGCGCGCGAGCGTGAGCGCCAAGTGCGAGCCGCGCTTGTCGGCAGCCATCGCATGAATCTCGTCGACGATCACCGTGGTAACGCCGCCCAAGAGCGCGCGCGATTTCTCAGCGGTGAGCAGGATGAAGAGCGACTCGGGCGTGGTGACCAGCACGTGCGGCGGCGTGCGCAGCATGCCCTGTCGCTGCGCCGGCGTCGTGTCGCCGGTGCGCACGGCCGTGCGGATCGGCGCCAGCGATACCCCGCGCTCACGCGCGAGCGCGGTCAGCGCGGAGAGCGGCTTCTCCAGGTTCTCGCGCACGTCGTTGGTAAGCGCCTTGAGCGGCGACACGTAGACGACGAGCGTCCGATCGGGCAGCGTTCCCGCCGCCGCCGAGCGGATGAGCCCGTCGAGACAGATCGTAAATGCGGAGAGCGTCTTGCCGGAGCCCGTGGGCGCCGAGATCAGCACATCCTCGCCGGCGCGGATCTTCGGCCAGCCCAGGATCTGGGGTTCGGTCGGCCGCGGGAAGGCGGCCTCGAACCACTCGCGGAGCAGTGGGTGGAAATCGCCGGTCATGCGAGCAATCTACCCCGTGCGACGCCGCTGCCGCACCGGGAACCTCCGGTTGGCCTGCGGACTCGCGGGGGAAAAAACGCGCAATGAAGCACCTTACGATAACTGCGTTGATCGCGCTGGGAGTTGCATTCCTTCCGCACGCAGCGCAGGCGCAGATGGACCAAGCCACGACGGTCCCAACTGCCACCGCCAATCCGTTGAGCACCGCGAATCCGCTGGAGAGCCCCAACCCGTTAGACAGTTCCAGTCCGGTGGGCAATCCGACGGTGCCTCCGGAGGCTCAGACGATCGTCACCACGTCGTCGCCCGGTAACGGCGGCTATTGGGGACTGATCGGCCTGCTGGGTCTCCTCGGTCTCATGGGATTGCGGAACCGCCCGTAGCGTACAGTCCTGCGAAGGCTCGTTGCCGCAGCGCTGCTCTTTGCGGCGGCGCCCTCACCCGTTAGCGCGAAATCGCCGCTGACGTTCGCCGATATGGCCCGGCTCGTCGATCTCGAGGAGCCGGCGATCTCACCCGACGCTCGCCGCGTCGCGCTCGTCTCCATCGCCCAAGACGTGCGCAACGACGCGTACGTCAACAGCTTGTTCCTCGTCGACGCGACGACGGGGCGCTCGCGGTTGCTGATCCGCGGCGGCGACGTCGCCGTGCCGCGCTGGTCGCCCGACGGCGCGAGCCTCGCCTACCTCGCGCGCACCTCGCCGGCCGGCCCACATCAGCTCTTCGTGCGGCACGACGGGCGAACGGTCCGCTTGTCGCACTCCGCCGGCGACGTCGTCGATGCGCAGTGGAGTCCCGACGGGCGCGCGATTGCCTTCGTCGCGGCCGATCCTTCGAGTAATGCACCGTTTTTCTACGCCGGCGACAACGATTATACCGCGACCGCTCTGGCGCCGCCCGAGCATCTCTGGATCGTCGCGCGCGCCGGCGGCAAGCCGCGCCGGCTCACCTCCGGTTCGTGGACGATCGCGCCCACCGACCCCGGCGGCATCTTCTCACCGCAGATTGCTTGGACGCCGGACGGCCGCTCCATCACGTTCACGCGCGTGGCCAACACGTTCAGCGGCGACGACGAATATTCGACGCTCTGGCAGGTCGACGCGCGTAGCGGCACGCTACGCAAGCTCAGCGGCCGTGACGAACTCGAGCTGAGCCCCGTGTACGCACCCGATGGAACGCAGCTTTCGTACTGGTATCCGCTCGGCGGCGATTTCAACGCGGAGAACACCGTGCGCGTGCTCGGCGCGCAGCGCGACGCCGCGCTCGTGCCGGCGCTCGACCGCAACGTCGCCGCCTCGCTGTGGTTTCCCGACGGAAAGCGCGTGCTGCTCTGCGGGGCCGACGGCACCGCGACGCGCTTCTGGATCGCCGCCCTCAACGGCAGCCTGCGAGCGGTCGACCTCGGCGATCTGCACCCGGTCTGCGATCCGTATTCGAGCTCCACGTTCGACGCCGGTGCCGCCGCGGCGATCGCGCGCGATGGAACGATCGCGTTCGTCGCGACCAGCGCGTCGAGCGCGCGCGAGCTCTATTTGCTCGCGCCGGGCGCGACGGCGCCACGGCGGCTCACGAGCGCCAACGCGTTTCTCGAAAACGTGAGCCTGGGCGCTATGAGCGAACTGAAGTGGAACGGGCCGGGAGGCTTCGCCGAGGACGGCGTCGTGACGCGACCGCCGGGCGCACGCGGCGGGATCAAATACCCGGTCGTGCTGCTGATCCACGGTGGCCCGGGCCTTTCCAACGCGCGCGACTTCGTCTGGGAACAGTGGCCGCTCGCGCAGATGATCGCCGCCCACGGGTACGTGGTGTTCCAGCCGAACTATCGCGGCAGCGATAATCTCGGCAACGCGTATATGACCGCGATCGTGCACGATACCGTCGCCGGGCCCAGCGCCGACATTCTCGCGGGCTTGGCGCAGCTCGCGGGGCAGCCGGACGTCGACGCGTCACGCGTGGCGGTCTCCGGATGGTCGTACGGCGGCGAGCTGACCTCGTGGCTCATCGGCCACGATCACCGCTGGCGCGCGGCAATCTCGGGAGCGGCGGTCAACAGCGAGTTCGACGAGTACAACCTCTCGGTATCCAACGTGCAAGACCGCTATCCGCTCGGCGCGTCGCCCTACACCGGCGACGGCCAGCGAATCTACGCCGAGAACTCGCCGATCACGTATTACGCGCAGATCACCACGCCGACGCTGATCTGGAGCACGACGCAAGACCCGGTGGTTCCGATCACGCAATCGTACGCGCTCTATCACGCGCTGCACGAGAACCACGTACCAGTGCGCTTTGCCGTATTTACGGCGACGACCCACGGCCCCGACGGCCCGCGCCAAGCCGCCGAATTAACCCGCCTCTGGCTCGACTGGCTCGCCCGCTATATGTCATCCTGAGCGCCGATTTTGTCATCCTGAGCGCCGATTTTGTCATCCTGAGCGCAGTCGAAGGACGAAGCGAGCTCCCCTCATCCATTCGTCCCCCAGAGGCGTTGTAGAGGATATGAGAATTATCGCCGCGCTCGCGCTGCTCCTGGGAACTCTCACCGCTGCCCCAACCGTCGCCGCCGCGCCGGCGACCGAGAGGGTCGTGCTCGCGGGAGGCTGTTTCTGGGGTATGCAGCTCGTCTTCTCCGAACTGCGCGGCGTCGACCGCGTGGTTGCAGGCTACGCCGGCGGCGACGCCTCCACCGCGCAGTATGAGACCGTGAGCACCGGCACCACCGGGCACGCCGAATCGGTCGAGGTCACCTACGACCCGGCAAAGATCTCGTTCGCGACGCTGCTCGCCGTCTATTTCAAGGTCGCGCACGATCCGACGCAGCTCAACCGTCAGGGCCCCGACGACGGCACGCAATACCGCTCCGAGATCTTCTACACGACGCCAGCGCAGCGCACGGAAGCCCTTTCCACGATCGCCCACCTGGAATCGGCGCACGCCTATCCGTCGCGCATCGTAACCATCGTCGCGCCGCTCCGGGGCTTCTATCCCGCCGAAGCCTATCACCAAGATTACGCGATGCACAATCCGGATAACCCATACATCGCCTACAACGACCTGCCGAAACTCAAGAAGCTGCGCGCCGAGTATCCAAACCTCATAAAACCCAACGCCTGGTCGCCGTAGCTCGGGATGGCCGCCTACGATGGGGCGTCGTCTACGTGCTGCGCGTAGGAGCGCGGGTCGAAGTACCAGTCGGGTAACGAATCGGGGAACGTCATGTCGGTGAAGTCGTAGTCGACGGTCGCATCGCGGCCGAGGTAGTCGGCGTCGGCTTGATAGGTGGGCGTGCCGTGGATGTGCGTGACGACCGGCATGTTATGCAGCCAGCCCAGCGTGATCGTAAAAAGCATCGGGTAGACGTGATGCCCGTCCTCATCGTAGAGTTTGTCGGTGGCGATCACCTCGCGCAGTTCGAGCGTCTTGGCATCGACGTAGAGCTCGCGAAGACGGTTGCGGTCGGGATCGCGGCGCGCCATCAGGCTCACATGAATCTCGTCACCCTCGTTGGCGACGCGCGTGACGCGATAGTCGAACTCACCGAGAACGGTAACGCTGGCAATCGTCGGCGGCAGGCTGCCCGTCGGCTCGGGGGTCGGTACGAACTCTCGCGGATTGGTGTGCGGATGCAGCGGCGCGGGCTCGAAGAGATCCGCGGTCGGCGGCCCGGGATCCCACGGCTCGTTGAACGATGGCCGTAAGAACTCTAGGGTTCCGCGCGACGACCCGCGGTAGACGCGTCGTCCCAACGCCGCTCGGTCCGACGTGCGGCACCAGATGTGATACGTGTAACTGTTGAGGAGATCGGGATAGCCGTCGTCGAGCGTCTGCTTACGAATCAAGGTGTAGGTGACGTACGGCGGCGGCGGACGGTGCGAGCGAAACTGCCGCCTGATCAGATAGAGCAGGCGGTCGGGGGAGGGTAGCGGGATCGGGGTGGAGACCGCTGCGCTCGTCGTCACGGCGCTCGCCCGCGGCGGCGATGCGGCGAGGACCAAGCCAACGAGCACGAGCCCGCAGACGAATGCCGTCTTCAACGCTGCGGCTCTGGCTAGCGCGGCGCCATTCTGATCGCGCCGTCGAGGCGGATCACCTCGCCGTTGAGCATTTGATTCTCAGCGATGTGGCGCGCGAGGTGCGCGTACTCCGCAGGGCGTCCCAGGCGCGACGGAAACGGAACCTGCTTGCCGAGCGACTCACGCGCAGCCTCCGGCAGCCCCGCAAGCATCGGCGTATCGAAGATTCCCGGCGCAATGCTCATCACCCGAATCTGATGCTGCGCGAACTCGCGCGCAACCGGCAGCGTAAGCCCAACGACGCCGCCTTTCGAGGCCGCGTATGCCGCTTGGCCGATCTGCCCGTCGTACGCCGCCACCGACGCCGTACAGATGATCACGCCGCGATCCTCGCTCGGCTCGGCCGGGCGCTCGATCATCTTCGCCGCAGCGAGACGGATCACGTTGAACGTGCCGATCAGATTCACCGCAATGACCTTGCTAAAGCGTTCGAGCGGTAGCGGGCCTTCGCGCCCAATCACGCGCTCGGCGGTCGCGATGCCGGCGCAGTTGATCGCGCCGTGCAGTCCACCGAAGTGCGACGCCGCCAGATCGACGGCGCTCTGCACCTGCGCCGAATCGGTGACGTCGGTGCGAGCAAAGCGCACTCGCTCACCCAGTTCGGCAGCGGCAGCCTCGCCCCGCTCGCTGACGTCGCAGATGACGATGTTCGCGCCCGCGCGAGAAAACTCGGCGGCGCAGGCTGCCCCCAATCCTGAGGCGCCGCCGGTAACGAGAAACGTCTTTCCTTGGAGTTGCATAGGCCGCACAGCTACCTCTCGCCGAGGGCGATATCCTGGATTGACGAAACAAGCTGGGAGTGCCCAGGCGATCCTCTCGACGCTCCGGCTCGCGCACGAGCCCCATCGGCGCGCTCGTCGCGCTTGCGATCTTTGCCATCCTTGCCGGGTGGGTGCTGCTGCGACCAAAGCCGCACGTCCGGTCGCATCACGAAGTGGCGCTGCAGACGCCGGTACCAGTCGCGACGCTCCTGCCTGCGTCGGCTCCCGCACTCACGCCGATACCACCAACGACGCTGCCTTCCACGGTCTCGCCGGGCCCGCAAGAATCCCCGGCGCCCTCGTCGTCGCCAACTGCGCTTCCGAGCGCAAGCGAGAATCCCAACGGGCCCGAGCTCGCGCTGATCGTCGATGACTGCGGTCAATGGATCGATACCGAGCGCGGCTTCGTCGCGCTCGACGTTCCGCTGACGCTCTCGGTCTTGCCGCACGTTCGCTACGGCGGGAAGATCGCGCGCGAAGCCGCGCAGGCTGGAAAGGGCGTGATGCTTCACCTCCCGATGGAGACGCTCTCGGGCCTCTATCCCGGCCCCGGCGAGATCACCACGACGATGAGCGACGCAGAGATCGTCGCGCAGGTGCAGGACGACCTCGCGCAAGTGCCGCTCGCCAACGGCGTGAACAACCACGAAGGGAGCAAAGCCTCGGCCGATCCGCGGGTAATGCGCGACGTGATCGGGGTGCTCGCGCAGCACGGGCTCTTCTTCATCGACTCCCGCACGAACGCCGCGAGCGTCGGCGAATCGACGGCGCGAGATCTCGGCGTTCCGACGGCAGCGCGCGACGTCTTCCTCGACAACCGCGCCGACGTCGCCTACAGCGAAGCCCAGCTTCTGCAGGCAGCGGCGATCGCGCGCAAGGAAGGCAGCGCGATTGCGATCGGCCATCCGCGTCCGACGACGCTGGCGGCGGTCGCCGCGCTGCTGCCGCAGCTGCGCGCCTCCGGCATCCGTTTCGTCTTGGCCAGCGAATTGACGAGCAAGTAGCCGCGGATTTTGCGGTAAGAAGGGACCAGGAGGAACGGAATGGAGACCGTCGCGTTTTACGGAGCTGGAAAGCTCGGCTCGGCCATGGTGCGCTCGCTGCTGAATCGCGGCATTGCCGTTAACGTTTGGAATCGCACCCCGGCCAAAAGCGGCGCCCTCGAGGAACACGGAGCCCGCTCGTTCGCCAACGCCGCCGAAGCGGCGTCGGGCGCGCAGCGCGTGCATCTCTGCCTCAACGATGACGCCAGCGTCGACGCCGTGCTCGACGCCGCGCTTGCGGGAATCGAACCCGGCGTACCGATCGTCGACCATACGACCGTGCTGCCACAACGCGTCCTCGAACGAGTGCAACGCCTGGGTGACGCCGGGATGCAGCTGCTGCACGCCCCCGTCTTCATGGGGCCGCCGATGGCCGAACGCGCGACGGGCGTGATGCTGGCGTCGGGGGGCGCGGCGCTCTACGAGCGCGTCGCGGGACCGCTCTCGCAGATGTGCGGCGACCTTCGCTACCTCGGAGAGCGGCCCGACCTCGCGGCCATCTTCAAACTGATGGGCAACGCGATGATCTTAGCCGTCGTCGGCGGCATCAACGACGTGCTGCGCATCGGCGAAGAGCAGGAGGTACCGCGCGAGCAAGCCTACACGCTCTTCGATTTCTACGATCCCTCGGGGCAAATCGGCGGACGCGGAAAGCGGATGGCCGCCGCCGATTACGAGCCGACGTGGAGCGTCGACATGGCGCACAAGGACGCCCTACTGATGCAGGCCTCCGCGCACCACGAACGCCTGCCGGTCGTCGACGCGGTCGCAGCACTCCTGCGCAACGTCTCCGATCGCGGACTTGGCGACCGCGATCTCGCCGCGGTGGCCCATCGTTGACCGATCTCAATCCGCAGGCCCGTCAGATGGCCGACGAGTCGATGCTCCGCACGCTCGATGCGCAGGCGCGCGCGATCTGGCCGCAAGAGGCCACGATCTTCCAACGCTACGAGTTGCCGGCGCAGCCCCGCGTTCTCGATGCCGGCTGCGGCACGGGTGAAGGCACGGCGCGCATCGCGCAACTCTTTGCGGCAGCGCGCGTCTTGGGCGTCGACGTTCTCGAAGAGCATCTCGAACGCGCGCGTTTGCGCTGTGCCGGCCTCGGCGATCGCGTGCGCTTCGCCCGCGCGAGCATTTTCGAACTGCAGGAGCCCGACGGCAGCTTCGATCTGGCGCTCTGCCGGCACGTGCTGCACTCGATTCCTTTTGCCGATCGTGCGATCGCCGAGCTCGCGCGCGTGACGCGGCCGGGCGGTTATCTCCACCTGATCGCCGAGGATTACGGCATGCTGCACTTCCAGCGCGGCCGCCTCGACGCGCGCGATTTTTGGCACGACGTCCCGCCGGCGATGGGCGAGGCCACCAATACCGATCTCTTCGTCGGGCGCAATGCGTTCGCGATCTTGCAGCGGCTGGGATTTTCGGAGATCGCGATCGACTACGCGATCGTCGACACCTTGCGCGTTCCGCGAGAGACTTTCGCCGCGATTATCGAGGCGTGGCGGGACGGTTACGCCGAATGGATCGGCACCACGACGCCGCTGGGAACGGCGCGCGCGCTCGATTACTTCAACGACATGATCGCGACGATTCTCGATCCGCACGGCTACGCCGTTTGGATGGTGCCGATCGTCAGCGCGCGCGTGCCCCCCGCGCCCGGCGCGAAAGGGGAGGGGGCAACGGCAGTGGCGTCCGCCGCGGCAGCGGCGAACCGGTCCACACGGGACGAGGCGTAACCGGAGGGTCGGGGGTAAAGATCGCCGCCGGCGCCGCCGATGGCTGCGCGGGGTCGAACGGCGTCGGCGAGACGACGGGCCTGCCGTGCGGCAGGCGAACCAGCAGCCGGCGGCCCGCCGCGTCGTAGCGCAGCGACGCGCCGAGAGCCCGCAGCACCGGCCCGATCGCCACCATCGTGCCGTCCAGGGGCGTCCCGGGCGGCGCCGTCAGCGCAACCCGCACGAGGCGCGAGCCTCGCTGCAGGACGAGCCAGTCGCCCTCGACCCAGATCCGATCGGCCAACCGCGTCAGCAGCGGATCGACCGGCGCAAAGATCCGTGCGCCGGACGAGTAGGCGCGAACGTAACCCGCGAGCAGGCGCCCGTCCACGAGTATCGTTACCGGGACGCTCGGTGGGAAAAGCGGCACGTTGCAACGATATACCGCCTGCGATGCGGCGACTCATCTCCGCCTTCCGTGAGGCCGGCATTCGCTTCTCGCGCGATGGCTGCGCTTTCCTCGCGCAGTCCGTCGCCTTCAATGCGCTCTTCGCGCTCTTTCCGCTGACCGTACTCGCGCTGAGCGCCGCGACCATGGTGCTCCCCAACGCGCAGCACCGCGCGCTCTACGTGATCGGCACGGTAGCGCCGACGCTGCGCGACTACGTCGCCGCCAACCTGCAAACCTACATCTACGGGCGCGGCGTTTCCAGCGCCATCGCGTTCCTGTTCCTCGTGTGGTCGGGAAAGAATCTGTTCATGGGCCTGGCGTTCGCGCTCGATCGCGCGCTGGGGGTGCCCAAAGCGCGGCCGCTCGTGCACAACCTGCTGCTATCGTTCGTGATGCTGCCGATGGCCGCGATCCTGCTGATCGTCGCGATCGCGCTGCCGATCGTTCTCGCCGTAACGTTCCACGTCGCGGGCATTCACGATCCGCGACGCGTGACGCACATTCTCGCTTACCTCGTGTCGATCGCGCTCGTTTTTATCGTCGCCGTCGTGCTCTATCGTCTGCTGCCGAATCGTCCGATCTCGTGGGGATTCGCGGCGCGCGGTGCGACCATCGTCGCACTAGCGTGGCCGATCGTGCAGTATGCCTTCGTCGCCTACGTGACGCACGTAGATTTTTCGCACATCTACGGAGCGCTCTCCGCGCCGCTGGTTTTGCTGCTCTGGTTCTACTGCATCGGCTCGATCTTTCTGTTCGGCGCGGAATACGGAATCTCGCTCTCGACCGGGTATCGGCCCCTGGTGCGCGAAGACTGAGCGCTTCATGACCAAGAGAGACTCCGCGTGGCGCGCGCTCGGGCCGCTGCTCTTCGTTTCCTCGCTTGTACTGCTGCTGGCTGCGGCGCCGCCGTCGCCGGTCCCCAGCGCCGCGCCGCCGCCGAGCGCCGTGCCGGCGGGCATCGGCAACCTCCCGGTGGTCTTGATCTACCCGTTCGAGGTACAGACCGGTGCCGACCCCAAGCTCGGCATCGCGATCGCTCAGATTCTGGCGCAAGAGATGGTCGCCGCCGGCGGCATCTCGGTGCCGGCGATTCCGTCGGGCGTCAAACGCGCCGACTTTCTCGAAACGGCGCGCGGGGCGAAGGCCGACTTCTACATCAGCGGTTACGTGACGCCGGTCGGCGACAGCGCCGCGGTCGTCGAACAGGTCGTCAGCGTCGAGAGCGGAGTCATCCTGTTCTCGCAGACGGCGCAGGTCTCCAGCGTTGCCGACGTCGCGTCGCAATCGCTGCTCGCACGTCAGCAGATCCTCGCCTTCCTCGGCCACGGCACCGAAAACGTGCAGCCTCAGGCGTCGAATACGCCGGCTCCCACCTCGACTAACGGCGCGAAGATGCCGATCTCGGGGCTCGGTACCATCGTCGACTCGGTCTTCAAGCATAAGGGCGGAGGCGCGACGCGCGCGCCGTCGCCGGAGCCTACCACCAAACCGTCGCGCGGGATCATCGTCTCTCCGGTCACCGCGGCCGGCGCGGTGGGGCCAGCCGATCTTACCAACGCGACGCACGAACTCTACTACGCGATGGACAAACGCTTCATCACCCAAATGACGACCAGCGCGGCGTCGCCGACGACCGGCGCGGATGCGATCTGCGGCTCCAATCGCGACAACACGATCGCCACGGGCACGTTGCAAGTGGGGCCGAGCGGCAAGAAAGGCACCGCCGTGACGTTCACGCTCGCCGTCTACACCTGCTTCGGTGCAAAGCTCGAAAGCGAGATCGGTACGGCCAGCTCGCTAAAAGCTGCCGTCGACGCCGCCGTAGCGTCGTACGCCACCGCCCATCCCGATAATAGCTAACGCTTCGTCACCCTAAGCGCAGTCGTTACAGCAATCCTTCGGGTGGGTCTAGCGTGATGCGGTGGTTCTCGAGGTCGATCTCGATGACGATTGCGCGAACCATCGGGACGAGCGCTCCGCCGATGAGGAGCATGTCGCTGGCGGGGTAATGCTCGACGCTTTCGACCGTGCCGAGCGGCTCTCCGCGCCTTCCGACGACCGCGCAGCCGATGAGATCGCGATCGAGATACTCGCCGCGCTGGAGTTTCACGCGTTCGCGCGAGACGAAGAGCTTCGCGCCCGCGTAGGCTTGGGCCGCCGTCGCGTCGTCGACGCCGTCGAGGCGCAAAAGCAGACGGTTTTTGTGCGGCCGAACGCTCGCGAGACGAATCTCCGACGACGCGCCCTGGCGCTCGCAGCGCAGCGCCGCCCCCGTTGAGAAAACGATGCGACCCGCGCTGGTCGGGTCGCACTTGAGCTCGCCGCGCACCCCGTGGAGCCCGGCGATCTGCCCGACCTCGATCTCGTCAGTCGCCGGCGGGTTCATCCTCGACGCCTTGTGCCGCCTCCTCGCTGTCGAGGATATCGACGGCGACGCGGCCTTCGGCCGTAGCGCGAACGATCGTGCGCAACGCGTGTGCGACGCGTCCGCTGCGTCCGATCACTTTTCCCAAATCGTCGGGATGCACGATCAGTTCGATCACCGGCTGGGCCCGCTCGTCGACGAACAACTCGACGCTCACGTCGTCGGGATTCTGCACGAGCTTGCGAGCGAGGAACAACAGCAGATCGTTCGCGCGGCGGTGACCCGCCCACGGATCGCTCGACTCGGGGCGCGGCCGGCGCTCGCGACGCATTGGCGGACGCTGCGGCCGCGGCGCCTCAGAGGCGGGCGGACGCGGCGGCGCCTGCGTGCGGCGCGTAGCCACGCGTTCGACGTCCTCGACGGCGGTTTCGGTAAAGAGGCCGAACTCGTCGTCAAACGCGCTCACGACGCCGTGCCTTCCGCGCTGCGAGGTTTGCGTTTCGAGGTCGGAATGGGACCGCGCTCGACCAAGCCCTTTTCGGCGAAGAGGCGGCGGACGGTGTCGGACGGCTGAGCGCCTTTGGCCAGCCATTCGCGTGCTTTGGCCTCGTCGACCACGACGGTGCGCGGTTCGGTGCGCGGATTGTAATGACCGAGGATTTCGATGAAGCGCCCGTCGCGCGGCGCGCGCGCGTCGGCTACCACGAATCGGTAGGTGGGTTGTTTTTTCGCGCCCATGCGGCGCAGTCGGATTCGTACCATCTCTTGCTTTCGTAAACGTTAGGGTGCGCGAAGCGGCAGAAGCGAACGGCGCTTCTTTCCGCCCAATTGTTTGGCTAGTTGGCGTGCTTGTTCGAACTGCTTCACGAGGCGGTTCACCTCGGAGACTTGCGTTCCCGAACCCAGCGCAATCCGCTTGCGGCGCGACCCGTTGAGAATCTCGGGGTTACGCCGCTCGCCGCGAGTCATCGAGCAAATAATCGCTTCGACTTTAGACAGCTCGCGTTCGGGAATCTCGAAATCTTTTGGCAGCGCGCGCGAGACCCCCGGAATCATCTTGAGCAGGTCGGTCATGGAGCCGAGTTTGCGTACCTGTCGCATCTGTTCGAGGAAATCGTCGAGGGTGAAGCGTTGCTTGAGCAGCTTCTCTTCGAGTTTGCGCGCTTGGTCTTCGGAGTAGAGTGCTTGTGTCTTCTCGATGAGCGTGAGCGCGTCGCCCATGCCGAGGATTCGCGATGCCAAACGCTCGGGATAGAACGGCTCGAGCGCGGCGAGCTTCTCGCCGACGCCGACGAACTTGATCGGCGCGCCCGTGACGCTGTGAATCGAGAGCGCCGCGCCGCCCCGGGTATCGCCGTCGAGCTTGGTGAGGATGACGCCCGTGATGCCCAGCCGCTCGTGAAACCCTTTGGCAACGTTGGTGGCCTCTTGTCCGGTCATCGCGTCGGCGACGAGCAGGATCTCGTGCGGCGCGGCGATGGCTTTGATGCGCGCCAGCTCGTCCATCAGCGCTTCGTCGATCTGGAGGCGACCGGCCGTATCGACGATCACCGTCGAAAGCGCGAGGCGTTTAGCCTGTGCGATGCCGTCGCGCACGATGCGCACCGGATCCGACGTCCCGGCCTCGTAGACCGGCAGGTCGATCTGTCTGCCCAGAGTCTGCAACTGGTCGATGGCCGCCGGACGATAGACGTCGGCGGCGATCAATAGCGAGCGTCGCCCCTGCTCTTTGAGACGCAGCGCGAGTTTTCCGGCTTGCGTCGTCTTTCCCGATCCCTGCAGGCCGACGAGCATGATGACCGTCGGCGGGGCGTCGGCGAACTGCAGCCGCGAGCGCCCCGACCCGCTCGGCGGACCGAGCAGCTCGACGAGCTCCGCATGAACGATCGAGACGATCGTCTGCGCGGGCGTCAGCGATTCGAGGACGTTGGCGCCGACGGCTTTCTCCTTGACCCTCGCGACGAAGGCCTTCGCCGTGGCAAGCGAGACGTCGGCCTCCAGCAGCGCAACGCGAACCTCGCGCAGCGCTTCGTTGACGTCGCTTTCGGAGACCTTGCCTCGTCCGCTCAGGCGCTCGAAGATGGCGCCTAAGCGGTCACTAAGTTGATCGAACAACGAAGACTAGGACGTCGATGAGCTCGTCGTGGTCTCGTCGATGCGTTTGACCGCGTCGCCGACGGTTTTGATCTTTTCGGCCTCCTCGTCGGGAATATCGATATTGAACTCGGTCTCGAACGCCATCACCAACTCGACCTGGTCGAGGGAATCGGCACCGAGATCGTCGGTGATGGACGCTTCGGGCGTCACTTCCGACTCGTCGACGCCGAGTTGCTCGACGATGATCTTCTTCACTTTATCGAAGGTGGTGGACATCGCGTCTCCTTTCAAAGCGGGTCATATCTTGGGTCACATCAGGACCCCGCCATCGACGACGAGCGTTTGTCCCGTGATGTATCCGGCGGCATCGGAGCAGAGGAAGGCCACCGCTCCACTAACGTCTTCCGGCTTCCCGGCTCGGCCGAGAGCAGCTTGCTTTATCAAAAATTCCCTGGCGGCCCCGGGCATCTTCTCGGTCATGGCGGTCTCGATCAGACCCGGCGCGACGGCGTTGACTCTTATATTCCTCGAACCCAACTCCTTTGCCAGCGATTTGCACAGGCCGATGAGCCCCGCCTTCGAGGCTGCGTATGCCGCCTGGCCGGCGTTTCCGGTGATCCCGACGATGCTCGTCATCAAGACGATGGATCCGGAGCGCTGTTTCATCATCGGTCGCGACGCGGCGCTGCAAAGATAGAACGCCGACTTCAAGTTGACGTCGAGCAGTTGCTCGAGCGTCTCGCTCTTGAGGCGCATCAGGAGCGCGTCCACGGATTGCCCGGCGTTGGCGATCGCGCAGTCGAGGCGCCCGAACCGGGCGACCGTCTCGCTCACCACGCGATCCATGGCGGCGGCGTCGGTGACGTCGGCGGCAAACACCTCGGCCGTCGCGCCGGCTCGCGCGTTGGCACAGGCCGCGGCCGTCTCTTGCAGGGCGGCAACGTCGCGGCCCACGAGTGCGACGTCGGCGCCGGCGCGGGCGAAGTCGACCGCGATCGCGCGCCCAATTCCCCGGCTCGCACCAGTGACGACCGCCGTCTTGCCCGCGAGCGTCATACGGCGGCTCCGGCTGCGCGCTCGAGTTCCGCGCGAAACTTCTGCGCGCCGCCGAAATCGGCGACCACGCTGACCGGCGGAGCCCCCGGCGTCCGCTTCATCAGCGCGCCGAGCACGTTACTCGCGCCGAACTCCACGACGCGATTGAGATCGTACGTCAGCAGCCGCAGCGCGGTATCGTGCCAGCGCACTTCCTCGACGACCGAACGTACGAGCTGCGATTTGATCGTCGCCGCATCGCGATAGGGACGGCCGTCGACGTTGGAGATTACGTCGAACTGCGGCATCGCAAACGACGCCGTCTCGACGGCAGCTGCGAGCGGTTCGACGGCAAACTCCATCAGCACGCTGTGCCAGGCGCCCGAAACGTTGAGGGGCACGACGCGTTTGGCCCCGGCGTCGAGCATCGGCTGCGTCGCGGCCTGGACTGCTTGCAGATCGCCGCTGATCACGATCTGCGTCGGGGAGTTGAAGTTTGCCAGTGCGACTCGCCCGCCGATCTCGTCGGCGACGCGCTGCAGCACGTCGCGCACCTGTTGCGCATCGAGCCCGAGGACGGCCGACATGCCGCCACGCGCTCGCTGCGCCGCCGCCTGCATCGCCTTAGCGCGCGCGCCGACGATCCGCAACGCATCCTCGAACGACAGCGACCGCGCGATGACCAAACTGCATAGTTCGGCGAACGAGTGGCCGGCCGTCACGACGGGTTCGACGCCGCCCGCCGCTTCGAAGAGCGCGAGGTTCGTCGTGAAGATCGCCGGCTGACTGAACTCGGTCTCGCGCAGCCGCTCTTCGGGACCGACCCGCTGCAGCTCGAGCAAATCGTAGCCGAGCACCACGGCCGCGCGGTCGAAGAGCGCGCGCGCCGCCGGCGAGCTGGCCGCGACGTCGCAACCCATGCCGACGCACTGCGAGCCCTGCCCCGGAAAGACGGCCGCGTATCGCACTACGCCGCCCAGCGCCAAGCGACGGCGCCCCACGAGAGGCCGCCGCCGAAGGCCACGAAGATCACGACGTCGTTCGGCTTTACCCGACCGGCGCGCACGGACTCGGAGAGCGCCATCGGAATCGAAGCCGCCGACGTGTTTCCGTACTCGGCGATGTTGATGACGACTTTCTCTTCGGGCAGATTCAAATAACGAGCGGTCGCGTCGATGATCCGCTTGTTGGCCTGATGCGGAATGAGGAACGCGACGTCGGCCTTTTCGAGCCCGGCCTTGTTCAGCACGGCCTCGGTGGACTCGACCATCTTGTTCACCGCCAGCTTGAACGTCTCGGGGCCGGCCATGTGAATGAGGTGCACCTTGGCGTCGATTCCGGCGTGATCGAGCGGCGTGCGAAAGCCGCTGCCGTGGGCGTAGAGCAGCTCGGGGCGGCTGCCGTCGGCCCCCAGCTCTGAGGCGAGAAACGAATCGTTCTCCGAGCTCTCGAGCACCACCGCGCCCGCACCGTCGCCGAAGAGAATCGCCGTCGAGCGATCGTCCTTATCGAGGATCTTCGAAAGCGACTCCGCCCCGATCAGCATGACGCGGCGGTAGATTCCCGAGCGAATGAGCGCCGACGCGACGGTGAGGCCGTAGATGAAACCGCTGCACGCGATCTCGATATCGAATGCGGGCCTGTCACTAACGCCAAGGCGCGTCGCCACGAGGCAGGCCGTCGCCGGAAAAGAGTAGTCGGGCGTGACGGTGGCCACGATGAAGCAGTCGACGTCGGCGGGGCGCAGGCCGGCATGGACGAGCGCCGCCTGTGCGGCCGCGGCCGCAAGGTCGCTGGTGCCTTCGCTATCCGACGCCCAGTGGCGCCGCTTCATGCCGGTGCGGGTGGTAATCCATTCGTCGTTCGTATCGAGCCAGGATTCCAAGTCGTGATTCGTCACGACCCGCGCGGGCGCGTAGTGCCCGACGCCCACGATCTTTACCCCGGTCGCCGTCACCTCTGGCTAACCGGCGGCCGGCTCGTCTTGTACCTTGATCGCCTGCCGGCCGTTATACGTGCCGCAATTTTCGCAGGCGAAATGCGGCCGCTTCGGCTGATGACATTGCGGGCATTGGACGGTCGTCACGGCGCCCAGTCTCCAGTTTGCCGCGCGCCGGCTGCGCGTCTTGCTGCGCGGCGTTTTCCATTTTAAGTTCGCCATAGCTCTCCGTTCAAAACTACACTTGCTCGGGGTCGCACGAGCATTCGCCTCTATTTCTATTCGCCCCGCATACGCCGCAGAGTCCCAGGCAATCTGCCCTGCATCGCAGCCCCATCGGCAGGGCCGTTAGCAGCATCTGCTGCGCCAGATCGGCCACGTCGAGCCGCTGACCCATCAGGACGTTGCTCTCGCCGAGGGGCTCCTGGTCGCGGCCGCGAGTCGGATCGAGCCGCTCGTCGACCTCGACGTGCACCTGTAGGTCCACCTCTTCGAGGCAGGCGTCGCAGGCGCCGCGGACCCGAGCGTCCACGCTTCCTTCGACGGCGAGCATGCGGTCGGCCCGATGCAGCTCTAAGGCCACGCGGGCCGGTTCCGGGAACTCGAGTCCCTCGAATGGTTCGATCGGCACCTCGTCCTCGACCGCCATCAGCTGGCGGCCTCCGGCGAGTAACCCGCTGATGTCGACCTGGTGCGAATGATCCATAACGAGAGTGTCGCCGCAGCATGAGGCCCCGCCAATCCGGCAGGGCCCGCCACGACCTAGCCATTCTAGAACCCCGGTCTCGTCCTTGTCAAACGCAATCCCCCGTGGGATGGATGGCCCATCATGAGCATCGATCCCGTCGCCTCCCGGCTTGCCGCCAGCGGCGTCGCCTACGCGCCGGAGATCGCCGGCGCAGCCCAGCGCCACGGCCTCGACCCCGATCTCTTAGCCGCCGTCGCCGCCCAAGAGACCGGAGGACCGGACGCCAACGCCGGCCACAACATCGTCGGTGACGGCGGCCACGGACGCGGCGTCTTCCAGATCGACGACCGCTGGCATGCTTTCGCCTCCACTCCGGCCGCCATGGACCCGGCCAAGAATGCCGACTACGCGGCGGGCATGCTCGCCGGCTTACTCAAGCAATACGGCGGCAACGTGCACGAGGCGCTCTCTGCCTACAACAGCGGCTCGCCCACCGCAAGCGGCACGAAGACCCGCTGGTCCGACGGCACAAACCTCGGTTATGCCGACTCGGTGATGCGTCATTACGGGCAACTGACGGGCGAAGCGCCGGCCGGCGGCGGCGAGGAGCCCTACTCCACCGCCATCGCCGAAGCACCAACCTCGATCGCCTCGGTCGGCCGTCTCGACGCCGCGGCCCAGCGGTTTCCGCTCCAGCCTCCCTCGCTGCCGGCCCTCTCGCGAGAGCACGCCTTCCACCGTCAGACCACCGATTATCTCTCGCTCTTTTCCGACGACACCACCGATTAGCCAACCATCACAAGGAGAACAAAATCATGGGCACACTCTCTTCCATTAACGAGGGCACTCTCTGCGCGAAAGCGTTCGAGCAGCCGTGCAGCGGGGCACTGCGCGGCGCCGCCCAAGGCGCCGGCGGCGTCCTTCGCGGTGCGCTCGGCGGCACGCTGAGCGGAAACGCGGTCGCCGGCACGCTGGGTGGAAACACGCTCGGCGGCGACGGCGAACAATCGCCGGTCAACGCCGCCATGGCCGACGTCGGCAATCTCATCTCGTCGCTGGGCTCGCTCTCGTCGCAGGCGCAGAGCCTCCCGCTCTCACCGCCCACGCTGCCGGGCCTGCCGCAAACGCAGAGCTACCATCCGCAGCCCGTCAGTTACGCGTTCGGCGACGACTCCAACTAAAGGCTCGCTAAAGGAGCAACGACATGGCATTTCTTCTTCCGGCCCTCGAGGGCATCGGGTCGGGCCTTCTCGGCAGCGCCATCGGCGGTGCCCTCGGGGGCGGCACGAGCGGCAATATGGAGAACGCCGCGATGAACGCGCTCAACTCCCAAGACGAAAGCTTTCAGCTCGGCATCTACGCGTCGGAGATCCAAAATCAAGAACAACTGCAGATGCAGTCGGAGGTCTTCGATCAGATGATGGACGAGCGCAGCGAGAACATGCGCGAAGTCGACACATTGCGTAACGTCGACATGGCCCAGCGCAAGATGGACGACTCCATTACCAAGAAGTTCATCCAGTCCATTACCGAATGACGTACGGCTCCCTTCCTCCTATCCGCAACGAACGCGCCGTCCCGTTGCGTGGCGTCCTCGCCGCGCCGCGGGGCGGCTCGAGCGCCGCCGATTCGTCGGATGTCGGCGCCGATCAGCAAGCCCAAATCGCGGCCCAGCACGCCACCTTCGACTACGACGCGTCCGAGCGCGCCGAGCTCGAGCGCGAGCACGAGATGCTTCAAGCGCTCCTGATGGCCTGGCTCAAAAATGAGGACGAGATCACCAAAAAGTGGATCTCGCTAATCTAAATAGCCGCTAAGCTCGGACGAACGCGAGCAGCGCGATCCTTCCCGCGACGAACGTTAAGGCCGACCTCCAAGACACGCCTGAAGGCCCGCACTTGAGGCACGGTAAAGAACATCGTGTCAAATGTACTCTGACAATTTCGACCCCCTGCTGACGACGGCACACGTCGCCGATGCTTGCCTACGGCTCGGCATTGAAGTGCGCGCCGTACCGTTGCGGCCGGTACGAGCAGGACTGCAGCTTCGCGGTCGCGCGGTGCCCGTGCGACACTACGGCAGCGTCGACGTCTTCTTAGAGGCGCTCGACTCGGCGCCACCAAGGAGCGTGCTCGCGGTCGACAACCAGGGGCGCCGTGACGAGGGCTGTATCGGCGATCTCGTTGCCCTGGAAACGTCCTTGGCGGATCTGGCTGGCATCGTGATCTGGGGTTACCATCGCGACACGGCCGAGATCAAGGCGCTAGAGTTCCCATTATTCAGTCTCGGAGCGACTCCAAACGGGCCGGTGCGCTTGGAGAAACGGGACGACCAGGCATTTGACTCCGCAATCTTGGGCGGTTATGAAGTTACCTCGGCCGATTATGTGATTGCCGACGACGATGGAGTGCTCTTCGTGCCGGCGGATGCGCTCGGGGAGCTCGAGCGTCAGGGACGTCAGATTCGCGAGACGGAACGGCGTCAATTTGCGTTGGCGCGTGGCGGCACGTCTCTGCGCAGACAGCTCAGAGTAGCGGAGTTCCAGGAACGCCGAACGCGCGAACCAGACCTAACTTTCCGGGAGCACCTTCGCGCCTTGGGCGCCGCGATTGAAGAGTGACGTCCCCGATCGACCTCTCGTCTAGATCGGCGTCAAAGCGAGCGTCTCGGTGTTGAGGTTATAGCTGCCCGCCGCCACGAGGTCGTTCGGATTCGCGCAGATCACGCTGTTCTCGGGGCCGTAGACGACCACGAGTCCGTTCGGGCCACACTGCACCTGCACGAGCTTATAGCTCTGCAGGAACGTCTGGCCCGGCGTGTCCGGCTGAACCTGATAAGAGTTATAGGTCACGTTATTGGCGCCGACGACCGAACCGTAGACGGCCGCCCCTACGGCCGCCGAAGTGACGCCGATCGCCATCGCTCCCCAGAAACCGCCGCCCCAGTAGTTGTATGCGGGCGCCCAGGCGACGCCACGATTCCAGCCGTAGTAGCCGCCACCGTAAACCGGATTGTTGACCACGGTGCGGTTGACGTTGACGTTGCCGTTGTTGATGTTCGTACGGTTGCCGTTGTTGTTGATGTTGGTACGATTACCGTTGTTGTTATTGTTGTTGCGGTTGCCGTTGTTGTTATTGTTGTTGCGGTTGCCGTTGCTAATGTTGCCGTTGTTGCGGTTACCGTTGCTGACGTTTCCGCGATTGCCGTTGTTGCCGTTGCTGACGTTTCCGCGGTTGCCGTTGTTCCCGTTGCCGCGGTTGCCGCCGCTCACGTTGCCCCGGTTGTTGCTGCTCACCGGCGCGCGATTGCTTTGGCCGCGATTCGTGTCGCTGCCGAGGTTGAAGCCGCCGCCCGATGGGCGCGACGCACCTCCGGACGGTCTCGCGCCGCCGCCGGACGGTCTCGCGCCGCCCCCCGACGGCCTGGACATTCCGCCGCCGCCGCGCCCCCCGCCGCCACCGCGGCCGCCGCGCTGCGCCGAGGCCGTTGCCGGCGCGATCGCAATGAGAATCGCTAAAATCGAACAGAGATATTTCATGTTACTGCACCACCTTGTCGATGCGTCCCGTCAAGCTCACGTACGTTCCGCGGTCGGTCGTCATCGAAAGCCAGATGCTGTGCGGTGGCACCTTGGTCGTCGAGAGCACCAGCTGCAGCGGGTCATCCGTCGAATTCACGTAGATGGTGCCGGTCTTGAGATCGAGCGGGCTCGTGGATCCGGCTTGTACCAGCGTTGCGTGCGTGACGAGGCAGACCATCAGGTCGCCTTGGTGCGAGCACGCCGCTCGCGAGATCACGAGCGTGCCTTTGCCGTCCTCCGACGTTACATAGAGCGCGCCGTGAAGAACCTTGATCGCGACGCTGTCATAGACTTCCGGTTGACCACCCTTATGGACGATCGTAATCGTGCCGCTCGCCTGCGCCGCGATCGTTCCCAGTGCAAACAATGCGGCGAAAAGCAAGAATGAGCGTTTCATTTTCGTTTACCTCCAGAAACCCCGGGGAAGAGGGGTTTCCTCCACGCGGTGACTTCGTGGCGCTAGGTCGTTTGCCTCCACCTCCGCCCGAGCAGGAGAAAGGCTCGCGAGGCGTGCTATACTTCTCCCTTCGCGTCGGGCCGTTAGCTCAGCTGGTTAGAGCGCATGCTTGATAAGCATGAGGTCCCAGGTTCGAAACCTGGACGGCCCACCATCGGAAAGCCCTTCGCTGGAGGGCTTTTTTGATTACCCGCGGCAGAGCGTCCACCGTTTGCCGTCGCGCAGCGGCGGCGCTCCGCACCAACTCGAGTTCCTCGCGCGACGCATCTTGCGAAAAGAGTGCGCCATCTCAAGAGGTCACCGGCAATACGGCGGGCTCGTCGCATATCCACGAATCCCGAAGAATGTTGCCGTTACCGCAACGGCAATCGTGCGCGTCGCAAATCAGTGACGCTCCAGTCCTGAAACTACCGGGGCGTGGCCGCGATAGTACCGCCCATGGAAACCTACGAGCACCGGCAGTTTTCTCCGTGGCCCCTGGCCGCGATGGCCTTCTTCGGCGTTTGGTCGGCGAAACACGCGTGTCGGTCGGGCCAGCGGCGCACCGTAATGCCCTCACTGGGACTGTCGCTTATGCTCGCGCCGTTCGTCGCGCTTTCCACGCGCGTCGACGCGCACGCCGTCTCGTGGTACTTCGGCTTCGGCTTTCCCAGCGGCTCCATACCGCTGGCCGATATCGCCGCCGTAGAGTCGGCGAGAACCTCGCTCTGGGAAGGCTACGGCATCCACTGGACCCTTCGCCACGGCTGGCTGTGGAACGCCGCCGGGCGCGACGCCGTGCTGATTCGCAAGCTCGACGGCGGCACGATTACGCTGGGCAGCGACGACGCGCCCGCGCTCTATGCGGCGATTTCGTCGCGGCTTACGGCGTAACCGGCGGCAAGTAGCGATCGAACCAGTTCAGCGTCTGTTCCAAGACGTCGATCTGGTTGCCGATCTTGCGCGGACCGTGGCCCTCGTCGGCGTAAACCACGAGTTTGGTGGGAACGCCGAGCGTCGTCATCGCGTGCCAGAACTCGAAGGCTTGCGGCGCCGGAACCTCTTCGTCGCGCTCGCCTTGTAGAATCAGCACCGGCGTCTTCGAGTGCAGGACGAACGTGATCGGCGAGCTGCGCGCGTAAACCGCCGGGTCGTCGTAGACCGAAGCGCCGAAGAACGGGATCATCCACTGATCGATCTTGTTCTGACCGTAGTACGACTGCCAGTTGACGATGCCGGCGCCCGCGACCAGCGCTTTGAAGCGGGTGGTCTGCGTCTCGGCCCACATCGCTATGTAACCGCCGTAACTCCAGCCCATTAAGCCTAAGCGGTTCGGATCGATTGGCGCGGCCGCGAGCGCGGCATCGACGCCGCGCAGGTCGTCGCGCCAGTCGCCGTAGCCAAAATCCTTGACGTTGGCCTTTGTGAACGCCTCGCCTTCGCCGAAACTGCCGCGCGGATTTGGCATGAACACGAAGTAGCCCTGCGACGCCAAACCGCTGAGATTGCGACTGCCGAAGACCGGTACGCTCTGCGCGGACGGTCCCCCGTGAATCATCGTCACCATCGGGTAAGTGCGGTGCGGGTCGAAGTCGAGCGGATAGACGAGCCAACCAGTTACGGTGAAACCGTCGCTCGTCCACTGCAGCGACACGGCTTTGCCGTAGAGTCGCTTCGCGCCGGCGTTTCTGTGCGTGATCTGCGCGAGCGCGCCGGGCGCACCGGCCCACAGCTCGGGCGGATCGTCGAACGATTGACGCATCAGTGCAACGACGCTGCCGCCCTTCGCGCTCGACCAGCTCCAGAGCGATTCGGCGCGCGGCGGCACGACCTGGCTCGTCTGCCCCGAGGCAACGTCGAGCCGCATCAGCGCCATCGACCCGGAGACGTGCGCCACGAGATCGACGCTCGCGGCGTCGTTCCAGCGCAGCGACTCGACCGAGAACGCCGCATTCGGCGTAGCGTCGCGTGCCGCGCCGGTCGACGGGTTCACCAGATAGAGGTCGCCGCCCGTCGAGCCGAAGTCGCTCATCACGCCGCCGATCACGGCGATCTGCGAGCCGTCGGGCGACCACTGCGGGTCGTCGAGCTGAAAGGCCGGCGCGAAGAGATCGTGCATCGCACCGCCGGCCACATCGACCGTTGCCAATCGCGCGACCCACCAGTTGTCGTCACCGTTGCCCTTTGCATACGTTGCCGCGATCTGCCGCCCGTCCGGCGACCAACCGTACTCGTAAACGTAAGAATCGCCGGGCGTTATCAACCGCACCGCGCCGCTGCGCGCGTCGAGCAAAGCGATGCGCTGCTCGTCGACGGTGCTTCCGATCACGCCGACGTCGCGCGCGCCCGCCGCGAGCGCGCCGGCGCGGCGGTGCGCCGCCTCGATGTAGAGCACCGCGACGTCGCGGCCATCGGGCGACCACGTGAGGCGCTGCACGTTGCCGTTGAGGCGCCCCAGCTGACGTACGCCGCTGCCGTCGGCTCGCGCGAGGTAGATCTGCATCTGCCCGCTGGAGCGCGCATCGGAGAGAAACGCGACGCGGCGCCCGTCGGGCGACCAAACCGGCTCCTCCTCGTCGTAATTCCCGGCGCCCCGCTCGGCCGTCACCTGCACGCGCCGCCCGGAGCCGAGATGCTGGAGGTAGACCGCGACGGAACGGGGCGAGTCCAACAGATGCCGCGGGTCGTGATAGCCTTCGCTCCATACGACGGCTTGGCCCGAGGCGGCGAGGTCGACGTCGTCGAGACCGCGTATCGCGTAACTGGCGACGAGCACGTCGCGCATCGTCGGCGCCGCGGCCGCGCCGCACGGCAATAGCAGACACGACAGGAAGGCAAAGAAGAGCGCGCGCTTCATCAGCCGCCCGCCATCGCGCCGACGACCAGGAAGGGCTCCACGCCTTCGGCGATTGCGCGCGGCAGCGGCGCGTCGGGACGCTCGTGCGAGAGATCCTCTCCGCAGGCGAAGAAACGTACGTACGCGCGGCGCTTCTGCGTGACGTGATCGCGCATCGTGCCGCGTAGTTGCGGGAAGCGCGATTCGAGTGCGTCGAGCAGCGACCGCTGCGTGAGGTCGCCTTCGACGTCGACGAGCACGTCGCCGTCGACGCGTGCCAGCGTGCGCAGATGCGCTGGAAGCACCACGCGAATCACGCCAGCGTCTGCGCTTCGACCGAAAGCACCGCCGGCAGATCGTGCACGATGGCCTTCCAGCTGTCGCCGCCGTCAGGCGAGGCGTACACCTGGCCGCCCGTCGTGCCGAAATAGACGCCGCAGGAATCCAATCGGTCGACGGCCATCGCGTCGCGCAGCACGTTGACGTAGCAGTTGCGCTGCGGCAGCCCGTCGGTGAGCGCTTCCCACTCGTCACCGCCGGTGCGGCTGCGATAGACTTGCAATCGGCCATCGATCGGGAAATGCTCGGAGTCGCTCTTGATCGGCACCACGAAGATCGTCTGCGGCTCGTGGGCGTGCACGTCGATCGGAAAACCGAAATCGGTGGGCAGGTTGCCGCTGACCTCGCGCCACTGCTCGCCGCCGTCATCGCTGCGCATCACGTCCCAGTGCTTTTGCATGAAGAGCGTGTCGGGGTTAGCCGGGTGCATCGCGATCCGGTGCACGCAGTGGCCAACCTCGGCGTTGGGGTCGGGAATGCCGCTGGAACGCAGCCCCCGATTGATGGGGCGCCACGTTTCGCCGGCGTCGTCGCTGCGGAAGGCGCCGGCGGCGGAGATCGCGGCGTAGATGCGGTTGGCGTTGCGGGGATCGATCACGATCGTGTGGAGGCACATGCCGCCGGCACCGGGCTGCCATCCGGGGGCCGAGCGGTGGCGCCGCAGACCGGACAGCTCCTCCCAGCTCAGACCGCCGTCACGCGAGCGGAAGAGCGCCGCATCCTCGACGCCGGCGTAGACGAGGTCAGGATCGCTCGCCGACGGCTCGAAGTGCCAAACGCGCGCAAATTCCCAAGGGTGCGGCGTACCGTCGTACCAGAGATGCGTCCCGGCCTCGCCGTCGTAGTCGAAGCGGTTGCCGACCGGCTGCCACGTTGCGCCCCCATCGTCGGAACGCTGGACGATCTGGCCGAACCAACTCGACGTCTGCGACGCGTAGATCCGGTGGGGGTCGGCCGGCGAGCCCTTGAGATGGTACACCTCCCACCCAGCGAAGAACGGGCCCTCAACCCGCCAATCCGAGCGCTTTCCGTCGGCGGTAAGCACAAACGCGCCCTTGCGCGTCCCGACCAGCAATCGTACCGAGCTCATCGCGCCCCTATTCAACGCCGAGTCGCCAAGCGCTTTTGGTGGGCGTGGGACCTGGCGCAAGGTGAATTCTCTTACTTCGGACTCGATGTCGCGCGTTCGCAAACCGCGGATGACGGATCGCGTTTCATCTTCCTTTATGGTCGCATATCGTCTATGGTCGCATATCGTCGCGTGCGCAACGCGCGCATAAAGTAGCTTAGTGCTTGCTTATCTAGCCAGCACTGGAGCGTGGTTTGTGTCCTCTGCTGCTGCGTCTGCCAAGCTGCAAAGCGCATCCTGCACAAGATGCATTATGCTTTATTAACTTTTTTTCTTTATTAGATGTGAGGGAAAAGTTTGTCTTGCGGCATACTCTCGGCTTTGTTCCGAATCGTTAGCCACTTCAATTTACCGAGGATTGAATGCAAAACGAAAGCCGTTTCCCAGCCGCGCCAATCGGGCGCGGAAGAAACCCACTGCGAGCGGCCGTATTCCTAACGTTGGCCGTAGCAATGCTCGTCGTACTCTCCGTAATTTTACAAGCCGTACTCGGCGACGAGAACCTAAACAACGAAGGCGGTCTGTGGCAGATGGTCTCGCGAGAGGTCTGTCGGGTCACGAACTGGAGCAGCACATGCGTCGCAGATTCGTCCAGTCCGAGCGTTAGCGTCAGCACTAGCACCAGCACGAGCGTCAGCAAGTAACATGTAGTAAACGCCCGGAAGAAAAATGGACCTCCCAGGCCGATAGTTCTGGGAGGTCTTTTCTTTTTGTACCCCGGTCGTCGCGGGCCAAACCCCCCGGGGCGCTCTCGTGCCCACCGTGCGTTTGCGTACGCCGAAGGTTGTAGGCTGGGGTCGATGATGCACCAATGCCAACGGCCCCATCCCTTCCCAGGAGCAACCCTCCGGCCGATCGCGGCCCTCCTCATCCTGCTCACCGGCACCCTCGAAGCGCCGGCCACCGCCCGAGCGCAGGACGGCGATGTCGTACGCGGAGCGCTGCAGGACCGCTACAAGACCCTGCACGCCGCCATGCTCGCCGACGACCGTCGTCTGCTGAGGGCAGTCCTGGCACCGGATTACGTCGGCATCGATGTCTCCGGCCACCACAGCGACGGCAAAGAGATGTTGAACGACGCCACCGCAATGCCACTCGATCCGCAAGCGCTGGTGTCGACGACGATCTCGTCGGTCCGCGAAGACGGCGCCGCGGCGATCGCTCGGGTGCGACTCGACATCAAATCTACCGAACCCAACTGTGGCGGCATTAACGAAAGAGTCGAGTACGTCACGTTTTCGACCGACACGTGGATCAACGCCAACGGAACGTGGCTGCTGCAGAAATCGCAAATCGAGCGGCTAGAGTACTACGTGAACGGCAGACAAGTCGCCGACAACGTGCAGCCGCAGTAATCCCACTTGCAACCACTACGAAGGAGAAACCCTCACATGCGTAACTTCTCGCTGATCCTTGCCGCCGTCGTCGCGCTGGCGGCGTGCTCGGCGCAATCATCGAAAGATGCGAGCCAATCGGGCTCCGATCAGTCGGGCGCGGCTGCGTCGACCTCCACGTCGACGTCGGATTCCGCGTCGCGCACCACCGCATCAACCAAGAGCGACACCGGCGATCTTCCCGAATACCCCGGCGCCTCCACCGAGGCCGCCGGCAGCGGCAGCAATATGGGCTACAGCGCCTCAGGTAAGGTGCTCGCCACGGGCGATTCGTTCGATAAGGTCTACACTTGGTACCAAGGCCACATGCCGGCCGGCTCGGAGAAATCGCACACCACCTCGCCGATGGATACCGCGGTCTTCATGGTCGGCGACGCCGGCTCGGCTCAAAAGTCGGTCACGATCACGACCCAAGGCGGCAAGACGATGATCACGATCGCCAACGTCAAGTCCTAACCAGGCTGCTAAAAGCGTCCCCTTGAGACGAAGCGGGGACCGGCGCGCATCCGGTCCTCGCTTTCATTTTTATCGTCGACGATCGTAAGTGAAAGCATCGCACTTTTCTTGCCGTCAGACTTAATCGAACCGGAGCGGGTGAACTCGTAATCCTTACCCGAGCTAAACGGCGCGTCGGCGGTTCCTTTGATGCTCTCCCCACTCTCCGTCTAGTTAGGGTGTTATCTGGAAGATGGTTCCACAACCGGCGTCGTAGCACGACGGGCCACCCCCCTCACCGCCGAGGCTGGTCGTGCCGTAGAGCGTGCCGTTTACATCGACGAGGGCGTCCTGCGGAGCCCATCCATCCGAGCCGCCCTTGAAAGCATACAATACCTTCTCCTCGCCCTTTGTCGTGACGCTGTAGATCGTTCCGCAGCCTTCGCCGTAGGAGTCGTCACATCCGGAGTTGCTGCTGCCTCCGCCATTGGTCAAACCGTAGAGCGTGCCATGCACCTCGAGTAACGCCGCGAGGGGATTCTTGCCGTCGGAGTGCCCGGCGAAGCTGTAGAGTACTTTCTCTTTGCCGGACCTGCCTATGCTAAAAACGGTTCCGTCGTTGTATTCACCCCCTAATTCGGTCGTGCCGTAGAGCGTACCCTTGACGTCGATCAGGGGAGCTAGCGGGGATGCGCCGTCAGCACCGCTGAAGCTATATAGCACCTCCTCCGTGCCCGACGAACTGATGCTGTAAACACAGCCCTCTCCATTCGCGCCGCCACCCTGAGTGGTGCCGAAGAGCGTACCGTTCACGTTGAGTAATGCGGCCCCCGGCGTTTGGCCGTCCGCTTCGCCGGTAAAGGTATGGAGTACGTGCTCCACACCCGAGGCGCCGATGGCGTAGACCGTCCCGCAGCCTTCGTAGCAGGGACCGCCGCCGCCATTACTCGTCGTTCCGTACAACGTGCCGTTTACGTCGACTAGCCCCGACCAGGGATGCTCGCCGTCCGAACCACCGGCGAATTGGTAGAGAACGTTCTCTGCGCCGGAGGTCGTCAAACTAAACACGACGCCCTTGCCGGAACTACCCCCGTAGTACGTCGTGCCGTACAGGGTGCCATCGACATCGAGTAGCGGGTCGTGCCAGGGAGCAGACCCGTCCGTACCATTGAAACGGAACACGTTTTTGTACTTCCCGGCGGTGCTCACGCTAAAAACAGTCCCGTCGCCACGCTCGTTTCCAAAGGTGTTTCCGTACAGCGTGCCGCCGACATTTATAAGGCCTGCCAGCGGCCGTCCGGTGCCTCCCTGCTCGGCGACGCTGAAGCGGTGGAGCACTTTATAGGAGTACGGCCCCGTGTTATGCTGCGCGGCAGCGACCGGGGCGACCGGCGCAATCTGCGACGAGCCGCAACCGGCGAGCAACGAAGCGATGCCGACCGCGTAACTGCTAAGAGCGTAGGTTCTCATCTGCGCTGCCCCCGAAAAGCTCGACGCACGTTGGCAAGTCCCGGCAGACCAACGCCGAACCAGCGATATTTTCCTTATGGAGATGAGGGGGCTCGAACCCCTGACCCCCTGCTTGCAAAGCAGGTGCTCTACCAGCTGAGCTACATCCCCTCGCACGCCGAGTCCGGAGGTTTGCCGAGTCCGGAGGTTTGCCGAGTCCGGAGGTTTTCGGATGGAGACTCTGCCGAACCTGGCTCGCACACGCTTGAATCCGTACCAACGCTCTAGCACCGGAATAGCACCCGAGCATGACGAAATTCCCCAATCACCTTATGACCCGGTCGGACTTTACGGGGGCAACCAAATGGGAACATTCGCGACAAGCCGTTATGCCGTTTGCACCAGCTTCGCCGTTGCAATGCTTGCTGCGTGCAGTGGATCGCAGCCGCCGATCGGCGAGGCGGCCGCGGTGCCCCAAACCGCCCGCGCGACCACGATCCATTTTGCCTTCTTGACTGACAGCCACGCCAAAACTGTCTCCGCGTATGTCATTAGGGCGAACGGCGCACTGATGAGGGTGAAGGCATCGCCTTTCGCAACAGGTACCTTTCCGATCGCGTTGGCGGTCGACCCGACCGGCAAGTTTGTCTACGTGGCCAATATGAGTTCGAACGACGTTTCCGCATACGCCGTCAACGCTGCAAATGGTGCGCTAACACAGGTGCAGGGGTCGCCGTTTGCGGCGGGCTCCGCCCCAAGGGATGTGGCAATCGATCCGAGCGGCAGGTTCGCCTTTGTGGCCAACGCAGGTTCAGGCAACGTTTCCGCCTACACCATCGAGACCGGCAGCGGCGCCTTGAGGCCGGTCGCAGGCTCGCCGTTTGCGGCGGGGGGCTACCCTTGGAGAATGGCGATCGAACCGACCGGCAAGTTCGCCTATGTCGCCAACGCAGATTCAAACGACATTTCGGCCTACTTCATCAACCGCAGCGGCGTCTTGAGGCAGATCAAGGGTTCGCCATTTGCGGCCCGCTCTCACCCGTCCGGAGTGGCGATCGATCCGACGGGCGCGTTCGCATACGTAGCAAACGCTAACAACAACAATGTTTCAGCGTATTCCATCGATGCGAAAAGCGGCACCTTAACGCAAGTGCCGGGCTCGCCGTTTTCGGCGGGTTCCTCGCCGTGGAATGTGGCGATCGCTCCTAGCGGCAGGTTCGCCTACGTGACCAACCTCGAGTCCGATAACGTCTCCGCGCCATCGATGCAAGCAGCGGTGGATTGACGCCGGTACAAGGCTCGCCGTTTTCCACTGGGCACAAGCCGGCCGGCCTCGCGATAGATCCCACGGGCTCGTTTGTCTACGTGTCCAACTCCCGTTCCAGCAGCGTCTCCGGCTATTCCCTCAACGCACCGGCGGTGCCTTAACGCAACTAAAGAACTCACCGTTCAGAGCGGGCTACGGACCGGCCGACGTGGCGATCCGATAGCATAAAGGAGTAGCACCGCCCGCCGTGAAGAGGGCGGAGCGCGCGGGGGCATAGCTCAGCTGGTAGAGCATTACGCTGGCAGCGTAAGGGTCAGGAGTTCGAGTCTCCTTGCCTCCACCATAGAACGCCTGTTGTTACGGGCGTTTTTCTCTTTCATTGACGCGACGGTTGCCAAACGGTTGCCGTCGACTGGAGAATCGGTGACGGAATCGGCGTTCGCGGCTGCAGCGGAGATTCGTTCGAGCCGCTCTCCAAGGCTGTCAATCGCGGCGCGCTGCGCCCCGTCTACCAGGTGCGCGTAGATTGAGAGCGTGACATTCGGCGTTGAGTGCCCCAGGACGCCCGCAGCCGTCCGTACTTCGGCGGATCGGGAGACGGTATTTATCCGCAAAGCGGCCTCCGGTACTTTAAAGGCGTGCTCTACGGCACGACGGAACGCGGCGCCGCAGACGGAGGCGGAACGCTCCTCGCACTCACGCCGTAGTTTAGACGTCGGCCGGCGCGATCGAAGCCGACGTAGGGTGACCGGTTTCGCGCACCGCGCGGAGGACGGCTCGCCCGAACACGTTGGCGTAGGTGGGGAATGAGAGGGGAATGCGCGCGAGGTCGTCGAGACGCATTTTCGCCGTCATCGCGATGGCTGCCATCTGTGCCACCTCCACGGCTCGTTCGCCGACGATGTGACAGCCCAGCAGCTCCAGCGTCGCCCGATCGGCGATCACTTTGCAGAAGCCGCGCGTCCGCCCGTCGATGATCGGCCTCGTCGTCTCCGCGTACGACGCCCGCGCAACGCAGACATCGCGCGTTTTTCGCGCTTCTTCTTCGGTTAGCCCCACTTTCGCGTATTCCGGGTCGGTAAAGCTCCCAATCGGCTCGACGCCGGGCGAAACGGTCAGCTCGGGGGCACCTGCGGCGTTGTTTCCGGCGACGAATCCGTCGCGTACTGCCTGCGGCACGAGCATCGAACGCCCGAGAACATCGCCTGCGGCATACACGTGCGCGGCGCTCGTGCGCAGCGCATCGTCGACCTCGACAAATCCGCGAGCACCCGTCCGCACGCCGGCGGCGTCGAGATTTAGCGCGCCGGGCGCCGCGGTCCAACCGATCGCCGAGACAACCAGCTCGGCCGCGAGCGACAAGCCGCCGCCGGAGCCGACGATCAGCAGGCCCCCCGCCGCGGGCTCGATGCACTCGATCCGCCCAAAGTTCTCGTAAATCGCGATGCCGTCTTCGCGAAACGCCGCTGCCACCTCATGCGAGACGTCGGCGTCCTCCGTTGGAATGATGCGCGCCCCCGCCTGGCAGAGCGCGATTGAGGTCCCGAAGGCGTTAAAGATCGAGGCGACTTGCATCCCCGTCGCGCCGGCGCCGATCACGATCATCGACCGTGGAACCGCGCTAAGCGAGAACGCGTCGGCGGGCGTAACCGAAAGTTCAGCGCCGGGAACCGAAAGCGGGCGGCTCACGCCGCCGGTGCAGATCACGAACCGCTCCCCTCTGATCGGCGGCGCGCGCTCGCTGCGTATCGCGTGGGCGTCCTCGAACTCCGCCGTGCCGGCGTTTTCGAAGAGCGCGACGCCGGCGGCTCTGCATTGTTCCAGGAGGGTCGAATGGTCGCGCGCCTCGGCAACGACCTCCCGCGCGCGCGCCAACAGGCCCCGATAGTCGAGCGACGGGGCTTCACCGACGATGCCATATCGTGGCAACTGCCGGGCTTCTCTCGCGAGGCGCGCGGCGTGCGCCAAGGTGCGGACCGGAATGGGGCCTTCGTTGGCCGACATGCCCCCGAACGCGCCGCGCGTGATCAGCGCGGTCGTTGCGCCCAGATCGGCCGAGCGCAGCGCCGCGGCGGTGCCGGCCGGCCCGGCCCCGATCACCACCACTTCGAAATCCCGCACCCTGTTCATCGTGAAGGCGCCTCGCTCTGTCCTATCAGATAGCTTATGCCGATCGTGAACGAGCGGCTGTAGGCCTTCCCGCCGGCACGCCCGATGTCTTCCACCGGATTCACGTAGTCGACCGGCATGTCGTTGCCGCCGTAGGTTCCCTGTATCTGAAAGTTTCGCGACAGAAGCTGCGCCGCGTTCAACGTAAGATAGAGCGCGTTATTCGAAAATCCGTACTGCACGACGACCGCCGCGAGCGTGCCGCCGGGCGATCGCCAGAACGTGACGCCTTGCGGCGCGAAGCTCCACTGGCGCGCCGCTGCGCCGCCGTTCGCCGGGGCGTTGGTAAGGGGAAACGAGAGATTCTCGCCGATCGTACGCGCTTTGTTGAGCGCAACGTTGAGCAGCGGGTTGACCTCGTATGAAGGGCTGCCGGCGGTTAGGGCCGGCGAACCCGTCGGCGCTTGGTACGTCAGCAGTATTCCGCCCAAAATGCCGCGTCGCGGGTCGGAGTAGACGAGCTGCTTGTAGCGGTACTCGGTGTCGGCCGTTCCCGCGGCCGTCCCGGTCTGCGTACTGCTCACCTGGGAGAACGAGGGTAGGACCATCGTCACCTGCGACGTCGGCGTAATTCCGACGTTGAGGAGTAGCCCCGGATATCCAAATGCCTGCCTCGAGGCATTAGAGGTAACCGTCTTTCCGCTCATCTCGTGCATGAAGACGACCGGTACGTTCGTGCCGGAATAGGTAGACTGAACGCTGCCCTGGCCCCTGACAAAGACGCACGGCGATGCCGAGAGATACTTCTTGAGCAGCTCCTGCGAACCGCCGCACGCATCGGAGCGTACTGGCGGCGCCGAGGCGGCAGGCACCGGCGAGGGGCTCACCTGCGCGACCGCCGCTTCGTTACACGAAGCGGGCGCTGCCAATGCGCAGGTAATTGCCAGCATCGAGTGGGAGACGTTCTCGTACGCAATCCCAATGTCCCCGCTGCAACGAAGCCGCGACACTTCATCACAAAAGGAGCGTGCGAAATGCCGACGCAGAATCAGGACTGGCGCAAACCTCAAGCGATGGCAATCCCCAAAGAAGGCTACTTCGAGCTCAAGCAGGGCAACTACGGCCCCGTTTTTCCCAAAACTCCGGCATGCTACGGCTTCACGATCATCGCGAAGCTCAAACCCGGGCGCGAAGCGGCGATGCGCGGCTATGCCGACACCGTCGAAAAGGCAATTCACGACGACCCCTTCTATCTGGCGCCGCTCAAGCTGCACTACCTCAAGTGGGTGCTCTTTCCCATCGGCGCGGACACCTATTTCATGTATCAGGGAATCTTCGATACCGATTTCGACAAGTACACCGACGACGCCGTCGCCTTGTTCGCCAAGGCCGGGCTCAACACGGCGTTCGAAAATCTCGAAGGGTTTCCCGAAGACTGGAAGACGAACGTTCCGGCGTTCATCGAGTTCGTCCGTAGTCACCATCACCCCAGCTTCATGGAATACGCAGAGTACCCGTTCGTTTCCGCCGACGAGATCCGAAAAGCCCTCACGGTCAGGCAATCGCTGAGCGACATGCTCGATCAAATGCAGTAACGTGTCTACGAAACCGATCACGGGGCGCACGTACAACCAGCTGCACGTCCCGCGAACATACAACAAAGGAGCGCGCCGCTTCAGCGTCTATTGGACGTGGAGCTATCCCTGGGAGTCCAATCGGGACGTGAGCGAGCTGGACAACCGCTTCTCAACCATGACCGAGGTGCGCCGCGTCGCGTGGCCCGCCTACGAGTCCCCGCAGTACGGCGACGCCATGTTCTTGCAGGGAATCGCCGGGACGCTCGAGCTGTTCCACCTCTCGCTGGTGAACTTCCAAAATGCCGTCGGAGAGGTGACCGGACAGCCCGTCGCCGTCTATCAGCGCGTCGACCAGGCCGGCCAAAAGCTTCCGCTGGACGAACGCATTCTCGAAGACACCGATACCATGATGGTGTTCGGATTGGATCATCTGGTCACCGAGCAAGAGGCGGCGCCGGAGGAGATCGCCACGCTCGAGAAGTGGCTCGAACGCGAAGGCACGTGCTTGATCCTCGGGCCGCACCACGACGTTGGCGCCTCCGACGATTTGAAGCAGCGCGACATGGAGTACTTCCACCACGGCGACGCGCTCGTTCCGCGCCAGCAGCGATTCGGCAAGTATACGCGATCGTTGATGAAAGGACTGAAGGTGCCCGTGCACAATCAATGGGGTCTCCGCCCCGCCACCCTTCCGGGCACCACGCAAACCGTTCCCCTCACAATCTCCGACGGGTTGGATACGCGCGGCTGGCTCGATGGCGTGAAGACGTTCGTCTTCCACATGCATTTGCCGCACTATGCAGTGACCACCGGCGAATCCAAGAGCATCCGGGTGCTGGCGCGTCAGCAGATCGATCAATCCAAGCCGCATCCATTCACCCAAGCCGGAAACCAGGAGTTCAACATGTTTCTCTGGATGCCGCCTGCGGGAAAGCGCGCCGGAGACATCCTGCTCGCCGACTCGACGATCTTCACCACCCTCTTCGGCGGCGACGAGAGTCTTACGAACTTCTGGAAGAATCTCGCCACGAAGTAGCCGGTCGATGAATAGGCTCGAACTCGACGACATCCAGAGCGGCGTGTTGCGCCCGCGCCCGACGCCGTTCGACGCGACGTATATCGTCCTGCGCATCGACGATCGGGCCGCGGGGCGCGAGCTAATGCGACGGCTGGCCGGCGTTGTGGCATCTGCCGCTCATCCGGAGAGTCCCGCGCGCGACACGTGGATAAGCGCCGCTCTGAGCTTCGCAGGCCTCAAAGCGCTGGGCGTGCCGGAGGCATCGCTGAACTCGTTTCCGATGCAGTTCGTGCAAGGCATGGCGGCTCGTGCGCACGACCTCGGCGACGTCGGCGAGAACGCGCCCGAGAACTGGGAGTGGCCGCTCGGCACGCCCGACGTGCATGTGGTGCTCACGACGATCTCAAAGGACCGCATCGGTCTGGACTCCGCGCTCGCTCGCGCGCACAAGGCGCTCGACGGCCTGCCCGGCGTCGTCGCGATTTGGCGCCAGGATTGTCACGTACTTCCGGGCGAGCGCGAACCGTTCGGTTTCAAAGACGGCATCAGCCATCCGGCGATCGAGGGCAGCGGCATTCCCGGCACCAACCCGCAAGAGGTGCCGTTAAAAGCCGGCGAGTTCGTGCTGGGATACCCCGACGAAATGAGCGATGCTCCCGCGATGCCGCAACCCGAAGTGCTGGGGCGAAACGGCAGCTACGTAGCCTTTCGCAAACTACGCCAACGCGTTGCGGAATTCCGCACGTACGTCAAGGAGAACGCGGGGGCGCTGGGCGAGGAACTTCTCGCGGCGAAAATGATGGGGCGTTGGCGCAGCGGCGCGCCGCTCGCACGATGCCCCACGGCCGACGCCCCCGAAATCGGCGAAGACCCAAAGCGCAACAACGATTTTCTGTTCAAGACCGGCGACCCGATCGGCTACCACACGCCGCTGGGCTCGCATATCCGCCGCCTGAACCCGCGCGACGCGCAGGTCGCCGGCGTTCCGCGCATCCATCGGATGATCCGCCGCGGCACCGCGTACGGGCCGCCGCTCCCCGACGGCGTCCTCGAAGACGATGGCCTCGACCGGGGGTTGATGTTTGCATTCGTCGGCGCGAATCTCGGACGGCAGTTCGAGTTCGTCCAGAGCGAGTGGATGAACGACGGCGCGTTCTTCGGCGGAGGAGATGCGCGCGACCCCGTTAGTGGGGCAGCGGACGGCAACGGCGCTTACTCGATCCCGCGGCGCCCCGTGCGCATGCAGCTCAAAGGACTGCCGCGTTTTGTCGTCACGCGCGGCGGCGAGTACTGTTTTCTGCCTGGTTTGCGCGCCTTACGCTGGCTTACCGATCCCGAACGATAGAGCTCCGGTTTGGGCGAGTTGCCCCACGACTGAGCGCGCTGCCGCCGTCGTTCGAGATCGAATACGGGGTGTCGTTCAATCCGGCGACGTTGCCAGGTTGTAGGCCTGCTTCTGAAGGTCGGAGACGTCGACCTTCGCGCTCTTGGCGAGGCGGAGCAGTAATTCGTTTTGCAGCTGGTCGTGATAGAGCAGGCGCGAGATCGAGTCGTGGTCGGCCTCGGCGCGCAGCTCGTCGTGCAGCGTCTGTTGCTTCTGCGCGACGGCGATCACGAAGATCAGAATCAGCTGCAATACGTTCGACACCGTCAGAAGAAAGACGAAGGGAAACGGATCCCAGTGCGTCGCCGCGCCCACGGCGATCCAGATCATCTGCACGACGATCGCCAGGAGCAGCGCGACCGGCGCGCCCGTCGCGTCGGCGATACGGCGGCAGATCTTCTCCGTCTGCGAGAGACGTGCCTGATGCTCTACGTTGACGTCGTCGACGAGCGGGTTATTCTCGATGCTGCCGGCGGGGGCCATCAGCGAGTCTCCCGGTGTGGTCATTCCTCGATCTCCTTCTTCTCGTGCTCCGGCGGCCGCTCGAACAGCCAGCGCGCGATCGCCGCCTTCACCAAGGTGTGCTCGACGCGATGGAGTCGTTCCATCAACGCACCCTCTTCCTCTCCTTCGTTCACGCGCAGCGGCTTGCGGGCGAGCACCGGCCCGCGGTCGGTCTCCGCGGTGACGCGGTGGACGGTGGCGCCGACCCACGGACTCTCTCGTGCCAGCGCATCCCGAACCGCTCGCGCACCGCGGAAGGCCGGGATGCTCCTCCCATCGGGAGTGACGACCTCGTCGCGTTGCGGATCGAGCGGCAGAAACGCCGGGTGCAGGTTGAGCAGTTCGTCGAACCGCTCGACGAAATCGCGGGAGAGCAGATGCATCCAGCCGAGAAGCAGCACGAGATCCGGCGCAAACGCGGCGGTCGCCTCGATCAGGCGCGCGTCGTACCGTGCGCGCGGCTCGCGCCCGCGATCCCACGTCTCGACCGCGACCGGAACGCCGGCATCGCGCGCACGTACGATCGCAGGCGCGCGCCCGTCGTTGCTCAGCAGTCCTACGAGCTGCAAAGGCAGCGTCCCGGCGTGCTGCGCGGCGATCACGGCTTGGAAGTTGCTGCCGTTGCCCGAGGCCATCACCAACGTGCGCGGCGGCGGCGCCAGCAAGTCGGCACGCTCGAACCGCTCGGCCGCGCGCGCGCCGCAGGCTCGCGCGTAATACGGAACGAGCTCGTCACCGACCGCCGCGATCAGCGCGCGCCGGTAACCGCGCTCTTGCAACGCCGCAAGCGAGCGCCGCAAGAGCGCACCACCCAATCCTCGTTCGCGCTGCGCCGGCTCGACCCCGAAAGGCCCGAAGAGCCCGACGTCACGCTCGCGTGCGAGCCCCGCAAGCCAGCGGTACTGCAGACCTCGAGCGTCAATCGTCGCAAAGCCAATCGGTGCGCCACCGTCGCGGGCGATCACGTTCGACCCCGCGCGCGCCTCGGAACTCCACGCCCCGCCGAACGTTTCGTCGATCCACGCCAGGGTGCGTTCGTCGGCCGATTCCGGCGCGCCGATCTCGCTGTCCGTCGCGCGCGGCGCGACGATTGCATCGAGGTCGACGACGAGATTGAAGAGCGCCGTCACGTCAAGCGTGAATCGTAACCTGAGGCTCCTCGCCTACGCGCGCTTCGATCCAGCCCACGATGCGCGCGCCCGGCGCTGCCGCAATCGCCGCGGCCGCATCGCCCAACGGCACGACGAGCGTGTAGCCCACCCCCATGTTGAACGTGCGATAGCGTTCGCGCTCGTTGAGACCTCCGCGCCGCACCAGCTCCTCGATGATCGGGGGAACGCTCCAGCGCTGCTGTTCGAAGATCGCCTTCACGTCGTGCGGCAGGGTGCGCCCGACGTTTTCGAGCAGGCCGCCGCCGGTTATGTGCGCCATCGCCTTGACGTGGGCGACGCGCTGAATCGCACGCACCGCTTCGTAGTACGAGGGATGCTCCGCCAGAAGCGCGTCGCCATAGGTGCCTTCGCGGAACGGTTTGTCCCAATCGTCGCGCGAGAGCAATGCGCGCGCGAGCGAATAACCGTTGGTATGCAGGCCGACGGCCGGCAGGCCGACGATCGCATCTCCGGCCCGCACGCCGCCGAGGCGCTCCACCGCCGCCAGTTCCACCGTTCCGACAATCGTTCCGGCCAAGTCGAAATGCGAACGATCGTAGAGTCCCGGCATCTCGGCCGTCTCTCCACCGAGCAACGCGCAGTCGTGACGGCGGCACGCGTCGGCGCAACCGCGGACGATCTCAGCGGCGACGTCGGGATCGAGCTTGCCCACCGCCAGATAATCCAAGAAAAAGAGCGGCGTAGCGCTGCACACCAAGATATCGTTGACGCAGTGATTCACGAGATCGGCACCGACCGTGCCGTAGCGTCCCATCTCGCCGGCGATCAGCACCTTCGTGCCCACGCCGTCGGTCGACGCAACGAGCGCACGATCCTCGCTTCCCGGGAGCCGGAAGAGGCCGGCAAACCCGCCGAAAACGTCGAGCTGGCCCGGGTGGCGCCACGGCCCGATAACCTCTCGGTAACGCGCCACCGCCTCGTTCCCGGCGGCCACATCGACGCCCGCGCGGGCGTAGCTGTCGGGCGGCGCTTTTAGCTCACCACGAGGATTCTCCCAGCTTTTCGCCATAGGCTGGCAGTAGTTCACCGTTCGAAAGGTTCACCATGCAAGTTCGTCTCACTCACGATGCGCCCGATCGCGTGCGGGCCGGAGCGCTCGTCGTGCCATTTTTTGCCGACTCGGCGCTCGACGGCGTCGCCAAGGAGATCGATGCCGCGGTAGGCGGCGTCATCGCCGATGCCGTGACCGCTAAAGAGATCCAGGGACGTCTGGGCGAGACGGTTCTCGCGTACGCGAAGGACGCGCCGTATCGCCGCGTGCTCGGCGTTTGCCTCGGCAAAGCCGAAAGTTTCGAGCCCAGCCTCCTCGCGCGTTACGCCGGAAGCGCCGTGCGCTACCTCGGACGCCGCAACGTTGACCAGATCGCCATCGCGCTTCCAACCCAGGCGCAGAGCGCCGCCGCAGCGTGCGCGTCGTTCGTGGCCGAGGGGGCAATCACCGGAGCCTTCGAGACCACCTTGTATCAGGAAAAACCCGAGAGCCGCATCGCGGTCAGTAAGGTGGAGATTCTCGCCAAAGGATTCGACGAAGCCGAACTGCAGCGCGGCGCCGCGCACGGCACGATTCTCGGCGAAGCGGTGAACTTCGCGCGGCGTCTGGCGCTCACGCCGGCCAACGATATGACGCCAACGCATCTCGCCGATGCGGCGACAAAAGCCGCTGCGGATTGCGGGCTCGAGATCGACGTGCTCGGCGAAGACCGCGCTCGCCGCGAAGGCATGGGCTCCTTCCTGTCCGTCGCGCAGGGCAGCGCGCAGCCGCCGAAGTTCATCGTGATGCGCTACAACGGCGATCCATCGAGCAAAGAGCTGCTCGCGCTCGTCGGCAAGGGCATCACCTTCGATACCGGCGGCATCTCGATCAAACCCGCCGAGCGCATGGAAGACATGAAGTACGACATGTCCGGCGGCGCGAGCGTCATCGGTGCGATGGCGGCGCTGGGGCGGCTGCGGCCCAAGCTCAACGTCGTCGGCATCGTTCCCGCGACGGAGAACATGCCGGGGGGCAAGGCCACGAAGCCCGGCGATGTCGTCAAAGCGATGAACAACAAGACGATCGAGGTGATCAATACCGACGCCGAAGGCCGTCTCATCCTCGCCGACGGACTCTGCTACGCCAACAAACTTGGGGCTACCAAGATCGTCGATGCGGCGACGCTCACCGGCGCCTGCGTGATCGCGCTCGGCCACGCGGCCGCTGCCGCCGTCACCAACGACGAGGCCTTCGGCGCAACATTCCTGGCCGCCGCCAAGCCGACCGGCGAGCGCTACTGGCAGATGCCCTACTACGACGACTACCTCGGTGCGATGAAGAGCGATATCGCCGATCTCAAGAACACCGGCGGCCGCGCCGCGGGCACCCTCACTGCGGCGGCCTTCTTGCGAGAGTTCGTCGACAAGACCCCGTGGATTCACCTCGACGTCGCGGGCACGGCCTACCTGGAAAACGAATCGCCGTGGCAAGCCAAGGGCCCCACCGGCACGCCGGTGCGCGCGTTCGTCGCGTTGGCAGAATCGCTCGCGGGCGGCGCGCCGTCGGAGAAAGCCACCGGAAACGGAGCGAGGTCGGCCGAGTTAAAGGTGTGAAAGCCGTACGCAACGGCAGCGAAAACGCTCGCCCCTACGAGCCGGAGAAGAATCCGGCCATCCGCCGTCTGACGGCGGGAGCGATCAAGCGCCGGAAAGGCAAAGTCATCTTCCCGGTCGCGACGGCCTACGACGCACCCTTTGGGCTCTTCGTCGAGCGCGCCGGCATCGACGTGATCCTCGTCGGCGACAGCGTCGGCAACGTCGTCCTGGGATACGACGAGACGACGCCGGTTACGCTGGAGAATATGGTCTACCACACGCAGGCCGTGGCGCGCGGCACGACGCGAGCGCACATCATGGCCGACATGCCGTTCGGCTCCTACCAGGTGAGCAACGAGGACGCGCTGCGTTCGGCAATCGCGCTAGTCAAGGCGGGCGGTGCTTGCTCCGTCAAGCTCGAGGGCGGCCGCGATCAGGCCGAACGCATCCGTGCGATCACGGGTGCGGGCGTCCCCGTGGTGGGACATATCGGCGTCACCCCGCAGACGGCGGGACTTGGCCCGGGCTTCAAGATGCGCACGCACCGCGATCGCCTGATCGACGACGCTCGTTCGGTGGAGGCCGCTGGCGCCTATGCGATCGTGCTCGAAGTGGTTGATTACGAGATCTCGCGGGAGATCACGGAGATGCTTTCGATCCCGACCATCGGCATCGGCTCGGGTCCGCACTGCGATTCGCAGGTGCTGGTACTGCACGACATCTTGGGCATGTATCCGCACTCACCGAGCTTCGCGAAACGCTACGCCGAAGTAGGCGAGGCGGCGACGCAGGCGCTCAAAGCCTACGCCGATGAAGTGCGCGAACGCGCGTTTCCGTCTTAGCCGCGGTTCCCTCACGTTACTACGTTCCCACGCTACAACGAAGGAGATTCATGAGCGACTATCACCAGCACGACGACCTTTCTTTGCTCCCCGAGCTGCGCAAGCTCGACGGTCCCGGCTTCGACGGCTTCGTTGCGCTCGACAAAACGGTCGGTCGTGATGACGGCGAGATTCCGCGCAAGTATCGCGAACTGATCGCGCTGGGCGTCGCACTGACCACGCAGTGTCCTTACTGTCTCGACGTCCATACCGCCAATGCGAAAAAGGCGGGCGCGACCCGCAACGAGCTGGCCGAAACGGTGCACATCGCCGCGGCGCTGCGCGCCGGCGCCGCGCTGACCCACGGCCTGCTGGCCCTCAAACTCTACGATAAGGCATAACCGAAGCCGATAGCGAACGTGCCCCAGTCCGGAGGGTGCTAACATGCAATATCGGATGACGCTAGGCGGTTCACTCGTCATTGCCGTTGCGTTGGCGGGCTGCGGAGGCGCGCAGACCGCCAATGCGATACCCCAGACCATAAGCGCCGGCACGCGAGCGCCGGCGCAGCGCGGCGCGTGGATGTTGCCGGAAGCCAAGGATGAAATATTGGTCTACGCCACCGGACTGTCTCGCGGCGGCCCTGGCCTTAAGGTACACGTCTACTCGTATAGGAGCGGAAAGCTGGTCGGCCTCCTAACGGGCCTGTCGGACGCTGCCGGCGCGTGTTCTGACGGTAGCGGTAACGTGTTTATCACCAACCGCTATAAAGTAAGTTCAACCTATGAGTACGCGCACGGCGGCCACGACATTATCGCGACGTATCGCGCTGATTCGCCGGTGAGCTGTGCTTGGGATCCGGGAACGAACAGCTTAGCGGTATGCGGCAGCAGCGTCTCCATTTTCAAAAACGAGCAAGCGAAACGGCCGACGATTTACAACCCGCCCATCTCGCCCGCGTACTGCACCTACGACGGCAACGGGAATCTATTCCTCGACGGTGGTCTGAGTAACGGGTCCTTGTGGGAGCTGCCAAAGGGAAGCGGCTCTTTCATCTCAATCGCGGTCGATCTCAGCGGGCCGTTCGGCAGCCTCCAATGGGATGGCGAGTATCTCGCGTTGAACGTGCCGACCGGTAAACCCGACGGGTCGCCTGCGACCGTTTATCAACTATCGGTCCAGGGCTCTCAAGCGTCAGTCGTAAGCAAGACGTTACTTTATAGCGCGCGAGGCGACACCAACTACGACGTCAACTGCCAGATGTGGATTCAGAACGGTGCGATTCTCGCCGGGCAACGCCTCTTTAACAGACTCGCGGCCTGGAGCTATCCCGGTGGCGGCAAGCCGACGAAGATTTTCGCGCCGAAGCCCGGCCTCTGCGGCATAACCGTCTCCGTTCCGCCGGCGGGTGCCCGCTTTCGCGAGTGAATTGCGTTGCAGGTCGCTGCCCCGAATCGCCTGGGGCTCCCTGAAAGTGCCTACCTGGTGGCACTCTGCGCTGTTAGAGTGCCCTCATGCTGGAGATCGACGACTGGACCGACCCGTTGCTCATCGCGACCCGCGCTTTCGAGCGCGTCCTTCGAGCGTGCGACGCCACCCCTCGAGCGCCTCGAGCCGCCGGCGCATCGCCTGCAGCTCTTCGACCAGCGCCAGGCCCCCCGCCGCCAACTGTCCCGCCTGAGCCGGCAGCGGTGCTTCGCTTCCGGCCTCGGGCTCGCTAGGCGTCGCCTCGCGCACGCTGGCCCCGGCGCGTTCCAAGGCTGCCGTGATAAACCCCATGGCGCGCGAAGCGGCCGTTTCACCGGCCTTGCGTCCCAATGGCCGGATTTCGACGATCATGGCCGCCTTATTGGCCTCGACGAGAAGGCGCTTTCCGTCGCTCTCCAAGCCGTAGAGCGCCTCGGCGCTGGTCCCGAGTGCCCGGGCGATGCGCACGACCACGCTCACCGACGGATTGAGCCGCTGGCCCGCTTCAATTTTGAAGAGCGTCGGATGGTTGACTTCGGCCCGCCGTGCCAGTTCGTTCTGCGACCACCCGAGAGCTCGGCGTCGCGCGGCGATCCTCTTTCCCAGCGTCACGCATATCGTCTGTAGCGCGGCAGCGCGCCGGCCCTTGAACCGTCCGGTATTGGCGGATGGTTTACGCGGGCGTCTTCTGGCCGCGCCGCAACGACGCCGACGAGTGCGCGGCGGGCACGTTGGGATACTCGCCGATCAGGCATCCCAAACACATCTCATCGCGCGCACGTCCGACCGACGCGATGAGGCCGTCGAGGCTAAGATAGCCCAGCGAGTCGGCGCCAGTCTTCTGACGGATCTCCTCGACGCTGTAGTTGGCGGCGATGAGCTCGTCGTACGTGGCCATGTCGACGCCGAGATAGCACGGGTGCTTGATCGGCGGCGAGGTGATGCGCAGGTGCACCTCGCGGGCGCCGGCTTCACGAACGAGCGCGACGATGCGCGGCGTGGTCGTGCCGCGCACGATCGAATCGTCGACGACGATCACCCGCTGGCCCGCAAGATTCTCGACCACCGGATTGAATTTCAAATGCACGCCGCGCGAACGCATCCGCTGGTCGGGGCTGATGAAGGTACGCCCGATGTAGCGGTTTTTGATGAGTCCTTCGATATACGGCAAGCCGCTCTCAGCTGCGTAGCCGATGCCGCCGGCGACTGCCGAATCGGGCACGGCCATAACGACGTCGGCGTCTGCGGGATGCTCGCGCGCCAGACGCCGCCCCATCTCGTAGCGCGCCATGTAGACGGAGCGATCGTTGAGCTTCGAATCGGGACGCGCGAAGTAGATGTATTCGAACATGCAGAGCGCCTGCTGCGCTTCCTCGACCGGCACGCGATGACTCTCGACCCCGTGCGCACCGATGCGCAGGATCTCGCCGCGTTCGAGCTCACGCACGTACTGCGCGCCAATCGTGCCCAGCGCGCACGATTCCGAGGCGACGACGTAACCGCCCTCCGGGAGGCTCCCGAGGCAGAGCGGCCGTACGCCCCACGGATCGCGAAAAGCGTAGAGCTCGTCTTGCGTGCAGAGCACGATCGAGTAGGCACCGCGCGCTCCCGCGAGCACCGCGGAGATGCGGTCGAGCATCGTGCCTTTCGACTCGACGATCAGCTTGGCCATCACTTCGGAATCGGAGCTGGCCTGAAGCACGGTCGTGGGTGAGAGCCCTTGGCGCAACTCGTCGGTGTTGGTGAGATTGCCGTTGTGCGCGAATGCAAAATCGCCCAGCTCGGTGCGTTCGAGCAACGGCTGCGCGTTGACGACGATTGACGAACCGGTGGTCGAGTAGCGGGTATGGCCGATCGCGATGTGGCCCGAGAGCTCGCTGAGGATCTCTTCGTCGAAGATGGCGCCGAGCAGGCCCATCTCCTTATGGGAACGGATCGTTCCGCCGTCGGCTGCGGCGATGCCCGCGGATTCCTGGCCGCGGTGCTGGAGCGCGTAGAGCGCGAAAAATGCGAGGCGCGCGGCATCGCGTCCGGGTGCGAAGACCCCCGTTATCCCGCACATCTGGGTCCATTATAGCAAACGGCTAGTTCGACGAGCGCCTCCCCCCGAAAATCTGGAGCAAGGCAAGGAAGATGTTGATCGCATCGAGGTAGATGCTGGTCGCCATCTGGACCGCCGTCAATCCGTCGCCGCCGGCGCGCAGGCGAGCGAAATCGATCAACACGAGTCCCGAGAAGATGACGAGCGTAAGCCACGCGTAGGTCTCCGGATGGATAAACTTCACGAAGAGCGAGATGATCCCGATCAAGATCAGCCCGAGGAGCGCGATCATGAAAATGCCCTGGAAACGCCGGAGATCGAGCCCGGTGGCGTAGACCACCGCCGCCAACGCGAACATGCCCAAGCCGGTCGTGACCGCGGCATTGACGACGACGTCGGGACCGAACGCGTACACGTAGCGATGAACGACCGGTGCGATGCCGACGCCCTCGCAGAACGTGAATGCATAGAAGAGGCCGAGCGATAGCGCCTCGTTTCGCCGTGCGCCGTTCATTGCGAGCAGCAAAATGAAGCCGACGATCATTGCTACCAAGCCGATGCCGTAGGCGACGTCCTGAAAGAGCCAGGCGGCCAGCGCGGTAACGCAGAGACCGAGCGCAGTAATGCCGAGCACCTGCGCCAGCATCGCTCTGGCCGGAGATGCGGCGGTTGCCGGACCCCCATAGGGGCTTTGCGGCTGAAGTTGATAGCCCATGACGTCTTCTATTAACCTCCGTTACGCCCCGGGGTTACACTCGAGGCGCTCGCTCGCCTTGCGACTCCCGGCCGAATGGTCGCGCCGGCGGCCAAAGCGGGAAAGCGTCAGCGCAGCTGCGCGATGTCGCTGCGGTAGGTCAATGCGCCCGTTCCCAAGCGCCCGGCCAGCTGCTTCACCGCGCCATAGGCACGCTCGCGCGCGGCGTCGAGCTCGCTGCCCAGCGCCGTCACGGTGAGCACGCGTCCGCCGCCGCTGCTGACGCTTCCGTCAATCCGCTGCGACGCTCCCCAAAACGCTTGGCACCCGTGCTCGAGCGCTACGTCCGCGTTCAGCCCGTGCAGCGGCGTGCTGCTGCGCGGGTAATCGCGCGTCGCCAGCACGACGCCGACGCAGTGGTCCGGCAGCACTGAGACCGTCGACAGATCCATCGCGCCGCGCGCCACCGAGTCGAGGAGCGCGGCAAAATCGCCGCCGACGCGCGGCATCAGCACTTGGGTTTCGGGGTCGCCGAAACGCGCGTTGAACTCGATAACGCGCGGTCCGTCGTCGCTCCACATGAGACCGCAGTACAGGACGCCGACGTACTCCTCCGATTCCGCACGCAGCCCGCGCAGCAACGGTGCGAGCACGCGCTCGCGAACGGTATCGGCGAGGTCTTCGGGGAGTCGCGCAGGCGGCGAGTACGCGCCCATGCCGCCGGTGTTCGGGCCGGCATCGCCATCGCCGGCGCGCTTGTAATCGCAAGCCGCGGCAAACGGCACGATCGCCCGCCCATCACAAAATGCGAAGAGGCTCACCTCGCGCCCTTCCAGCCGTTCCTCCAGCAGCAGATCGGCGCCGCCGCCGGGGATCTTTCCTCGCTCGTACCATTCGTTCACGAGCGCGCGTGCGGCGCGTGCGTCCGGCGCAACCACGACGCCCTTCCCAGCGGCGAGTCCATCAGCTTTGACGACGACGCCTCCGTCCCAGTTCGCAAGCGCGTTGCGCGCGGCTTCGACCGAGTGCACGACGATGGCTTTTGCCGTCGGGATCGCGTGGCGTTCCATGAAACGCTTGGCAAAGATCTTGCTCGACTCCAATCGCCCCGCGGAACGGTTGGGCCCGAAGACCGCGATGCCCGCCTCGCGCATCCGGTCGCCGACGCCCGCGGCGATCGCCGTCTCCGGACCGAGCACCGCGAGATCGATGCGCTCCGCCCGGGCGCGCTCGGCAAGCGCCTTGCCGTCGGTCGCTGGTATCGGCCAGTTCTCTCCGCGAGATGCGGTGCCGGCATTCCCTGGAGCGGCAAAGAGCGCCGCACACGACGGGGACTGCGCCAGCCGCCACGAGAGCGCGTCTTCGCGCGCGCCATTGCCGACGACGAGGATTCGCACGCCGGTCTTTATCGCGGCAGGCTTCGGCGAACCCTGCGTCCGAAAACGAAGCCGCATGAAAGCGCCATCTTCGTTTTCGCGCAAAAATATTCTCGAGCTAGCCGCTTCGTTCGGGGCGCTCGCGACGATCGGCGCCGCACCCGCCGCACTCACGGCGCCGGCGAGGACCGGCGTCGTCGGCGCTTGGAGCCTGGTGAGCTTCGACGTCGACGAGGGCACGGGAAAGCACAAGCCGCGCTTCGGCCCCGATCCGGTTGGCTACCTCATTTATAGCGCCGACGCTCGGATGGCGGCGGTTCTCGGGGGCACGCACCGGCCCGCGCTGCCGTCGCCCTCCGGCGGCGGGGCGACCGAAGAGCAGCGTACGCAATCGCTGCTCAACTTTCTCGCCTATGCCGGCCGCTACGAGATCCGCGGCGACCGCGTCTTCCATCACGTCGAAGTAAGCGTCTTCACCAACTTGATGGGCACGACGCTCGAGCGTCAGTTCACGATTTCCGGAGACACGCTAACGATCCGCACGCTGCCCCCGGAAATCTGGGGCACGAGCAACATACTCGTCTGGAAACGCGCCGCGTTGCCGGCTTGAGCCCCCGCGTCTACTCCCACTCAACCGTTGCGGGGGGTTTCGTCGTAATGTCGTAGGCTACGCGGTTCACGCCGCGCACTTCGTTGACGATGCGCGACGAGATGCGTTCGAGCAGTTGGTGCGGCAGGCGCGCCCAGTCGGCGGTCATGCCATCTTCGCTGGTGATCGCGCGAATCGCGACGAGGTTGGCGTAGGTGCGGCCGTCGCCCATCACCCCGACGCTCTTAACCGGCGTCAGCACGGCAAAATACTGCCACGGATGCGGCTGCAGCGGCGCCGCGTCGATCTCCTCACGCACGATCGCGTCGGCTTCGCGCACCACGGCGAGGCGCTCCTCGGTAACGTCGCCGATGATCCGGACGGCCAAACCCGGGCCGGGAAATGGCTGGCGGCGCACGATGGCATCGGGTAGCCCCAGCGCTTTTCCGAGCACGCGCACCTCGTCTTTGAAGAGCGCGCGCAGCGGCTCGATCAGCGAGAGGTTCATCTCCGCGGGCAAGCCGCCCACGTTGTGATGCGACTTGATCTTCTGGCCGGCCTTGCTCTGCGGGGTCTTCGATTCGATGACGTCGGGATAGAGCGTGCCCTGCACCAGATACTCCACGCCCGGAATCTTTGCCGCCTCTTCCTCGAAGACCGCGATGAATTCGTGGCCGATCTTCACGCGCTTGATCTCCGGATCGTCGACGCCTTGCAACTGCGCTAAAAAGCGCTCGCGCGCGTCGACGGCGACGACGTTGAGCTGCAGCACGTCCCGGAAGGCGGCCACGACTTGCTCCGACTCTCCCTTGCGCAGGAGACCGTGATCGACGAAGATGCAGGTGAGCTGCTCGCCGATCGCGCGGGAGACCAGCGTTGCCGCGACTGCCGAATCGACGCCCCCGGAGAGCGCGCAGATCACCTTGCTCTCGCCCACGCGGTCGCGAATCTCACGCACGGATTGCTCGAGGAACGACTCCATCTTCCAATCGCCGCGCAGCCCCGCGATCGCGCGCAGAAAGTTGCGAAGCACGGTCTTGCCGTGCTCGCTATGCACCACCTCGGGGTGGAATTGGACGCCGTAGATGCGCTTGTGCGGGTTTCCCATCGCGGCGATCTGGCAGCGCGCGGTAGACGCCAACGTGCCGTACCCCTCGGGCAGCCGTACGACCGAATCGCCGTGCGACATCCAGACGCGCGATTCGTCAGGCACGCCCTCGAAGAGGGCGCTCGCGCGATCGGCGACCACGAGCGTCGCCGGGCCGTACTCCGCGTGGTCGAGCTGCACCAGCTCGGCGCCGACCTCGCGCGCGAGCAGCTGCATTCCGTAACAGATGCCCAGAATCGGCACGCCCGATTCGACGATCTCGTCGTCCATCTCGGGCGCGCCCTCAACGAGCGTGCTCTGCGGGCCGCCCGAGAGAATCAACGCCTCGGGACGGCGCAGCGAGAGCGAACTCCACGGCGTGTCGTAGGGCACGATTTCGCAGTACACGCCCAGCTCGCGCGTTCGGCGCGCGATCAGCTGACTGTACTGCGCGCCGAAATCGAGGATGAGAACGGTCTGCGGCATTCCCTATGCTGCGGCGGCTGCGGCCTTTAGCGCCGCATCGTAGTCGGGTTCGCTTGCGACTTCGGGAACGATCTGTACGTACGAGACCGTGCGATCCTTACCGATCACCACGATCGCGCGCGCTAGCAGCCCCAGCTCCGAGATCACGAGCCCGTAGTTCGTGCCGAAGCTGCGATCGCGATAATCGGAGAGCATGTCGAGCGCCACCTCGCCTTCGGCGGCGCACCACCGCGCCTGCGCGAACGGCAGGTCGAGGCTCACGACGGCAGCCTTCACGCCCGCGGGCAGCTCTCCGAGCCGCTGGTTGAACTTCCGCGATTCCAACGAGCAGACGCTCGTGTCGAGCGACGGCACGACGATCAACAGCGCCGCGCGGCTTCCACCGTCGAGCAGCGTATCGAGCGTCACGGGCGCAAGATCGGCGCCGGTGAGCGTAAAACTCGGCGCGGGATCGCCGGCGTGCAACTCGGGGCCGGCCAGCGTCATCGGCTTGCCTTTGAACGTCACCGCCCCGGGACGTTCCTGAACTTTATCAACGGTCATGACACCTCCATAAGAAACAGTCGTAAGTTGTTACGTCAACACGTCTGCGAGGCGATTGGTGTCGCGCGCCATCACGACTTCCATCGCGATCCGCTCGCCCACCGAAACGTCGCGCCCCCAGCGATAGGCCGAGTACGGCGTGAAGCGCGTGCCGGGCGAGCCCGGGATGCGCAGCGACACGTCGTAGCAGACCAGCTCCTTGGGCGGCCCCGCGGCAACGATGCACTGCAGCGCAAACGGACCGATGATGCCGGGCGGCTGCGCCTCGCGCGCCGCGGCGACGAAGCGCTCGCCCATCTCGAAGGCGCCCTCGAGCATCGACTCCACCACCGTCGCCGCGATGTGCCCGGCTTCTTCCATCCGCATCGACACCGTTTTGACCGCGTCCAACGCGGAGGGCGGCACGTTGCGAAAGCCTTCGAGATTGGTCTGGCGCCGCGTATCGGTGCCCAAAAGCTCCAACTCGCCCAGCAGCGGCGAGTAGAAAAAGTTGAAATTGACCGATGGCCCGAGCGCGTATTCCTCGATGCGCGCCGCCGCCGCACCCTGCGGCGTGACTGCGCCCTCATCGATCAACCGGTCGCGCCGCGCGCGGAACTCTTCGGGCGACGATGCGAGGAAGAACGCGCGCTCGAACGAGACGCGCGCGTGGGGGGCCTTCACCATCACGAGTCGATCGATTTCGTCGGGGGATTCGAAGCGGCGCGGATGGCGGATCCCGGCGCGAGCCATCAGCACGTACTGGTCGGCCGGTGCGCTGTGGTCGCGCTCCTCCGCTCGCAGCAGGCGCCGGCTGCCGAAGAACGGCACCAGCATGCGCCGTTCGATCTCGTCGTAGCCGAAATGCTGGTGAAGGTAGACCTCGAACGAGCGGTTGGGCACGAAGAGCACGTTGCGTTCCAGCAGCTGGCGCTGCACCGGCTCGGCGAGGATCTGCGGAAACGACTCCAGGTCGATCGTGTCGTCGACGCAGCCGCGCCGTACCGGCCGCTCGGCTGCGGCGAAGTAGCGGCTGTAGGTGCGCTCGCGTCCTCGCGCGGTGAGAACGAGGTTGCGCAATCCTTGGGCGCGCGCCCCGGCGGCCACTTCGAGCGCCGAGTGGCTGCCGATCGAGCAGAGCGTGAGCTGCGAGAGGTCGTACGCCGCCAGTGCCCGCTCGACGTACTCGCTCACGTGTTGCGCAGCAGTTCCCGAGCCTGCGAGCTGTCCTGGTACTCGATCGTCAGAATCGCTTTGATCTGCGCCGCCGCGCGATTCGACTGGCCGTCGTCCATGCGCTTGAGCGTCGTATAGCACCAATACAGCAGCATCGGCAGATCGCGGTCCTGCGGATAGACTTCCTGCATCGCGACGATCGCCTTGGCCACCTGGAAGGTCGAGTCGCTCTCGCGACTGCCATAGTTGTAGTTGAGCATGAAGTTGATGTGCTTGAGCTCGTTCTCGATGCCGAGAATCGACATGCCCATCGGGCCGAAGTACTCGTCGGCGGGGGCGAGCATCGTCAAATACTTGTCGTGCGGCATCGCGGTAACGGTCGTGATCACGCGGATCGGATCGACCGCCTTGAGCCGCGCGATGAAGATCTGCGCGTTCGAAACGTCCTCGGCCGAGTAGCCGTCGCCGCTTCCCGTCGCGGCTTGGCCCGCGGCGACCAGTTCGTTGCCCCACGTCGTGGGAAGGTGGGCGATGGGAAAGTTGGGCGCCGCCGCGCGGCGGAACGCGAGCGTGCGCCAGGCGGGATCGCGCGTGAGCAGCCAGCCGCGCCAGTCGGCCTCCACCTGTTCGAGCAACGCGTCACGGTCGCCGGGATATGCCTTGACGTTTGCTGCAGCGTCCTCGTCGGCGTAACGCGCGAGCGCTTCGGGATCCTCATCGGCGTTCACCCGCGCGAGGAGCGACTGCGCCTGGGAAACCGTCGCGAGGTCCTCAGAGTGCTTGGCTTCGTAGTCGGCCGCTTCGCGCACCCACCACATCGCACCGTCGTGATTCGTCAACGGGTTGTAGTGCAGACCGGTGCCGATCTGCACGGTCAGCAGCGCGAGGACCGCATAATTGGGATCGGTGGGATATTGCAGCGAGTACGCACGTCCGGCATTAAAGATCGTAGCAAGATACGTCGCCTGCGAGCGAAAGCTCCAACCCTCAGCCGAGCCCTTAGCAAACGCATCCTTCATCTGCGTATAAAGCACCGCCGGATCTGCCACAAAAGTAGCCCGCGCCACCTTTGGCAATGCCGCCGCGACGGCCATTATCAGCAGGGCTAACAATACCGCGATCGGCCTCCGCGACCGCTCGACCTTCCATAAGCGAGGCGTCGCGACTTTCACGCGGAGCCAGGATGACGGAGCGTGAAAGCGCGCGAGTGGGAGCGCAGCACGGATGCGGAGCGAGGAGCGTCCTCGCGTTGGAGGGTCAAGCGCCTTGCTCCGCGCTTCCCAAAACCGCAGCCACCCCTCACACGACCGACGAGTCATCGAGCACCTGATGCAGGTTATTGGTGAGCAGCGCGTTCTTCAGCTCGCGCGCGATCCGGCGGCCGGTCGACATCGGCTCGGAATAGTTCAAGTACGAGTACGGCGAGCCGTCGATGAAGAGGTTGGTTCCGGCGACGATGCGCGCCGAGATCTCCATCACGTAGAACTGAATGTCCGGAGTGATGATCGTCTCGATGCAGAACGCACCGAAGAGGCCCTTCGGCCCGCAGATCTCCTTGCTCACGCGCACGACGTCGTCGCCCATGCGCAGCGCCTCGGCGAGCATCGACTCGCGCAGCGACACCGGCTGATTTCCCACGACGACGTAGGAGGGGCTGACGTCCATCCCTTCCTGTGCCGCGGCGGGAATGCGCCCCAGGGAATCGACGTTTGTTTCGTAGCGGCGGTCCATCGACATGATCTCGAGCTTGTTCTGCAGCGGCGAGTAGAAATAGTGGATGTAGAGCGGTACGCCGATAATGTATTCCTGGATGATGTAAGCTTCCTTGAGATGTGCGGCGCGCGCTTCGAAATCTTGCGCATCTCTAATGAACATGTAGCCCTTGCCGCCGGCCGCCCCGTAGAGCTTCACGATGACCGGCCGATCGATCTCGGCTCCGCTGCGGAACTGTCGGGGCAGCGTGAGGCCCGCCCGCGTAAGCCACTGACGCTGCAGTTCGCGGCTGGCCTCCCAGTCGAGCACGGCCTTGTTTCCGAAGTAAGGAATCGTCATCTTCTTATGCTCGTCGAGCGAAAGGTAGGCCACGAATGAGCCGTGCGGCACGATGATGCTCTTGCGCCGGTGCAGCTCGTCCATCAGCGTCATGAACTCGCTATAGCTTTCGAGCGCGATGACGTCGTCGACGAAGGCAAACGAACGATAGAGCCGTTCGGTCTCGCGGCTCGGAATGGCCAGCGTGCGGAACCCTTCGTCGTGAGCGCCCTTGAGAATCTGCAGCGCGGAATGCGAACCCAGCGTCGCAATGGTATACGGACGATTCATCTCTGCGATTCCACTACTCGGCCGCGCCGGCAATGTCCCGCGAGCATCAAAAGAGGGCCCGCTCGATCGCGGGATTGCAGAGAAGGCGTTCGGCGGCGGAGCGCAGCCCGCCCCGGTCGAGCGCGACGCCGTGCGGACCGTAGAGGCGCCATCCGGTGCGGCGCACGCGTCCGCGATCGCGCGGCTCGCCCTCGGCCGGCTCGATCTCCTCGATCCACAGCTCGCCGGAGCGAGGCGCACCCGCATCGACCAGCTCGGCCCGATGCTTGTTGGGATTGAATATCCGTTCGTCGGCGCGCACGCGAGCGAGCAGCGTTTGCGGATCGAACCCGTCGTCGAAGAACCAGATCTCGCTGCGCTCGACGCGTTCGACCCCAAGGCCGAGGCGGCGCAAGGCGACCGCCGCCGTGTACGCGGTGTTATCTGGAATCTTCAAGGTGACGGCAACGGCGCGGGTCACGCTTCGTTCACTGCTTCGACGAAGCTCGCAAAGAGCGCGGCGCCGCCCGACGGTGCTAAGACGTCGTCGCTGCGGCGGTGATCGAGGTGGTTGAAATCCCAACCGTCGCGTTCGGGATGCGGCATAATCGCCAGCACGTTACCGGCCCGGTTGATCAAGCCCGCGCAACCGAGCGCCGATCCGTTTGGAATCGCCCGGCGATCGAGACTGCCGTCGGCGCTCGCGTAAACGAAGGCGAGGTGACCGCCGTCGACGATCTCTTGCAGGTGCTCCGGGGAGGCTGCGAGGCGCCCTTCGGCGTGGGCTGCCCAAGCCGGCACGAGCTTTTCCTCGGAAAGCGCGGCAGTGATCGGCGAGCGCTCCGGGGCAATGGCCAGCTTCATAAAGACGTGACGGCAGACGAAGTGCGGCGCCGGCCCGTTGCGCGTGAAAGCCGCCGTGGGGCGCCCGACGGGTCCGGTTCCGGGCACCAGCCCCGCTTCGAGCAGAATCTGCGCGCCGTTGCATATCCCCAGGACGAGCTTGCCCCCAAGCGCGGCCTCGACGATCGTATCCATCATTCGATCGTGCGCCGCGATCGCGCCGGCGCGGATGCGATCTTCGTAAGCAAAGCCGCCGGAGAGCACGTAGGCGTCGTAGCCGGCCAGGTCGTGCGCCCGCGACCAATGCACGAGCGCAGCGTCGCCGCCGCAATCGCGCAGCAAGCGCAGCGTCTCGTCCTCAGAGTTCGTCCCCGGAAAGACGGGAACGCCGATCCTCGCACTCACGGGTAGAGCCGCTCCAGCGGCCGCGACCAGATATCGAAGAGCGCCGCGACGTCGAAGCGCGTGCCGTTGACGACGAGTTCCGGCACGTCGATCGTCCGGCCAACCGCCAGCGCTCCGGTAACGTCGACGCCGGCATCGGCGGCCACCTCGCAGACGAAACCGCCGGCCTCACAGAGCGGATTGCCGAAGTCGATCTCGGCGCCGACGTTGCGCCCGGCGACGTGCGCGTCGAACGCGAGCCGCGCGAGCGCCGCGAGCATGCCGCCGTCGCTGACGGCGCGGCAGGATCGCAGGACGCCGCGCTCGATCGCGTCGGCCACAATCTCGATCGCCGCGCGTTCGCCGGCGTAGTCGATCGCCGGGAGCGTGCCCTGCGCGCCGAGCAACTCGGCAAGTACGGAGCCGCCGACCGCAAGCTCGCGGCTGCCAACCCAAAGCAGCGTCGAGCCGGGCATTTTGAGACCCGGCGTCACCGTGCGCGCGACATCGTCGATCGCGCCAACGCAGGCGACGATTGCCGAAGGCGGCACCGCAGTTCCGTCGGCCGATTCGTTGTAGAGGCTGACGTTGCCCGAGACGAAGGGCAGGTCGAGTTCGGTTGCGGCGCGCGTCAGGCCGGCAACGGCCGCGACGAAGGCGCCGTACTGTTCGGGCTTGCGGGGATTGCCGAAGTTCAAGCAGTCGGTAAGCCCGATCGGCCGCGCGCCGACCGCAACGACGCGCCGCATCGCTTCGAGCACCGCGTGCTGCGCCGCGTAGAGCGGGTCGATTCGCCCATATCGCGGATTGCCGGCGACGGCCAGCGCCACGCCGAGCAGCGATCCCGGAATCGGCGCTAACACGCCGGCATCGGCGGCGCCGCGCGGCAGCACGGTGCAGCCGCGGACGACGGCGTCGTAGCGGCGATAGAGCGGCTCGCGCGAGCAGACGTCGGGGTGTGCCAGCACGCGCGGAAAGATCTCTTGCACGTCGATGGCAGGCAGCTGCTGCGGCGGTTCGTGATCGATCACTTCGACATAAGGCAACTCGTCGCGAATCGAGCCGGTGAGAAACTCGCTCTCGACGTCCATCACGGTCTCGCCGCGGTAGCGCAGCACGTAGCGCGGTTCCTCGGTCACCACGCCGATCGGCACGGCGCGCGCGTTGAAAGCGACCTCGGGCAGCGTGAACTCGTCGTTGTAGATCGCCAGCAGCTCGGGGAGGATCTCGGGGGGTACGACCCAGAGCAGCCGCTCCTGCGTCTCTCCGACGGCGATCACTTCGGGTGCCATGCCGTCGACGGCGATGTTGACCGCGTCGAGATCGATCCGCGCGCCGTAGCCGCCGTGCCCGGTAATCTCCGCCGAGCAACCCACGATGCCGCCCGCGCCGAGATCCTTGAAGGCCGCGGCAATCTTGCGCTGGGCCAGCAAGTCGAAGACGCGGTAGCTCGCGCGCATCAAAACGTTCTTCAAAAACGGATCCGGCACTTGGACCGCGCCCTTGCTGCGATCCTCGTCCTGCGCATCGAGCGCGAGCGACGAGAACGACGCGCCACCGAAGCCGCTGGGATCGGTCGCTTTTCCCACCAGCACGATCGGCCAACCCGCCGCGCCCTTAGGCACGTGCGAGTGCACGATCTCCGCCTCTTTGACTAAGCCGAGCGCGACGACGTTGACCAGCGCGTTCTCGTCGAAGCCGCGGTCGAAGTAGATGTCGCCCGCGAGATTGGGAACGCCGATGGCGTTACCGTAGGACCCAATGCCATCGACGACGCCGCGCGCGACGTGCGCCTGGTGCGAGCCGCCGTCGCGATCGGGATCGGCGAGATCGATCGCGCCGAATCGCAGCGGATCGGCGACGGCGATCACCTGCGCGCCCATGCAGAGGACGTCGCGCACGATGCCGCCGATGCCGGTGGCGGCCCCCTCGAAAGGGACGACCTGCGACGGATGATTGTGCGATTCGTGTGCGACCACGACGGCATAGCGCTCGCCGTCGTGCACGCCCAGGTGCAGCATCCCGGCGTCTTCGCCCGGTGCCAGGACGACGCCGGCGCCACTCGTCGGCAGCGTCTTCAGAAAGTGGCGGCTCGATTTATAGCTGCAATGCTCGCTCCACGCGGCATCGAATGCATGCAGCTCGACGACGGAGGGAGCGCGGTCCAAGCGCTGGGCGATGCGCTGCAGTTCGTCGTTGCGGAGATTAACCAAGCGTGACGCTCTGTGCCGCCGGCCTCTGCAGCGATGCATCGGCGGCGAGCACCGCAGTGCGCGCGTTGGCCTGCATTAGCAACGTACGTCCGTAGAGCACCGTGTCTTCCAGGCCGAGCAGCTTGGCGCAAAGCATCGTGACCCGCGCGGTATCGTCGCGACCGTCGAGCACCGGCGCCGACGACGCGGCGTCGAGCATCGAGCGCAGCAGCTGGTTTGCGCCCGCGGCGACGATGACGAGCCGTGGGAAGCCCGCCTCGAGCTGCGCGGCCAGCTGCAGCACGTAGCCGGGCGTCGTCGCCGGATCGGCGACGTGGCGCAGCGACGGGATCCCCAGTTGCCCCAGCGCGCCGACGATTTCGTTTGCGCGCTCGACCTGCGCGGGTCCGTCGGCGACCACGGCGACCATGCCGGACCGCATCACCGGAAACGTTCCGACGAAGTCCGTTACCCGTTCGTACGCACGCTTGACCATCTCGAGGGCCGCCTCGTCGACCTCCGGCAGGTTGCGGTAGAGCTGCTTGTCGAGCATGAGCTCCTCGCGCCCTTGCGCCCAGATGCGCCACGAATCGTTGTCGATCACGTCGGCGATCACCAGTTGCCCCTGGTTCTCGCCGCCGGCGAGGCGCCCGAACTCGATCTTCAAGTCGACGAGAAGCACGTCGCGTTTGCGCCAAGCGTGCGAGAGGATGTCGAAGACCAGCCGCGCCAGCTCCGACATCACGCCGATCTCCTGCGGCGCGGCGACGCCCTGCGTGACGATCTGGTCGGGCGAGATCAGCGGATCGTGGTTGGCGTCGTCTTTAATGAAGAACTCGATCACGCGCGGCACGAGCAGCGTCCCCCGCGCGAGGCCGGGATTTCGCTTGGCGAACGAGCCGGCCGCGACGCCCCGCGTAACGACTTCGAGCGGAATCATGTTGGCGCGGCGCACGACCATCTCGTTGTCGTCGTCGTCTTCGCCGCCGCTGAGGTAGTGCGTCGGCAGCCCGCAAAGGTTGAGCAGCCGGAAGACTCGCGCCGTGGTCTGCGCGGCCAGGCGCCCCTTGCCGGCGATCACGTTGCGCCGCGCGCCGTCGCCCGAGGAGATGTTGTCGGTCTGCGCGACGACCAGCTGGTGGGGCTGCCCCGGATTCTCGTAGAGAATCTTCGTCTTGCCGCGAGCGATCTCGATGCCTTTATTCAACTACGGCGTAACCTCGGTCTGTCGGGGAAAAGGTTCCAAACGGTCGATGCGATCGGCCAGCAGCCGGGCGCGCTGCGGTGCGGTACCGACGTGCGTGCCCGGGTCGAGCAGCCGGCGTATCTCCGCCGGTTCCAGCAGCGCGGTCAAAGCCGATTCTTCCGCAAGCAGCCGCGCGAGCGGATTCTCCTCACCGCGGCGCACGGCGTCCCACGCCTCCATCGAAGCACCGCGCAGCGTTTCGTGCAGCGCCTGACGGTCTCCGCCGGCGCGAACGGCATCCATCAGCACGGCTTGGGTGCCGGCGAACGGCGCGTAACTGCGCAGGTTCTGCGCGATCCGGCGCTGCTCGACGCGCAGGCCGTCGATCACCGTTCGCGCGAGCCGAACCAGCTCGTCGGCACAGAGCAGCGCTTCCGGCAGCACGACGCGGCGGTTGGCGCTGTCGTCGAGGGTACGCTCGAGAAAGTTCGTCGCGGCGTTCTGCCACGAGACATCGGCGTAGCCCGGCAGCAGCCGCGCGAGCGAATCGATGCGCTCGGAGAGAATCGGATTCTGCTTGAAAGGCATCGACGAGCTGCCGACCTGCGAGCCGCCGAACGGCTCGCCGACCTCGCCGTAGCCGGGACTCGCCAACAGCCGCACGTCGGCGGCGAATTTTGAAAGCGACGTGCCCAGACCGGCGAGCGCCGAGAGCAAGAGGTAGTCGAGCTTGCGCGGATAGGTCTGCGTGCTGATCTCACGCGCCTGCAAGCCGAACTGCGCGAGCACGTACTCTTCGATCTCGGCCGAACGGCCGCCGTAGCCGCAGAGCCGCTCGTAGGTGGCGGCCGTGCCCACCGCGCCGCGCAACCCTTTCGCCGTCAGGTTCGCAAAGGCGAAGCGCAGGTTCTCCTCGTCGATCAGCAGGTCTTGCGCGTAGCTGGCAAAGCGATAGCCCAGCGTCGTCGGCTCGGCGGGCTGGAGGTGGGTATACCCCATGCAGACGACGTCGGCGTACTCGCGGATCTTCTGCGCAAAGGTTGCGAGCAGGGCGTGCAGGTCCGCGCCAATCGCCGAGAGCGCGACGCGGAGGCGATAGGTTTCGACCGTATCTTCGACGTCCATCGAGGTCGCGCCGAGGTGCAGCTTGCCGCCGCCGACGGTCGCCTGCGACGCAAAGACGCGAATCTCCGCCATCAGGTCGTGATGGATCTCCCGCTCGATCTGCAGCGCCGCCTCGACGTCGATGTCACCCGCGTGCGCACGAATGTCGTCGAGTTCCGCCTGCTCGATCAGCCCTTGTGCGGCCTGCGCTTCGGCCAGTGCCACCCATACCGCGCGCCACAGACGCCGGCGCGTCTGCTCGGAGAAGAGCGCGCGCAATTCGGCGCGACCATATCTCCAGGAGAACGGCGAAGCGTACGTGCGATAATCCATGGGTCACGGCGCCCTTCGCCCCGCGGGAAGCCGCGGCCTCGTCACCGTATCCCAGCGCGATGAGAGCGCTTGCTGCGTTGCTTTTGGTATTTGCCTGCGCCCTCGCAGGCTGCGTCAAAAGCGGCAGCGCGACCGGCAACGGGCGCCATTCCTGGACCCAGCCCGGCGTGCTGCGCGTCTCCATCCCGGAGGAGCCCAAGAATCTCAACCCCTTGCTCTTCGGCACGACCTCCGAGGGCTTTATCGACCGGTTGATGTTCGAGCCGCTCGTCTCGGCCGACGCGCGCGGCAACCCCTACCCGATGCTGGCGGCAACGGTGCCGAGCGAGGCGAACGGCGGCATCAGCAGCGACGGCTTGACGATCGTCTATCACCTGCGCCCCAACGCGCGCTGGACCGACGGCGTTGCGGTGACCGCGCGGGACGTGCTCTTCTCCTGGCAGGCGATCTTGAATCCGAACAACGATGCCGTCTCGCGCCACGGATACGACGACGTTCGCGCGATCGATACGCCGAATGCGCATACCGCCGTCGTACACCTCAAGGCGCGCTTCTCGCCGTTCGTCAACACGTTCTTTGCCGAGAGCGACCAGCCGTACGACGTCGTGCCGGCGCACGTCCTCGCGCGCTATCCCGACATCAACCACGTGCCCTTCGATGCGGCACCAACGGTGAGCGACGGTCCGTTTCGGTTCGTGCAGTGGCGGCGCGGCGACCGGATCTTACTCGATGCGAATCCGGCTTTCTTCCAGGGAGCGCCCGGGCTGCGGCACGTCGAGGTTCATTTCGTGCCCAACGAAGATTCGGCCATCAATCTCTTGCGCACTCACGACATCGACTATCTCTTCGAGCCGACGATTCAAACGTACCCGGTGCTGAGCGGTCTGCCCGACGCGCACATCGTGTGGGTAAACGTCAACGGCTTTGAAGGCATGGAGTTCAATATCTCGCATCGGGTGCTCGCCGATCCGCGCGTGCGCCAAGCGATCGCCGCGGCGCTCGACAAGGCTGCGCTGACGCAGCAGCTGACGCACGGTCAGACGACGATCGCCACCGAGGATTTGCCGAACTGGATCTGGGCCTTCGATCCCGCCGTGCGGGCGGTGCCCTACGACCCCGCTGCCGCGAAACGCCTGCTGGCTGCGGCCGGATGGACGCCGGGCCCCGACGGCATCCTGCAAAAGAACGGGCAGCGCCTCGAGCTGCTCTTGGCGACGGACAACGTTACCGCGACGCACCGCTCCGAAAGCGTGGTCGTGCAACAAGCGTTGCGCAACGTCGGCATCGCGGTCGAGATCAAGTACTATCCGATCGACGTCCTGTACGCCCCGCAGGCGATGGGCGGCGTGCAGCATGGCGGCAAGTTCGATCTGCTGTTCGAGCCCTGGTTCTCCGGCGTCGACCCCGACAACTCGTCGCAACTCACCTGCGGCAGCTTCCCACCTCACGGCTACGACGACTCGCGCTACTGCAGCCCCGCAATGGACGCCGCGCAGGCTGCGGCGCTCGACCGCTACGATCGCCCATCACGCAAAGCGGCTTACTCACGCATCGAGCATCTGCTCGCGCGGGACAACCCGATGATCTACTTCTGGTGGCAACGCCAGCAAGAGGCGATCAGCGTCGACTTTCACGGCTTCGATCCCAACCCGGTAAACGAAGCCTGGAACGCCTGGCAATGGAAGATATAACGCCGTCATCCCAGGCGCAGCCGAGGAACGAGCGCTCTTGCTAACGCGCTAGCGTTCGAACAATCGCGATAGGTCGACGCTGATGCGGTCGACGAGGCCGAGGTGATCCTCCGCATCGCTGCCGGCGCGGCCGGTGACGACGGCTTCGACGCCGCCGACCGCGTGCGCGAAGGCGCGTTGTAAGCGGCGCGAGCCGACACGCCGCGCGATCGGTCGCAAGGCGCCCTCGCGGAACCGCAGGCGATCGGGGAGCCTACCGTTGGGCTGCGTCAGTTCGTAGAGATAGCCGCACTCCGATGCCAGCGCGCCGAGCAGGGCGACGGCGCCCCGCGTGTTGTCGGAGAGAAACTCGTGCGCGATCTCGAGCGCGCTCGTCGTCCTCCCCGAGACCAACGCACCGGCGTACTCCCACGGCTTCGGATCCTCGATCGCCAGCGACTCGCGTTCCAAATCGCGCAAGGTGATCGTCTTTCCGGCCAGCGCGAGCTTTTCGAGGTCGTTGCGGACGGCGGTGAGATCGCTTTGCGCGGCCGCCAACGCGCCGATCGCGCGCGGCTCGGCTTTCGCGCCGAGCCGTTCGAGCGTTTCGCTGATGAAACGGGAGCGCGTCGCGCCGTCTGCCGTCGTGTCGACGCGCAGCGCTGCGCGCCCGGCGAGGCTGCCGAACGATTGCGGCCGCGCGCTTCGCGGTGAAAGCAGGTCGAGTAATACCAGCGTGTTGCCCGCGGGCACTTCCTGCGCCGCCGCCCACAGCTCGCGCCGCGGATCGGCGCGCATCGTCTGCGCCTCGGTGACGGCCACCACCCGACGGTCGGCGAGAAAGGGCATCGCCGATAGCGCCTCGCGTACGCCCGACACGTCGCCCACCTCGTCAGCGGTGAAGCGCGAGAGGTTGAGATCGCGGACCTCGGGCGGCAGCAGGCGGTCGAGCACGACTTCGAACGCGCGATCGGCCAGCACGCGCTCCGTGCCCTCGATCACCACGAGTTTGCCGATGGCCGGCGCTTTATCGAGAAACTCGTAGAACTTCAATCGACGGTCTCAGCGGCAGGTCGGCGAGCGTCTCGACGTATGGCGGCCCGATCACCCCACACTCGGTGACGAAACCGGTGATCAGATGGCCCGGCGTGACGTCGAAGGCCGGGTTGTACGCGCGCGCACCCTCGGTTGCCACGCGCTTGCCGGCGAACGACGCAACCTCGTCGGCGGCGCGCTCCTCGATCGGGATCGCCTCGCCGCTGCGCAGCGCAAGGTCGAACGTGGACCGCGGCGCGGCGATGTAGAACGGAATGCCGTGGTGCGCCGCCAGCACTGCGAGTGCGTACGTGCCGATCTTATTGGCGGTGTCGCCGTTGCCTGCGACGCGGTCGGCGCCGGCAATCACGAGGTCGACCCCTTGGCGCTGCATCGTTATCGCCGCCGCCGAATCGGCGATTAACACCGCGTCTACCCCCGCGCGCGACAGCTCGAGATAGTTCAGCCGCGCACCCTGCAGCAGCGGACGCGTCTCGCATACGAAAACGCGCGGTTTCTTCGCGCCGCGCTGCGCCGCGAGGATCACGGCCAGCGCCGTGCCGCCGCCGGCCGTCGCGAGAGGGCCGGTGTTGCAGACGGTCACGATGCGCGCGTTTTTGGGGACGAGGTCGAAGCCGTACCGGCCGATCGCCTCGTCGACCGCGATCTGCTCGCCGTGAATTGCCCGAGCCTCTTCCACCAGATCGGCCGATGCGAGCACGCGATCGACGGCCCACGCGAGGTTCACGGCGGTGGGCCGCGCCTCGCGCACGCGCCGCGCATGCTCTGCGAAGCGCCCGTCGTCGGCGATCGTTTGCCGCAGCAGCGCGATTCCGTACGCGGCGAAGACGCCGATGCATGGCGCACCGCGTACCGCGAGCGTCTGGATCGCCTCGACGATCTCGTCGACGGTCGTGGCGCGAACGTAGCGCTCCTCGTGCGGCAGCAGTCGCTGATCGAGGTAGCGCACCGCGTCGCCGTCCCACTGCACGGGGACGAACGCTTGCGCGCTCATACGCGAAACCCGGCGCGTGGCGTACTCGCCGAGAGCTCGAGCAGAGACGCCGCCGCCAGCGCGGAGTGGTAGCCCTTATCCCCGCCGTCTGGCGACGCGCGGAGCTGTGCCTGTTCGACATTCTCGGTCGTGAGCACGCCGAATCCGATCGGAATGCCGGTCTGCAGCTGCACCTGCATGAGCCCGCGCGCGCACTCGCCCGCGACGTACTCGAAGTGCGGCGTCTCGCCGCGAATCACGACGCCGAGAGCGACCATCGCATCGAATCGGTCGCTCTCAATGAGCGTACGGCAGGCCAGCGGCAGTTCGAAGCAGCCCGGGACGTCGTAGAGGTGCACGTCGTCGTCGGCGACGTTGCACTCGCGCAGCGCGCGGCGCGCGCCGCCGATCAGCAGGTCGGCGAGGTCGTCGTAGAAGCGCGCCGCCACGATGGCGAAGCGGCGACCAGTGCAGTCCGGACGGTTGCCGCGTCCATCGGAGGACTTCACGAAGCGGCGACCTCGTCGAGTATGTGGCCGAGCTTGGCGCGTTTGGTATCGATGTAGTGCTTGTTATGCGCCGTGGGCGTCGTCTGGAGCGGCGTGCGGCCGACGATCTTGAGCCCGTAGCCTTCGAGCCCGAAGATCTTCTTGGGATTGTTCGTGACCAAACGCATCTCTTTGACGCCGAGGTCGGCGAGGATCTGCGAGCCGATGCCGTAGTCACGTTTATCGATGGGCAGGCCGAGCGCGATGTTGGCCTCGACGGTGTCGGCGCCGCGATCCTGCAGCTCGTAGGCGCGCAGCTTGTCGGCCAGGCCGATGCCGCGACCCTCCTGGCGCAGGTAGAGAAAGACGCCGCGCCCTTCGCGTGCGATCAGTTCCATCGCGGCATCGCGCTGCGCGGCGCAATCGCAGCGGATCGAGTGCAGCGCGTCGCCGGTCATGCATTCGGAGTGCACGCGCACCAGGAGCTCCTTGCCGTCGCCCACGTCACCCATCACCAGCGCGACGTGCGTGTTCTCGTCGATCGCCGTAGTATACGCCACGCCTTTGAACGTGCCGAAGGTGGTGGGCAGCTCGAACTCGGCGATCCTCTGCACGAGCTTCTCGGTACGCATGCGGTAGGCGATGAGATCCTTCACGGTAATGAGCTTGAGCCCGTGGTGATCCGCATACGCACGCAAGCCTTCGAGGCGTTCCATCGTCCCGTCGTCGGCCATGATCTCGCAGATCACGCCCGCGGGATAGAGGCCCGCGAGCCGCGCGAGGTCGACGGCCGCTTCGGTCTGTCCGGCGCGAACGAGCACGCCGCCTTCGCGCGCGCGCAGTGGAAACGTGTGACCCGGCCGCAGAAAATCGGCGGGCTTGGCGTCGGTATCGAGCAGTCGTTTGATCGTTGCGGCGCGATCGTGCGCCGAGATGCCGGTGGTCGTCATGCCGCGCGCTTCCACCGAAACGGTGAACGCGGTTTCGTGTACCGCGGTGTTGTCGCGCACCATCTGCGGAATGTGCAGCTCGTCGAGCCGCGCACCCGGCATCGGCACGCAGATCAACCCGCCGGCATGCTTGCGCATGAAGTTGACGGCCTGCGGTGTGACCATCTGCGCGGCCATCACCAGGTCGCCCTCGTTCTCGCGATCCTCGTCGTCGAGCACGACGACCATCTTGCCGGAGCGGACGTCGCCGATCGCGGCCTCGATCGAATCAAAGGGACCTGCCTCGGTGTCGATCTCTTCGGCCAGCGCGGGCAATGCGGCGATCAAGCGCTTGAGGGTGCGGTAATTCGGCTCGCGGCGCCCGGCCCGAAGCAGCGAGATCGCCGACTCGGTTAGCCCGGCGTTCTCAGCCAGGCCGGCGGCGCTGAGGCCCGCCTCTTTCATCGCCGTATTTAGGCTCTCGGCAAAACCGCTCATACCCTCAGAGTAGGGCGAACTTTACAAATGTCAAGCCGCCTAGGAGGTCGGGATGCGGTCCCGGCTGATTCGGCGGATTGGGGGCGCTTGGTATATTTAGCGGCTGCCCAGGATCGGCGGAACGTGACGAAGCCCCTAACGGTACGATCAGCAGCATTAGCTTAAAGCGCTTCACCCGCAGGGTCATAAACGCTTGGTTGTGTGCCGGCGTGCACGCGCGAGCCTCCGTCCGATCCGATCCTGGCCGCTGCGTCAGTCCTCGATCAAATAACTGCGCGACCGAGAACCTTACGCAAGGGCGGCAAACGTGGCGAACGAACGCATATGCTCGTTACCGGAAGGAAGAGAACTCGTGAGTGATCGGCTGCTGGCGCTAACGAATGATGAAGTTCGAGACGTTTCGGCAAGGCTCTTCGACTATAATAATACGCAGATTCCGTATACTCAGTCGCCCCCAGTGGTTCATTTGAACTACGGCATCAAGAACGGTGCCGGCGAAGTGATCGCGATCGTGTCCCGACTCGTGGTGTATGAACCACAGCCCGGCGAAGTGGCGATCAGCTGATCACGGCCGAAAGCCTGGCGGTCTGATTGTCGCTGACGGCGTTCATTCCTTCGAGCTGCATGTAGCGCCGCTGCAACTGCCAC
>DASZGC010000072.1:0-60894 GCA_035939175.1 Candidatus Cybelea sp. | reverse complement strand
GTCGGTCCGAGCCTTCTCGACATCACGTCGCGCGTCCACAGAACAAAAAACCTCCATGCCAGCAACACGAAGAGAATCATCCACTCGCTTTGGGTTAGCAGCATGAGCCACGTGCTGGGCGTTACTGGGTGGTATCCTATGCTGCTGGCGCTTTGGCTTTTGCCGTTGGCGGGTGGGGTTATTTGTTGGGCGTTTGGGCCGCAGTTGCGGGCGGCTGCGGGATGGTTGGTCTCGGCGATCGTTGCGGTTTCGTTCGTGCTCGCCGCTCTCTCTTGGCACGATGGGACGCAGGCGGCAAACGGTTTGGTTGGGGCGCATCAGGCGCTCTTCTCTTGGCTGCCTGGGTTCGATTTTGGGCTCTTGCTCGATCCGCTCTCGCTGTTGTGGACGTTCATCATTACGGGCGTCGGCTTCCTGATCGTCTTCTACTCGATCGGATATATGGAGGGCGATCCGGCGTTCGCGCGTTTCTTCGCGTACATGAGCTTCTTCGTGTTCGCGATGCTCACGCTGGTGCTCAGCGACAACTTCGTGGGACTGCTCGTCGGTTGGGGGCTCGTCGGTCTGGCTTCGTACTTCCTGATCGGCTTCTGGTTCGACCGCCCCACTGCCGTGGCCGCGGCGCGCAAGGCCTTCGTGATCAACGTCGTCGGCGACGTTGGCATGATGTTCGCGATCTTCATCATCGTGGCCAACGTGCACGCGATCGGCTTCGGCGACACCTTTTCGGCGGCCACGACGCTGGGCTCGGGCACCCTCTTTGCGATCTGTCTCGCGCTCTTCATCGGCGCCGCCGCCAAATCGGCGCAGGTGCCGCTGCACACCTGGCTTCCCGACGCGATGGAGGGCCCCACGCCGGTCTCCGCCTTGATCCACGCGGCGACGATGGTGACCGCCGGCGTCTATCTCGTAGCGCGCTGCGCGCCGCTGTGGCAGGCCAGCCACGAGGCGCAGCTGCTCGTGGGAACGGTCGGCGCGATCACGGCGCTGCTCGGCGCCATTCTCGGCACCGCCCAGTGGGACATCAAGCGGATTCTCGCCTACTCGACGATGTCGCAGATCGGCTACATGATCATGGGCGTCGGCGTCGGCGCGTTTGAGGGCGGCATCGCGCACTTCTTCACGCACGCGTTCTTCAAGGCGCAGCTCTTCCTCGGCTCGGGCCTCGTGATCCACGCGCTGGCCAACGAACAGGACGTGCGCCGCATGGGCGGCCTGTGGAAGAAGCTGCCGTTTGCGTTCTGGGTGATGTTGACGGGCGTGCTCTCGATCTGCGGCGTGCCCGGCTTCAGCGGATTCTTCTCGAAGGATCAAGTGATCTACGGCGCTCTGGCCAACGGTCATCCGTGGCTCTATGCCGTCGGCGTGCTGACCGCGGGCATCACCGCGTACTACATGTTCCGGCTGCTCTTCATCGCGTTCTTGGGCGAGTATCGCGGCGAGGCGCACGTGCACACCGGCGGCCCCAACGCGTGGATCATGAACGTGCCCGTCGGCATCCTGGTGGTTCCCAGCGTCGCGATTGGCGCGGCGCTGATGATCGGCGGCGACAACTCGCCGTGGGCGCGCTACTTCGCGCCCCTCTTCGGCACGCTGGCGCGCCCGGGGACGCCGGTTGCGCCGCCGGCGATCTCGGAGATGCTCACCTCCGTCATCGTGCTGGTGGTCGTTGCAATCGGCTTCGTGATCGCCTGGCAGCGGTACGCAACGGCGACCGCCCAGCGCGACGCCGTCGAGCGTCTGAATACGGAGACCGCACGAATGCCCGCCGTGCTCGTGAACCTTTTCTACTTCGATGCGATCGTCGACGCCCTCTTCGTGCGCCCGGCGCAGTGGCTGGGGCGCGTTTTCGGGCAGGTGCTCGACCCGCACGTCATCGACGGAGCGGTTCGCGAAATCGTGCATCTCACCAGCGGGTTCGGCACGCTCGTGCGCTCGTTTCAAACCGGCCTGATGCGTGCCTACGCGCTGATCCTCGTCTTCGGCGCCGCCTGTTTCATCGCGTACTACGCCCTGAGCGGAGCGACCCACTAGATGGTGCTTGTGCTGATTACGATTCTGCTGCCGATCGTCGCCGCCGGGCTGCTCCTGCTGCTGCCGCGAAGCGATCGCGTCGTTTCGCGCGTCGCCGGCGCGATCGTCGCCGTAGTGACGTTCGTGACGGTCGTCACCGCGGGAACCGGTGAGTGGAGCGCGGCCTGGCTGTCGCGTCCGTTCATGGCGGCCTTCGATTTCGGCGCGACGCCGGTCTCTTTCTGGATCGTGCTCCTGCTCACGCTCTGCACGGCGTGCGCGATCGCCGCTTGCCGAGTGGAGCGAACGCGCGATTTCGTGGCGCTGCTGCTCTCGCTCGAAGGCACGATGCTCGGCCTCTTTCTCGCGCGCGACCTCTTGGTGTTCGCGCTATTTTGGGATCTGATGCTGGTGCCGGTCTTCTTCGCGCTGATCGGTTGGGGCGAGCATCACGCGACCGCCTGGCGCTACTTCATCTACAACTTTGCCGGCGGACTGACGCTGCTGCTTGCGGTCGCCGCGTTCGGCGTGATCTACGGCTCGACCGACGTGATCGGCCACGTCGGCACGCCGTTGGCCGGCGGCTGGGCGCCGTGGATCTACGCGGGGTTCGCATTCGCGTTCTTGGTGAAGACGCCGGTCTGGCCGCTGCACACGTGGATGCCGCCAACCTACGCGGGGCTGCCGTCGCCGATGGTCGCCGTCGTCTCCGCCGTGCAGTCGAAGGCCGGCCTCTACGGCTTCTTGGCGATCGCCTCGATGATGATGCCCTGGTACGTGCACCAGTATGCGACGCCGTTGATGGTTCTCGGCGCGATCTCGCTGGTCTACGGCGCGGTGATCGCGCTGGTGCAGAACGACATCAAGCGCATCGTCGCCTACTCATCGCTCTCGCACCTCGGGCTCATCATCATCGCGATCGCCTCGCAGAATCAGCTCGCGCTGGCGGGCGCGCTGGTCTACATCGTGGCGCACGGACTCTTCTCGGCGGCGCTCTTTCTGCTGCTTGGGTACGTCGAGGAGCGTGAAGGAACCCGAATGCTGCCGCGTTTGGGCGGCCTTGGGGCCGCAAATCCGCGGCTCGCGGGCGCGCTCTGCATCGCGGCGCTGGCCGCGCTCGGCCTTCCGGGGCTCGCCGGATTTGCGGGCGAGTTGGTGATTCTGATCGGCGTCTATCAGGCCGGGTTCACGTGGGCCGCGATTGTGGCGCTCGTCGCAATCGTGCTGGCGGCCGCGTACCTCCTGCGCCTCTACCAAGACGTCATGAACGGACCGCCGCGCGACGATCTGCCGGTGCGCGCCGATATTGGCTGGCTCGAAGGTTTGGCGATCGCGCCGCTGCTGGTTGCGCTCGTTCTCGTCGGCGTCTATCCTACGCCGATTTTGACGCCTCCGGCCGTTACCACCACCGCCCAGAGCGCGCCGTCGCGATGATGCTTCCGTTCACCGGCGCCGATTGGTCGGCGATCCTCCCCGTGGGGATCGTCGCGGCGACGGCACTCGTGGTGCTGATTGCCGACCTTTTCGCCGGGAGCCGGCAGTGGCGCTACGTGTCGATCGCGATCGCGCTGCTCGGGATTGCCGTGGCCGCCGTCGTTGCCGCGGGCCAGTTCGGCCACGACTACGACGCGTTCTTCGGCGGCTTCGTTACTGGCGGCTTCGCGACGGTCTTCCAAGAGATCGTGCTCATCGGCACGGCCGGCTCGCTCTTGCTCTACGGGTCGCTCGGTCCGGCGCAGCGCGTGGCGGGCACGACGTCGATCATGCTGTGGAGCGCGTGCGGGGCGATGCTGATGGCCGGCGCCGCAAACCTGATCATGATCTTTCTCGGACTCGAACTGCTCTCGCTTGGCCTCTACGCGCTCTGCGCCGCGGTCGACCGTAAGCCCGCGCGCGAATCGGCGCTGAAGTATTTGATCCTCAGCTCGACGGCCACGGCCTTTCTGCTCTTCGGCTCGGCTCTGCTCTTCGGAGCGACGGGAAGCGTCGCGCTCGCCGCGCTGAGCAATCCGTCGCTGACGAGCGATCCGCTCTTCTGGCTGGGCGGCGGTATGTTCCTCATCGGCTTGGCGTTCAAGCTGAGCCTGGTGCCGTTCCACACGTGGACGCCCGACGTTTTTCAAGGCGCGCCGCTGCCCGTAACGGCGTTTATGAGCGTCGTTACCAAGGCGGGCACGCTGGCCGTCTTCGCGCGCTTCACCTACGCGGCGCTGCCTGCGGGCGCCGGCTCGAAGCTCCTCTTGCCGATCTGGATCGTCGCCGCGATCTCGATGATTGCCGGCAACGCCGGAATGCTGGCGCAGACCGATCTCAAACGTCTGCTCGCCTATTCGGGCATCGCGCAGGTCGGTTACATCCTCGTCGCGTTGGCCGGCAGCACGCCGCTGGGCCTGCGCTACGCGATCTACTACCTCACCGCGTACGCCTTCATGAACCTCGGCGCGTTTGCGGTAGCCGCCGCCATCGGTGCCGATGAAGAGGGCGCGAAGTTGGAGAGCTATCGCGGGCTGGCGCAGCGCCAGCCATGGCTGGCCGCGGCGATGACCATCTTCTTGCTGGCCCTCTCGGGGCTACCGCCGACGGCGGGTTTCCTGGGCAAGATTTTGATTCTCGCGTCCTCGGTCGCGGGCGGCTACCTGTGGCTGGCCGGCGTCCTGATCGTGGGCACCGCGATCTCACTCTATGCCTACGCAAAGGTGATCTGGGCCATGTATGCCCGCCAGCCCGGCGAGCAGCCGGAGGGCGCTCGCCCGTTCGTTCCGCTGGCCTGGATGAGCGCCGGAATCTGCGCTGCGGCGGTGATCGTGATGGCCTTCTACCCCCTCACCCCGAGCAACGTCCTCCCTCTCGTTCGCTAGCGGCCGGACCCTAGCGTCACGGCGGCCTTCGGCCGCGCGCTATGATGGGCGGTGAGGTTCTCAGCAATGATCAAACAAGCGTTCTTCTTACTCGCTGTGGCGGCTGCCCCGCTTTGCGCGGTCGTCGCCATACCCGCGGCAGCCTCGAGCTATCAGGTGATCCTGCCGCTCGACCAGCAGAAACTGCAGGATCAGCAGATGGCGATCATTTACGCTCGCCAGCTGATCGCCGCCGGTCAACTCGACGCGGCCGTGCCGATTCTGGCCGAGTTCGTGAAGACGCACCCCGAGGCGACCGATGCCGAGCGTTTTCTCGGCGATCTCTACTATCGCCAGGGGCGCTTCGATCAGGCCGAGGCGGTCTATCGCGACCTCCTCACGCGCAACGCGCACGATAAAGAGACGCACAATCGTTTAGGCGTGGTGTACGCGACGCAGGGGCGCGTCGATCAAGCGATCGACGAGTTCCAAAGCGCGCTGCCCGGCACCGATTCCATCCGCGACCTCGTGCTGCTCCATCTTCGCAAGGGCGATCTGCTCGCGTACGAGCAGCAGATGGAGCGCGCGGCTAACGCGCAGCCTACCGACGCGGATGCTCAAGAAGAATTGGGCGAGATCTATCAGGCGATCCATCAGCCGCAAGCCGCGATCGTCTACTTCAAACGCGCGCTCGACACCGATGCCACCTCGATTGCCGCGCTCAACGGCCTGGGAATGGCGTACCTCGACGTCCACGATCAAGGGAACGCGGTGCGCTACCTGCAGACGTGCCTGAACCTCGATCCGCTCAACTACGCGTGCCTCGATAATCTGGGCGTTGCGAGGATTCAAGCAACGTCGTATGGCGACGCAATGGCCGCCTTTCTGCATGCCTACCGCCTCGAGCCGGAGCGGCCCGAAGCGCTGGTGAACTTCGGCTACCTTGCGGATCTCAAGGGCGACTGGAAGAAGGCGGTGTCGTACTACGTGCAGGCGATTGCGGTCGATCCGTACTCTCCCGAATCATACGTCAACCTCGGCATCGACTACGAGCACAACGGCCTCTATTCGCTGGCGCAGGCGGCGCTGCTCAAAGGCGTCGCAGCGGTACCGTGGGACGGACGCGTGCGCTACTTACTCGCGGCGGCCTACGCCTCACAGGGGCAAAGGACGCTAGCGCTCCAACAACTCAAAGCGGCAGCCGACTCCCTCGATCCCGACGTAGCCCAGATCGCCAGGGAAGAAACGGCGCGCCTAACCTCAACATCGGTAACCAGCCCGCTGTAACCCACCCGCCGTCATCGCGAGCGCCAAAGAAGTTTTACGTTCGGGCGATGCAGTCGATTTCGATGCGTACGCCGCGTGGCAATCCGGCGACCGCGACCGTCGAACGCGCGGGTTTCGTCGCGCCGAAATAGCGTTCGTACACCTCGTTGACCGCCGGGAAATCCTTCATGTCGATGAGGAAGACGCTCGTCTTCACGACGTCGGCGAACGTCGCCCCAGCCGCGCAGAGCACGGCGCCGAGGTTTTCGATCGCGCGTTCCGCTTGAACGGCCGCATCGCCCTCGACGATGTTGCCGGTCTGCGGATCGAGCGGAATCTGCCCGCTGCAGTACAGCTCGCCGCCGATTTGGATGGCCTGACTGTACGGCCCGATCGGTGCGGGCGCGTGTGGCGTGAGAATTTGCTCCGGTTTCATTTCTAATAACCCTTGCTCTAAAGCGTCCTTCGACTGCGCTCAGGATGACAACGGACTGCGCTCAGGATGACAACGTGGCGGTCATCGTGCCTTTGAAGTTCATTGGTGCCTCCTCGATGCCGAAGTTTTCTGCGTAGAGCGCCGCGATGCGCGCGAGTTCGTCGCTGGTGAGCGGCGGCGCGTCGGGCGCGGCGGCGAACTCGGCGAGCTGCTCGCGGTCGTAGATGTTCGGCAGCACGGTCATCACCCGCGGCTCGGCCAGCAGCCACGAGATTGCCGCTTGCCCGAGCGTGCGACCGGGACGCTCGAGAAAGCGCAGCTGCTCGACCTTCTTGACGCCGTTGATCAGCCACTCGCGTGGGCGATGGCGGCGGTGGTCCTTGGCCGGGAACGTCGTCTCCGCCGTGTAGTTCCCTTCGAGCATGCCGCTGGAGTGGGGTACGCGGATCATGTAGCCGGTCGGCGCGTCCGACTCCTCGGCCGCGCGGACCTGTTCGTCGCCGGGATACTGTTCGAGAATGTTCCAGATGATCTGCAGGCTGGGGACCTGCCGCCGGCGCACCGCCTCGACGCCTTCGCCGAGCCACCCGATTGCCGGCCCGAGCGCGACGCCGTACATCCGGATCTTTCCCTCTTGTTTGAGCGATTCGAGCAGCTCCCAGAGCGAATCGTCGTCGATCTGCGCCATGCGCGCGTTGTGCATCTGGTAAATATCGACGTGGTCGGTCTGTAGACGGCGCAGCGACGCTTCGAGCGCCTTGCGCACGAAGGCGGGTGAGAAGTCTTGCGGCAGCTCGGACTGTCCGCGGCGAGCCTCCGCGGCGCTGGAAAAGTCGTAGCCGAACTTCGTGGCGTAGATCACCCGCTCGCGCCGGTCGCTAAATGCTTTGGCAAGCTGTTCTTCGCTGCGGCCGTTGCCGTAGGTGTCGGCGGCGTCGAAGAGGGTAATGCCGAGATCGTGCGCCTCGCGCAGCATGGCGACGGCCTCGTCGTCGCTCTTATCGCCCCACCACCCCGTCGACGTCGTCCACAGGCCGAAGCCGACCTCGCTGACGGTGACGTCGCTCTGGGGATAGGTGCGGTACTTCATGCCAGGGCCTTCTCCATTCCAAGCGCCAACACCCCACGCCATGGACGACGCGTTAGATCCCGGGCTCGACCGCGTTGCCGCATGGATTCGCGGCTACTTCGAGCACCCCGAGGCCCATCGCGTGATGCCGGCAGTCGCCCCCGGAGAGATCGCCGCCTCGCTCCCTGCAGAGGCGCCGGAACAGGGCGTGCCGTTCGAGGAGATACTTGCCGATTTCGAGCGCATTATCGTGCCTGGTACGACGCACTGGAACCACCCGCGCTTCTTCGCGTACTTCGCCACGAGCGCGGCGCCGGCGGGCATCGCGGCAGAAGCGCTCGCCGCCGCGCTCGACGTAAAGGCGATGCTATGGCGAACGTCGCCGGCGGCCACGGAACTCGAGCAAGTGACGCTGCGCTGGCTGGCGCGACTGCTGGAGCTGCCGCCTTCTTGGACGGGCGTGATCTACGATACCGCCTCGATCGCGGGCTTCACCGCGCTGGCCGCCGCGCGCGAAGCGCTAGACCTGGATATTCGCGAACGCGGCATGACCGGGCGAGACCTTCCGCCGCTGCGCGTCTACATCACCGGCGAGACGCACTCGCACGTGGAAAAGGCCGCGATCGCGCTGGGCGTGGGGCAGCACAACGTCGTGCGCGTCGATTGCGACCAGGCGTTTCGCATGCGGCCCGGCGCCCTGCGCGCGGCGATCGAACGCGACGTTGCCGCGGGAATGCGACCCTTGGCGGTCGTCGCGACCGTCGGCACGACGTCGACCACGTCGATCGATCCCGTGCGCGCGATCGCCGAGATCGCGGTCGAGAAGAAGGTTTGGTTGCACGTCGACGCGGCCTATGCGGGAACGGCGGCGTTGATTCCGGAGTTCCGCCCGATGATCGAGGGTGTGGAGCTGGCCGATTCGCTCGTGCTCAATCCGCACAAGTGGATGTTCGTGCCGATGGATCTCTCCGTGCTTTTTTTGAAGGACGAATCGGTGGTGCGCCGCGCCTTCGCGCTGGTGCCCGAGTATCTCACGACGCCGGAAGCCGGCGTGGTGAACTACATGGATTACGGTTTGCAGCTCGGACGCCGGTTCCGCGCGCTCAAGCTCTGGTTCGTGCTGCGCCACTTCGGCGCCGAGGGCATCCGCCGGCGGCTGCGCGGGCACATCGAACTGGCGCAGGAGTTCGCGTCGTGGGTACGTGCGGAGCCGCAGTGGGAGGTGCTGGCGCCGCACCCGTTCTCCGTGGTGTGCTTTCGTTACGCTCCTGCGGGCCTGCAGGAGCCCGCCCTCGAGACGCTCAACGCCGAAATCTTGCGCGCCGTCAACGCGAGCGGCGAACTGTTCCTCTCGCACACCAAACTCGACGGACGCTATGCGTTGCGACTGGCAATCGGCAACCTCCGAACGCAGCGAAGCGACGTCGAGTACGCATGGAACGTTCTTAAGAACGCGGCGAGCACGGTCGCGAGCAACAGATAGGGGAAGGTTAGTACAGCCTCAGGTACTGCTCGCGTTCCCAGGGGTGGACGGCTCGGCGGTAGCGTTCGTACTCTTCGAGCTTGGCGTCGCGGAACGCGTGGTAGAGGTGGTCGCCGAGCGCGCCGCGCACGACGGCATCGCCGTCGAGTTCGGATATCGCTTGGCGTAGCGATTTGGGCAGCGTGCCGATGCCGCGCTCGCGACGTTCCGACTCGCTCAACTGATACGTCGAACCCGCGAACGCCGGACCCGGAAGCGTGCCGCGCGCGATGCCGTCGGCCGCCGCGCCGATGAGCACCGCCAGCGCGAGGTACGGATTGCAAGCGGGATCGGGACTGCGCATTTCGACGCGCGGCGGTTGCTGGCTCGGCGGCACGCGCACCAGCGCGTTGGCGCTGCGCTGCGACCACACCGCGTAGACGGGGGCGTCCCACGCGGCGACGAGCCGCTTGTACGAGTTGACCGTTGGATTGCAGATCGCGGTCGCCGCGGGGGCGTGCGCGAGTAGTCCGCCCGCCACGTAGAGCGCCGTCTCTTCGTCGCTCTCGTCGGGAAGGCGAAAGTCGACGTGCAGTCCGCTGCCGGCGCGCTCTTCGAGCGGCTTGGGCATGAACGTGGCGTCGAGGTCGAAGTCGGCGGCGACGTGTTTGGCGATCGTGCGCAGCGTGAGCGCGTGATCGGCGGCAGCGAGCGGATCGTCGTGCGCGACGTCGATCTCGTGCTGCCCCGCGCCGTGCTCGTGATGCGCCGATGAGATCGGCAATCCCATCGCGCGCAGCGCATCGACGATCGCGTTGCGTGCCTCTTCGCCGCGATCGTTCGCCGAAAAGTCGAAGTATGAGCCGACGTCGGTCGTCGCGGTCGACGGCGCGGTCGCCGAACGCTGGAAGAGATAGAACTCCACCTCGAGCCCGACGCGTACGCCGGCCAGCGCCGAGGCGCTCTCGACGGCGCGGCGCAGCGTGGTACGCGGACAGCCTTCAAACGGCGTGCCGTCGGGCATCGCGATGTCGCAGATCAGCCGGCCTTCGCGTCCCAGCGGTGCGGCGCGCCACGGATATACGGCGAACGTCGAAGGATCCGGCCGGAGCATCATGTCGAGCTCTTCGCCGCGTACGAAACCGTCGATCGAGCCACCGTCGAACGTCACGCACCCCTCCAGCGCATCGTCGAGCAGTTCGGCCGGAATCGAGACGTTCTTGCTCACGCCGTAGATATCGGCGAAGACCAGACGTACGAAGCGTACGTCCTGCTCGCGCGCGAGCTTGACGACGTCGCGCTTGCCCGACGGGCGGCGCCAGCGGGGTTCAGGCGTGGAGGTCATCGATTGCAATCGCCATACGGAAGGTGAGCTGGTCGTGTGGTGCCTCGAGCGAGCGCGAGGTGATCTCGCCGATCTGTCGCAGGCGATAGAAGATCGTCTGACGATGCACGTTGAGGCGCTCCGACGCCGTCTTGATGTTCTGGCCGACGGCGAAGTAGATTTTTAACGTGCGCTCCAGCTCGGTCTGGTGTTTCTGGTCGTACGCGCGCAGCGGCGCGAGCACGCCCGCCGCAAAAGAGCGCAGCCTGGCGCCGTCGGCGCCTTCGTAGAGCAACGGATAGGCACCCAACTCGTCGTAGGCGACGACGCGTCCGCTGCCGAAAGCGCGTCGCGCGATCGTCAGCGCTGCTTGAGCCGTCGCGGCGCTGCGCGCGAGCTCGGCAGGAGCTTCGAGCGTGCCCACGCCGCCCGAGATGCGCAGCGGAGTTTTGCGCCGCGCGGCCGAGCGCGGCAACAGGGTTGCCGCGGTGCGCGCGTTGCTCGCATCGACGGCGCGCGCCGCGGGCACGATCGCAAAGAGCAGTTGCTCTCGTTCGCACATTCCCAAATCGCCGGCGCCCGCGCGAAACGCCTCAGTCGCCAGCGCCTTCAGTTCGGAGAGCCCCGGCGGGGGCGCGCCGGCATCGGGCGCCTCGGCTTCGAGCACGACCACGCAGTATTGCGCGGCGAGCGTGATCCCGTGCGCCGCGGCCTCTTGACGCGCCGCCGTCGCGTCGGAAAAGCTTCCCGCGAGCAGCGCGTCCCAAAAGCTCGACGCGTGCAGTCGTCGCGTCGCGTCGCGCCCCAACTCGGTGCCGATTGCGGCTGCAGCGAGGCGGAGCAGCAGCTCGGGGCCGTCGCCGTCGTCGGCGCCGAAGAGCGAGAGCCAGCCGACGTGCGCGTCGCCGCAGCGAACCTGCAGCACCCTCCCTGCCGCACCGTTTTCGGCGACGGCGCGCGCGCTGGGCGGGACGCCGTTGGTTCCCGCCGCCGTCACGTGATGCCACTGCGCGTCTTCGAGCAGCACGCCGCCGCCGGTTGCGCGTGCGAGCTGCGCGGCGAGCGCCTTCGGCCCACCTCCCGAGGCACTGATGCGTGCGAGGCTCTCCGCAAACTCGACGATCGCTTCGGGCCTCACGGCGCCGGAGCGTGCGCGCGATGCCGCGGACGCACGCGTGGCAGCTTCTTCGCAACTTCGTCGGGCATGATCGCATCGATGGCGTCGTCGACGGTGACGATCCCTAACATTTTGCCGTGGTCGTCGACGACCGGAAGCGCCAGCAGATCGTACTTCGCAATCGTCGAGGCGACGTCGACGGCCGGCGTGTCGGGCGCCACCGTGACCAGATCGGTCTCCATGATGCGCTCGATGAACGCGGTCGGCAGCTCGAGCAGCAGCGAGCGCAGCGAGAGCGCGCCGAGCAGATGGTCGTCTTTGTCGAGCACGTAGAGATAGTAGATGAACTCAGAGACCGGTGCGATCTCGCGAATCTTGCGAATCGTGGCCTCGGTCGTGCGGTGGGGGTAGATCCACACGTAGTCGGTGGTCATCATGCCGCCGGCCGTATCCTCCGGATACTGCACCAGCGCACGCAGCTCGCCGGCGGTATACGCGTTCATCTCCGCGAGCAGCTCCGACTGCTGCTCTTCGGGAAGCTCGGCCAACAGATCGGCGGCGTCGTCCGAGTCCATCTCCTCGATGATGTCGGCCGCGCGTTGCGTGCCGATGTCGTCGATGAGGTTCTTGCGCGTGTCGGCATCGAGGTGTTCGAAGGCGTCGGCGGCGGTCTCGTCGTCGAGCTGACCGACAACCGCCGCGGCCTCGCGCGCCGAGAGGTCGCCGATGATCTCCGCCAGCTCGGAGGGATGCAGCCGCGCGAGCCGGTTCTCTTTGACCGAGAGCCGCACTTGCGACGGGTTGACGTCGCGAATCGGCTGCACCGAATCCCAGGCGATCATCGAGCGCGGCACGTTGCCGATGCGTGTGAGCCAGCGCCGGCCGAACGAACGCAGCCCCAAGCGCCGCAGCAGACCGGCGATTCCGACGTCCGCGGCGACCACGCGCAGCCGTCCGCCGGCGTTAGCGACCTCGATGTCGTTGATGCGCACGACCTTACGCCCGTCAATGTCGACGATCTGCTTGTCGAGCAGATCGGCGATGAGGTACAGCTCCTCTTGTGCCGCCGGAGCGGGCTCCTTGGGCGCGACCGTCAGCGCGACGGTACCGTCGCGATCCACGTCGGCCACGGTCTCGATCGGCGCGAAGCGCAGTCCCTGCGCGGTTTTGATCACCAACCCGTCGATCTGCGGAAACACGGCGTCGGGCTTACCAACGACAAAGTCGGTCACCTTACCGATCGGGAGATCGTCGATCGTCGCGCGACGCCCAACCAGCTCCGAAATAAACCCCTCGGTAAACGCCATGACAGTTCGGTTTTAAACCAACCCCTGCGCAAGACCCGCCGCGAACGACGCTCCGGCTATCGGAGCTCTGTCCCTCGACTGCGCTCGGGATGACAAGGGTTAGGCTGCGAGCGGCGCCCGTCGCATCCACGCGCCATCCCGCAGCTTCCATTGCGTGAGCACCAGGCGGACGGTCCACGCGGCAATCCAGCCCAGCGGCACCGCGTAGAGCGCGAGATGCAAGTGCTCGATGCCGAACCAGGCCAGCGGGAGCACCAGCGCACCGCACGCCAGACCGACCGTCATCGAGAAGCGCGTGTCGCCGGAGGCGCGGATCGGCGAGAGCGAGACCATCGCCCAGCCTTTGAGCGGCAGCGTCACCATATGCAGCGCGAGCGGCAGCGCTGCCACCGACGCAACCGCAGCGTTGAGCGTGAAGGCATAGGCCAGGGGCCACGCAAACGCCGCGGTCACCACGCCGGCGAGCGCGGTGACGACGAACGAGACGCGCCGCGCGCGCTGGAAGAACGAGTTTGCGCCAGCGGGGTCGCCGGCGCCGAGCCGCTGACCGATGACGATTTGCGTGGCGCTCTGGAGCGGCCCCGGCACGACGAACGTGAGGTCGGAGACGACGTTGAGCGCGCGGAACGCCGCGACGTAGATCGCGCCCAACGGCGCCAGCATCGCGACGATAAACACGTCGGGCGCGAGCACCGCCAAGAGGAAGACGCCTTCGGGGAGACCCAGCAGCGCGGTGCGCTTGGCCACCGCCCATGAGATCGTACGCTCGGCGAAGATGCGGTACTGCGGACGGCGCGCAACGTAGACCAGTGCGTAACCGGTGGCAATCGTCTCGGAGAGCAGCGACGAAACGCCGGCGCCGACGATCCCGTACGGATGGTGCGTCAGCCAACCCAGTCCGAGCACGAGCAGGAGCGGAATGTGCACCAGGTTGACCACGACGAGCACCAGCACGCCGAGCTGACGGTTTCCCGCGGCGCCCAAGCTGAGCACGAGCGTTCCCGAAATGGCGATCGGCAGCATCGATGCGCAGCGCAACATCACGTAGGTTGCGCTGGCATGGGTGGAAGACAGGTCGCCCACCATCCAGTGCATGAGCGCGGGGGCGGCTGCGACGCTCAAAAGAAAGGCGCCGGCGCTCGCAAGCAGCGGAATCAGCGCGCCCGCACGCACCGTGCGCGCGAATCCGTCGACGTCGTGTGCGCCGATGCGCTGCGCCGCGACGATCGACGTGCCGCTAATGAGGCCGAGGATCGAAAACACGATCGTCGTGAAGATCGCATTGGCAGCCGTCGCACCGGCGAGCGCGACGGTGCCGAGACTGCCGATGGCGATCGTATCGACCGTTCCGAGGAGCTGGTCGCCGAGCATCTGCACGGCAACGGGAAGCGAAAGGCGCCGGAACGCGGCGCCTATCCTGGTATGGTCGACGATCATCGACCCGATCACCGAATGGCGTCCAACTCCGCGAAGAACGCGGTCACGTCGTCGTCGGTCGTGTAGAAGTGCGGACCGACGCGGATCCCGCAGTTGGGCCGGTAGTCGAGGAAGACGCGCCGCTCGATCAGCTTGCGGCAGGCGGCCTCCGAGCCGTCGAAGTCGATGCCGATCCAACCGGTGCGCCGCTCCGCCTGCAGCGGGGTGTTCACGCGCAGGCCGCGTTCGAGCGCCATCGCCGCGATGCGATCGGTCAGACGGATGTTGTGCTCGCGAATCTGCGGGACGCCGATCGCGCGGATGATCTCGTGACCGGGCGCCGCCACCACGTACCCCGGAATCGTCGGCGTGCCGTGGCCGAAGCGGTACATCGACGAGGCGTAGACCACCGGCGCCGCTTCGAACGCGAAGGGCCGCTCGTGTGCCATCCAGCCGGTGAGCGCCGGCCGCAGCTCCTGCGCGAGCGACGGCCGCACGTAGATCCAGCCGCATCCCGGGCCGCCGCAGAGCCACTTATGCGAACCGCCGGTTACGATGTCGAGATCGAGCGCGCGCACGTCGTAGGGGACGATGCCCGTCGTCTGGTAGGCGTCGACGCAGAGCAGCGCGCCGACGTGGCGGCAACGGTCTTGAATCGCTTCGAGGTCGGCGAGCGCTCCCGATACGTAGTACGCGTGCGAGATGACTGCAATCGCCGTCTTCTCGCCGATCGCGTCGACGATGTCTTGCGTGGGAATCGTGCGTCCGTCGGGAGAGGCGACGATCTTGTTACGCGCCCCGTAACGTTCCCACTCACGCCAGACGTAGGTGATCGAGGGAAACTGCAGCGCCTCGTACACGACCTCGTTGCGCTGAGCGCCGAAGTCGATGCAGCTCCCCAGCGCCGCCTGCAGCACCGAAACGTTCGGACCGAGGAAGACGGAGCCCGGCGGCGCACCGACGATCGCGCCGATCCCGTCGGCGATCTCGCCGATGCGCGGCAGCCACTGCTCCCACGCCTCGGGACCGTCGCTGGCCCACTGGTTCCAGTACTTTTCCAGCGCCTCGCGGGCGCGCAGCGGCGCGGCGCCCATCGAATGGCTCACCAAATACGTCGAATCCGACAGGATGGGAAACTGCTCGCGCCACGGCGTCATCCGTAGGTGCCCTCTCCGAGATAGGTGCGCACTTCCCACAGTTCGGGGAAGAGCCGGTACTGCAGCGTCTTCTCCAAGTAGGCCGCGCCCGGCGAGCCCCCCGTGCCGATGCGCTGACCGATCATCCGTTCGACCATGCGCACGTGGCGCCCGCGCCAGAGCAGCAGCCGTTCGTCGAACTCGATCAGGTCCTCGAGCAGCAGATAGAGGTCGTAGTGTGCCGCTTCGTTACGATAGATCTGCAAGAACGCTGCGACCAGCTCTTGCGACGTATCCACCGTAAACCCGCGGCGACGCAGCAGCGCCTTGACGCGATCGTAGAGGGAGGGCGAATCGGCCCGCTGCTGCAAACGCGCCCGCGCGGCGTCGTCGAGTTCGATCCAACGGAGCACATCGGTACGCCGTAACCCGCAGGCGAACTCCAGCTCGCGGAACTGCACCGATTGAAAGCCGCTAGCGGGATTGAGGTGGTCGCGGAATTGGTTGAATTCCTGTGGCGTCATCGTCTCGAGAATATCGACCTGCTGTTCGAGCAGGCGCTGGATTGTATGAACGCGCCGGAAGCCCTTGGTGACCCGCAGGAGGTCGTCGCGGTCGAGCGACCGGGCGATCCCGTCGATCTCGTGCAGCAGCTGTTTGAACCACAACTCGTAGACTTGGTGAATGACGATGAAGAGCATCTCGTCGTGGTGCGGCGGCTGCGAAAGCGGCTGCTGCAACGCGAGCAGTTCGTCGACCTTCAGATAGGAACCGTAGGAGAGGGGCACGCCTGCGGGCTTACGGGGGGCGGTGGGCTTCTCCTCGAAACGCCTGGCCGAATGAAGCACCTGCGTTTCGTGGCGCTCGCTGCGGCGTTAGCCGCTTGCTCCGGAGGCAGCCACGGAGGCGCCGGATCCGCGGGATCGGCGACCAATCCGATAGCCTTTCCGCTCTTTGAGGGAGCCAACGTGCTCTCGGCGCGCCAATGGCATCGCACGATCGTGGCGACTCCCGGCACGGCCGACCGCGCGGTTTTCGAGCAGGGCGCGGGAACCTACGACGGTCACGACGTCGTCGCCGGCACGCAGGCGTTCATGCCGGCGCTCGAAGCGTGGCTCGGAGATCTCGTCGCTAGCCCGCCCCCCGGCTATACGGTCGCGATCACCGGCAACGGCATCGACTCCGTGCGGACCCACACGCGCGAGCTTGGTTTCGATTTCGCTGCGTTCACCGACACCGAGAACGGCAAGCGTCACGGCGTCGTAGTGATGGCGATCGATCCGCAGACGCTCGACGACAAGGCCGGTCCGATGCTGCAGCTCATCGGCCGCTTCAAACACATGCCGGCGTTGTGGCGCGATCCGATCGACGCTCAGGTCAGGCGGCAGACCGGATTCTCGCTCAGCGACGCGTCGAACCCCGACACGCCAGTCGGTGCGGCCATCTCCGCGCTCGACCAACTGCGCGACTTCGGTGGTCGCGGCATCGTGCTGATCGACGCGGTCAAGCAATAGCGCCGTAAGTTGCCTATCTCCAAAACCAATCTGCGAGAGATCCGCGGTTGGGTCGTCCTCAACGCGCTGTGGGTGCCGCTCACCGTTCAGGATACGGCGCTCATGGCTATCGCAGTTCCGGCCTCGACGATCCGCCTCGCGCCGCAAAACCACGTCGCCGTGCTCGCGTGGCTGGCGAGCATCGTCGCCCTGGCGACCGCACTCGTGCCGCTCTTCGCCGGGTGGCTCTCCGACGCGCTGCGCCGCCGGGGCGGCTCGCGGCGCGCCTTCGCCGGCGCCGGCGTCGCAATCGACGTGGCAGCCTTGGCGGCGATCCCCTACACGCACACGCTCGTCTGGTTCGCGATTCTTCTCGTCATCGCCACGCTCGGCGCCAACGTCGCGCTGAGCGCGTACCAAGTAATGCTGCCCGAATCGGTGCCGCGACGGCAGTGGGGCGTGGCCTCGGGCGTGCGCGGCGTCGCAACGCTGGTGGGCAGCATCCTCGGTTTCGCCATCGCGGGGTCGATGCCGGACCCGGCGATCACCTTCACGGTAACCGCGGCGATCATGACGCTCGGCGGCCTCTCGCTGCTCGCGATCGGCGAGGGAACCTACGATGGCGAAGAGCACGCTCGCGTGCGCGACTGGCACGACTTCGGAGTCGTGTTTGCGGCACGGGTACTCGTATTCTTCGGACTAACGATGCTGCAGACGTTCGTCCTGTTCTTCATCCGCGACGTGCAGCACATCCAGAACGCTTCGGCGGGAACGGCGCTCTATGCATTCGCGACGATCGTCGGTGCGTTGACCTCGAGCATCTATCTCGGCATCCTCTCCGACCGCGCGCCGCGCAAGCTAATTGCCGCGGCCGCGATCGCCGCAATGGCGCTGGCGACGATCGGATTCGCACTCGCGCCCGTGCTCGCGTGGATGCTGCCGTTCGCCGTGCTCTTCGGCATCGGTTTCGGCGGCGTGATGTCCACCGGCTGGGCGCTGGCGATGGATACGATTCCGAAGATGCGCGACGTCGGGCGCGACCTCGGCCTGTGGGGGATCGGCTCGAGCATTCCCAATATCATCGCGCCGCTCTTCGGCGGTTGGCTGATCGGGCTCTTCGGCGGCACGCGCGCCGGTTACCAGGCCGTCTTCGCCTTCGCGGGTTTCAGCTTCGCGCTGGCGTCACTCTCGGTTCTGCGTGTCGGCCGGCGGCCGCTCTCCTCGCTCTGGGGCTGGCCGCTGCGCTTTGCCGCCGTGACCTCCAACTACATCTGGGATCACACGGCCTACCGCATGCGCACGTGGGGGAGGCTTCCGCGGCGCCGCGGGGCGACGCTGATCGTCGCCAACCACCAGCACGATTTCGAATCGCCGGCGATCGTTTCGACCATGACCGTGCACAGCGGCTCCTGGCGCCATCCGATCTTCACCGCCAGCTCGAGGCGCATGTACGAACCCGGGTTTCTCGCCGACCGGCTCCCGTGGGTGAGCTTTGCGTTTCGCGGCGTCAACGCCGGGAAGATGCTGATGGCGCTGGGCATGCTTCCGCTGGAAAATGAGCTGGCCTCGCGCGCGCTCGCTGCGTTCGCGTTCGCCGTCCAGCGGCGTCACGGGCCGCTGCCGCTGAGCGAGGTCTTCGACGAGCGCGTCGCTGGAAAATTTCCGCCGGGTACGCGCACCAGCGATCTGTGGCGGCGCGAGTTTTTCCTCGAAGCACGCACCGTCGTCAAGGTATCGACGATGCGCGAGCCCTATCGCCGCGAGATCATGGAAGAGACGCGCGCCGGCGTCGAGGGCGATCTCGCCTTCATGGAAGACATCGTGCGCCGCGGCGCCACGTTCTATCTTACCCCCGAAGGGCACTATACGATCGACGGACGCATGCGCCCGATGCGCGGCGTGATCGACCGGCTGTCGCCGCTGGCGACGATCTATCTGGTGGGAGTGAGTTACGATCCGTTCGTCTCACGCCGGCTATCGATGCTCTGCCGGGTGGAGCCGCTCGAGGGTGCGCCGATGATCGGCAAGCTCGCGGCGATTCGTCCCGTCGTCACCAGCCAGCTTCTTGGCGAGTGGCTCCACGAGCGCGAGGGTTGGTTCACCCAAGACGAGGCTGCGGCCGCGATTCGCGAACGCTTGGCGGGACTGCCGTCACAACTCTTCGTCGAACCCGAGCTGCGTCGCGACCCGCACCGCATGATTCGATCCGCGCTCCCGCTCATGGTGCAGTGGGGAATTCTCGAGCGCGATGGCGAGCGTTATCGTACGAGCGCGCAGCGCCTGCATCCGCAGTTTCCGTTCGTCAAGGACATCCTCGCCTATCAGACCGCGTTCTTGCACGAGACGCTCGAGAACGCCGGTTACGGCGAACCTCTGGCCGGATGACCGCGCTCGAAGAGCACCAGACGGAGACGCACCGATCCGGGATTCGCGCCCTTCACGCGGCCGTCGGCGCCGATCACGCGGTGCGCGGGAACGAAGAGATCGATCGCCGTCGCGGCCATCGCCGATGCGACGCCGCGATGCGCGCCGGGGCGGCCAATCGCCGCGGCAATGTCGGCGTACGAGGCAAACTCGCCGAAGCTCAGCGACGCCGCCGCTTGCCATGCGGCAATCTGCAGCGGCGTCCCGGCGAGCTGCAGCGGCAGGTCGAACCGGCTGAGGCGGCGCTCGAAGTAAGCGCGCACCTGCGCGCTTGCTTCGAGGAGCAGCACGTCGCTCGGTTGTGAGCGCGGGCCACGCCGGCGCGCCACGAACCTGCTCTCGACGATCGCCAAACCGTCGCTCGCGATGAAGAGATCGCGGCCCAGCGGCGTCGCGACGAGGCATCCTTTCGCGCGTTCCGGAACTATCCCAACGGAAGCCCCGTTTTCATGATGAGACAAGATGAAAAATAACCGAAGTTTCGTTCGCGCCCTTTCACTGCTGACGATCGTCGCGCTGGGAGCATGCTCCGGCGGCGGAATGGCGCCGTCCCTCCTTCCGAGCGGCGCTACGCCGGCGCTCTCCGTTGCCGGCGACGGCGACGTTCCGTTTTTCGGAGCCTACCCGGTTCGCAGCCTCTGCTCGCAGACGCTGCGCGACCGCGCCCGCTGCTTCGCGATGGTGCGAAACGACGTCGCGCCCCACCTGCTCGGCACGGCATCCGACGAGCTGGTCGAAGCGAACGGCGAAGTACAGGACTGCCGCTCGATCTTCTCGGAGGGCTACTGTCCGATCGATTTGCAGCACGCCTATCACTTTTCGTCGCTGATCGCCGGCTACAATAAAACCGTCGCGATCGTCGACGCGTACGGCTACGATCATGCCGCCGGCGATATGGCCGTCTATCGCAAGACGATGGGGCTCAAAGCCTGTACGGAGGCGTCGAAGTGCCTGCGGATCGTCAATCAGAACGGTCAAAGCTCGCCGCTTCCGCCGGAGCCGCCGAAGAGTGACGACTGGAAGGGCGAGCAATCGCTCGATCTCGACATGGTCTCGGCCATCTGCCCGAACTGCAAGATCATCTTGGTTCAGGCAAACAACGACTATACGACGAACCTTTACCCAGCGGTAAAGACCGCCGGCCGTCTCGGCGCGAAGTACGTCGGCGCGTCGTGGGGCATCAAAGAGTTCGGCGGCGACAACGCCGATTTCAACCAGAGCGGCGTCGTGATCGCTGCGGCTGCCGGCGATAACGGAGGCGGCGGATCCTACGGGGGTGGCCCCTATCAGCCGTGCACCTATACGTACGTCGTGTGCGTCGGAGGAACGCACCTCGTGACCGCGGCCAACAAACGCGGCTGGAGTGAGACCGTCTGGAACGATTGGACGTACGACGCCTGCGGCGGCCCGTGCGGCGCGACCGGCAGCGGCTGCAGCAAGGACATCGGGAAGCCCTCGTGGCAGACCGATAGGCAGTGCACGATGCGCTCGGCGGCCGACATCTCGGCCAGCGCGTCGCTTCGTTCCCCGGTGATCGTCTACAATTCTGAGGAGAACGGCGGCACGTGCCCGAGTCACTGTTTCTGGCTCTACGGCGGCACCAGCGCTTCGGCGCAGATCATCGCGGCTGCGTTCGCGCTGGCCGGCAACGCCGCTACGCAGACCGGCGCGTCGGGAATCTGGAAGAAGCACGTGGGCAACGCGTTCGACGTGATTAGCGGCAACAATCTCGACGCCAACCTCGGCGTGACGTGCGCCTCGAGCGTTCACTACATTTGCACGGCTCAGGTCGGTTTCGACGGGCCGACAGGATGGGGGAGTCCCAATGGCATCGGTTCGCTTTGAAGCATTCGTCGCCGCGGCGGCGCTCGCTCTGGGGGCGGTCGCAATGACGGCGGCAACGCCGGCGCCCGATACGGCGCTCATCGTCGACTCCGGTTCGACGAACACGCTCGGCTATCGAATCGAAGTCTCCGCCGACGGAGCGGCGTCGATCTCGATGCAAGGGCGCAGCACGACCGCTTCGCCCGGCCCGGCGAAAGCGTTTACGGTCTCCGCCGATACGGTGAAGAAATTCTTCGCCGACTTGGCAGCGGCGCGCAGTGGCAACGTCGCGACGGTTCCCTGCATGAAGAGCGCATCATTCGGGACGACCTTGCATGTAACGTGGCAGGGTTGGACCTCACCCGATCTCTCCTGTCCACCGAAGGATCAGCTGGGCACCGCACTGGTGGCCGACGTCGACGCGATCCGCAACGCGTCGGGCGTCGGGCCGGCCCCGTTGCGGCAAGCGCCCCCGCCGTAACCCCGCTCTGCTTCGGGCGCTTTCCGTGCTCGGCGGAAGGAGCCAGGCGAGCGCGCCGGCTGGTGATTGATTTCGCCAAATCGCGGCTCTTCGGCGAGGATCTCGTCTCCTTCGAACTCGCCGCCGGGGAGGCAGTCGCGAACTGCGTCGAACACGGCGGCGGCCCGACGTTGACCGTGAAATGTTGGGTCGAGGATGGCCGCCTCTTCGCCGAAATCCGTCACCGCGGCGAGGGTTTCGAGCCTCCCGAACGGGTGGAGGCGCCCCCGCGCGGCGCGCCGCGCGGATACGGTCTCTTCATCATGCACGAAGTGCTCGACGGCGTCGAATTTCTCGAGGGCGGCACGGGCCTGCGCCTCATCAAGCAACTGCCGGATCCGGCTTAGACCGAATCCTTTGCGCCGTGTGCGGCGCCGGAATCGTGTGCGTGGCCGCACTCGTGGCAGACGTCGATCGCATCGTGGGTTTTCGCTTCCAGCGTCATCTGCGCTTCGAGCAGCTGGTCGCGGCGCTTCGGGCCGGGGTTCTCCTCGAGCGCCTTTTCGGCCAGCGCCTTCTCTTCGGCCGCCCTGCGCAGCTCGTAGATCGCGTCGATTTTCTTGCGCGACTGACTCATTGGTCGTCCACCGGCAAGCCCGAGGGTTTTTCGTGCTTGAAGAAGCCGATCGAGTAGTCGGACGGAATGGCGACGAACGGCCGCGGCGACTGGGAGAAGTCGAAGCAGTCGATGAGGCTGTTCGCGCGCTGGTCGGTCGTTCCGAGGCTCCCGAGGTTCCAGTTGTTCTCGATGAACTTGAGGATGCTGCCGAACTCGTATTGAGTGTGCGAGATATATCCCGGCTGACTCGACGAGGTCTCGCGCGCGTAAGCTGAGACCAGCAGCATCGGCACGCGGATGCCAAGGCCTTGACCGTCGAGCTGCGGCGGCGGCACGTTGTCGTAATATCCGCCCCAGTCGTCCCAGACGACCACGATCGCGGTCGAATCCCAGTACGGGCTCTCGCCGATCGCGTTGACGATGCTCGCCACCCATGATGGGCCCCGGTCGATGTGATCGCCCGGATGATCCGAATCGTACGCGTCGGGAATCACCCACGAGACCGCGGGCAGATTGCTGCCGCTCACGTAGTCGAAGAACCGCGTCTGCGGGCGAACGATGTTGTTCGTCCATTCCGAACCGTAGCGCACCGCGCTGATTGCGTCGAACGCGTCCCAGAGAGATCCCGGATTGTTGTTGGTGAAGTAGGCCCAGGAAAGGCCCTGGCCGTCGAGCAGATCGCGCAGCGTCGCGTAGGTGAAGCACGGGAACGGCCCTTTGTCCTTGAGGTATTTACCCGTGGTGGTGATCAGCGAGGTGACGGTGCCCGTCGGTGCGTCGCATCCCCACGACGAGGGCGTCGGAAAGTCGATCACGTTGTCGCCGGCGGAGCCAATCGGCGTACCCCCGGCGATCAAGTCTTGGTGGGCGGTGAAGCTGCTGCTGCCCTGGGTCGAGAACATGTGGTCGCCGAGCACGTAGTTCTGCGCGATCGTCCAGTACGGTTTGATGTACTGCGGCTTGACGTAGCGGTAGGCGTAGCGTCCGGCTGGGATCTTGTCGCCGTGCTCCAACGCGCGGTCTACGTGATTGAAGCCGTCCATCTTTCCATGGTCGAACTCTTTTTCGAACGCGAAGTGTTCGTGCCCAAGACTATCGGTTGCGAGCTGCCCGGGCTCGAGGCGAATCGTCTTGTCGCCCTTGGGCGTCCGCAGCAGTCCCGAAGTCGCGCCGTCGGCGCCGGGGTAGGTTGCGAAGAAATTGTCGAAGCTGCGGTTCTCCTGCACGACGATCACCACGTGCTGGACGTAGGGATACGAGCTGGTGCCGCTGCGGACTTGGCCGTTGGCCTGCGGCAAGGGAGCCGGGGCGGAGCCCGGGGCACCGGCGCAGCCGGATAGGGTAAACGCGGCCACCGCCATGAAGGAGACGGCCGACAGAACGCCTGTCATCTTGGGCACGCGTTATTCGTTCCTCTCAAGTGCCGGACGAGCCTACAACGTTCAAGGGGAGTGCGGTGCGCAGCCGTCTAACGCCCCCGCTCCAAGGAGGTGACCGTGTCGAAAAGCTTTCGCTATTCCTTCGCACTGGGAGCGCTGGCCGGAGCCGCCGCGTTTGGGTCGCTGGCTCTGCCGGCCCCGGCGGCGCTCGACATGGCCGACGGCCCCCGTAGGGTCGTGACCACGCTGCCCTTGAGCGCCTGCAACGACGCTGCGAAGGCGGCGCTTACCGAGGTCTTCACCGGCGCGCAGGAGCTGGGATCCGGGACGGGCGAGTGGCAGGCCTTCGGTGCCGGCGATACCGCCAACGGATCGACCTCCGCCGCCGCCATTCACTGCTATCCGCTCGACAAGGGCTTCGTCGCCACCTTTACCTGTGCGGCGCAGGTGCCGCCGTATCCCGATAGCGCCGCGACGATCTGCACCAAGCTGAGCACCTCCTTCGACGCGAAGACCGGATCGCAGGCGATGCTTCCGTCCGGAAGCGGCCGCCGATGAAGCCGCGCGCGCGACGCTTCGTGCCGCTGGTCGCCGCGGCGGCGCTCGTGGCCGCGATCGGCTATGGAGCCGTGGCGCTGGCAGCAGTCGATATGTCGGCCGGCATCCGTTACGTCAGTCCAACGGGCACCGCCGACGAGTGCAGCACGAAAGCGAAGGCGGCGCTTGAAGCGTACCTGCCCGGAGCGACCGAGACGAGTCCCGGAAGCGGCGAGTGGATCGCGACGGCGCAGAATCCGGTAGTCGGCGTGCCGACGGCCGCAGCGACCGTCCGCTGCTACGGCCTCTCCAAAGGTTACGTGGCGACGTTCATCTGCTCGGTGCAGTTGCCGACGAATCCTTACGCCGCCGGACCGCTCTGCTTGGATATCGCGCACAAATTCTACGGCGGCGCCATCACGCCGCTCGCGGCGATGCCGACGCCGACGCCGGTTCCCAGCGGCTGCTCCACCAGCAATCTCGTGGGCACCTGGGTCTCCGATGATAGTCCCAGCAAGACGTTCACGATGGGCCTCAACGGCGACGTGACCGACAGCGACGGCGTGTCGGGGAACTGGGCGCTGGACGGCTCGACCGTTACCTTCACGTACTACGGCAACCACACGCTGACGCTCTCAGCGGACGGCAAACATTTGCACGGCGGAGGTTACAGCCTCACCCGCAAGTGCTAGCCGCCCTTTGTCATCGCGATCCACCCCTGTCATCCCGAGCGCAGTCGAGGCTGTCATCCCGAGCGCAGTCGAGGCTGTCATCCCGAGCGCAGTCGAGGGACGCGTAGCGAGCCATGCGTCGTTGCGCTTGCTACGATGCTGGGGTGCCATGCCGTCCTTCGACTGCGCTCGGGATGACGGCACAAGCACCTTCAGATTTTCTTCATTAGTGAGAGGCAGTATGGCGCAATGAAGAGTTTTTGGAACGCTTTGGCCGTTTCGTTGATGCTCGTTTCCACCGCCGCCTGCGCCGGCGGGGGAAGTGGAGGGAGCGGAGCGAGTGCGGCATTGCCGCAGGCTGCCCTCCATGGCTTGGCGGGAAAGAACGGCGGCTCGCTGGGGCCCGAGCTGACTCCGTCGGATAACGGCGGGATCTTCGCCTTCGACGTCGATCAAAACGGCAACGACGGCGTACTGGCCTCGATCAGCTACACCGACATGTCGATTCAGACGTTCGACGCGACGACGGGAAAGATCGTCAAAACCATCGGTGTGAAGACCGGGCACGCGGTGCAGCACGGCGACGATTACGTTGACGACGGCATCTTCTACGGCGACGTCGGACTGGTGGATTTTCAGAGGGCCGGCATTCCCGGGAGGACGCCGACGCACGACATTTACAGCCTGATGAGCCCGGTGACGAAGAATCGTTTCACCGGCGGCTGGAAGCCGCCGGTCAAGCTCTTCAACGTGCTGCAGTGGGCGCCGAATCAGAGTACCTCGAACGCGGTCGTCTTCGGCTATCAGCGGATCTACGGCGACCCGTCGGAGCTGATTCCATTCGACGTTGCGAAGGGCACCTTCCGCAAGGTGATCATGCTCTCGGAGCGCGATTTTGCGCTGGGCGCGACGCCCCAGCTCGCCGAGGACACCGCGCATAACCTCGCGGTGATGGCGAGCTCGCCGAGTTACGGCGCGGCGGGCGGCCCACCGCCCGTGATCACGACGATCAACCTCAGTAACGGCAAGCTCAAGCAGTTTTCCGGCGTCAACTGTCCCGGCAGCGTGGGCTGCGGATCTCCCAACGGCATCGGCTACGATTCGAAGACCGGCGTTGCGTGCACCACGACCGAGCTCGACGGCGGCGTCGAGTTCTACGACATCGCCAAACAGACCGGGTTCAACGAGCTGCTTCCCAACGGCGGCGGCCAGTTCTACGCCGGTGCATTCGTCGCCAGCGACGACGTCAACAAGCTCTTTCTGATCGCTCAGCCGAACTCCAGCTCGTCGGGCTCGGGCAGCAGCATTGTGGTCTATCAAGAGAACGGCGATTTCGTCGAATCGATCAACGGCTTCAACTTCACCGACGCGTTCTATTCGGTGATACCGATCCACATTTCGATCAATCCATCGAAGCGCACCGGCTGGGTCAACGGACCCGGGTCAAACCACCTACAAGAGTTCTCTTACTAAGCGCGGCTACTCCGCGTCGGGCAAACGGTGGTCTGGTGGTTGGCGGAGGAAGTATTGCGTGTCGAACGGCGCTGCGATCGGGACGAAGCGGCGAGGCGCGGCGTTGAAGTCGAAGCAGTCGTCTTCGGGAGAGGTGGCGCGCGTATCGGTCGCGGCGAGCTGCGGCAGTGCGAACCGGTCTTCGATGAAGCGGAGAATGCTGCCGTGCTCGTAGTGAACGTGCGACACGTAGCCGGCCTTCGCGTAGGGTGAAATGACGAGCAACGGGATTCGCATGCCTAGGCCGTCGTAGTCGAGTTTCTCGGGCGGCACCGGATCGTACCAACCGCCGTAGTCGTCCCAGAAGACGAAGATCGCCGTCGAGTTCCAGTAGCGCGATTTGCCGATTGCGTTGACGAGCGAGGTTACCCACGACGGGCCGGTACGCGAACCGCAACCGGCGTGATCGGAGTTCTCGCAGGTGGGCGTAATCCAGCTCACGTCGCGCAGCCGGCCGTGCGACACGTCGCCGAAGAAGCGCGTTTGCGGCGAGATCACGTCCTTTTTCCAATCGGGCCCGTGGTAGATGTGCGAGATCGCCTGATACGCGCTCCAGAGGTTGCCGTCGCCGTCGATCGTCGCGGTATAATAGCCCCACGAGAGGCCGGCGGCGTCGAGCTCGTCGCCGAGGGTCGTGTTGTTGAAGCAGGCCTGGATGTCCGGTCCGTAGCGGCGCGCCTGCGTGATCGTGCCGATCCTGTCGCTGGGACCGCCTTCGCAGCCCCACCACGAGTCGGGATAATTCACTGCAGAACTCGCTTGGCCGGCGATGATGTACTGATGCGAGATGAAACTGCTCGCGTCGAAGTTCGAAGCGAACATCTCATCGGCGAGCACGTACTGGTGCGCCATATCGAAGTAGGGCCGAGTTTCGTAGTGCGGCACGTAGCTATACGGCGGGTTGGCGTTGGGGCACGGCGGGTAGCTGTAGTGGCCGCAGCCCACCCATTCATTGTTGAAGCCGTTCATGCGACAGTCCGTGCCCGGGTACACTCCGCGCCCGTTGCAGGCCGTCAGGAACGACCCCGAGCTGTGGTCGAGATCCCAGGTCGTCTCCAAGCCGATCGGGTGAAGCTGCACTTTCTTTCCGTCAGAGTCGTAGCCGTAGCTTGCGGTGCGTGCCCCGGGATAGCCGTAGAACAGGTTATTGAAGCTGCGGTTCTCCTGCACGATGATCACAACGTGTTGGATCTTGCTCGCACCGGGCGGTGGCGGGGGTTGCGGCGGTGCAACGGGCCCCGTCGCACTTCCCCCTCCGCAGGCAGCGATGCCCAACGTTGCGGCGCCGACAAAAGCTAGTCGAGAGATGGCGGTAAAAAGACGCATCGTAAAAAGCCTCCGAGTCGTACTCTTTGGCGCCGGCCCGGCGCAATCATTGCAGCCGTCGAGGGGTCGTGCGGGGAGGCGGTTGCTGCCTCCGAGAACCTTGGCGATGGTGGGCAAAGCGGTGGCGAAGGTAAGCGAGCTCCGCCCGGACGGAGATAAGAAGGGCGGACGCCTCGACGTACGCCTCTTCGGTCACCTTGAGGTGGCGCTCGGCGGAGAGCGATTCAACCTGGCGACGCCGCGCAAGACGCTGCAGGTGCTGGCCTACCTGCTGCTGCACCGCGGCTCGGCGGTCTCGCGCGAGTATCTCGCCTTTCTGCTCTACCCCGACGATGAGGAGAGCGCGGCACGAGCGAAGCTGCGCGCGACGCTGAGCGACTTTGCCAAGGTCCTTCCCGCGCCGGTCGACCGCTACGTAACGGTCGACACCGATAAAGTCGCGTGGAATCCCAATGCCGACCTGTGGCTCGACGTCGAGACCTTCATCTCGGCTGCGAACGATCGCTCGCGTCTCGACGAGGCGATCGAACTCTACCGCGGCGACCTGCTGCCCGAAGTCTACGACGAATGGCTCGACCTCATTCGCGAGCGCTATCGCACGACGTACCTTCGCTGCCTTACCGAACGCATCTCCGAAGCCCGCAGGAATGCGAACCTCGGTCTGGCTATCGAGACGGCGCGCAAGCTGTTAGCCGTCGATCCGTGGCGGGAGGACGTCGTGCGCCGCATCGTGGCGATGCGCTACGAAAGCGGCGATCGTGCCGGCGCGCTCAGCGAGTACGCCGCGTTCGCCAAACGCCTGCGCTCCGAGATGAACGCCGAACCGATGGCGGAGACTGCCGCCGTTGCGGAGCGCATCTCCCGCGGGGAGGCGCTGGGACGCGAGGACGGCGAAGGCGAGCGCGCGTCGGCGGCGCCCGCCGGTTCGTTGCTGCCCTTCGTCGGGCGGCGCGACGAGATCGAGCGCTTGATGGATGCGTGGAACCGCGTGGTGCGGGGGCGCGGCGCGTGCGCGTTCATCGGCGGCGAGACAGGCATCGGTAAGTCGCGTCTGGCGATGGAGTTCGCCCACGCCGTGGAGGAGGGCGGAGCGCGCGTGCTCGTCGGCGCAACCGGCTCGCCCGAAGCGGTTCCCTACGAAAGCGTCGTCGACGCGCTGCGTTCGGCGCTGCCGATCGTGGCGTCGCTACGCCCGAGCATGGCGCTTTCCTGCGTGGCGACGCTGCTGCCCGAGATTCACGCGCGCCTCTCGCTCGCCGATGCGCCGCGTCTCGACGCGAGCAGCGAGCGCATCCGCCTCTTCGAATCGCTCTTTCGCTGCATTGCGGAGCTGGCCGCGCCGCGGCCCCTGCTGCTCGTGCTCGAAGACATGCACGCGGCGCAAGAGGCCTCGCTCGAGCTGCTGCAGTTTCTCTTGCGGCGAATCTCCGGCGTTCCGGTGATGGTGCTGGTCACCTATCGCGACGAAGAGACGCCGCCGCTGCACGCGCTGCATCGATTGCGGCGTGAAGCGCGCGTGACGGCGAGCGCGCAGAGCCTCTGGCTCAGCCGTCTCTCGGTAAACGACGTCGACGAGCTGCGCGCAACGATCTCCGAGGTGCGCGACCGCCCGGCCGAGAGCCTGATCGCGGCGTCGCAAGGCAATCCGCTCTTCCTCACGCAGATCGTCGCCGACGTGCGCGACGGCGAACGGGCCTCCGAGCCGGCGTCGCTGCACGAGGTAGTCGCGCGCCGGATCGAGCGTCTCTCGGAGCGCGCGCGCACGATCGCGGAGATCGCCGCCTGCATCGGCGACCGCTTCTCGCGCGACGCGGTGCGCGAGGTGAGCGCTTGGGACGACGCAGCGCTCAACGACGCGGTCGACGAGCTGCTGGACCGGCGGGTGATACGCGAGGCCGGCGGCCGCGGATTCCTCGAGTACTCATTCACGCATCACCTCGTGCACGAAGCGATCGTCGCGGCAGTGCCCCCCAAGGACGCGGCGATCCGACGGCGGCGCGTCGCTCGCGTGCTCGAAGAGCTCTATCCCGAGCGTGTCTCCGAGCTGTCGGCCGCGCTCGGGGGCCACTACGAAGCCGCCGGCGACTTCGTCAATGCCACGCGCTGTTATCTCGAAGCGGTGCGCCGGTCGATCGCGATCGGCGCGTTGGCGGAGGCCGCGGTACAGGGCGAGCGCGCGCTAGCGATCGCGCCCGATTCGCGCCGGAAGGCCGAGCTGCTGCTCGAGCGGATGACGATCGAATCGCGGCGTGGCGACCGCAACACGCGTGAGGCCGCGCTGACCGCACTGGAGAGCGCCGACGCGGAGCTGGACGACGCCGTGCTGCATCGTTCGGCGCTGTTGCAGCGCATGGAGTTTGCGGCGTCGGTCGGCGACCGCGAAATGCACGAGCGCGCCGCCGCGGCGTTGCGCTCCTCGCTCCCGGCCGGCGATAGCCGCGGTCTCGCCGCTCTGCACCTCGCCGAGGCGAACATGGCGTTTGCCTTGGGGCACTTGGCTGAATCGTATGCCAGCAGCGAAGCCGCGCTGGCGGAGAGCCGGAGGTCGGGAGACGAGCCCGGAATCGCGCGCGCGCTCTGTTCGCTCGCGCTCGTGCAGGCGCACCGTGGTCATCCTGCGGCAGCCAAGTCGCTGCTCGACGAGGCCGCCGGCGTCGCTGCTCGCGCCGCCGATCCCGTGCTGGAGCTGCTCGCGCACAGCAGCGGCTGGACGGTGGCGTACCAGCAGCGCGATATGGAGGGTTGCCGCGTTCATGGCGTGCGTTGCTTGGAACTTGCGGTCAAGCTCGGCGATCGTCCCGCCGAAGCGCAAGCGCACGGGCGTCTCGGCGTTACGTACGCCGCGGTCGGCAACGATTACGCGCAGTCGCGCGAACACTACGCCGCCGCGGGACGTATCTATCGCGAAGTAGGAAATCCCGCCGGCAGCGCCGGTCCGCTGATGAACGAGGCGCTGCTCGAGATGCGGCTTGGATTCTTCGATCGCGCGCTAGCGGCGACGCGTAGCGTCATCGAACTGTTCGAGCGCGCGGGCGACGAGCGCGGCCGCGTAGGAAGCCTCAACAACCTGATCTTTCTCTGTGGCCTCAGCGGCGAGCTTGCGGAGGCGCGCGCGGCGGCGGAGCTAAGCTCGAAGCTTGCGCGCGAGCACGGCTTCGCGCTGCTCGAAGCTTCGATTCTGGAGAATCTCGCCGTTGCCGAGTCCGAGGCGGGGAATTACCGGCGAGCGATCGAGCTGGCCGAGCAGTCGTTCGAGCTGCGCTCGCATTCGCAATCGCAAGTGTGGTCGAGCATGACGCTCGCCGGCCTCGGGATTTGGCACGCGGCCTTGGGAGAGCTTGCCCAAGCGCGCGACGCGATCGAGAAGCTCATGGCCGATGAGGATGCGATCATGCGCGCGACGGACTGGCCGACGTACTGCTTTTGGGCCGCGGCGCAGGTATATCACGCCGGCGGCGACGCCAAGGCCGCGGCCCGTACCCTCGACAAAGCGCGGCGCTTGCTGCAGGAAAGCGTGATCCACATGGAGCCCGAAGATCGCGATCAGTTTCTGGCGATGCCATGCCACGTGGATATCAAGCGCGCCGTCGACGCCGGGGCGTGGCCCGACCCGCCTCGATAACGCGCGCATCGGTCGGCCAATACAAGCAGCCATCCCAAGGGGCTCGGGCGGCCGTAAAGAATGACTAAAGTCCCGAAAGACGGGGCAACGGAGGGACGCTATGCGCATTCTCGCGGCATCCTTTTTGGCGGCAACGCTCGCCGCTTGTTCTCAAAATAGCGTCGCGCCGGTGGGTCCGGCCGTGCCGCAAGGCGACGCTCCCAACGCAACGGCGAGTCAGTACGTGTACGTCCTCGAGTGCTGCGCCGGTTCCGGCGACATAACGGTGTTCAACCCTGGGCTCCGAGGCATCGAGCGAACGGTCGCCACCCGCAATCCAAGTTACATGGCGCTGGGCGGCGACGGGAAGCTGTACGTCGTCAACGGCTGGAGCCAGATCACGGTCTACGAGCGCGGCAGCGGCCGGCCGGTACGCACGCTAACGGGGTACAACTGGCTGGTAGGCGTCGCCACCGATGCTCAAAGCAACCTTTACGCAATCGATTGCGCATCGTGCGAAATTAACGGTGCGGCGCCGACCCCGAACGCGCACCCCGGGACGAAGGACGATCGGATCGACGTTTATAGCCCGGGCGGCACGCAACTCTTGCGGGCAATCGGCCGGGGAGTGCGCGCTCCCCACGCGATCGCCTTCGATTCGCACGGAAACCTATACGTCGTGAACGGCTCCGCGGAGTACCACTATCTTCGTCCATCCGTTAGCGTGTACGAACCGGGCGCGGATTCGCCGTTCCGCAGGATAACCACGGGTGGCCTCAAGACGCCGAGGCTCCTGGCGATCGACGGATCGGATAACGTTTTCGTCAATAGTGGATCCGGGAGCGTTCTCGAGTATGCGGCGGGTTCGGATAAGGTGCTCCGCACCATTACCGACGGCATCTCGAGTGTCGACGCACTTGCGCTCGACGCGACGGGCACGCTCTACGTTTCCAACGCAAGTCAGCTGCCGTCGCACGGCTGGATTTCGGTCTATCCGCCAGGTGCGACGCATGAGGACTATCGGATTACCGACCGCGTCAACGAGCCTGGGCCGCTACTCTTGGACCAAACCGATGATCTCTACGCCGCGGAGGATAGCTACTCGGGGCACGTCAGGATCTACGCGGCGAACCAACGCGTGCCGCGCAAGTCGATCAAGGATAAGTTCGGGATTCCTGAGGCAATGGCGTTCGGCCCCCGCTGACGTTGCGGCCGTACGCTTTTAATAACGCGGTCGGAGGGACTCGAACCCCCAACCTCTAGGTTCGAAGCCTATTGCTCTATCCATTGAGCTACGACCGCGCAGCGTAGTGGTGAGCTATAACTGGGCTCGATGGCCGCAAATACCCTTCCCGGATGTGGGTAAGAGCGGGAAATGAATATGTCAGTACCGATTCCCGAAGATCCGGCGCAAGAGCCGCCGATACCCACCACGCCGAATCCGCCGCAGGCGTAGGGAGCCCCGCAGGCGGCGCAGCACCGGAGCGCTACAGCGCGTTGGCCAGGGCCCAACCTTGCGGCGCTCCGATTCCTGCCGCTTGATTGTACTCCGTGGCGCTGCACGAGTAGCCGCCGTTGTTGCCCGACGTGCACGGCGTGTAATACTGGGTGTACCCGGTCGCCGAGAAGAGGGTGTAGAGCGACGTATCGATCCAGCCGAGTTTGGTCGAGTGCAACTCGTTGGCTTCGATGATCAGCGCGACCGATGCCGGCGACGACCACGACGTGCCGAGGTACTCACCCCACGAGCCATTCGTGTAGACGGCCACCGGATAGAAGGGAAGTGAGATGTCGGGCTGGTTGCGGCCGCTCGTGATCATGCCCGCGATGCCGCTCTGGTAGCTCGGCAGCGAGAAGACCGTCGAGACGCCGCCTCCGCCCGCGTAACCATCGACGTTGCCCATCGTGACGCTTTCGAGCACGCCGCTGTTGCTTTCGGTGAAGTCGATGCCGCCGATCGACGAGAAGTACGGGCCGCCCGCCGGTGCACTAACGCCTTTGCTGCCGCCGCATTCGTTACTTCCTGAATCGCCGCTCGAAGCCGAGAACTCGACGCCCTCCGAGGCGCCCTGCTCGGCGATCGAGTTGGTGGAATCCGCGAAGGACTTGTTGCTCGCTTCGCAGCCGCCGAACGACGAGTTGACCGCGGTTGCCTTGCCGTCGGTGAGCACCTTGTTATACGTGTCTTCGATCTGCTGGTCGCCGAGCGAACCCATGTCGTACACGATGATGTTGGCACCCGGAGCTAGGCCCGAGATGGTCTGTACGTCGAGGTCGGTCTCGGCGTCGTCACCGCTGCCGCCGCCGTCGACGGCTTCGTTGGTAACCGTGCCGGTCTGCGTGACCTGCGCGGCCGAGAGGTACTTCGAAAGATAGGTCGTGTTGACCGGATCGTCGATCGCAATCGCTGCGGTATAACCCGCACCGTTGCACCCGTGCTGCACCGGGAAGTCGAACGCCTTGGCCACACCCGTTGCGAGCGTCCCATAGGAGTTTGTCAGGGGACCGTTGTCGGACGACGCGTTGTTGCAGCCACTGCTCGGCGTAGGCGTCGCCGTGGGAGCCACAGTCGGCGTGGGCGTCGGTGTGGGTGATGCGGTGGGCTTGGCCGTCGGCGTTGCCGTCGGGGCTACAGTCGGCGTTGCCGTCGGTGCGACAGTTGGCGTGGGCGACGGCGACGGCGTTGCCGATACCCAGGCGACGTCGTCGAGATACTGATAGACGTACGCGCCCGTTCCGCCGGTGCCAAAGCTGCCGAAGTAGAGGTAGTCGGTCTGCCCCGCGTATGCACCGAGTTTGACGGTGTAGTTCACCCAGCCGTTGCTGTTGGCACGCGTGGCGTAAAGCGTGTCGAGAATTCCGCCGTGCGCGTTGAGCAGGTAGCCCGCCTGAAAAGCTCCCGCGCCGCGCTGGCCCTGATCGATTCCCTGATAGACCCAGAAGCTGAGCACGCCGCCGGCGGGTATCGTAACCAACTGCGCGATCGACGCCCACCCATTGATGCCGGGCGACGAGAGCGTGCCCATGAAGGCCGAATAGGTGCTTCCGTAGGATTGCGCCGTCGATATCTGCACGTCGCTGCCGCGCGTCGTACTCTCGTCGATCCATCCCGGGCTAAGCGAGCCGCTCGAGAAGTTTCCATTGACCAGCTGGCCGCTGGAATCCAGCGGACGAACGCCGGGGAGCGGGATCGCGCCGCGTTGGTCGACGACGGTCTGCACGGCGATCAGGTCGTTGAGCGACACGTCGCGCACGAGAGGAGCAATCTCGCCGGGAACGGTCGCAGGAGTGACGTTGGTATAGCGTGTGCCGTATTTCCCTTGGCTAACCGTGTGGATTTCGGTGGAGAAGAAGCGCTCGGCAATCGAGGTGCGGGCCGTCGCGTCGACGATCGTGCGGTTGGGGAAACGCTGTGCGATCGTGAAACCCGCGCGACGCAGCACGCGAAGCACGCGGTCTTCCTGCTCGCGCGTTGGAGCGTAGCGTTCGTCGAACTGCTCGCGCGTGAGAAATTGCGGTGACGCGCCCGCGTGAGGATTGGCCAAAGCGGCGACGAGCCGATCGAGCTCGGCTTGATGATTGTAACGAAGGGTCAGAGAGACGCGCACGAGAGCGTGGGCATCGCGCCGTCCGGCGTCGGTATAAGCGAGATGGCCGCGCGGCCGAGGAATAGAGACCAGCGGCTTATCCGGCGCCGATCCGGCGATGGTAGAGTCGACGACGCCGTTCGAACCGGCGCCGTTCGGGGGCAATGCTGCGTTCTGACCGCCGCACGCGGTCAGCGCGAATGAAAGGCCCAATAATGATGAAAGAACACGCTTCAAACGCAGCACGATTTCGCCTCCTACTCTCCGCATCGGCGGCCCGTCGCCCGTCCAACAGCACGTCTACGCGTTAACGCGCACTTTTATTCGTTAACGCGGCACAAAAAGCAGGAGGGGCGCTCGACGCGCCCCTCCTTTTCCCGTCCTATCCTTAGGCCTAGAGAGCGTTGGCCAAGGCCCAGCCCTTTGGAGCGCCGATGCCTGCGGCTTGATTGTACTGACTCGCGTTGCACGAGTACGCGCCGTTGCTGCCGGAGGTGCACGGCGTGTAGTACGTGTTGTACCCCGTTGTCGAGAAGAGGTTGTAGATCGTTGGATCGACCCAACCCAGCTTGGTGGAGTGTAGTTCGTTGGCTTCGATGATCAGCGCCACCGATGCCGGTGACGACCACGACGTGCCGAGGTATTCACCCCACGCGCCGCCCGTGTAGACGGCGACCGGGAAGAACGGCAGCGAAATATCCGGCTGATTGCGGCCCGAGGTGATCATGCCGGCGATGCCGGTCTGATAGCTCGGGAGTGCAAAGACGGTCGAGACGCCGCCTCCGCCCGAATCGCCGTCGACGCTGCCCATCGTGACGCTCGTGAGAACGCCACTGCTGTTATCGGTGAAGTCGATGCCGCCGATCGACGAGAAGTACGGGCCGCCGGCGGGGGCGCTCACGCCCTTGCTGCCGTTGCACTCGTTGCTTCCCGAGTCGCCGCTCGAGGCCGAGAACTCGACGCCTTCGGAGGCGCCCTGCTCGGCGATCGAGTTGGTGGAATCGGCGAACGGAACGTCGCCGGACTCGCAGCCGCCGAACGACGAGTTGACCGCCGTCGCCTTCCCGTCGGTGAGCACCTTGTTATAGGTGTCTTCGATGTTTTGATCGGCCAGCGAACCCATGTCGTAGACGATGATGTTCGCACCCGGAGCAAGTCCGGCGATCGTTTGTACGTCGAGATCGGTTTCCGGATCATCGGTGGTGCCGCCGCCATCGACGGCCTCGTTGGTTACGGTGCCGGTCTGCGTGACCTGCGCCGCCGAGAGATACGTCGAGAGGTAGCCGGTGTTAACGGGATCGTCGATGGCGATTGCGGCCGTGTAGCCTGCACCGTTGCACCCGTGTTGAACGGGGAAGTCGAACGGTTTGGCCACGCCGGTGGCGAGCGTTCCGGACGAGTTGGTCAGCGGCCCGTTATCGGGTGCCGCGTTGTTGCAGCCGCTGCCGGGCGTCGACGTCGGTTGCGGCGTCGGCGTCGAGGTGGGAGCTGCGGTCGGCGTCGCGGTCGGTCCTGCCGTCGGCGTTGCCGTGGGTTTCGCGGTCGGCGTCGCCGTCGGTGCTGCGGTCGGCGTCGCGGTTGGTGCCACCGTCGGCGTCGGCGAGGGCGATGGCGTTGCGCCGACCCAAGCAACGTCGTCGAGGTATTGGTACACGTACGTCTGCGAATAGCCGTCGCCGTAGCTGCCGAAGTAGATGTAGTCGGTCTGTCCGGCGTACGCGCTGAGATTGACGGTGTAGTTCACCCAGCCGTTCGTATTGGCGACGGTCTTGTAGAACGTCGTGAGGATCGAGCCGCGCGAGTTGAGCAGGTAGCCCGCGTTGTAAGCATACTTGGTGCCGTACCCGAGCTGACCCTCATTGGAACCCTGGTATACCCAAAAGCTCAACTTGCCGCCCGAGGGAACCTTTACTTCCTGCGCGATCGACGCCCAGCCGTTGATCTCGGGCGGCGAAAGCGTTCCCATGAACGCGGAGTAGGTGCTTTGGTAGGACTGCGCGGTGGTGACCGACACGTAGTTGCCGCGCGTGCTGCTCTCGTTGATCCATCCGGGGTTGAGCGAGCCGCTGGCGAAGTTGCCGTTGACCAGGTTGCCGCTGGAATCGAGTGGATGCGCGCCGCTCAGCGGTACGATCGTGCGGCCCTGCGCGTCGGTTTGGAACGAGGGGGCCGTGCGCGTATCTTCGACGCCGCTCTGGTCCACCACGGTTCGCACGACGATGAGGTTGTTCAGTGAGACGTCGCGGACGATCGACTCGATCTCCTTGGGCACCGTCGCCGGGCGCACGTTCGTGTAGCGTTCGCCGTACTTGCCCTGATGGACGTTGTGAATCTCCGTGGAGAAGAAGCTCTCGACGGCCGAGTTGCGGGCGACGGCGTCGACGATCGTGCGGTTCGGGAACCGCTGCGTGATCGTGAAGCCGGCACGCCGCAGCGCCCGCAGCACGCGGTCTTCTTGTTCGCGCGTGGGTGCGTAGCGTTCGTTGAATTGCTCGCGCGTGAGGAAGTGGCGCGGCCCCGCCGCGTGCGGGTCGCTCATCGCGGCGACGAAGCGGTCGAGCTCGTCCTGATGGTTGTAGCGCAGGGTAAGCGAGACTTTGACCTTCGAGTTCGCGGGTCGTCTGCCGACGTCGCTGAAAGCGAGATCTCCGCCGAATTTCGGAATGGAGGTCAAAGGCTTTCCGGGCGTGGCCGCGCGCACCGAGGATTCGGTGGCTCCGCCGGTGTTGCCCGAGAGCATCGACGGAAGCGAGGCGCCTTGTCCTCCGCATGCAGTGAGAGTGAGCGTGAGTCCCAAGAGGGACGCGGTCACGCGTGTGGATTTTCGCATGTGCCTCCTTAAACGTAGCAAAGTAGCAAAAAAACCGGCCCGTCGAGGGCGTGAGGGGCCGCTTCGGCGGCCGGTCGTCCTTATCCGCGTTTTTCCGTTCGCACGCCAGCTTAAACGCGTCAGCCTGAGCTCGCATGGACGGCGGCGAAGCAGTCGCACAATGGAACCATCTATCGGCACTATTATGCGCGCGACGTTGCGCGACGTCGAAAAAATTGCGCCCCTTTTTGATGATTATCGCGCTTTTTTCGCCGAAGCGGGCGACGGACAGGCGCGCAGCTTTCTAAATGAACGGTTGGCGCGCGAAGAAGCCGTAATCTTCGCGGCGTGGCTGGATGGGGACGCGGCGGGGTTCATCACGCTCTACCCGTTGTGGTCGTCGTGGTACTGCCGCCGGATCTGGTTCTTGAGCGACCTCTACGTTGCGCCGGCGGCTCGCAAGCTCGGCATCGGGGCGAGCCTCGTGCGGCGCGTCGCCGAGTATGCCAAGGAGACCGAGGCAGCCAGCGTTATGGTCGAGCTGCCGCGAAGCGAGCCGCACCTGGCGGAGTTTTACGCCAAGTTGGGCTTCGCACGGGACAAGGTCTTCGAGCTCGCTCGTTATTGCTGAGCGCGGCTGACGGCTACCCCGAAGAGCTGCATTCGCTTGAGGAAGTAGGCTAGTCGGCGAATGGGTTGTCCGCCGCCGGGATACTTCCAAACAGCCGCACCGAGGTGCGCGCCGGGCATGGCGATTACCGTCGAACCGTTGATCCACACCTCTTTACCATTGCTTCGGTGCCAATCTTTCAGACGAACCGCCGACGCAATCTTTCCCGCGTTGCCGTCAATGGACATAATGTCGATCACGTGGCGAAGTCCGTCGGCAAAAACGACGTGCGCTCCGTCCCACGCTAGCGCGCTATCTTGATAGACGGGGCCGTCGACGCCAATGTTCGTGAACGACTGCGCGTTCGCCGGCATTTCCGCAAAGAAGGTGTGTTGGCTCGGCGTTCCGTCGACGAACAGATCGCCTTGGTCGTCGTACACGCAGTTGAAGAAGTACATGATCGCCGAGTCGGAGTATGTGCGCGGCTGCCCTTGGGTGCCGCGGGGGAAAATCTCGATTTCGCCGTGATAGAGTTTTGGAACGTCGCTCAAGGCGACGGCGAGGTCGCCGTTGACCGGACTGACCGCGCAGCCCCACGGATGCGCGGGGACGAGAAATGTTGCGACGGGGGTCGTGCCGCCGTGCGCGTATTCGAGGATCTCGTCGTCGTCGTACTCGGAGACGAAGACGTTGCCGCCGGTGTCGGTGCAGAGCGAAAAGCCGCCCACATCGAGCTGCCCGACGAGCTTTCCGGCTGGATACGAGAGCACGTACGTCGTTCGGTCGCCGCTCAAGTAAAGGAGAGCGCCGTGCTTGGCATCCGCGAGCATCCAGGAACCGCGTTGCCCCTGCGCGGCTATGGCCGACGAGCCGGCCGCAGGTCGACCATTGGGCACGGCGCTTTGGGCGCACGCGGCAAAGAGCGCCGCGGCACCGATCCACAGCGTGAGGCGGAGTTCAACGAGAGTGGCCACGGATAACCTCCTTATCGGATACGGGGCGGCGCGCCTCTTCAAGCGCGCGGTCGAGGCTGACGGTCGCGCCAATGCGCCACTGCACGTCGAAGGCGTCGTCGCCGACGAGCGACCTCACCGTCGCGATCTCGGCGTCGTACTCGGCGCGTTCGGCGGGAAAGATCGGCGAACCGACCGCGCGGCGCAGCGCTTCCGCCGCGCCGAAGAGGCGTGCGCCGCGCGACGGGTCGCCCAAGGCCGCAATCGTGGGTGCGATGCCCTCGAGCGTCTTTGCCAGTGCGTAGCGATTGGGCATCGAGTCGAGCAGATCGAGCGCCTTCCGGTAGCGAGAGAGCGCGTTCGCGTAGTCGCCGCGTTGGTAGGCGACCGTTGCAAGATTGATCAGCGAGTAGAGCGTGCTGCCCGTGTCGCCGGACTCATGCTGCATCCGCAGGCATTGGGTGAAGAGTTCCTCGGCGCCGTCGTAGTTGTGCCGCCGCGCCTCCACCAGACCGATTTTCATCAACGCGTGCGCCAGCCCGGACTCGTGTCCGAGGCGCCGATAGATGGCGGCGCTTTCGTCGCCTAGCTCGGCAGCGCGAGCGAGATCGTTCTTGCTGAACGCGGTGGATGCCAGGTTCGAGAGCGATGTGGCCATACCGGCCTCGTCGCCGAGGCGGCGGCGAAGTTCGAGTCCCTCGGCGTGAGCGGCTTCGGCCGCGTCGTAATCGCCGCGGTGCTGCATGAGGATGCCGAGCGACGTGAGCGACGCGCCGAGGCCGGCGTCGTCGCCGATGCGGCGCTGCAGCGCGATGGCCTGCTCGCACCACGCGAGCGCTTCGTCGAAGTTGCCCATCGCGGAGAGCAGCACGACGCTCCCGCGAAGCACGCTGCCGTAGAGCGCGTCGGGAATGCCGTCGGCATCTACGGCGCGCATCGCGAGAAAGCGCCGAATCCAGAGCACGCCCTCGGCGAGATGTCCGTGCATCCACCAGAAGCGCCAGACCGCCGCCACCAAACGCGATCCAAAGAGCGCGTCGTTTCGTTCGGCACCCCACTCCAGCGCCGCGCGGATGTTCCCGTGCTCGCGCTCGAAGCGCGAAAGGGCAAGCGCCTGCGCCGCGCCGGAGAGTTCGCGCTGCCCGTTTTGCGCGAACTGTGCCACGTAGTGCGCGTGCCGTTGACGCGCGTCTTCGAGTTCGCCGCTCTCTGCAAGGCGTTCGAAGGCGAACTCGCGCAGCATCTCGAGCATCGCGATGCGCGGCTCGGCTTCGTCGTCTTCGGAAAGCAGCAGCATGCTCTTGTCGACCAGCGGCGCCGCGCGGAAGAGGATCGAGCGCTCGTCGCTCGCATCGCCCGCGACGGCCGCCGCCGCATCGAGGCTGCCGCCGCCGCGCAGGATCGCGAGTCTCCGGAAGAGCCGTTGCTCGTCGGAGGAGAGCAGGTCGTAGCTCCACGCGATTGCGCCGTGCATCGTCTGCTGGCGCTCGGGCCGATCGACGGCGCCGTCGCCCAGCAGCGGCAGGCGCCGCTCGAGTCGCGCGGCTAGCGCTTTGGGCGGCAGCAGCAAGAGCCGCGGGGCCGCGAGTTCGATCGCCAGTGGTAAACCTTCGAGATGGTCGACGATCGTGTCGATCGCCGCGGCGTTTGCGGCGGAGATCGCAAAATCGGGTTGCACCATCTGCGCGCGCTGCACGAAGAGTGCGACGGCGGCATCGCTGCGCAGTGGGCGAACCGAATAGGCCTGTTCGGTCTGCAGGTGCAGCGGTTCGCGGCTGGTGGCCAAAATCACGACGCGCGGGCAGGTCTGCAGCAGCTCGCCGATCCACGGCGCGGCCGGCGTGAGGTGCTCGAGATTGTCGAGCACGAGCAGCAGGTTGCGCGAGTGTAGGTAAGCGGTGACCGCGTCGCCGGCAGAATCGCGCAGGCCGAGCCCGTGTCCGACGGCGGCCGGCACTTGCGACGGATCGGCAATCGGCGCCAGTTCCACGACGGCGGCTCCGCATTCGAACTCCGGGGCGGCGTCGACGGCGGTGCGCATCGCTAGGCTCGTCTTGCCGACGCCGGCCGGCCCGAGGAGCGTGATCAGGCGGGTGCCTTTTTGGCGCAGGAGTGCCCCCAGGCGCGCGACGTCGGCGTCGCGCCCGAGCACGGCGGCCGCTCGTGCCGTCACGTGCGTAGGAAGCGTCGCAGAGACGTGGCGCTCCGACGGCCTGCGCGCGGCCGCCGCAAGGCGGGCCCGATCCTCGGTGGCGAGCCCAAGCGCTTCGCCGAGGAGCATCACGGTGACGAGGCGCGGCGACTTGGCGGCACCGGTTTCGATGTCGCTCACCGTGCGCGTCGAGATCCCGGCGCGCTCGGCGAGCGCTTCCTGCGAGAGATGGGCGGTCGAACGGAAGAGCCGGAGGACTTCCGCGAGCGACTCGGTCACGGGAGAGCCTCTTTCGCGTCCAAAATGTGAGTCTCTTCGTGGTGCGGGACGTCGCTACGGCGGACAATGTGGCCATGAGAACTGATCCAACGCGCTCCCATGCGGCACAGGCCGCCCTAGCTCAACCGCTTACCGAAGAACTGCTGGCGCGCTCCGGCGTTCTGCCGGGAATGCGCGTTCTCGTTCTGGGGAACTCGCTCGCCGATCTCGCGCTGCTCGTAGCCGAGCGCGTCGGCCCGCACGGAAGCGTGATCGGAGTGAATGCCGATGCCGCGATCGTTGCCGAGGCGCGCCGGCGCGCGGCCGACGAGTGCTTCGCGTGGGTGAGCTTCCGCCAGGAATCGCTGGAGCAGGCAGACCTCGCGATGCCGTTAGATGCCGTCGTCGGGCGGTTCTTTTTGATGTACGAGCGCGATCCGGTGGAGGCGATCGCCCGGGCAGCCGCCCTGCTGACCGATGGCGGGCGAATCGTTTTCCAGGAATGGCAGTACGACTCGATCCTTCGCGAGGAGACCTCGGACTGGCCGTACGTGCCCCTCTACCGGCAGTTCGCGCGCTGGTCGCTGGAGGCGTTGCGCCTGCGAAACGCGCGCGTCGACATCGGGCTGCGGCTGGTCAACGCCTTCACCGAGGCGGGGTTGGACGTGCCGGCGATCCGCACGAGCTTACGCGCCGTGCACGGCGGCGATTTGCTAGGGTACTCGTTCTTCGAGGACGAGATGCGCGAACTGCTGCCAACGATCGAGCTCTGCGGCATTGCGAGCGCCTCCGATGTCGACGTCGACACGTTTGCCGATCGCATGGAGCGTGAGACTCGAGCGGCCGAGGGGCACGTCTTTCTGCCGCTGCAGGTCGGTGCCTGGACGCGCGTCTAAGACCCGCGCCCAGGAGGGCTGACATGAACGCTAAGACCACGCGCGTCCTTACGGTTGCTTTGTTTGCATTTGCTCTGGCGGGCTGCGGCTCGCAGGCGGCGCCTGTGCCGCTCGGTTCGAGCGGCGGCGCGATCGCGCCGGCGCGCGTTGCGCAGCCGGCGGTCAGCGTCGCGGGGGTCTACAACGGCACGGTGGTCGAGTCGAGCCAGGGCAACTCGATCAAGGCCAAGCTAAAGATCACGATCAAGCAGAGCGGCAGCCATTTCACCGGGATCTTCGACATCATCCTCAAGACGCTGCAAGATCAATTCCCGATCGAAAAGGGCGTGGTAAGCACGGAGAAGGGCAAGACGGTGCTGCACTTCGTGATCGAGGGCAGTCCCGGGCGCAACGCCAAAGCGTTTGCGGGTATCACCGGCAGCAAGCTCAACGGCCGGGCCAAAGTTTCCGGAAAGAACGGCCCGGTCGTCCATTTCAAATACGCGACGACGAAAGCCTAAGGTTGGCCGCTCGAAATGGCCGCCCGCCCTAAAAGCTGCAAGAGCACCGCGGCGGTGAAAAGGAAGGCGGCCGGGAAGACCGCGACCCACCACGACGTTTGAAGAAGCATTTGCAACTTAGCGAGCATGTTGCCCCAGGACGGGGTCGGCGGCTGTACGCCCATTCCGAAAAAGTCGATGGTAGCGAGCAGGAGTAGGATGGTCGCCCAGTCACGTATGACGCTGCCGGCGAGCCGGCACGTGACAGGAGCATCGAATCCAGGCGTCATCGCCCTGGCTGCCAGGACTGTACCAGCGGCGAGGCTGAGCGTTGCGAGCCTCCAGAGCGAGCTCTCGCCGAAAGTGATCGAGGCTATAACCATTACGACCGGCCACGCGGCGTAACACGATATCCCATCGGCGAGCGGCGCAATGGTGAGCCGTGCGACGGTCGCGCCGCGGCGTGTTCCGAATACAAACAATCCGAGGATGCAGAACTCGCAGAGCGCTCCAACGAAACTCAGGCCGAGAGAGCTTCGCGCTCCGACGATCAAGCGGGAAAGAAGATCTCGGCCAATCTCGTCGGTGCCGAGGATATGGCCGCCGCAGGCCGTTGAGTTTATGAAGCATGGCGGGAGCGCGGTTCCGTTGAAGTGCGGCGCGTCCATCATATTGGCATAGCTTTGGAGCGATCCCCCGGCAACGAATATCGCGGCGAGGGTGACCGCGATGATCGCGAGTGCGACCCACGGTTTAGCCATTTTTCAACTCGCCACGTAAGCGAAGAGCTGGTGCCGCGAGCCTCAAGATAACCCGTAGGATGAGGGTAAGTACGGCCGTGAGCAGGACGACGCCGATTGCGAGCGCGGGCCAAGGCACTTGCGTTGCAGAGAGAAATAGGCGCCCCTCCCCTGGCCACACGAGGACGATCTCGGTCATCAGGCAGGCAGCGAGAACTTCCGGCAACCTCATCGCGAGCGCCTCGAGCGCGGAAAACACGCGCGCTAATCCGTTTCTTGAGTTCGAACGTGCAGCGGCGGCGATGAAGGCTTGTACGACGATGGGAATCTGGACGAGCGCCAAAAGGCACCCCGACACAACGAGCTGCAGCAGGTAATTAGCTGGAGAAGCGTGGTTAGATTTTTCGCCACCAAAGTACCAGGTGCCGAGACGGATCGTCACCATCAGCTGCGCCGCGAGGGCTAGCCAAAAGAATGGGACGCAACGCAGACCGATCGCGATGCCTGCAAGAAGGATTTTCGCAAGGCGGCCGCGCGCTCTATCTGTAAGGGAGACCAACGCCGCGCCGACACCGAGCGCTAAGAGCGTGGAAAGCGCGAGAAGCCCGAGTGTGGCCGGCAAGTGCTCAAGAATCAGGGAGAGCGGTGACGGTCCTACCCCGTTGGGCGGTGACCCGGCGGCCTTAACCAGCACGAAGCTGCATGCGAATATAGTTGCGGCCGCCACCACGGCATTGAGCAAGGTCGCGGCAATTCCAGAAGGCAGTCTCGCCATTGCGCGCACGATTCTGCCGGTAGGGGCGGACCTCCCGCACCGCCGGTTCGCTATGAACCTCCGTTGAAGACGGCAACACCTACGGCGGCACGAACGACCTTGGAACCATCTTCCGCGTTACGACGGCCGCCAAAGAAAGGGTGCTGTATTGCGGTTTAGACGGTGCATTACCGCACGCAAGCCTGACGCACGCGCAAGGCATTGTATCCCGGTGATGCGGAACGGTCTTCGCGTCTACGCCCGCGCGGCAGCGCCGAAACGCGTCGTGTTCAATGCACCGTAAGGGTAAAAGTCGTCGAATGACTGAGCCCGCGACAGCAGCCCGACGTGGCCTTCCCCGCAATGGTTAGCACGTACCTCGTCTTGAGCGTCCCAGCCGTTGCGCTCAGTTCGAGGTAGGCGCCTGCCGAGCCATTTGCGCTCAGCGGGATATCGTAGCGTGATTGGTAGATCGTGAAACCGTTACGTCCGCTTGGCGCCGGTGCGATGCTCGCAATCCCGACGTCAACGATCCCAGTGAAGCCGCAGAGGCTTGTCAGCGCGATCGAGACTCGAACGCTCTGCCCGCTGGAAATCGTCGCGGCGGACGGACTGAGACTCAAATTGAAATCGGGTTGACAAGTCGGTGACGCGAGCGCAGTCGCATTCCCCTGTGCGGCGGCGTTCGCCGGATTCATTTGGGACGACGAACAGCCCGCAAGGAAAAAACCGTAAAGAATCAGTGCCTTAGCGAGGTCTCTACTTCTGGTAAGCATTGGCGGTCCTCCTTGGTAATATTTACCACGTAACCCATGCTTGTGAAGAATGTCTAAAGAGTACCGGGTCAAAGTCAACTGAGTCCTGTCGCGTGTACCTTGTAACGATTCATCAATGATCATCAAATTTAGACAAGGTTCCCCTATCGTCTCAACGTGAACAACGACAGCGATATTCAGTGGGCTCGGAGTTCGTAACCTCCGGCTGCCGACCTAGATTTTATGCGGGACGCTCACGTCCGCGGAGGCGACGATTTGCCAGCGACCCTCTTGCAGCACCCACGTGTCGACGAACACGGCGTGTCCTAAGCGGCCACCCTTGTGAACCGACGTGCTCGCTCCATGAACGATTGCGGTATCGCCGAAGAAGCAAATGTTCAAAGAATCGACCCGTTCTACGACGACGTCACCGGGGCCGGTAGCCGCATCTCTTAGCGCTCCCGCCTTGTCGGACACTTTACCGTCGTCGATCCAAACATAATGGCCGGCGACGATGCGTTTTACCAGCGCGACTTCTTCCGGATTCGTCGCCACCCACTCGCGCTCGCTTTGCAGAATGTAAGCCCGTGCTGCCGCAAGCGAATGGATGTCAGTTGTGCCGCTTCGAGCGAGCCCTGGGGCGTAGACGAGCAGCTCGAACGAACCCGGCACAGCCGTATAGCGATCGCGATACGATGTTGCTTGTGGGTTCTCGATGAGCTTAGCGGTCACGAGGAAGAGGTCGCCGGTCTGAGGATCGAGCGCCATCGTGCGCGCACCCAATACCGTTTGCACGTTCTGCGCCGTCGTAAAATGATCGGGGGCGTCCTCGTGGACGATCGTCAGCGTGGCGTCGCGGCCGTTGGAGGCAAACGCCAGGCCGGTGGCGGGATCGTACCGGGTCGCGTCGGTCCCGGCGCCTGTGGGAATCGCCGCGACGAGCTTACCGCTGTCGGCATCCACGACGCCCATCCGGCCGGTACATGCCGTGAAGAGGCGGCGATGCTCGGCGTCGATCGAGAGGCCGGATGGATGGGTGCAGCTTCCCAGCGCAAAGCGCGCGACCAGTTTGGCGCTTCGCGCGTCGATCGCGACGATTTCGCTGGTGCTCTCGACGTTGTCATAGACCATGCCGCGGCCGTCTACAGCGGGAAACTCCGGCCGCCCGCCGAGCGGGATCGTGGCGACGACGGCGTTCGTGCGTGCGTCGATGACCGTCGCGTCGTTGCTGCCGCCGTTGAATGTGAAAACGCGCGAGCTCGCCGGATCGTACGCGATGCCGTCGGGATTCTTCGCGCCGGTTTGAATCGTTGCGATCGTCGTGAGCGTCGAGAGATCGAAGACGGTGACGCTTCCGTCGGCGCCGTTGGAAGTGAAGCCCTTGCCGAGCTCCGGTGCGAGCGCGATGCCGTGAACTCCCGGCGTATTCGGGATGTCGCCAAGGGTCGTGCCCGTCTGCGGATCGACAATCATCACGTGCGAGCCGCGCGAAATGAAGAGTCTCTTGGAAGCGGCGTCGTAGGTGAGGTAATCCCAACCTCCGCTGCCGCCCAGCACATAGGTCTTCTCAAGATGGTAGTTTACGGGCGCCGTCGTGACGGCGAGCAGATTCACCGTCGCGAGCAACGCCGCCAGAGCGACGAGCTGTCTCATGCCGCTTTCCTTCAACGAGCGTCGTCGAATTTAATCCTCGTTTTGGGAGCGCCCCTTTTTGAGCGCCGGGTCGGCGCGATAGGATGGCGTGAAGCCATGGTCCATCACGAGATCGTCCTGCCGTACACGAAGCCTGAAACCGAATGGGTGCACGGCCGCGCGCTGCAAAAAGCGAGTCCGAAGCGCACGCATTCGTTCCTGCAGGGAGCCATGACGATCGAACTCACCCGCTGGGCGGCGGGGCGTGGAGGAGTCGGTCCGGAGTGGCGCTCCCGTGTTGCACCGCCCGGCGAGATTCGGCGGCCGCTCGTTCCGGATGTCGCGTACGTTTCGAAGGCGCGCCTGCGAGCGTCGAGCGATGAGGACTTGGAGGTCCCGCCGTTTGCACCCGACGTCGCGGTCGAGATTCTTTCTCCCGACGACCGTCGCAGCTTCTCGCTCGTAATCGTCGTCGACCCGCAGAAGCGCTTCGTCGAGCTCCACGATCCGCTCGCAACTGAATGCCTCGCTGAGAATGCGGCGATCGAGCACGCCGCGTTGCCGGGCTTTCGCTACCCGGTGCGGGATCTGTTCGCGGTACTACGCCGGCCCTAGCCCCAAGACAACCTGGATCGTCGCAGCGCGGCGAGAAGAATGAACCAACGCAGCTATGCGCAAAAACAACGCTCATGCGTGTGCGAATAGCGGTGATCCTTGGAGTGCTGATGCTCGCGGCGGCGAGCGTTGCCGCCGGTGACGCGGGGAGCGGGCAAACAATCGTTGCCAAGCTTGCGTGGCGCAGCGTCGGACCGTTCATCGGCGGCCGCGTCGTCGCGGTTGCCGGTGTGCCGGGGCGCAATCTCTTCTACATGGGCGCCGTCGACGGCGGCATCTGGAAGAGCACCGACTACGGCATCAAATGGGTGAATCTCTCCGACGGCGCGCTTCCGGGCGACAGCAATAGCATCGGCGCGATCGCGGTGGCCGCGTCGAACCCCAATATGATCTGGGCGGGGACCGGCGAGAGCGACATTCGCGGCGACATGATCACCGGCGACGGCGTCTTCAAGTCGAGCGATGCCGGCAAGACGTGGGCGTACGCCGGTCTGCGCGATACCCATACCACCAGCGCGATCGCGATCGATCCGCGCAATGCGGGCGTCGTGTACGTCGCTTCGATGGGCCACGCATTTGCGCCCAACGGCGACCGCGGCGTTTTCAAGACCACTGACGGCGGCAAGACGTGGAAGAAGGTGCTCTTCGTCAACGACGATACGGGCGCAATCTCACTCTCGATGGATCCCAAGCGTCCCGCGACGCTCTACGCGGCGATGTGGCAGGCGCGGCGTCAAGCCTGGCGGCTCGACAGCGGCGGCCCGGGCAGCGGCTTGTACAAAACGACCGACGGCGGCGCGCACTGGACGAACCTCTCGCAGAATCCCGGCTATCCGCGCGGTGTCCTCGGACGAATCGGCGTGGCGGTTTCGGCATCGGATTCGCGCGTGGTCTACTCGATCGTGCAGGCGAAGACGGGCGGCATCTTCCGCTCGGACGACGGCGGCGCGACGTGGCGGCGCACCAACGACGACATGGAGTTGCGCCAGCGCGCCTTCTATTATATGAGCGTCTACGTGGATCCGACCAACCCCAACACGATCTACGTGCCCAACGTGGGAGCTGCTTGGGCGTCGCGCGACGGCGGCAGAACGTTTCGAGCGCTGCGTCCGCCCCACGGCGACAATCACATCGTTTGGATCGATCCGCGCAACCCGAAGATCTTGCTCGAAGGGAACGACGGCGGCGCGACCGTTTCGACCGACGGCGGCGAGACCTGGAGCAGCGAGCACAATCAGCCGACCGGGCAGTTCTATCACGTCTCCCTCGACGATCGGTTCCCGTTCCACATCTACGGCGCGCAGCAAGACGAAGGCTCGATCGAGGGGCCGAGCGCGTCGGTGAGCGGCGCGATTTCCGGTGACGAATGGCACCGAGCGGCGTACGGCGAGAGCACGTTCGTCGCGCCGCAGCCAGGCGATCCCGACATTACCTATGGCAGCGGCTATTTTTCGATCTTCCTGCAGTACGACGCGACGATCGGTCAGTACCGCAGCGTCAGCCCGTGGCCGGATTATCAGGAGGGCGCATCTTCGGCCGAACTCAAGTACCGCTTCGGCTGGACCCATCCGGTGCTCTTCTCCCCGGCGAATCCCAAAGAGTTGCTCGTCGCTTCCCAATACGTGTTGCGCAGCGACGATTACGGCCAAACGTGGACGACGATCAGTCCCGATCTCACGCGCAACGATGCGAGCACGGAGGGCCCGACTGGCGGTCCGGTCGATCTCGACCAAACCAGCGCCGAGGTCTATCCCGACATTTCGTCGCTGGCCGTTTCGCCGCTGGACAACGGCGTGATCTGGGCGGGTTCGGCTGACGGCCTCGTACACGTTACCACCGACGGCGGTTCTCATTGGACTGCGGTGACGCCGCCCGACCTGCCGCAGACCGCGCAGATCAGCTCGATCGAGCCGTCGCACGTTGCCAAGGGTACGACGTACTTGACCGCCTCGCGTTCTATGTGGGACGACTTCCGTCCGTACGTCTACGAAACGCAAGATTATGGCGCGCACTGGATGGCGATCGCCACGGGCATTCCCGGCGATCAATACGCGTTTGCGATCCGTCAGGATCCCAGCGCAGCGAACCTGCTCTTCCTCGGAACGAAGAGCACGGTATACTACAGCAGCGACGGCGGTGCCGCGTGGCAGCCGCTCGCGCTCAATCTGCCAAAGGTGCAAGTCCGCGACCTGGCAATCGATACGCGCCAAGGTGCGCTGGTCGCGGCGACACACGGCCGCGCGTTTTGGGTGCTCGACAATCTCGCGCTGCTCGAACAGCTTTCGCGTGGAGGCGCGACGGCGAACAACGGCGCGCCGCAGGTCTTTGGGCCGCAAACCGCATGGCTGACGCACGCATCGGGCGCGAGCGCCTTTCCCATTGCCGGTGCCGGCGAGAATCCGCCGTTCGGTGCGACCGTATTCTTCAACATTCCAACGTCGTACGATGGCAAGACGCCGGTAACGCTAACGTTCAACGATGCTGCGGGCGCAACGGTGCGGGCCTTCGCGCTTCATCTCAAAGCCAAACCCCAACCGACTCCGGCGAGCCCGCTCTTCGCGTCAGCCGCGCGTACGCGCGAAGCGCACTTCGAAGCTACCGGCATCGGCGCCGGGGCCAATCGCTTCCGCTGGGACCTGCGCTATCCCGACGCCACGGAAGTTACCGGCTTCAATCCGCCGGTTGCCGCGGGCGGTGAAGAAGATCAAGTCAGCGGTCCGATCGTGCTTCCCGGTAGGTACACGGTGACGCTCGACTACGGGGGCAGCACGACGCGCGCATCGTTCGACGTCGCGCTCGATCCGAGAATGCACGTAGAGCCCGACGCGCTGGCCGCCAGATTCGCACTCGAGCAACGGATCCACGCGACGCTCGATGCATTAGATCGCAAGGTCAACGCGGCATTGGCGATCAGCAGCAGGCTGGGTCCGAATCCGGCGCTCGACGCGGCGATCGGCGAGATCACGCAGCTCAAAATTACTTCGAGCGAAGGCGACCTGCTCCACGAGGCGAAGCTGCGCGACCGCCTCGCGTTCCTCGCCGCCGACGTCGAGATGGCCTACGAGCGGCCAACGGCCGCGCAATACGCCGTCTTCGATGAACTCCAAGTGCAAGTCGACGCCGCGGAGGCGAAGCTCGCGAGCCTAACGACGCAAGGCAAGTAAACCGATGCCCGGCCATCTTTGCCTCCGAAGCGGTAGGGCACGGTTGACGTGCCGGACAGAATCAAAATCCTGAGAACGAGAAAACCGTGCCGCATCCGTTAGAGCAGGATCCGCCGCCGCCATTATGCGTCGTGCCGTAGAGCACGCCGTTCGAGTAGAGAAGCGTCTCTACCGGATCCGCGCCGTCTTGGCCGTCCTTGAAGCTGTAAACCATTTTTTCTTTGCCGGACGTGGTGACGCTGAAGATCGCTCCGCAACCAGTGAGACCATAGGGCTTGCATTTGCTGCTCGCACCACCCTGATTGGTGGTTCCGTAAAGCACGCCGTTGACGTTGGTCAAACCGCCTAGCGGCGTCGAGCCGTCCTTCGGCGCGCCCGCGAAGCTGTAGAGGGCCTTGAACGCACCGGACGCGCTCAGGCTAAAGACGGTCCCGCATCCGCCGCATTTGGCGTTGCCGCCTCCCCCGCTGGCCGTGCCGTACAGCGTGCCGTTGATATCGATCAGCGCAGTACTCGGGAATGCGCCGTCGGATCCGCCTGTAAAGGCGTACAACACCTTCTCCTTACCCGAAGTGCTCAGGCTGAAGATCGTTCCGCATCCTACGGGAGCGCTGCTGGTATTCGTGCAGGCCGAGCCGCCGCCGCCGCCGCCAATTTCCGTCGTGCCATAGAGCTGACCGTTGCTGTAGAGTAAGCTCGCCGTCGGGAAATCGCCATCCTCGCCCCCGGCAAGGTTGTGAAGGACCGTTTCTTTGCCGGATGGTGTCACGCTGAAGATGACGCCGCACCCACCGTAGCAACTGCCGGTGCCACCCTCGAGCGTCGTGCCGTAGAACTTGCCCTCGGCCTTCACGTAGATCAGTCCGCTGTAGGGGTCGATGCCGTCATATCCGCCCTTGACCGCAGCTCCAAAACTGTGCAGTACGGTCTCTTTTCCGGAAGCTGTGACCTTGAAGAACGTGCCGAGACCGTTTTGACCACCGGCTTGCGTCGTGCCGTAAAAAACGCCGTTTAGCTCGACTACGCCGCCTTTCGCGTACTGTCCGTCAGGTTTGCCTTGGAAGCTGTAGAGCACGTTTTCGGCTCCCGCCGCGCTCAGCGAAAACACCGTGCCGCAACCGTCGCCGCTTTGGCACCCCGAACCACCGCCTTGCTCGGTAGAACTGTAGAACGTGCCGTTCGCAGAGATGAGGGCCTCATTCGTCGGGTGCTCGCCGTCCGTGCCGCCCGTGAAGCGGTAGAGCACCTTCTCTGTCACGGCATTCGGCTTATACGAAAGTTTCGCGGCCCGCGAGAGCGTGGCCGAAGTGGGCGCTGAGGGAGATACGAAGTTACCTCCGCACGCGCTAAGAAACGCTACGCCAAAAAACGCAGCGAGGGAAATGCTTGCCGAAATGCGCATGGGTCCTCACACTCTTTCTTACAACCGAAAGAGGCCTGGGCGGCCTTCAGCCCAGAATGCGCTTTCTTGCTCGCTTTGTCAACAATCGCATGGGTTTGCACAGGCAGACGGTCGGTGCCTTTGCGAATAGGGAGAGGTGGATGCACGTTGTGGCCTCGCCCTTGGCGCCGGCCTTGTAGCACTGTCGGGATGCGTTTCATTTCAGGCACTTGGGAATGCACCCGAAGCCGCCTCGATGATACCGACGAGGGCGCATCGACTCGCGCCCGCGTCGTACCGGGTGCTGCACCGCTTCCGTTTTCCGGAGGGCACGCTCCCCACCGCCGGCTTAGTTAACGTCAACGGTACGCTGTATGGAGCGGCCGAGTCGCACGGTGCGCACGACGCCGGAACCATATTCTCCGTTTCGGTCACCGGCAACGTGAACGTGCTGCACAGTTTTGCGGATGGGTCCGACGGAGCGCAGCCCGACGCCGCCCCGATCGATGTCGACGGCGTGCTCTACGGCACGACTCAGCGAGGTGGCCCGAGTGGCGACGGAACCGTATACAGCCTCACTCCCAGCGGTACGGAGCAGGTGCTGTATAGCTTCACGGGCGGCGACGACGGCACCGCTCCTTACGCGAGCTTGACCGACGTGAACGGTACGCTCTACGGCACCACCGATACGGGTGGCGGCAAAACGGGGTGCGACTACAGCTTCGGCTGCGGAACGGTGTTCAGCATTACGACGAGCGGCTCCGAGAAGGTGCTGCACCGCTTCAGCGGGGGTGCCGACGGCGGATTCCCCGCCGCGAGTCTGCTCGACGTAAGCGGCGTACTATACGGCACCACTCAGACGGGCGGCGCCGACGGCGCCGGGACCGTCTTCAGCATCACGACCGGGGGCACGGAAAAGGTATTGTACAGCTTTGGCCGTCACCACGACGGCGAGCTGCCGCTGGCGAGTTTGGTCGATGTGAAGGGTACGCTCTACGGCACCACCGAGTATGGCGGCGCGAGCGGCTACGGTACCATCTTTGCCGTTACGATGTCCGGCAAGGAGAGGGTACTGCACAGCTTCAGCGGCGGTCCTGACGGCACGTACCCACACGCCGGTCTGATCGACGTGCGCGACAAGCTTTACGGCACTACCGCCGAGGGCGGCGCCGGTGGCGGAACCGCCTTCAGCGTAACGCAGCGTGGTGCCGAAAACGTGTTATACACCTTTAAGGGCGGCTCCGATGGCGAATTCCCGTATGCCAATCTCATCGACGTGCGGGGCATGCTTCTCGGCACGACCTGGGTGGGAGGCGGCCGCCAATGCCTGCGCCACGAAGGCTGCGGAACGATCTTCGAACTTCCGCCGTAGTGCGGATGCCTACGGCGTGATTTCGAAGATGGTACCGCAGCCGCGCGATTTCCGGCACATACCGGCGTGGTCGTGGCCGCCGATGTCCGTTGTGCCGTACAAGTCGTGAGCTGCGTCAAAGATCATGCCGGAATATGGCAGACTGCCGTCCTCTCCGTTTCCGAAGCTGTGCAGCACCTGCTCATCCCATTTGCTGCTGGTGCCCAAGACCAACCGAAAAGCGATGCCGCCCGCGTAAGCGCCACCGGAAGCCGCCGTGCCGTACAAAGCTCCACTGCCGTCGAGGATGAGATCTCCCCGCGGCAACGTTCCGTCCGTCCCGCTACCGAAATTGTGGATTATCTGCTCGGCCCATTTATCGTTCTTGCGCGTTAACTCGTACGCGGTGCCGCAACCGTAACCGAGGCAGTCTGAGGCGTGCGTGCCCCCCTCGGCGGTCACGCCAAACAGGTCGGCGTGCGAGTCGATGGTCAGGGCGGAAACGGGGTAAGCCCCATCGTTTCCGTTTCCAAAGCTATGCAACACCTTCAGGGTCCAACTGCCCTTCGCGCCGGGCTTTAATTCACACGCCGTTCCGCAGCCATAGCCCCCGCAGGCCGACCGATATGCCCCGGCAAAGATGGTCGTGCCATAAAGATCGCCGGCCTTATCGAACGTCAGTTTACTCGAGGGGCTGCGTCCTTCGCGATTAGCGAACGAGTGCAAAATCGTCTTTATCCAATAACCGCTGCTCCGGGGCATTAACTCGAAGATCGTGCCGTCGTCACGACCTCCGCCCTCGGAGGTCGTGCCGTAGAGATTTCCACGCGCGTCGAAGGTAAGCGCCGCTTGCGGGTTTGATCCGTTGTTACTGCCGCTAAAGGCGTAGAGCACTTTCGCGGTCCACGAACCGCTGCTCGGTGACAGCTCGTAGACCGTGCCGCAACTGACGCTGCCTAGGCAGAACCGGCCGCCCGAGTCGGTCGTGCCGTACAAGTTTCCCTTGGCATCGACGATTACAGCCGCCCGGGGGAAGAAACCAAGGGGATCGTCCGGGGAGAAATCGTGCAAGACGTTCTCTTTCCAACCACCGCTTGCGAGACGCACCAACTCGAAGACCACTCCGCAGCTTTCAAGAATGTTGCATCCCGAGAGACCGCCGAACTGTGTGGTGCCGTACAAATTGCCGGCGGCGTCGGAGACCAGCCCTCCGTAGGTATTGTAGGCTCCGTCAGTGTAGTCGAAGCTGTGCAGCAAGCGTTCTCTCGAGCGAAGGTCTGGGGGGAGCGTCGCGCGTTGCGACATTGAGCCGGGAGCGCCGGAAATGCCCCCGCATCCCGCAACGGATACGAAAACCGCGACGATGCTGACGGCAGAAGCGATGGTCTTCGTCCAGACGCAACCGATATGAATATTCACGATCTCGGCCTCAGGGTTGTCGAACGGCTCGGCGTATAGCGAGTTTCGCCGTGCCTCATGCCCGTCCTCGCGCGGCCGACCGCCGTCAACCCGTGAGATTGTTTTCCTCTCTCGACTCACATCACAAAGGCAGCGCGAAAACCGTCCCCTGTTCCGCAGTGCCGCCGCCCTGTGTGGTGCCGTACAGCGTGCCGCCGACGTCGATCAGACCCGCCATCGGCTCTTCACCGTCGCCTATCGAGGGCCAGGAGCAGAGTACGGATTCCGCACCGGACGTCGTGATGGAAAAGACCGCGCCGATGCCAACCTGTCCACCTTCCGCGGACGTGCCATAGAGCTTGCCATTGACGTCGAGCAAGCCCGCACTGGGGTCGGCGGCGTCGTAGAGCGCACCAAAGCTGTGAAGTACCGTCTCCTTGCCGGCCGCCGTGAGCTTAAAGGCCGTTCCACCGGCGTCGAAGCGGATCGCTCCTCCATTCGGCGTCGTGCCGTAGAGCGCACCGTTGACGACCACCAAACCCGCGACCGGTCCTGCGCCGTCGGAACCCGCAAAGCTGTGAAGCACGCTTTCCTGACCTGACGTCGTCACTCGGAAGACCGTCCCTTCACCGCTCGTGCCGCCGTTTTGGGTCGTGCCATAGAGCGCTCCTCTGAAACGTACCAGGTTCGCTTGAGGGGTCGCGCCATCTGAACCATTTGCAAAACTGTAGAGCACGTTTTCAACGCCGGAGGACGTGACGGAGAATACCGCCCCGTTGCCAGTCGCTCCACCGCCGACCGTTGTGCCATAGAGCGTGCCGTCGACGTTAAGCAGCCCGGCAGCGGGCTCTGCGCCATCGGGAGTGCTGTTGAAACTGTAGACGATGCTCAGTTTTCCGGCTTTTGTGATCTTGAAGACCGCCCCATCACCATGCGCACCGCCATGGAGAGTGGTTCCGTAGAGCGCCCCGCCAAGGGCGATCAATCCGGCGTACGGACTCGAACCGTCAGGCGTTCCCGTGAAACTGTGAAGCACGCGCTCCGAACCGCCGGAGATCGTATAGACCGTGCCGATGTCGCTCGCACCGCCGGTGGGCGTTGTGCCGTAGAGCGTGCCGTTGAGGTTGAAGAGAGCTGCCTCGGGTACCGATCCGTCGGGGTAGCCTTTGAAGTTATAGGCGGTCGGGCAGGTCGTCTGCGTGTGCCGCTGAGCAGCGAACCGTGCCGGCACGCGGTACGCCGAGGCGTTATCGGTGGCCACCCCCGGGACGCTGCTGACGCCCCCCTGGGCGCACCCGGCGATGGAAACCGAGCACGCGAGCAACAGTAGGCCGCCACTCCTACGGGCGTAAGGAATCTGCAGGGATGCTGGCATGGTGAACTCCTCTCAAACGAGATGAGGCGGCGCTTCCGGCGGCCTCCCGTTAAGAATGCGCCTGGTCAGACAGGGCTGCTATGCGTGGAAACACCACCTTATGGCGGTCGGTCGGGACTCCCCGAAGCGTCCGGCGACCAGCGTGTTTGAATGACGCGACGCAAATGAACGCCGGTGCGAGCGGGGGAACGATCGATGGAGGTTTTGCGTTGCGTTTTTGGATAAGGAGCTTCCTCGCATGAAGACTTTGAGCATTAACGTTGCTGCCGCGAGCCTATGTGCGGCCCTTGCACTGCTCGCCGGATGCGCGCCGCAATCGGGGTCGGCTTCGGTGCCGGAAAGCGGCTCCGCAACACAGACGCGGCTCGCGGCTTCGGGCTTTCGCGTGGTCTACAATTTTCAGGGGACGCCCGATGGAGGATACCCCTTGGGGAGTCTGCTCGCGCTGGATGGCGTGCTCTACGGCACGACGTCCAGTTACGGAGCGCATAACCGAGGCACCGTGTTCAGCGTTACTCCCAGTGGAACGGAGAAAGTGCTGTACAGCTTTAACAGCGGAACCGACGGCGACGCCCCTTACGGCGGCCTTGCGTTCTGGAATCACGCCTTTTACGGCACAACCTCCAAGGGCGGAGTTTACTCCGGTCACGGCACGGTATTCGAACTCAAGGAAGACGGAATCGAACGCGTCGTCTGGAGTTTCCCGGGTTCCAGCGATCCGCGAGGCGACGTTCGTCTCGACTCAGATACTCTCTACGGCACGACAGAAATGGGCGGTGAAGCCAATGCGGGGACGGTTTTTGCCGTACAGCTGAAGCTCGATCTTGGTGGAACGCTGTATAGTTTTAAAGGCGTTCCCAACGACGGCACCGCGCCCACCGCTGGGCTGACGATGTTAGCCTCCGATTTTTATGGCACGACGCCCAAAGGCGGGTCGGGCCCATGCCAGAAGGTCGTCGGGAAGAAAAAAGACGTGTACGGGTGCGGTACCGTCTTCAAAATGACACCGTCGGGACGCGAAGAGCTTTTATACAGCTTCAAAGGGATCCGTGACGGCGCTTTACCATCCGGGGATCTGGCGGTTCTCGATGGTAAACTTTACGGGGTAACGAGAAATAGCGGCGCGAATGGTTACGGAACCGTCTTCGAAATGCAAACGGATGGCACGGAACGGATCATCCACAGCTTCGCTATAAATGAGGGCGCCTATCCCCAGGCTGGACTGACCGCGTTCAACGGTTTGCTGTACGGAACGACGACCACGTACGGACCCAATCACCACGGAAGCGTCTTTGAGATAAGTCCAAGCGGCACGTTTCGCGTGTTACATGGATTCGACGGCAAAGATGGCTTCGACTCGGAATCCGCACTCACGCCACTCAATGGGGCGCTCTACGGAACAACCAGAACGGCTGGCACAAACGATCGAGGTACCGTCTACGAAGTGACCCCGTAAGGCGCGGAGGCGGCCCCGGGCGACTGCTAGCGGAGCTTGTAGATTTTCACGCGGGTATCCGCGAAGCCGTTGGTCAGATCTACGCTTAAGGTGGAGTTCGGCCCGCTATGCCGATGTTCGATTTTCCAAGACGAAAGCGTGCGTTTCACGAAGCGATACTCGACGTAATCCCCTCGGCCACTTTTCGAGAAACTCGTCGTAAAGGTGGATTCTTTGAGTCCTTCGCAGCCTTGACCGGTCTTCGTCTCCACGTCGGCGGCCTGAGTTTTATGGGCACCGATCTTACCGCCTAAGGTTTTGATCATGCATTCCGTGTCAAAGGTTTGCAGGGTCACTTCGGAATCCGTGTCGTTTTCGACTTTAAATGAGTAGGTGGTGTTCAGCGGCACCGCTGCCGAGAATTCAGAACCGGTACTCGCAGTGGCGAACGCATGTTCCGCGCACCCGGGAAGCGCCAACGCAGATAACAGCGCGGCACTGGTAACGGAATTGCGCGCGATATGCCACATAATTAGTCTCCTTGTTCAGTTGCGGTAAATCTTGTCCATCCGTCGCTGTAATCTTTTTTTGCCGTTTTTTCGGCGGATTACGGCGGACGGTTTGGCGCAAGCGATGGGCGAATCAGTTCGCCTGATTTACGACGTCGATCTCTTCGGTACGGCCGATTGTGAGACCGTACGGTCGTAACCGGGTTGCGCTTCCGGCAATCGAGTAGATCGGCGCCGCGTTGCCGTCGGCGCCCTTCGCGTAGACGCGGATCGCTCCGGCGTTGCTGTTTCCCCCGTGGTCGGAGACGAAGATGCCCCCGCGCGAGTCGACGGCGACGCCGCTGGGAGTCTCCAGCTTCGTCGCCGGCCCGGCGATTATTCGACTCGGTGCGGCGTCGCCGTTGGCACCCGGGCGAAAGACGAGTACCCCGGTGATGCCGTTGTCGTCGGAGTTGACAACGTAGAGGGCCCCAGCTCGGTCGACGGCGATGGCGAAGGCCGCCGTCAGTCTTGCCCGTTTACCGAGAATGACGCGAACCGGCGCAACGTCGCCGCTCGCCCCATTCGCGAACACCGTGACGCTGTGGCCGGCGAGATTCGTGACGAATACGCGCTGCTCGCGATCGAGGGCGATGCTTGTCGGCTCCTTCAGGTCGGTCGTCGATCCCTCGATCGCGCGAATCGGCACCGCGTTTCCATTCGCAGTGGGCGCGTAAACGGTGATGGTGCCCGCCGATCGGTTGGCGACATACAGGTCGCCACGGGCGTCCAGCGCGAGACCGGTGGGGAGGTTGAGGCCCGTGCGTGCGCCGGCGATTGTCCGGAGCGGCGCGGCATTACCGCGAGCGTTGCTGCTGTAGACGGTGACGCTGTTGGTGGCGCGATTGGCGACATACCTGTTGCCATGCACATCGACCGCGACCGCGCTCGGGAACCGCAATTCGGTAGCGGGCCCGACGATGCTGCGCACCGGAGCAACGTCGCCGATCGCGCCCTTCGCGTAGATCGTGACGCTCGTTGCCGCAACTGGCGCCGCCGCGACGCTGACCGCATCTAAACCGGCACATCCCGCCGCCAAGCCCAAGGCAGCGGAGAGTACGATCGCTCGAAACGATCTAATTTGGGATTATCCCGTACGGCAATGCTTTTCCGACCTAGGGCGACAGACTAAAGGCAACGCCGTCGTCGTTGGCCCCGCCTTCGGGCAGGGTGCCGTAGAGTTTACCGTTGACGTAGGCCATCGCCGCAACGGGCTTGCCGCCGTAGCTGCGGCCGTTAAAGTGATAGAGCGCTTTTCCAGTGACGCTACGCCCGAGCGCTAACTCGAATGCCGTGCCGGGACCGCCGCCATAGTCATCGCTGCCGTAGAGAGCGCCGCCAACGGCTATCAGCGGAGCCTCCGGGTACCAGCCGGTGCGCGCGCGCCCTCCTCCCCCGAAGTTATAGATCGTGCTTACGCGACCGTCTTTCGTAGACTTGAATGCGGTGCCGTACCCCGGATCGCCACCTGAAACCGTCGTCCCATACAGCAGGCCTTTCCAGAGAGTCACACCGCCCAGTGGACTGCTCCCGCCGCCTTGGTACCGGCTAAAGCTGTAGAGCGTTCTCTCGATGCCTGACGCCGTTATGCTAAACACCGTACCGCAACCCTCGCCGCACACGTTGTCGGCGTGTCCGCCCGCAGCCGTCGTTCCATAGAGTTTGCCGTCGATTGCCGCGAGAGGGCCCGAGGGCGTTTTTCCATCAGGACTTCCCTGAAACTCATAGAGCGTCTTGTACCCGCCGGGCAGCTCATAGGCGAAAACGGTGCCGCAGCTGCCGTACTTCAGATTGCAGTCGTTCGCCGTCCCTTTCGTCGTTCCATAAAGCGACCCGTTCCACAGCCGCAGATCCGAAGCGGGAAATTCGCCATCCGACTGACCGCTGAAGGCGTAAAGCGTTTTATAGTGCGTGCCGGAAGTTTCCGCCGGCGGTCGTTGTGCCGTATAGCGTGCCGTCGACGTTGGTCAGACCGCCTTGCGGCGTTGCGCCATCCGTCGAACCGGCGAAGCTGTGAAGCAGGCTCACATCGCCGGCGAGGCTCATTTTATAGATGGTACCGTCGCCGCTCTTGCCGCCTTTTGCCGTTGTGCCGTAGAAGCTGCCCTCGTAGAGAAGGAGGTCGGACATCGGCTGACTGCCGTCGCTACCGGTAAAGCTGTGAAGTACCGCGTAGCCGGACTGCTTATCGAACGGTATCGCCGGCGACTGCGGACTCATCGGTTGTTGCGCGGCGGTGCAGCCGGTGCAGAGGGCGATCAGGATTGCCATGTAGAGTTTCACGGTACGCCTCCTTAGAGTGCCTCAAGACGGAGGGTATTCTATTATCGTCGCAGATGCCATCTCGTCGCCGGCGCCGCTGCCCCCGGGGATAGCATTGGTAGACGCGACGATGAGCGTCCTCGTGCCAGCCCCGGGCTCTTCGTCTGTGTAGTTTCACTTGGTGCTTCCTGGTTCGGCTGACCTTTTACGCTGGTCGGTCTGGTTTGCAGGAAAGCGGCTCCCCTTAAAAGGCCGGTAACGCTGGCGGTGCGGGAGCCGGGACCCTATCTAACTGTGACGGCGCTGATGGCACTGCTGGCGGCGGTGGCGGTTCCTCTGCCATCTTGTCTGGTTACTCCGCGCCCATTTACTCCGGCCTGAACGAGACCAGCGACGACGGCACCGTGGATATCATGTGGAAACCCAAGAAAACATTAGGCTCTCCGATCGAGCCGTAGTAAGAGCGAAGCATCGTTAGCGACCCTGTAGCGTAGCAGATCGAACCCAATAG
>DASZGC010000071.1:0-11050 GCA_035939175.1 Candidatus Cybelea sp. | reverse complement strand
TGAGCCGCACCTTGTTGAAGCGGTAAGCGTCGCGGCGCTCCTGCAGCAGGGCGTTGTAGAGTTGGCGCGTGACGTCGAGCATGAAGCGCAACGCGTCTTTTTGGCGTGCTGTTGGATAGAGCCGGATGCGCTCGATGCGCTCATGATGGTTAGGATAACCCGGCCGAATGCCAACAGCCTGGCACACACGTTCGATTTTATTCAAACCGTCGTTCGTGCTGATCGCTGCTCCGCTCTGGCTGCGCACGGCACCAACGGCCCGCAAACCTTGGATCGTCGGGCCTTGCGACGGCGTCGTTCACATCCTGTTCACTACCTAGGTATTAAGAAAGTCTGAGGGCTCGACGGCGAGCGGGGTCCCGACCTGTCGAATCGCTGGCACCGTCGGTGCGGGGATGCCCCGAACGCGTGTCTTGCAGAAAATACTCCATTAATGCCACACAGTTGGCACATCAGGCCGCTATCGTGTCCGAATGGCACGAATGCTCCACGACCGGAAGGCGATTCAGGAGTACCACGATCACGGCCATGGTTTCGTCGAATGCGCGAGCCGATTCGGTTTCACGCACACGGCGTGGATCAAGGCGACACAGCGCGGGACACTTCAGGTGGCACCGTCGCCGTTTTGGGATCGGCGACGGAGATATGACTGGGGGCGCAGTCCAGGCGTATTACGACGAGGGGCACAGCTACCTAGATTGCCGGAAGCGCTCTAAGCTTTGCGCCGCATCCTGGACAAATGCGGTGCGCCGCAGCGATATCAGCCCGCGCTCGTTCGGGATGCCGATCGCCGAGCTACTTTCTAGCCCGGAGAGGAACCGGAAGCATGTTAAATGGAGACTTGTGAGGGCCGGCATCTTGGAGAACGCGTGTCGCGCTTGCGGCCTGCGGGACTGGCAGGGGCGCCCCCTCAGCATGCACCTCGACCGCATAAGTGGCATACGGAACGACAATCGCCTCGAGAACCTACGGATGCTCTGCCCTAACTGCCAAGCCAGACGCCGACTTATAGCGGGCGAAATACCAGGCGGGCCAGCCGGTTGCAAGAACCCCGGCCGCCCGTGTAGTATAAGCGTCTGCCAGTCCCGGGTAGTTCAGCTGGAAGAACGGCAGACTCTGAATCTGCATGTCGGTGGTTCGAGCCCATCCCCGGGAGCGTCGCGGCCCCATCATCTAGAGGCCTAGGATGCCGCCCTCTCACGGCGGTAACGCGGGTTCGAATCCCGCTGGGGCTACCAAAAACTCCTTATTCTGTAAGGGTTTTTGCATGCTTTTGAGCCCGCGGGCCCAAAATGTCCCATTCGTGTCACATAGCTCGGCGCCCGATCAGCCTACAAGCTGTTCGAAAGCCGCAGCAGCCGCAGCATCCCGGTCGCTGTACACGTCGAGATACCTCGCATAGGTAACGGCAATGTTTGAGTGCCTGAGACGCTTGCTTACCACTTCGAGAGGGACACCAGCCTTCGCCAACAAGCGCGCATGCGTGTCACGCATGCCGGGGAGCGTTATCGATGTTACGCCGCTCCGGCGAATGAGGTCCTTGACCGCCCTTCCGAAGTTCCAAGGGTTGACTGCGGACCCGTTAGCATGAGTGGAGGTCGTGCCGATTTTCGGGGAAATACGCAGAGCGGCGTAGTCCGATACGCGCATTATCTCACGCAACTTTCTCTTGCGCAAGTGCGATCGTTTGATAACCGTTGATGCGTCGCCATGTCATCGACAAGCGATCGATCAACTTGAAGACGAGGTAGAGCGCCGATGTGCCGCTGCGCAGTCGTTTCGCAACATTGGTGCGCAGTCGGACACTGGAAAATACGGACTCGATCGGATTCGTGGTGCGCAAGCTTTTCCAGGTCGCTTTGGGGAACGCGAAGTATGCGAGCATGCGATTCGACGTCGTCCCGGAGGCATGCCGCCGCCTTAGGATATTCTTTTGACAATGAGACCGCGAGGACGTCAATCTTACTCATCGCCTCGGCACGGGTCGTCGAACCGCAGATCTCGCGCAGCTTGCCGTGGACGTCATGCTTGAGCTTTTCTGGCACCTTGTCGAGCACGTTACGGATCTTGTGCAGCCAGAAACGCTGCTGCGCCACCTCGGGATACTCGGCTGAGAGTGCCGCCCAGAAACCGTTGGCGCCGTCGGCGACGGCCAGGCGCGGAGCACGTAAGCCTCGCGCTTTGAGATCGTGCATGATTTCGCGCCAGCTCATCTCGCTCTCGCTCATGGCTTCATCGAGGGCAACGAGGTGCTTTTCGCCTTGTGCATCCGCGCCCATAACGACCAATACTACGCGCCGTTCGTCGGCGGGGCCGGCGCCGAGGTGCACCCCATCGGCCCAAGTATAGACGTAGTGCTCGTGATCGAGCCGACGCGTCTTCCAGGCTCGAACTCGTCGCGGAACTGCATGTTCACGCGTGCGATCGTCGACGCCGAGAGCGGCGCCGCTTCACCAAGCAACGCTCGCAGTGCCGGCTCGAAGTCACGCTGCGAGAGCCCTTCGAGCCACAGCTTGTGAAATGTGCGGTCCAAACTTGGCAGTCGGCCGAGCGCGCTTGGGCAAGACAGCCGATTCGTAAGTCGTTCCACGCACGCGCGGACGCTCCGAGCGACCTAACGTTCTTCGGTGCCCGATCGGCGCTGCCCGCTTACCCCGGGGTTACGCTCGCGCCGGCACATAACGTGCGAAAATGCTTCATTGACCTAACTTCAAAAACAGTAACGTAAACGCGCTTGAGCAAGGCCATTCACTTGGTGCGCTTCTCTGCAAATTCGTACTACGAAACCCCGCCGCTTCCTCCCACGCCATGCGCGCTGACGGATGCTTTACGATTTCAGTGAGAATACCGTGCCAAGGCCATGCGCACCACCTGCGGACGTCGTTCCATATAGCGTGCCATTTACGTCGACGAGATCGGCGTCCGGCGAAGAGCCGTCATCACCGTCGAAGCTGTAAAGCACCTTCTCGGTGCCGTCCAAGGCGATGCTAAACACGGTGCCGCTGGTATGCGCGCCGCCGTTTGATGTCGTTCCGTACAGCTTGCCATTGACGTCGATCAGAGATGCCCGCGGACCGCTACCGTCCGATCCATTGCCGAAGCTGTGCAGTACCTTTTCCGCGCCCCCCGGTTTAATGCTAAAGACCGTTCCGTGGTTATACTCGCCTCCGGATGCCGTCGTTCCGTAGAGCGTTCCCTTCACGTCGAGTAGCCCGCCGTACGGAGAGCGGCCATCGTCTTGCCCGGCGAAGTCGTGCAGAACTTTTTCGGAACCGGCCATCGTAATGCTAAAAACCGTGCCCTTGCGAGCGCTGCCGCCGAACGGCGTCGTTCCGTACAGCATACCGTCTACCTGGGTCAATCCTGCGCACGGAGACGCGCCGTCCTTTCCGCCGCCGAAGTAGTGCAGCGGTTTCTCAGCACCCGCTGTGGTGATAGTAAATGCGGTTCCGCAGGAACCGCTACGGAATGCGCAGTCGGAGCCACCGCCGATGGTCGTCGTACCGTATAACGTACCCTTGACGGCGATCAGTGGTGCCTGAGGTTGACCGCCGCCGGTAAACCCCTGAAAACTGTACAGCACCGTTTCGGTGCCGCTTTGCGTGACACTAAAGACGGTACCGCATCCCCCGTAATAAGACCGAGTACCCGAGCAATGATACGTGCCGGGCCCGCCCCCGCCGTACGTCGTTCCGTAGAAGGTGCCGCCCACATCGAGTAGGCTTGCGTAAGGAAACGCGCCATCGGCGTTTGCGCCGAAGGCGTGCAACACGCTCTCCGTCCCGGTCGGCGTAACGCTAAAAACCGTTCCGCAGCCGTCGTGCTGACTGGTACTGACGCCGCAGGAAGCACCGCCGCGGGCCGTAGTCCCATACAGTGTGCCGTCCACGTAGATTAAGCCGGCCTCCGGGCTAGCGCCGTCACTTCCTCCGCTAAAGCTGTAGATGATGTGGTATTTCGTGCTACTGCTGGGCTCGACGAGCGTTGAGGTTTGGCCAATGGCGCCAGGCGTGCCGATCGCCGCCTGCGATCCGCTGCAGCCGGCCAGCAATGCCGCCGCAACGCCCAGACCGATAGCGCTGCGACCGTCGACCAGAGATCCCACGTGCGCCGCCTCCCTAAAATTAAAGCAAGGCCAAGCTTTGACTTTGGCCCCGCTTCGCTCCCGGAAAGTCGGCACCTTGCGAACCGAACCATCGTCTACGCCACGACCTAGGCGAGGACACCTCCAGCGTCCGACGCCGTTGGCCGCAACGGGAAGACGACGGAGTTAGCGGCCTAAGCGCGGGTCTGCCGGGGCGCTCGGAGAACCCCAGGAACCTATGGCGCAGACCGGCAGAGCCGTCGACCGTGTGCCGCCCGGCGCGTTACCCACCGGAACGGTTACGCTGCTCTTCAGCGACATCGAAGGAAGCACCAAGCGCTGGACGGAGCATCCCGAAGAGATGGCGCGCGCACTGCGCCGCCACGACGAAGTCTTGCGCTCGGCGATCGAAGCCAGCGGGGGCCACGTGTTCAAGACCATGGGCGATGCGTTTTGCGCGGTCTTCTGGCGTCCGCAGGACGCAATCGCCGCCGTCATCGATGCTCAGCGTTTGCTGATGGCAGAGGATTTCTCTGACGTGGACGGATTGCGGGTGCGCATGGCATTGCACACGGGATCCACATACGAGCGCGACGGCGACTACTTTGGCCCCACGGTGAATCGAGTCGCGCGCATCTTGTCAATCGTCAATGGCGGCCAGGTCGTGCTCTCCAGGACGACGGCAGAAATCGTGCGCGACGCCATGCCGCCGGAAAGCGACCTTCGCGACCTCGGCGATCACCGGCTCAAAGATCTGGTAGAGCCCGAGCGCGTGTGGCAGTTGATCGCGGCCGGGCTTCCAGAAAAGTTCTCGCCTCTTCGCTCGCTCGAAACGCTGCCGAACAATCTACCGCAGCAACTCACCGCCCTGATCGGACGAGACGAAGTCGTCGCGGAGGTCGAGGCGCAGATGGCGCAATCCCGGCTGGTGTCGTTGGTGGGTACCGGCGGCGTCGGCAAGACGCGCGTCGCGTTGCAGGTTGGTGCGAACCTCCTCGACGGCTCCGAGGACGGCGTGTGGTTCATCGACCTCGCTCCGCTGAGAGATCCGGGATTCGTCGCCGGAACGATCGCGTCGACATTGGGCGTACGAGAAGTACACGAACGCCCGCTGCTCGAGACGCTTGTCGATTATTTGAAGCGCAAGCGGCTGTTGCTGATCCTCGACAACTGCGAGCACGTGATCGAGGAAGCAGCGAAGGTTGCCGACGCGATCGTACGCGGCTGCCCCGAGGTGCGGGTGCTCGCGACTAGCCGCGAGCCGTTGCGCATCGCCGGCGAGCGCGCGTTTCCAATGCCGACGCTCGCACTCCCTGCCCCCGACGCGACGCTTGCCGTCGAGGATGCGAGCACGTTCGGCGCAGTCGCATTGTTTGCCGAGCGTGCCGCCGCCGCGGATAACCGGTTTGCTTTGAGCGATGAGAACCTTCCCGTCGTGTTGGAGATCTGTCGCCGGTTGGACGGAATCGCGCTGGCGATCGAGTTAGCGGCGGCTCGCGTGAAAATGCTGACGCCGCGCCAGCTCGCGCAGAACCTGGACGAACGCTTTCGCGTCCTAACCGGAGGGAGCCGGACGGCGTTGCCGCGCCAGCAGACGATGCGCGCATTGATCGACTGGAGCTTCGATCTCCTGACCGCCTCGGAGCAGCGCCTGTTCGGGCGGCTCTCGATTTTTGCCGGAGGATGGACGCTCGCCGAAGTAAGCTCGGTATGCTCCCACGAGCAGCTCGCCGGCGGCGCTCTCGATAGATGGGAGGTTTTCGATCTTCTTTCTTCGCTGGTTGAGAAATCGTTGGTCGTCGCCGAGCCGGCGGGGGAAGAGCAGCGGTACCGGCTACTCGAGACGACTCGAGACTACGCCCGCGAGCGGTTGACGCAAAGCGGCGAACTCGAATCGGTCGCCCGAGCGCACGCAGCGGCCTATCTCGATCTGGCGCATCGTTTATGGGAAGCATTCGACGAAACGACCGACCGCGTCTGGCTGCAGCAAACCGCTCCCGAAATCGATAACTGGCGCAGCGCCATCGGCTGGGCGGTCGGCGCGCGCGCCGACGTGCTGCTCGGGCAGCGCCTCGTGGCGAAGCTGGGCGACGTATGGCACAGTTTCGCGGCCAGCGAAGGATTGCGCTGGGTACAGCTCGCGTCGGAGATGGTCGACGAAGCGACACCGACGACGGTCGTTGCCTACCTCGATCTCACCGAGGCGCTGCTGTTCGAATCGGTTGGCAGAATCAAATCGAGCTACGCTCCCGCCGAACGGGCAAGTCTGCGCTTTCGCGAGCTGGGCGACGCGATGGGCGTCGCCCGCGCGCAACATATCGCGGGTTGTTCGCTGGCGCGCCGCGGGCAGATCGCGCAAGGCGAGGCGCTGCTGGAAGCGGCACTCGAAACGTTTCGCAATGCGGGCGCGCGCAGGCTGATGGGGCGCACGCTGCGTCGTTTGGCGACGGCCCGCGAGGACGCGGGCGATCTTGCTGCGGCACGAGCGCTGTACGCGGAGGCTCACGCGATCTTCAAGGCGACCGGTGCCGAGAGAAACGCGGCCGCGATGGCGGGCTTCTTGGCCGAACTCGAATTCCGTGACGGCCATACGGAGGCTGCCCTCCGCCTCGCCACCGAGGCGCTCGGTGACGACCGGCAAATCAACGACGAGATCCACGTGATGACCAGCCTTACCAACGCTGCCGCCTATCTCATCGTGCTCGACCGTCACGACGAATCGCTCGCGCGTGCCCGCGAAGCACTGACGCTGGCGATGCGCCACGATAATGGCGTTCTCGCAGCGATCGCATTGCTGCATTCAGCCGCCGTCGCGGCGTTACGCGACGCGGGTGAGGCCGGCGACGCCCGCGATGATCGGGCTCGCGCCGCACGTTTGATCGGGTTCGTCAACGCCCGCCTCGGCGAACTCGAGCATCAGCACGAATTCACCGAGCAGCAGGAACACGACCGCATCGTCGCCGCGCTGCGAGAAGCGATCGGCGACCCAGAACTTGCGCGGCTCATGGCCGAAGGGCATGCATGGGACGCCGATCGCGCCGTCGCGGAATCGCTTATTATTTAAAACGTCAGATCGGAGAGTCGCAGGTCGATCTGACCGCCCTTTGGACCGAGGCAGCCGAAGTATGAATGCTGACGGATTGCCCTTCAGGCTCGCTGGGCGGCGAACTCAGACTCCAGATCGAGGTGCCACCGGTTGGGTAAGCCCAGCACTCGACCTTGGAGCCTCCGCTTCCCTCGGCACACCACAGATTGGAACCGACTACCGCTCCGTCTTGCGCGGTATTTGCCGGTGTATTCTTCAGCCCGACGATGAATGGTGAGACGACGTCGGAGTAAGTGCTATAACAACTGTCGTTTAGCACGGCAGAGGTGACCTCGGTAAGAGTCGTACCGCTCAGCTTACTCGGATAAAGGGCAGTCTGGTAAACGCCTCCGGCCTCTTGATCCGTGAGCGCCAGGTACTTGCCGTCCCACATGGTGCCGCCGGGGAAGTTAATCGTTCCACTGAACGAGACGGTCCTCATCGAGCCGGCGCCCGTGGGGAGCTCGCATATGGCGTTGCTGCTGTACTCACCCTCGGCGACGAGATCGTCTTTTTTGTCGTAACCCGCGGGCCACATGTAGTAGCAGGCACTGGAGTCACTGTGCGTGACCGGGCCTCCGCCGCCGTGGGGCCAGACGTCGATGCTGCCGGGGCCGCTCACGCTGGTGAAGTTGGTGACCGCAAGGTCACCGCTTTTATCGACGGCGCACCCGATCGGAGATCCGGTGTCGCTGTAGGTGGCGATGGGGCTGGTTCCGCCATGGGCGTATTTTTCCGTCGTTCCCGCCGCCATGTTGGTAATATAGATATTACCGGTCTTGTCGACGCATTGCCCGTAGGGTTCATCGAGTCCGGTGAGCGTGCCCACCGCGCCACCGCCCGGGTAACTATAGACGTAGACGTCGTTGGTCGCCCAATCAGAGACGTAAAGCAGGTCTGAACGGTGGGCGAGAGGGCTCATCCACGATTTGCCGCGATCGGTGCGCACTGGCCGCGGCACGTAGTGCGGCATCGTCAGCGCGGCAACGCGCTGCACGGAGAGCGCCGTCAACCCCGTCTCATAGCCGCTCGGGGCCACACCGCCGGGAGCTCCGGTGCTCGAGAGTACGCCCCCGCAGGCGGAGAGCACGGTCGCTGCAACCGCCACTCCGAGGGGGTACCGAACGAAACTCAATTTTTCCATCTTCAAGGATTCGACAGCGTGCCGCCGAGGCCCCGTTCGTTTGGAAGCGCTACGTCCCGGGTCGGCCGCTCGACGTGAGGCCCGTCGCCGACGAATGGCCAAGACTCACTGCGATGAACGCGGGAGCCAGCCTACGCCCCACGCGCTGGTCATTCCGTTGTTGAAGCTATGCCAATACGACCAAATGTTCACCGCGTTTACGGTGGACCCGTACTTGTAGACATCGATGCTGTGGGTAGCCGCGTTGGCCGCCGCGAGCTTGGTGCTGTTGCCGTTTACGTGAGCGTAGCGGACCGTGCTTCCGGAATTTAGCGCTAAAGGGCTGTTGGTCAGGTTTACGCAGACAGGACAGCCTTTGTAGACCCAGATCTCGTTCGCACTCGGATCTACCGAAACGAGGTTGCCGACGTGATCGATGTCGAGGCCGCCGGCCGACGTATTCTGGAACCCGGTCGCCACCACGCCCCCTCCGCTGCAGTGTGCGAAGTAGACGAGAACGGGGGTCGAGAAGGTCGACGCCGTTACAAAGCAGTTTCCGTTATTGGTCATCGCTACGCCGACGGCTTCCTGCGTCATCGCAGCGTTCGTATAATTGTTGTTGCACGCGTGGGATGGGAGCGAGCAGATCGTGAGGCTGCCGTTACCGTACCCATCGAACGTCGCGACGGCGATATTTCCCTTTGCGGCGACGTTGCTTGCGGCGTCTTGCGGTTTGCCGTAGGTATCGGTGACACTCGTGCCGATCTGTCCCCCGCACCACCCATGACCGTAGACGCTGATCGACAGGCCTGCGATTTCGATCAAGTTCTGATCCCCGGATGTTGCAATATTCGTCGGCTGTATCCCCACCAAACAGTTCGGCGCAGCGTTGCCGATGTTGGCTTGGACGTAGGAATAGCCCAAGACGGTCGCGGCGCTGGGATCCGCTACGTAGATATCTTTAGCGAACCCCGGTACCGGAATTCCGGCGTGCGTAACGTTGACCGATGGCAGCGACGACGTGTTTGAGGGCGAACTGCCCGAACTGCCCGAACAGCCCGCAACGAGAAGAGCAGCAATCGTAAGAACGAGCCGCTTGGAAAACGAAAGCATACGCGTTAAACCTCCTACCGGAAGGCCCGGCAGAGCAATGGGTCGTTCTCTTACCCAGCAGGCCAGGAAACTCCTGCCCTTCCGGCGAGCGACGCCCCGTCGGCGGCGCAACGCTCTTCTCCTTACCGTTGCAAATGTAAATCTCATTGACTCTTAGCCGTTTCGTGCCGAATTGCGCGGGGCAGCGCCAACGGCATCGTGGAACTCTAAGCCACGATGCCGCTCTTTCTACGTGCGCTCGCCGGCTTTTGCGCAATACTCTCCCTCTCTCCGACGGCGGCATGGCCGAACGTATCTTCGCGGGAGGAGAACTGGGAAAGCCAGGTTGGCCGGCAGCGCTATTACGAGTACCTCCAACGGGGCGAGATCGTGCCGCCGCAGTCGCCCCTCTACCGAACGCTCGACCCCATCGGACGTGCAATCGCCGCGGTTGCCGACCGCCAGTACTTTGCGCCTTTCCACTTCGTCATACTGAACGAACAGACTCCAAACGCGTTCTCGTTGCCGGGAGGAAACGTCTACGTGACGACCGCATTGCTGTCGTTTCTACGGAATAGAGACGAACTCGCGGGCGTGATCTGCCATGAAGTCAATCACGATATCCACCACGATATGTATGACGTCTTCGAAGCGACGCAGAACGGCGAGTCGCCGGAAGATCCCAACGTAAGGGCCTACGAACGCGCCGCCGAGACGAACGCCGATCGCGCCGGCGCCTATACGTGCGCGAAGGCCGGCTTCAACCCGTGGGGGATGGTTTGGAATTTCAGGCTGTACCGTCAAACGATGGGCGTGAGCAACAACGGTGGCGCCGACCACCCGAGCGACCAGCAGCGTGAGGCCGCTCTCATCGCGTTGTTCGCAAGGCACCGGTCGACGTTTGGACGATTCGACGACGACGTCGCCAGAGCAGCCCCGCTGGGGGCACCGCGGCAGGTGTCGCAACGCCAGTATTCGGCCTACCCCCAATATCGATCGTATTCGCAGTATGGGGCGCAGTACGGGCAACAATATCCACCGCAGTACCCGCAGCAGTATCAGCAATACGGGCAGCAGTACCCGCAATACGGGCAGCAGTACCCGCAATATGGGCAGCAGTACCCGCAATATGGCCAGCAGTACCCGCCCCCGCCTCCTCCATGTTATCCCGGTTGTTAGGAGCGTAGGTTCCTAGCCTGGTGTAGCTCCTAGGCTTCCGACGCCTCGCGCCGAACCTGCACGGCCGCGCGCATGAACATCGGAAGGGGACGATGACCTCACCCGGCGGCGACGGGAACGGCGTTATTAAACTTTACGCGGCCTTTCCAAACCACTTAAAGCTCGCGCTGATTCCCGGGATCGTTCTGCTGGTGGGCTGCCCGCTGATCGCAGTGACCCTCTCGTCCATCCCGGAAGTCGTGCCGCTGATGGTGATTCTGACCGTTCTTACTATCTGCATGACAACATTTAATCTGCTCCGCGGCCCTATTGAGGCCCGCACTCATAATTGACGGTGCTGGAGTAACCTTTAGAAATATTTCGATGCCGTGGAGCATCATCTCGTCGGTCGCTCCCGTTCAAACCGGCTTCGTTGTGTGTGCCTACGCCGCCACATCCTGGTGGCCGCGACCGGCGTCCTCGGCCGGGTCTGGCTCACTCTGGAGCG
>DASZGC010000070.1:0-25300 GCA_035939175.1 Candidatus Cybelea sp. | reverse complement strand
GCCCAAAGGAAGCGATTTCCGCACGTCGCGCACATGGCCGAGGTTAGGCTTAGCGAGATGATGCGTCACTACACGCGCGCCGGCGATCCGCTGCGAAATGACGAGTATGTATGGCTCTACGGGGCACCGTCTGCACTTCTGCATGGCGACCCGGAGGGGATGCGCGACTTAATGCCCGTCGACGACGATGGCACTCAGCATTTTGCGCTTCTGCTTGAAGATGCTCGGCTCAACGCCCTAATGGTCGATTCAGGCTCGAATGCCCTAGTCTTTTGCGACGCGTTCGTTAGCCGGTTTCATCCGGAAAATGCGGGATTCCACGAACGCCTGAGCGACCTCGCGCGCACCTTCAAGGAACTGTCCTTGAAGCACAGCCACGGACGACCCGACGAAGGCTTGATGGCGCTGCGGAACGAGCTAGAGGAATACCACAAACGTGAGTGACCGCACCTGAGGCCGACTGATCCCGCGAACGTAACGATGGATTGCAAGGCCATCCTCTTGGAATGGGAGCTTTGAAACAATGGACCTAGACGATATCAAGGAACTGAGGCGCAGCATTCTTCAGATGACCCTCGACCACGTTGACGGACGAGAGCAGCCTCCGTGGCTTGCCGCTACTTTTCTCGCGAAAGGTGGCATCGCCTCGACCGAAGGGAGCCGACGAATCGTAAACCGGGAGATTCGCTATCTCAGCGAAACGAAGAAAATAAATGCGAAGAACGCAGGCGAGGTTTGGGTGGTGACCGGTATCACGGCACTTGGTCGTGATGACTTAGAGTAGGTCGGTGTAGGCCTCAAGCCGCTGATAGAACATGTCCTCGTCGGCCTCGGGCGATGCTAGCTGGCTTAAAATGATCGCCTTGTCGTCGGTACGCCCGGTTTCCGACGACATCAGGACCCATCCTAGATCTCCGAACATATTGCTGTAGAGGATACCACACACAAATGGCCACGGTTGCCCGATTTCTGTCCCGACGCTGCCCTCGACATACCGCGCCTCTTCTTCGTTCGTTCCACTAGCTGCTATCGGGGCAGCGGGAAAAATGCGTCGTGGCATACCCTTCGGAATAAAGCAGATGGATACTTCGGCAGCCGGGCCGGGGCCAACGTTTTCGATCTTAGCATTTAGTTTAATGGGAAAGATAAGGGTGCCATCAGCGGATCTCATCGGTTGTGCTACGCGAGCCTCGAGGACCTTGGCGGAAATGAGCGGCGCAAGCGACTCCCGATGATGCCGCTCGCGCTGTTGAGCCTCCGCTTTGGCTCCCCGAACGACGTCGCGTGTATCCGCCGCCAGGCGCATTGTGAAGAACGCCATCGCGGCCGTAACGATGGCTCCCACCGCTACCCAAAATCGTTCCTCTAGCCAGAACCCTTGTTGTTCGACCGGGATCGGCCGGTCAACGATCACGTGAACCGCCGCCAGGAGTACGCTAAACGATGCCATTGGCGCCGCTTCGACGCCCCATTGGTGACGCCATTGGTGACGCCCTCGGTTTTTCCGATTTTTCCGGTTTCCGAAAATCGGGGTTTTTAGGGGTACGCGCGACGTTCCATTTTTTCAGGTTTCCTCGTAGCGGAGATTCGACTCCCACCTTCCCCACCAGATGTGAACTTACTTGATGGCTTTTTTTATCGCTATCGGTGACTCCGCGTAAGACCCAACCCTAACGAGAGCCGACCGAAAACTAAAGCGCAAGCGCGAGACGAAAAGCCTCTACGAAGAGAGAGATTGTGCTGGCAGGGTAAAACCGTCCGGGGCGAGCTAGCTACGATAGGGAAAACAAGCCCTTGGGTCGAGAAATAATACCGGGACCGAGCGTTGACCTGGGGCATCCTCGCCGGCTTTCAACTACCCGGCCGGAGGTGCGCCGCTCGCATCGTTTTAAGGGCAACTTCGATTTAAGGGCAACTTCGATCTGCCGCTAGGCAGTGGCAGCAAAGAAATAACCGGTGCGGCTTAAAAACCGCCAACTTTAAAGCTGATCGCGGCTCCCGTCGGGAATCCGCCAGCCAGGTCGATGCGGTTCGTCGGATCGCCGCCGGCCGGGATGTTCCAACGAGCAACGCTGTTGACGCCACAGCTGTAGACGCCGTTGTCGACGCCGCCGAAGACGGTTCGCCCCCCGTTGGTGATCACGCCCTGGAACATGTAGCAGATCGGTGCGCGGTGCGCGTCGGTAAGCGTAATCGCCTTTCCTAACACGCCGCTGGCGGAGACGGGATAGATGCAGAAGCGCTTCGTGCCGCCGCACTCTCTGTCGGCGACGTACCACGTCTTCTGAACCGAGGCGTACTGCAGGAAACCTGGATAGAAGATCGTTCCCCCACTGATCGGAATCGTGTGACAATGCACCCTGGTGCAGGAACCGATAAGGGCTTTTGAGTCCGCCGTGTAGCCGTCCACCCAGAGATGGCCGCCGCGATCGTAGCCGTCAAAGAAGTAGGTGTGCATGTGGGGTACGGTGATTGAGGTCCCCGACCCGGTGACGCCGCCCGGGTAGATCAGAATGTTCCCACCGCTGGCGCCGTTACTCGTGAGGGCAAGATCGCCGTTGAGCGGGCTAACGGCGCAACTCACCGGCGTCCCGTCTCCGTCTTTGTAGATGCCGTGAAACTCGCCTTTGCGACTTAACGAGCCCGCATAGCGCGCTTCAGCGTCGATGATATAGACATCCCCGCTCGTGGCCGCACATTCGCCCTGCAGGTCGGTCCAACCCGAGATCTGACCCCGGACGATCAAGTCGGGCATCGAGTATATCGTTACGTCTCCGGTACTGGCGTCCGACAGGAAAAGCAACCGCGGCGTTTCGTCGATGTTCGGGGCCGCCCAGACGAGATGAGGATGGAATGGCCGCCGAAGCGCGAGGCCGAATTGTTCGGGGAACAACTGGACTCGGGAGCTGGGCGTCAACGCGCTTGGCAGACCCGATGGCGATGCGGACCCGGCGGTGCCGCAGCCGGCGAGGACGGTTGCCATGCCGGCTACACCAATGGCGAACTTGAATGAGGTTGGCATTTTCATCGGAAAACCGCTCCTTTCGTTTTCCGGAAAGGGCCATTGCCTGACGGCAATCGGTACCAGGCTGGTTCCGGCGAGCGGCTCTTTCGTCCTAGGAATCAATTTCGCCGACGCCGTGGTGCGGTAGATCGGGCGCTATGCAGGCAAGCTCCGAGATATGGCTAAAGTAGCATTAAGGAGGGTGGTCCATATGCGTACCGCGCCATTGCTAGTCCTGGCCTTTCTTTTTGCCGGCTGTTCGAACACCGTCACTCCCAGTGCGGTGAACCCTTCGGTGGTGCAAGAGCTTTCTCGCGTGCCTGGCGCAAAACAGCCGCCGCCGCAGGGCCCGTCCCTCGTTTATGTCGTCAGCGAGACCGCTGGCCAAGTCTCCGGTTTCACCGCGACCGGTGGTACTCTAACGCCGGTCGCGGGATCGCCGTTTACCACCGGAGGCAGTCCCGTTGGGATGGTCATCTCGTACATCTTCGTAACTGCGGCGACGCAGTACAACTATGCGTACGTCGTCGACACCGCAAATAATCAGGTACTGGGCTATTCGCTCAATCCGAACACCGGCGCGCTCACGTCGCTCGGGCCGGCCTTCCCCGCGGGCACGTCTCCGTCCGGGATCGCGATCGACTCCACCGGTATGTACGTCTACGTCTCCAACGCCGGATCGAATAACGTTTCCGCCTACGCGATCACCCCCTCGACCGGCGCCCTGACCCAACTTGCGAGCTCGCCATACAGCGCGGGCACTACGCCCAATTCGATCTTCTACTCGCCGAAAGGCGGCTTTCTTTACACCACGAACGGCGGTTCCGGCAATGTGTCCGGCTGGTTGGTCGACTCGTCAACCGGCAATCTCACGGCGATCACTGGATCGCCCTTTACGGCCGGCGGCACTCCCGACGCCATCGCGACCGATTACCTCGCGCGGTGGGCGTACGTCGCCAGCAGCAGCAACAACAAGGTTTACGGTTACTCGGTCAATTCCCACGGCACCTTAACGGCGCTGGCGAACTCGCCCTATTCCGGTGGCACCGGCCCGGACGGCATCGCAACTAGCTACTACGGTACCGATGCGATCTACGTGTACGTTGCCGATGGCGGCACCAACAAGGTCAGGGGTTTTCGCGCGCATACGGTCGGTGGGCCGGCGGGCGAGCTGTTCCAACTCCCCAACTCACCCTTTAACGTCCAGACGGGCCCGATGGGGGAAAACAAACGGTTCAACGAGCCCGTGCTCTACGTGGCGGACAACGGCACAAACCACGTTTCCGTAAAAAAGATCATCAACAGCGGGAGGCTCTTATCGGTCGGCGCGTACGCCGTGCCGAGCGGACCCGTTTCGATGGTCTCGTGTGTCGGCGTGGTCGTCAGTACCTTGAACGCCTGCCGGCCCTCGTATTAGCGCGCTCCCCGAGCTGCGCACGGAGCGTCTTCGCCTCTACATCCCGGGACCGGAAGCCGCGCAAGAATGCGTGCGCTTCAACCGCGAAAACGCGGCGTTTCTTGCGCCTTGGGAGCCTCGAATGGATGCGAGGTCCTTCGACGCCGGAGCGCAACGCGAGATCCGCGAACGCGCCGTGGCTGCTGCGCTTGAGGGAACCGCTTACAGTTTCGCGATCGGGAAGAACGATCCGGATAACGCTGACGCGCCGATCGTCGGATGGCTCGGATTTTCAAACGTCGTCCGCGGCGTCTTCCAGGCCACTCACCTGGGATATAAGCTCGCCGAGCGCGCGGAAGGGCATGGGTACATGACCGAGGCCGCTCGCGCGGCGATCGACTTTGCTTTCGGCACGCTGCGGCTTCACCGGATCATGGCGAACCATATGCCCCATAATCACCGTAGCAGCGCCCTCCTACTCAGGCTGGGGTTTAAGACCGAAGGCTACGCAAAGGCCTACTTGTTCATCGACGGTCAGTGGCGCGATCACGTCCTGACCGCTCTCGTCAATCCCGAAGCAATCGTTCCCGACGCGCCGGCCCGATAGAGCTTCGCCACGACGCCCCGAGCCTTAGAACGCGCCGATCCCGTTCGCCGTCCCCAATCCCGTAGGTCCGTCCCAGCCGTTACCCGCAACGCAGAGCGGCGCGCCGCAGCCACCGTTGCTGCCGGAGGTGACGTCGTTAAGGTCCGCCGCGTGCGCGTAGAGGTTACGCAGCGCATCGGGGCCGCCGTTTCCGGTAAGCGCGAAGACCGACGCGACGATCGGCGCGGCGACCGAGGTTCCGCCGAAGACCAGCCACCCGCCTTCGTGAAACGTGTCGTAGACCGCGACTCCCGTCTGCGGGTCGGCGACGGCCGACACGTCGGCCGCTGCGCGCATCGAGCATCCCGTATTCACGCCGCTTTGGAAGCCAGGCTTCGAGTAAACCGTGCTGCAGCCGCTCCCGGCACGCAGCCACGCGGTCTCCACGCGCGGCGCGATCGACGTTAAACTGGTGCCGCCGACGCCGATGACGTTCGGCAGTATCGCAGGCCATTGCGCCGTCGTGTTGTGACCCTTATCGCCGGTTGCGGCCGTAATCGCCCCGCAGTCATCCTTGAAATCGTCATCGTACGTTCTCGTTCCCTCGTCCCCGCTCCAACTGTTGCTGACGTAGTCGGCGTGGGCAATCGCGTACGTCTCAGCCACGCTGAGGTCGGCCATGCTCGTCGATGCGGCTTCGACTAAAAGTATCTTGCAGCTGGGACAGATCGCCGAGACCATATCGACGTCGACCGACTCTTCCCCGGCCCACGCGCCGTTGCTCTGCGACGTGAACGCCTGTTTGGCAAAACAACCGGTGCCGCAGGCGGAGAGCCCGTAGTGCGAGCGGTAGGCATTGAGATCCGTTGCGGCGTTCGGGTCGTCATACGCATCGACGACCGCAACGGTTTCGCCCCCGCCGCTATTGCGACTGGCGGTTGTTAAACCGTACGCCGTTTGCAGATCGCTGGGCGCATACCCGCCCGGCGTGTTCGGCGCTATCGCGCCGCGAATGTCCGAACGCAGCCACGCTTGGCAACGCGCGAAGCCTTTTCCAACATCGCCGCACAGACGTGCCGACGGACCTCGACGCGGCCAGAGGCCTAACTCTCTTGCCGTTGCGCGATGGGGCGCGAGCGATGCTCCTTGGGGCACCGCCGTGGCGCTCTGAAGCATGTTCGCAAGGCTCTTCTGCGCGTGTGCGGGGCAGGATGCGGCGGTCGTCCCGGGCAGAGCGTGCGACGCGGTGCACGCCGTCAGCAGAGCAAGCGCTCCTATCGCAGCAACGAACGTGAGACGCAGCATTTCCGATCCTTTCAAACAGTGACGACATTCTAACCCCCATCCTCGGGAGGAGGCTGAGAGCCCGCCAAGCTTCTCTCGCGTTGCTCTCGTAACCGGTTGACAAAGCGATCAAGAAGGCGCACAGTTGGCGGCAACGGAACCTGCCAGGGTACGTAGCGGTCTTCGCTGCGCGCTGCGGTTCGTTCGGAGGCAATCGGACGCTTCGGCAAATGAACGGCCAACACAAGCGAACCTCGATTTGCGCCCCATGGCGACGCACCGCCTGCGCGCTCATTACCGTGCTCGCCGGTTGCAATAGCTCCGCTCTGGCGCCGCCGGCGACCATCCGCGTGCAGCAGGATGCCGTCACGGCCTCCAATCTTTACGTCGCGAATAAAGGCGCCAATACGGTCACGATCTACAAGGCGGGCGGCATCTCTCCGCTGCGCACGATTTCGCAGAGCGTAGCCTATCCGCAGGCATTGGCCATTAGCACGTCCGGAAATCTCTTCGTCGCAAACGCAGAGGGTGACAATAACGCGTACGGCTCGGTCACGGTTTATAATCCTGGCAAGACCTCGCTAAACAGGGTGATCTCCCAAGGCATAACCAATCCGGTGGCCCTGGCGATGGACGGCTCCGGTAATCTCTACGTCGCAAACTGTCCCTACGGCAGCGGGCCGCAAAACGTCACGGTCTACGCCCCGGGGAAGACGAGCCTCCTGAGGACGATCTCCCAAGGCGTGAGCTGCCCGCAAGCGCTGGCCTTCGACGGTTCCGGCAATCTTTACGTCGCAAACAACGACGTCAACACGGTGACGGTCTACGCCGCCGGAAAGACGAGCGTGCTGCGAAAGATCTCGGCGGGAATCGGCGCCCCGCGCGCACTGTGCTTCGACGGTTCGGGCTACCTCTTCATCGCAAACTTCGCAATCAACACCGTAACCGCGTACGCGCCGGGCAAAACGTCGGTGAGCCTGACGATCTCCCAGGGTGTGAATAACCCGGGAGCGCTGGCCTTCGACGGTGCCGGCAATCTCTACGTTGCAAATTCGGAGAGTTCGACGGTCACCATCTACGCCGGCCGCTTCTACGCTCTCGTGCGGACGATCTCCAACGGGGTGAGCACGCCGGCGGCGCTGCTGATCAGCAGCTCGAAGAATCCTGTTGTCGCAAACCTCGGCGATAACACGGTGACGATCTACAACCCGGCCGGCAAGGGACTTCGGCGAACCCTTTCCCAAGGCGTGGTCCATCCGGTGTCACTGGCATTCGGGCCGTAAGAAATGGTCAAGCCGCGAGCGCCGGCACAACGAGTGCATCCGCTCACGGCTTCTTTGAAACGCGAGATGAGATCGGGGGATGCGACCGCCTCTCGGTCTTTCGCCTCCCCCAACCGAGGGGTTATTGCTTAGACCGAACCCGCAACCGTCGTGTAGAGCGACTTCAGGTTGCTGCCGAGGGTCGTGACGCCAACGAGGGCGACCATGGCGATCAGGGCGACGAGCAGGCCGTATTCGACCATGGTCGCGCCTTCCTCGTCGCGGATCATCGATTTGAACGTGTTTACCATTTGAGTTGTTCTCCTACTTAATATATAGCGAATGTTGAACTAGCGACAAACGTAAACTCGGCCCACTCATAAGTGGCCCCGGCTCGTTTTGCTGCCTTTTTCATGTATCGGCAGGTTTAGGAGCGTTTATGCGTCGCCGGCAAAAATTTTTTCCGAACAGTAATTCGGCCCCTCGGGCCAGAAGCAGGCGAGCAGTACGGATCCAAACGCCTTTATGGAGCGTCTATGAACTATTTTGTTGAAGCACTTGGAAAGTACGCGGTCTTCTCTGGACGAGCACGGCGGAGCGAGTATTGGTTTTTCACGCTCTTTTCAACCTTGATCGGCCTTTTTCTCGTCGCCATCGGACTCTACATCGGCAAGGCGACCGGCGGCCCGCCGACCCTGGCCAGATACCTGATCGACTTTTACGGGCTGTTGATCTTTCTTCCGACGATAGCGGTAAGCGTCCGCAGGCTCCACGACGTCGGCATGAGCGGCTGGTGGGTTCTGCTCAACGTCGTTCCGCTGGGCAGCCTGGTATTGTTTGTGATCTTCTGCCAGGATAGCCAGCCGGGCGACAACCGCTTCGGCGCGAACCCGAAAGAACTCGCAGCCCCCGCGTTCTAAAACGTCCGCCGCCGGCGGGCCGCGGAACCTACCGCTTCGAGCTGATCGTCACCGTAACCGGCGGCGAAGGGATACCGTTGGTCACCACGACCAACGTGCTCTGCCCCGACGCGATCGTCGAAGGCACGTCGAACTCCGCCGTTGCCGTCGCGCTCGAACCGACCGCCATCGTGCTGAAATTGTGCGTTCTCGCGTAGACGACTTTGCCGGAACCCTCATTCGTAATCCGCACGAGCGGATAGTTCGTCGCATACTGTGCGTCGTCGCCGTAGAAGTTGTTCTGCGTCATCCCGTTGAGCCGTTTGCCCTTGAGCGTATACGTGCTTCCCGGCGTCAGCGACGCTGGAACGGTGGTGATGACGGGCCCGATGCCCGCCTCGGCCGCGTGCCCGCTCGTGTAGATCTCGACGTCGTTCGAAGCGTCGGTCTCGAGCACTTGTCCGGTGGGAAGCATCAACAGACGTACGTTGAACGACGAGTCGCTCACGGCGTCGGCCGGCGTTGCCGTCGTTTGGATCGTCTTGCCGTTGTAGAGCACCATCGTCATCGGCGAGATGTAGATGCCCGGACTCGCTGCGACGAGCACCTGGCCGTCGGTGAGCACCACGCCGGGACCGTCGGCGACGTCGAGCTGCTGGTTGTTGACCTTCGGCAGGTTCGGCCCTTGCGTCCATTTGCCGGTCTTCTCGGCGAAGATCGCCGTCTCGCCGTTGGCGCCGACGACGATGACCGTGTCGTTGGGCCGCATGATCTGCGGTCCGATCTCCGAGGCTTGCGTCAGGTTGACCGGGAGGTCGCCTTCGGTCGACCACGAGCCTTTGCTCGGATTGAACTCCTCGGAGTTCGGCGCGGCGAAAACGTCGGCGTCCAACAGCTTCCCGCTGCGCAGCAGCGTCCAGCCCTCCTCGCTGTTGGGGTCGTGTTTACCGGTACCGACCTGGGTCCAGGTGCTCGAGCCTTCGTCGTACTCCGCCTGGACGCTGGTGCAGCAGTTGCCGAGAAGGTAGGTGCCGTTGGCGAGCACCGCGCTCTGGCCGTCGCCGATCTTCGGCCAGCCGCTCGGCGGCACGACCGGAGTCCAGCTGTTGGCAACGGGATCGTAGATGGCGCCAAGGTTGGTCTCCGCCGTGATGCACGACGTATTGTACTCGCCGCCGTTGGCGATCAGTTTTCCGTCGGGGAGTATGGCCGACGCAAAGTAGAGCGGCGTGTAATCCGAGGGCATAGCGGCCGGCATGCTCCACGTGCCGTTCAGATAGCTCCCGGTGCTGTCCGGCGTCAAGCGCAGCCAGTTCGACGTGCAGTAGTCGTGCACGAATACGGTGCCGTCGGTCATGAGCATCGCCGTGTCCGCGCCATTAGCGAACGGACCGACCGACATCGTCTCTTGCCAACCGCCTTTTTTTGCGCGCTCGCGCATCGCTTGGGTAACGCGCAGCCGGTGCTTCGGCGGCAACGGGGTGTGCCCGAGTCGCAAAAACTTTGGAAGGTTCGACTGCAGCGGCGCCACGGCCGCCGAGCCGCTTCCCGGGAGACTGCCCCCACCACCGCAGGCAACCAGCATCGTCGTTGCCGCAAGACCGCAAAGCACTCGGGTTACACGTCGCATTCGGACTCCTCAAAACGAGAGTGAGGCGGGGATGAAAGCGCCATTTATCGCTTGGTGCGCGCTCACCCTGCGACGATGCGCGGCTGCGATTGCCAACCGGGCTGCCGCCTAATTCTTCGGCAGCGTCTCCCATCCGCGACCGGTGAGGATCTGCCAGCCCTGGACGTCGCCCGTGCGGCTGCGGTAGGTTCCGCTCCCGGCGCAGCCGCCGCCGGCGCCGATTGCCTGCGCGCAGAAGTCGGCGATAAGGTACTTGCCGTCGTACTTGACGTGCTGCGACGTGCAGACCGTCATGAACTTGGGGGTGTCCTGCCCCCAGTCCGACGCGAGGACCTTGGTCCAACCGACAATCTCCTCGTGCGCCGTCTCCGCCCGATAGAGCGTGCAGTCGTCCAAGCCGAAGAACGCCGGGTTACGGTGCGGCAGCGCGATTCGCAGGACGTGGCCGCCGAAGCGCTGCTGATCCTGCGTAGACAGTGCGTACGGCACGTGCTTCGCGCAGCCGCCGGCGAGCGGCAGCAGCGCGAGCGCGACGAGGGCGCCCCGCCTCACGAAGAGGAGGCGCGATCGTCGAACCGCGACTGCGCGGCTTTGACCTGGGCGATGTTGTCGTGCGCCCATTGCGTCAGCGAGCCGAGCGGCCCGCACAGCGTGCGACCCAGCGCCGTCAACTCGTACTCGACGCGCGGCGGGATCTCCGGGTAGATCGTGCGCTTCACGAGCCCGTCGCGCTCGAGGTCGCGCAACGTCTGCGTCAACATCTTCTGCGAGATGCCGACGATCATCCGGCGCAGTTCGTTGAAGCGCCGGTGCTCGGCCTGGGCAAGAATGCCGATGATCAACGTGGTCCACTTGTCGGCGATCCGGTCGAGGATCAGCCGCGAGGGGCAGGCTGCCTGGTTGAAGACCGCGGCATCGGTCGGCAGAAGGGGACGTTCCTTAGTTTCCATTGGGTTCCTAGGCTACTTTCGAGTGCGTACTTGAATCAGGGTTGTTGGTATGTAAAAGTTACTAGCACAACGGTATCACACTAAACCGCCAACGGCAACCATCAAGGAGTCCAAGCCATGACCACCCAGATCCAAGAGAAGAGCAGCCTCTACGCCCTCGACCCCGCGCATACCACGGTGGAGTTCGTCGTCCGCCACCTGATGATCACCAAGGTACGCGGCCGCTTTACCAAGTTCGACGGTCGCGTCGAGGTCGAACCCGGCAGCGACCTGCCGGCGGTGATCAGCGCAACGATCGACGCCGCTTCACTGGATACCCGTGAGGAGCAGCGCGACGCGCACCTGCGGTCGGCCGATTTCCTCGAGGTCGAAAAGTACCCCGAGCTGCGCTTCGAGAGCACCCGCATCTTCGGCACCCCCGACGAGTTCACGATCGACGGCAACTTGACGATTCACGGTGTAACCCGCAACGTCTCGCTGCGCGGCAGCTACGAAGGTCGCACCAACGATCCGTGGGGAGGCGTTCGCGTCGGCTACAGCGCTCACGCGACGATCAACCGCAAAGACTTCGGCCTCACCTGGAACGCCGCGCTGGAGACCGGCGGCGTGGTGGTCGGCGACGAGGTCCGGATCGAGCTCAACGTCGAGGCGGTACTGCAGAACTAACGGTGCGGATGCGTACGGCCGATGTTCTAGGATGGAATCCTCATGCATCGGCCGACGGAGACCTCTCTTATGACGAATATGACGAACGAAGAACAGCAACGGATCGATCGAGCCATCGTCGAGGGGCGGCACGTCGAGGCCATGATCCTCTACCGCGCCTCGACCGGCGTCGAGTTGATGCCCGCCAGGGACTACGTCGGCGCCCGCTGGCGCTCGTTGACCGCTTAGAGCGCGTGAGGGACGGCTCCGCGCGAACATCAAACTAACGAGGACGATGTTCCGGGCGAGCCGTCTTCCGCTGCGCGCCCTCGTCGCGCACTTCGCGATGGGAGCGGACGAAGATGCGGTCGAAAACTGCGCCGATGAACGCCTTTGCTCGAATCGCCGCCCTTACGTTCGCCGCCGTCTCGTTAGCGGCATGCTCGCAAGGAACGGCTGCTATCTCGACGCCGCCCCTTGCCGCGGCACCGGGCCTGCATGCCTTGCGCGGCGCCTCATGGATGCTCCGCGATGCGAAGCGCCGCGATCTGCTCTACGTCTCCGAATTTTACAACGACGAAGTCCTCGTCTATTCATATCCGCGCGGGGGACTCGTCGGCACGATAACGGGCGTCTCCGAACCGCAAGGCATGTGCGGCGCTCCCAAGAGCCGCACGTGGTGGGTCGTCGCAACCGGCAGCAACCAAATCTTCGAGTACGAGCACGGCGGCAGCTCGCCGATTGCGACGATCGGCATTACCGAGGGTACGCCGGCGAGTTGCGCGGTCGATCCGAAGACGGGCAATCTGGCCGTGACGATCATTACCAACGACGACGTCGTCGTCTTTCCGAAGGGGTCGGGCTCCGGCACCACGTATGTCGCGCCGTTCCAGCCGTTTTTCAGCACGTACGACGACCGCGGCGATCTCTTTGTGGATGGCAGCGGCGCGACGAACGTTGCGGAGCTGCCGAAGGGTAGCGGCACGTTCGAGCCGATCGCGCTCGACCAAACGATCATCTTCCAAGGCGGCTTGCAGTGGAGCCGCGGACTGCTCGCGGTGGGCGATCAGGACGCCGCGGCCGTCTACCGCTTCGCGATTGGCGCGAGCACCGGAACGCTGCAAGGCACGACGGCGCTGCAAAACGGCGACCCCACCGGGTTTTGGATCGACGGTGGCAAGCTGATCGGACCGGCGAGCGGTGATGAAGGCATTTGGAAGTACCCGGCGGGCGGCGCTGCGCGACGAACCGTCGGCAGCGGTTTTTACGGTCCGACCGCGGACTTGGTTAGCTCTGCGGATTAAGTAGGGGTTCGTCGACCAAAAGAGAACACTACAAAACGCTCGGTAAAATCGCCGTGCGTTTCCACTGAGGAGATCACATGAGCGACGTTAACAAACAAACCGAGGACGCCGAACTGGATAACGTAAGCGGAGGACAGCTATCGCATCCGATGCCGCACGATCCGATTCGTCCGAACCCCCCTACCCATCCCGGCGGTCCGGTTCTCGACCCGATCGAGCCCGAACGCCCCACCAACCCTGCCGGTTAAAGGGCTGCGAGTCTAGATCGAACCCCGAATGGCGAAGGGGCCGGAATCCGGCCCCTTTTTCATGTCGAAATGTAGATGTAGCGGTTGGGCAGGTCGAGCGTAAAGATGCGTCCGGCCCAAAACGAATTGCCGACGCTGCAGTCGTAGATCAGATCGCCGACGGCGACGGTCGGCTCGGCAATGGCGGTCTGCGAGGCACCCCGCAGCGCGATCGACGTCAGGCGGGTCTGGCTGCCTCCGCTCGGATTGAGGCCGTTGGCCGCGGCGAAGGTTCGATCGAGCGTGATGCCGGTCGCGCCGGTATTGATCTCGCAAAGACCGCTCTTTCCGTTGCCGAAATCGAAGCGTGCGAAGATCCCAAGCGCGATCCCGAGATCGTCCTGTAATACGAGCGGCACCTTTTGCGCCATGCGGACGCGTTCGGGAAAGGTCTCCGCGTCTTCGATGACGATCTGGTGCGCGCGAAAGTCGAAGGTGGCGGTGATGTTGCGGAACGCCGTCGCCGAGATCAACCCCTGTGCTGGCGTGCCGTCCAAGCCGCTCCAGATACCGACGTGCGGCGCATCGAGCCGAACCCCGCCGATCGCCAGCGTCTGCACCGTGCCGATTGGGAGATCCACGCGCTCGCCGGTGAGCCGCAGACTGACATACTTGCCGTCGACGACCACGTAGCGCCGGCCGATCCCGCTGGCGAGCACGTCGACCCCGGCGCCCAGGTTCACCAGCATCGGCACCGCAGAGCCGCCGTCCACGGAGCCTTGCACGCCGATCAGTCCTCCGCCCACCTCGGTGAACGGCACGGTATCGACCGCCCGCGCCGGGAGCGCGAACGAGCCGGCGGCAAGCGCCGCCGCGATCGTCGTTACCGGCGCGAAGCGCCGTAAGGTTTGCATGCAAAGGGCCGTTTGATGCACTCGAACGCGATGCCTGTGCGCTGGGCTCAGCCCGGCAGCTGCACGTAGAGCAGCCACACGTAGACGACCGTGAGCACCATTGCCTGCGCGGTGATCCACTCCAGCGCGCGGCGCGATTTCACGAAGAACGCAACGGCGATGACGGCTTCGAAAAGCAGCAGAAAGGCGAGGTTGAGCATCGACGAGATGCGTCCGGTACGTGAGAGCTCCTCGCCCAGGCTCAGCGCCGGCAGGAAGAACATGAAGCCGAAAAACCACGCCCGATTGTGGAAGAACCATCGCGCCAGGTCGATCTTGCCGCTCGCCGATTCCCGCTCCGGAAGCACGAGCGCCGCTAAGATGAAGAGGACGACCGGCACGAGCAGCTCGAGCCAGAACGTCCCGAAGCTCCAGACCGCCGTATGACGGACGCTCCACTGCGCCCACCAGTGCTGGACGGCGATGAAGAACAGCCAGATACCCCACGCGACCGGCGGCCAGTAGAAGTCGACGCGTTCGCGCGCCGCGATTACGATAGCCAGGCGCCCGAGCACGTTGGCGATCGAGAGGCCGAGCACGATCGACGTGAGGATCGTCAGATAATCGAAGGCGCTCATCGTGCCTAGCACAACGAGCGCCTTCATGTTTTAGCCGGACCGACCCTACGTGAAGGTTACTTCGTTCCGACCGTGACCGTTACGGCCTTCGAGGGGATGCCGTTGACGACGACCACGAGCTTCGCGGTACCGCTCTCCACGTTGGACGGCACGTCGAACGACGTGGTCACCGTGTTGTTCGAGCCGATGCCCATGAAGTTGATGTCGTGCGTCTTGGCGTACTGCACGTCGCCGGTCTTGCCGTTGATGATCTGCAGGACCGGATAGTTCGAGGCCTGCTGGTCGTCGTCGCCGTAGAAGTTCGCCTGCGTATCGCCGTTAAAACGCTTACCTGAGATCTGGTACGTGCTTCCCGGCGAGAGCGACGTCGGCACGGAAGTGATCGTGGGCTGGATGCCCTTGGTGTGCTTCTCCTTCTGCGTGTAGATCTCGACGTCGTTGGAACCGTCGGCCCACAGTACCTGGCCCGTAGGGAGCACCAAGAGACGGACGTTGTAGCTCGAATCGTTCGCTCCCTCAGCGGGAGTGGCGATCGACGTGAACTTCTTGCCGTTGTAGAGCAGCACTTGCGCCGGCGTGCTGTAGACGCCGGGGCTTGCCGCCAGCATCACCTGGCCGTCGGGAAGCACCGAGGATGGGCCGTCGGCGATGTCGAGCTGGCGCCCGTTGGCCATCGGGAAATTCGGGCCCTGTTTCCACTTGCCCGTCTTCTCGCTATACGTGGCCGTCTCGCCGTTGGCGCCCGAGACGAAGACTTCGTCGTTGGGCATCATCGTCTGCGGACCGATCTCGTCCTCCGACGTGAGGTTCACGGGAAGGTTGCCGGCCGCCGCCCACGAGCTGCTCTGCGGATTGAACAGCTCCGAATACGGTGCATCGAATACGTCGGCGGCGAGCAGCTCGCCGCTGCGCAGCAGCGTCCAGCCTTCCTCGCTGTTGGTGTCGTGCTTACCGGTGCCGACCTGCGTCCAGCTGCTCGAACCTTCGCTATACTCCGCCTGCACCTCGGTGCAGCAGTTGCCGATCATGTAGGTGCCGTTGCTGAGCACGGCGCTTTGGCCGTCGCCGATCTCGCTCCAGCCGCTGGGCGCGGTCACCGCGGTCCACGAGTTTGCGACCGGGTCGTAGATGGCGCCGAGCGGTGTCTCGGCGCCGGCGCAGAAGTTGTACTCCCCGCCGTTGACGATCAGCTTGCCGTCGGGCATTACCGCCGACGCAAAGTAGAGTGGACCGTAGCTCGACGGCATCGCCGCGATCTTCGACCACGTGCCGTTTTGATAGCTGCCGGTCTTGTCGGGAGTCAACCGTTCCCAGTTGGACGAGCAGTAATCCTGAACGAGTACCGTGCCGTCGGTCATCAAGATCTCGGTGCCGGCGCCGTTGGAAAACGGCCCCGCGGCGGTGAGTTCTTGCCAGCCGCCGGCTTTGGCGCGCTCGCGCATCGCCGCGGTAATCGCGTGCGTGCGTTTCGGCGGACGCGCGGGCGTGTGCCCGATGCGTAGAAACTTGGGCAGCATCGAGCGCACGGGAACGCCACCAGGTGCTTGCGGGATGCTCGAAACCGGTGTGGGTGAACTTGCTCCGCTGCACGCGGCGAGTAACGAAGCCGTTACCACGCCCGCCAGCGCAAGGCTAAAGTGTCGCATATGAACTTGTGACTCCTAGAACCAGCAACGTGGTGCTGAGATCGTGTTACCGCTTCTTTCGGCTGCTCGTCGCCTTTCGTCCGGAGGCTACGGATTTTCCGCCGCCGGCCTTCGATCCGCTCTTCTTACGCGCGGCTCCGGCGCGCGATCCGCGCTTCGCCATCACGGCTTCCTTGAGCGCTTTGGCCGGCAGGAACTTGAAGACGCGCTTTGCGGGAACTTTGACTTGCGCTCCGGTCGCGGGGTTCCGTGCCATTCGTGCGGCGCGATCTCTTACTTTGAACTGGCCAAAACCGGGAATCTTGACCGGCTCACCCGAAACGACCGCCGCCTGGATGTCTTCGAACAGACCGTCGACGAGCGCGACGGCGTCCTTGCGCGATAGTTCGAGGCGTTCGACCGCGGAGCGCACCAGATCTTGTTTATTCATCGCTTCCTTTCGTGTTGAAAAAGCAGTCCCAAACCGAGCAAAATCGTTTCGCGCTGCTTGCTACGAAAGAACGAGGGTTTCCTTGTCGTGGTAGTCTTTGCACCTGGCCGTTTGCGCGGCGCTACCGGCGTCCCTGGGGACAAGTCCATCTCCCATCGGGCGCTCATCGCGGGCGCTCGCTGCAACGCGCCGCTGCACATCGCCAACATGAATCCGGGGCGCGACGTCGAGGCGACGCGCGCGGGACTGCTCGCGCTTGGCGTTCGTATTGAGAGGCTGGGCGACCAAACGGTGGTGCACCCCAGCAGCGTCGCGACGCCCGCACGCGTCCTCGACTGCGCGAACTCGGGTTCGACCGCCCGCATGCTGCTCGGCGCGTGCGCCGGCGCGGGCATTGCCGCCGATTTCGACGGCGACGAATCGTTGCGGCGCCGGCCGATGGAGCCCGTCGCCGCGCAGCTTCGCGCGTTCGGCGCAAAGATCGCTACCACGGGCGGCCGGCTGCCGGCACGCCTCGAGGGTACGCCCGAGGTCCAGACACGGCACTTCATCCTGCTCTCGCCTTCGGCCCAGATCAAGTCGGCGCTGCTCTTCGCCAGCCTCTACGGCGGCGTCGCGGTGCGCGTTGCCGGCGATCGCGGCTCGCGCGACCACACCGAGCGGCTCCTACGATACCTTGGCGCGGATATCGAATGGGATGGACGCGAGGTGCGCCTCGGAACCGCGCCGCTGCACGGCGGCGAACTCGAAGTCGCCGGCGATCCCTCCGCCGCGGCCTTCTTCATCACCGCGGCTGCCGTCGCGGGCGGGAGCGCCGTCGTGATCCGCAACGTGGATACCAATCCGACGCGCACGGGATTGCTCGAGGCCCTGCAACTGATGGGCGCGGCCATCGAGCTGCGCAATCCACGAACCCGCTATGGCGAGCCGGTAGCGGACATTGCGGTCGAGCAGCGCCCGCTGCAGGGGGCAGCCATCGGCGCCGACCTCGCGCTGCGCGCAATCGACGAGATCCCGCTGCTGGCGGTCGCCGCCGCCTTCGCGTCGGGCACCACGACGATCGCCGGCGTGAGCGACCTGCGCACCAAAGAGTCCGACCGCATTGCCGCCATCGCGCGCCTGCTCGCCGCCGTGGGCATCGGCTGTACGGTCAGCGGCCGCGGGCTGGCCATCGAGGGCGGCCAGCCTACGGCGCAGGGCACCGTGATCGAGACGCACGACGACCACCGTATCGTCATGGCTGCCGCGGTGCTGGCGTGCGCGGCCGGGCCGCTTCGCGTCGATAGCGCGGCGAGCGTCGCGGTCAGCTTCCCGAGATTCGAAGAGACGCTTGCGGAGCTGCAGGCCGGTTAGGCCCGCGCGCGGTTAGGCGGCCGGCTCGGCCGGCTTCGCCTCTTTTTTCGAGCTGTCGGAGGTGGTGGTCTTCTCGGCCGATCCCGCGCTCTCGGAGGATCCGGCGTTCTCCGGCTTCGGCTTCTCCGGCTTGGCGCCACTGGCTCGGCGCGAATCGGTTACGTAGAATCCCGAGCCTTTGAAGAGGACGGGGGCGGCATTAAAGACGCGGCGCATCGGGGCGCCGCAGGCCTTGCACGGCGCGTCGTGGGTTTCGTCGAAGCCGTGGCGCACCTCGACGCTCTGGCCGCACTTCGTGCAGGCATAATCATAGAGCGGCATGCTCAAAGTATAATCCGCTTAGCACTCATGGTCAATGACTGCTAGCTCGGCTAGAAGTCGGCGAGGACGGCGGCGTCGCGCTGGTACTCGACAAGGCCCTTGAAGTGAACGAGCGAGTCGTCGAGGGCCGTCGAGAGATGGCGTCCGCGCTGCCAGTGATGAAACAGCCCGCCCAGCCGGCCATGGTAGGCGGGATAGGCCAAACGCACGTTAAGCTTGGCGCGCGTCGAGCGCCGCTCGATCCGAAAATCGAGCCGGCGGCGCAGCGAATACGCCCCGACCAGGCAGAGGCGGTGGTTCGGGATCAGGTCGTCGATTTCGAAGACCTGCTCCTCGTCGCCGGGGAGGGCCGAACGGATGACCACCTCGCTGCCCACGGAGAGTTCCGCTTCGCCGTCGGGGCGGCGAGCGCTGCGCAGGAACGAGAGCCAAACGGGCCATTTCTCAACCGCGCAAAGCAGCGCGAAAGCCTCTTCGGCGGAACACTCGAGGTCGAGACTGGCGCTGTGCGATTGCAGGCCGCTGCCTAAGGCGGTATCTGCGATGAGCATGAGCCCCCGGGTTCGCTAACGCGCCCTTAAAAGTCCTTTAAATTTTTATACACATTATGTGTGGAGTCTTATGAACGCAATCCACAGTAACGAACGAACTCGACCAGCGTCGCGATGCCATACGGCAACGCGTTTTCGTCGAGACGAAAGATCGGACTGTGCGCCGGATGAATCGCGCCCGACGCTTCGCTGCGCACGCCTAAACGTATCAAGAGTCCCGGCACGCGCTGCGCGAAATACGCGAAATCTTCGCCGCCCATCGTGGCCTGCGGCCGCTCGACGCGCACCGCACCGCTCTCGCGAAGATACACGGCGAATCCCTCTGCGAGCGCCTCGTCGTTGACGACCGGCGGATAGCCGCGCACCACGTCGACGTCGGCGGTCACGTTGTACGCCTTTGCAACGCCCTCGACGATGCGGCGCACGCGTTCTTCGAGTCGGTCGCGCACCGCGGGATCGTGCGCGCGCAGCGTGCCGCTCATCTTCACTTCGTCGGCGATCACGTTGTTGCGATAGCCTCCGGAAATCGTTCCAATCGTTACGACGGCACTCGCGAGCGGATCGGTCTCGCGCGCGACCACGTTCTGCAGCGCCATCACCATCGCCGCCGAAGCGACCAGCGCGTCGACCGACGAGTGCGGATACGCGCCGTGTCCGCCCACGCCGCGAACCGTGAGATACATTTCGTCGGCCGAGGCGTTGACGGGCCCCGGCGTAATGCCGACGCTGCCGACATCCAACCGCGTATCGACGTGCAGCATCGCAATCGCATCGACGCTCGGATCGTCGAGCGCGCCCGCCTCGATCATCGGCAGCGCGCCGCCGGGACCTTCTTCCGCCGGCTGAAAGAGCAGCACCACGGTGCCCGAGAGGCGGTCGCGCATCGCTTGCAGCGTCGCGGCGGCGCCGAGCAGCATCGCGGTATGCGCGTCGTGCCCGCACGCATGCATCTTGCCGTCGACTTGTGAGGCGTACGGAAGGCCCGTTCGCTCGCCGATCGGCAGCGCGTCCATATCGGCGCGCAACGCGACCACCGGCCCGGCGGCGCCCGCACGAATCCGCGCGACGACCCCCGTCTTCGCCAGCCGGCGGTGCTCGATGCCGAGCTTTCCAAGCTCGCGCTCCACGAGCGCCGCCGTCGCCTCCTCCTCGAAGCCCAGCTCCGGCCGGCGGTGAATCTCGCGCCGCAGCTCGACGATGCGTGCGGCCAGCGCTTCGTTTACTTCGACAGCCATTTCAAGGTGTCTTAACGCACCGGTACGGGGCTTCCCTCCGGCGAAAGCCGTTGCCAGCGATGATGACTCCCGACCTTGCGCTCGCGCTCTTGATCAACCGCACGACCGCCTATTACCAGGCAAATGCTCCGGCGTACATGACCTATATGGAGCACACGCACGTCAGCGCGCCCTCGCTCGGCCGCGCGCAGGATCTCGACCGCTCGATCGCGGTGCGCGTCGCCGATAACTTCGCCGCGATGCAGGATCTCCCCAACGGCGGCCAGCGCACGGGCGAGGCATTCCCGATCGTCGCCTACTTCGATCCGTTCTCGAACTTCGGTTTCGGCTACTTCGCCAACCTCAAGCGCGTCGACATCACGCTCCAGCGGGGCACGCCCTACAACTTTCCCATTCCGCCGCCCGATCCGAGCGTCGACGCCGTCGTCGCCTACAACAGCTACTGGGCCGCACGCTACGCGCCCGATTCGACGGACGCCGCCCTGCACTTGGTGGTCGATCCCACCCCGCGCATCAAGCACGGGCTCTACCCCACCGACGTAATCGAAGATCCCACGACGCATCTTCCGTCGCACATCGAGATGCGAGCGATCGAAGGCGACGAAGACTTCGCGCTGGACTACAAAGTGATCGACGGGCACTGGGTGATCGTGCACGGCACGTTCAGCGCCACGCAGCACGCCGCGTTCCTCACGTTCAAGGTCGTTGCCGACGTCACGTTCAGCAACATCGCGTTTCCCAGCGAAGCACCCGATCCGCGCCTCGCGGGCACGCCTATGCCGTCTGCGTCACCGGCTCCTTGAGCCGCTCCGGCGGCGTGTGTCCGACGCCGTTGGGCGAGGGCGCATCGGCCGGCGCCACCCACATATAGACGTTGGGAATCAGCAGCAGCGTCAGGATCAGCGAGCTGAGCACGCCGCCGATCACGACGATGCCCAAGCTGGAGCGCGACGAGGACCCGGGGTCGAGCGCGAGCGCCAGCGGTACGTTGCCCGCCATCACCGAGAAGCTCGTCATGATGATCGGCCGGAATCGCGTGTGCGCGCTCTCCTTGATCGCCGAAAGTTTGTCGAGGCCGCGTTCTCGCAGCGTATTGGCGTAGTCGACGAGCAGGATGCCGTTCTTCGTGGCGATGCCGATCAAGAGTATCGTCCCGATCAGCGAAAAGAGATTGAGCGTGCGGTGCGTGAGGAAAAGGCCGCCGATCGCGCCGATCGCCGCCACCGGCACGGAAAAGATGATGATGAACGGCGACAAGTAGCTGTTGTAGAGCGCGACCATCAGGAGATAGACGAGGATCACCGAGACGATCATCGAGAGTCCCATCCCGACCAGCGTCTGGTGCATGAAGTCCTGTTGGCCGAGCGGCGCGGGGCGCACGGAGATGTTGGGCGGCAAGTGCAGCGAGGGCAGGCGCTTGAGCATCCCCTGCTCGACCGCAGAGAGCGAGGAGTTCGGGGCGTAGTTTCCCTCGACGTGGATCACGTTGTTGCGGTCGGTTCGCGTAACCAGCGGTGAGGTCGGCGTGGATTCGAAACGCGCGATGTCGCTCAAATAGACGATGCCGCCGCTCGACGACCGGATCGCCACGGATTTCAGCGCGTCCAGGCTCGTCTGGTAGGTCTGCGGATAGATCACCTGCACTTGTTCGAGACCCGCCGTCGTCTCGAACTGCGTCGATACGTTTCCGCCGAAGGCGGCGCCGGCGGCCTGCGCGGCTTGTCCGAGGTCGACGCCGAGCGCCTGCGCTTTGTTGCGATCGAACTGAATCGAGATCTCGGGCGCGAGCTGCGTGCCGGTGCTGTTGACGCTGGTCGCACCCTTGACGCTCTGCAAGAGCGCGAGCACCTTCTGTGCGTAGGGCGTCGGGTCGCCCCCGGTAACGTCGGTCACCAGGAAGTCGATCGGCTGCGCGTTGCCGCCGGATGTCGAGGTCGACGGAACGACCACGGCCTGAACGTCGCTGGGGAGATACTTGTCGGCGATCTTACGGAACTCGCCAAGCCAGTAGGTGGTGGAGTGTTTGCGATCGTCCTTGAGCCAAACGTGCACTTGGCCGACGTTGTTCTGCGAAACGAAGCCACCGAACGGCGCGGCGTACGCGCCCGCGACGGCCGTGTTCGCGAACGTATCGGACGTGCCCAGGATCCGCTGCTCCAGCCCGAAGGTTCCCTTCTCGACCGTCTGAATCGGCGTACCGATCGGATAGACCAGCTGGATGAAGATCTCACCGCGATCGACCCCGGGAATGAACTCCTCGCCCACGGCGCCGACCGCGACCATCGCCAGCGCCAGGCCGAACGTCGCCGCGCAGAACACGGCGACCAGCTTACCGTGCGCGAAGCTCCACGGCAACGCGCGCTTGGTATACCAGCCGCGCAAGACGTCGAACTTCTCGCCGAACCACTCCACGGCGCCCCACGGCTTCCAGTGCGAGCGCAACGCCCAGAGTCCAGCCAGCGTCGGCGTGATCGTAAATGAGACGAAGAGCGAGGTCAGCGTTGAGATGACCACCACGATGCCGAACTCGGCGATCTGGCGGCCGACCTGACCTTGGATGAACGCGATCGGCAGGAAGACGACGACGTCGACCAGCGTGATCACCACGGCCGCAGCGCCGATCTCCTCGCGTCCGCTGACCGCGGCCTCTTCGGGGGACTGCTTGAGTTCGGTGAAGTGCCGCTCGATGTTCTCGAGCACGACGGTCGAGTCGTCGACGAGGATTCCGATCACCAGCGACATCGCCAGCAGCGAGATCGTGTCGATCGTCAGGTGCATCATCTTCATGGCCGTTATCGCGATCGCCAGCGACGTCGGGATCGAGACGCAGACCACGATCGCGCTGCGCCACGAGCGCAGGAAGAAGATCATCGCGATGCCGGTGAGCAGCATTGCGAGGAACAGCGTCCGCGTGACGATCACGATTTGCTGCTCGGTGAACGTCGACTGCACGTGGATGACGCGGAAGCTGATCTCCGGGAACTGACGCTCGATCTGCGGCAACGCCCGTAGCACGGCGTTGGAGGCGTCGACCTCACTGCCGGTGGCCGACTTCTGCACCTGCAGGAAGAGACCGGGCTGTCCGCTGATGTGTGCGTACTGCAGTCTCGGCTCGTAGCCTTCGGTCACGGTGGCCACATCGCCGATGCGGATCACGGCATTGGTCGCCGTCCAGGGGTCGACCACGCCCGGCAGCGCGGAAAGGCCGCCCTGATAGCTCTGTACCTGGGCGCCCGTCGAGTTCGAAATCGCCGTCGAGGCCGCCGAACCAGCCGTGATCACCGGCAGGTTGCGGACCGAGTCGAGATTCTGGATGTCGCCCCGAATGTCGATCGTCGTCTGGCGGTTCGGCTCGTAGGCAAAGCCGCCCGGCACGCGCTGGTTGTCGGCCTGGAGCGTGTCGATCACGTCGTTGAGGGTGAGATTGGCCGCCGCCAGCCGCACCGGATCGACGACCACTTCGTACGCCGGCGTCACGATGCCGCCGACGTTGGCAAAGGAGATGCCGGGAACTTGTTCGAGCTGCGGCGCGATCACGTTGACCGCATAGAGCGCGAGGCGCGAAAGCGAGAGCTTCTGGGAGTAGAGCGCAAGCGTAACGACGGTCGACTGCGTGGGGTCGTACAGGTTGACCGTCGGCGGGGTGAGGTTGGTCGGAAGGTACTTCTCGGCCGCCTGGATCGCTTTATTCGTTAGCGCGAGGTCGGTCGCAGAATCGGAGTTGATGTCGAAGATGCCGGTGATGCTGGCCTGTCCCTGCTGCACGACCGAGTTGAACGTCTGCAGGTCGGCCGTCCCAGCGAGGTTCTGCTCGATCGGCTGGACGATGTTGTCGCGCATCTCGGTAACCGAGGCGCCGTTGTACTGAACCGAGATCGTGACGGTGGGCTGGCTGACGTCGGGATAGAGTTCCTTCACGATCGTCATCAGCGAGAGAATGCCGGCGAACGCCATCAGCGAGACGATCACGAACACCAGCGTCGGGCGCCGGATGAACAGTCGGGTGAGACTGAACTTCACTGCTGGTAGGAGACCCGCTCGCCGTCGCCCACACTGGTCTGGCCGTTGCTCACGACGCGCATCCCCGGCGTGATGCCGCTTACGACGGAGGTCGTTCCATCGGTTCCCAGCTCGGCGACCTTGACGGTCTTCACGGCGCCGCCGCTCTGCACCGTCATCAGCGCATCGTGATTATCGTCGGTGAAAGCGCTAACCGGAACGCGGATGCCGCGAACGGGCAGCGCTGCGACCTTCCCCTGCACCACCATGCCCGGGCGCAGCCGTTGGCCCGGATTGGCGAGCAGCACCTTCACCTGAAAATCCGTCGAGCCGGGATTGATCTGGTTGAGCACGCCGACGACGTGCCCGCTGAAGCGCGCGCTGCCGCTCAGATCCGAGACGACGACGTTGGCCGCGGCCCCGTTCTCGATATTCGCGACCTCTTCGCTGGACGCGTGGAGCACCGCGTAGATCGGATTGACCTGCTGCAGCGTGAACAGCTCGCGGTTTCCGGGATACTCGCCGGGGTTGAGGTTGCGATTGACCACGACGGCGTCGATCGGCGAAACGATCGCCGCCTTCCCGATCTGCACGCGCACCTGCTGCGCTTGTGCGAGCGCCACCTTCTCTTGCGCCTGCGACTGCTCGACCGCCGAGGCCTGCAGCCCCTGGCCGCCCAGCGAACCGTTGGCCTGTACGTTGGAACGCGCGGCGGCGAGATTGGCGTTCGCGTTGTTGAGGGCTTGCTCGTCGTTACGCACGAGCGTCTCTTGCTGGTCGACGGACTGTTGCGAGACGTAGCCTTGAGTTAACAGATTCTGGTCGCGCGTGAGATTGAGATTGTCGTTGTTGAGCGTCTGCTGCGCTTGGCGCAGCGCGGCCTGGTCGGAATGCATCGTGTCGACGCCCTGCGCGATCGAGAGCGATCCTTGAAAGGCGGTGTGCGACGTGTTGGCCGCGTTGCTGCTGGCCGTCGCGAGATCCGATTGCAGTTGCGCTTGGAGGTCGGCGGTATCCAGCGTCGCCAGCAGCTGCCCGGCGCGAACG
>DASZGC010000069.1:0-87277 GCA_035939175.1 Candidatus Cybelea sp. | reverse complement strand
CCCGACTTCTCCAACGTCGAGATCGATCAGCAGACGATCGTGCCGCAGGAGTTCCAGCGCCAGCTCATCGAGTACCGGCCCTTCTTCGCACAAGGCGCCGCGTTCATCAATGCGAACTCGGGCCCGCGCACGCCGGCAGGGGCAAACTCTACCAATTCAGATCTCGTCTTCTATTCGCCCTCGGTCGGCCCGTTCGATAGCGGCGGTAAAGTTGAAGGAACGTTCGGCGATCAGAGCTTTGGCCTGCTCACGTTCCACGGCTACGACGAAACGACGAACAACACGTTCTCCGATCAGGCGTACGGCTACGAACATGCGCTGCCCAACGGACAGTTCATTTACTGGAGCGACGGCGTCTTCGCCAATCACAGCATCGCCGGCACCGACAACACCATCGAGGCCGGCGCCGAGGCGCGCGACTATCAGAACGGCATGATCTATTTCTTCGACCAGTCCTTCGAGAGCGGAAGCTGGGTGCCGCAGGGCAACGCCGACCTCACCGAGTTCTTCGTCGACCGGCACAAGAACAATCTCGAGGTCAACGGCGGCTATCTCGACGTCGCGCCCAACTACGACCCGATCGACGGCTACACCGCGAACTCCGACATTCGCGGCCCGCAGTTCCTCACCGACTACACCGGCGCCACGCCCGCGATTAAGAACTACACGATCTTCGTGCTCTTCGACCGCTTTCTCGACGAATCGGGCGCGGTGCATCAAGCAGATTCGCAAGTCTTCCTCAACGCGACGTTCAAGGATCTCTTCTCACTCGACGGGATTGGCGAAGCGGTCGGCCAGCTGCGCTCCTATTCGATCCCGCAAGGGCCCGACTGCACCGGCCCGATCGTCAGCCAGTCGAGCTTCACGGGCTATCCGTGCTATCTCGACGGCGTCACGCAGCCGTTCAACCTCTACCAAATCCCCATCGGTTACCGCGACGGCACGCCGTCACCGATCGACGTTGCCTACGACTGGGGGCCGTTCGGCGACAACTACGTGCACCTGTTCACCATCGTTACCAGCCGGCCGCTCACGCAGCGCTTAAGCCTGGGGCTGGAGTACGACGGCACCTACGAGCGCGCGTTTTCCAACGGCGAGTTGGATTCGCAGTGGCTGCGGCGCGTCTCCCTCGGGTACAACGTGAGCAACGAGAGCAGCTTCAGCCTCGAGTTGCGCGACATCAACGGCTACGGCGGCTTTGCGACGCAGATCGGCAACAACCTCGCCGTCGCCTACCACCAGCGCTTCCCTGCCGGCAACGAGCTGTACGTCAACTTCGGCAGCCCCGCCGCAGGCGCGACGCTGAACCGGCTGATCGTCAAGTTCATCCTGCACGAAGGAGCCGACGAAGGGACCTAGGACGCACCGCTTACCAGCAATCCACGCCGTACGTATGTCCCGTCAGGCACTGAATCGTGTAACCCGGGGGTTCGACGTGCACCCAGATGTTCGGCGATGGCGTTAGCGCGGTGAGAAACTGTTGTAGACCCCCGCCGCCGGAATAAGGCCAGGCCTTCTGACCCTCCGCCGTGAGTCCGAACCGGATTGCCCACGGCTCGTTGCTATCTGCCGACAAGCCGTCGTCGACGACGAGCGGATAGTGCTTCATCGAGTGACAGAGCGCGGCAACGGCCGGAACGTACGGCTGACAATCAAAGCCGTCGCGCAGTTTGAAGAGGTCGCCCATGTGGATCGGATGAGTGCAGCCCTGCGTGTCGGCCACGTAGGACGGTGCGGTCGCGGGGTAGGCGTAGCCGTACTGCGATAGGCAATACCCTGCGACCAGCAGGATGCTGCCGATGTGGTTGATGCGCGTGCCGGCGGCGTCTTCGCCCCAGTAGGTCGTCGGCAAAAGCGGAACTCCGGCTTGGGTGACGGAGCTTTCTCCGTTGACGAGCTGCGATGCCCACGTTGCCGCGAGGTTATTCGTGCGTCCGCTGTAGGCCGCAAACGGGCCGTCCGCCGCAGTCCACTGCGCTCCGTACGATTCGTACTCTTGGCACGTGTCGGTCAGGAGCACGATCGCGTGCGAGTCGCCCGACTCGATGAACATGCCGTTGTTCCAGGGCCACGTGGAAGAGTTTTCCAATGGGGGGCTATGACCGCCGGAGACGCCCTGCACCGTATACCACGAAACCCCGGCGGAAGTGCTGAGATTGACCTGCTCGCTGCCCTGGTCGTCCCAGTACGCAAAGTTGCCCTGCGGAGCCTTCGCGAGCATTTCCGACGTCTCCGGATCACGGTAGTAGCCGCCTGAGGCGTGATTGAAAATATCCCCTGGCGGAAAGATGCCGCAGCCGGCGTAACGATATTGATTCGTATTGGATTGCCCCTGCGGAGATACTCGGGACGAGGAAGAGGGCGCGACCGCCTGCGAAGCGGCGGGCATTGAAGGCCCGGATCCGCCGCTGCATGCGCAAATGAATAGAAACAGAGTGAGCGCTATGAGGCGTTTCATGTCTCTAATATCGGACGGGCGGGCTCGTTAATACGTCAACGAGTCATCGACGTAAAATTAGAAAATTGTCGTTAATTGGGGCAAAAGCTCGGCACGAAATGCCTTGGGCTAAGGCGGGGGGACGATCTCCAGGTTATTTGGCGTAATCGTCTCTAGATCGGCGGCGTCCTTGGAGGTCCAAGTGGGTGCACCGTACTCGTCGTTGGTGAGCAGAATTTCGTTACAGCATCCGGCATCGTAGACGTACATCCCGTACGTCTTCATCGCCGTCGCTACGATCTTCGCTTCGGGGCTAAAGCCGGAAATATCGAACGACGCGTTCAAGCGCGCGTGCGAACCCCAGGGCATTGGCGTGTCGCTCGGCGGACCGGCATACGCGATCCCATCCGAACAGGCTACGCGACCCGCCGGCGAAACGCACGCCGACGTAGCAACCGAACCGTCAACGATATTCCAACCCAGCGCGTGCGAGATGGCGCCCGCCCTCAGCTCCTCGGGGCGCACGGCGAGAAGACCGAGGGGAATGCCCGTCGACGTTGAGAGCGCTCCGGTCCGCGGACGATGGAACGGGCGCTTCAGCGCGATATGTGTGTTGTTGAACATCGTCAGGATTCCGGAGGCCGAGTACGTCGTCTCGTAGCCCTCGTAATAGTGACAGTCTTGTGCCTGCAACACGAGCGAGTGTGCGTCACCGAGCGGGGAAATGTAAAAGCTCGACTTCCAGGGGATCGGCGAGTACGGCATGATGTAATAGACGAGAGGATGAACCGCAACTAGCGGTGTTTGCGCCGCCGCCATGTTGACGTACTCGTAAGTGGGAATCGTCGCCATAAACGCCGCGCCGCCCCCGCCGTCCGTCATCGCCTTGATGTAGGCGGAGCTGCGCTTATCGACCGGAGCGTTGAGAATCGAGTATTGATAGACGTTCCCACTGGGGTAAGGACAGCCCAAGAAGTCGCCGCTCGCGGACATCCCGATAGCGCTTTCTGCGACCGACGGCTGCAGAGAGGCGGCCGAGCCGCTGCAGGCCGCCAGCAAGAGGGCGGCAGCCACGATAACTGAGGACGAAAGTCGCATCAATCATGAGACTTTTGTCCCGTGGCGTTCGACCCTCCTGCCCTTACGGCAGCGCGAGCGGTGACCCGTGAGAGCCCAGGTAATACTCCGCGTCGTCTCCGGTATCGCGCCGTACCCGATTGACGACCAGCCCTAAGAGATTACGTATCCCCAAACTCTCTACGTATGCCACGGCCTCGCGGGCGACCTCGGCGCCACCGGTCGTCGCCGAAACGACCAACACCGTTCCGTCGAGTTTCTCGGCGACAGCCGCCGCATCGACAACCGGCATCACTGCCGGCAGGTCGACGATCACTCGGTCGTAACCGCACTCCCGCGCCTCGCGTAAGAGCCCCGATAGATCCCCCGACTGAACGAGAAACGCCGGAGAGCTAAATGGCGTTCCGCTGGTCAAGAGATCGACGTTGCGAATCGATGTCGGCCGCACGGCGTCGGTAAAGGAGGTGGTACCGCTCAGCACGTCCGAGAGGCCCAACTCGTTCGGCAGGCTCAGCAGCTTGTGCAGTGTCGGCCGCCGCAGGTCGGCGTCGATGAGGAGCACGCGCTGATTCATCTCGGCCACCGTCCACGCAACGTTGATCGCAATCGTACTCTTTCCGTCGCCGGCGCGAGGGCTGGTAAATGCAATGGAGTGTAGCTGACGCGGCGTCGACATCCAGATCGACCGTGCGAGCTTGAGCAGCGATTCGAGCGCCATTGCGCGCAGCCAGGGGAGCGACTGCGGATCCGCCGCGTCGAGATCGGGAATAGTTCCCAATACCTGGCGTCCAAACGCGGCCCGGATATCTCGCTCCGAGCGCGCCCGCCGGTCCAAATATTCCAGAGTTGCGATCAACGTAACCGTCAGGATGAGGCTAACGAGCGCGCCGATGAGCAGAATGGCCAGACGACTAGGATGCACGACGGCGTCTGCCGGATCGGCGGTTTCGGTGATGGTCACGTCGCTGATCGCCGTGTTCTTGGCGATCATCGCGTCGCTCATTCGTTGCTGCATCGCTTCGTAGACGGCTTCGGCCTGACGCGCGGTTCTTTGCAACGCCGCCAGTTGCAGGGTCTCCTCGGGAAGCAGTTTGATCTGATTCACGAGTTTTTTACGCTGCGCGGCGATCTCGGCTAAGCCGGCGCTGTCGGAAGCGATCTGCGTGCGATAGCCGGTCGCTTGTTCCCTTAACTGCTCGTAGGCCGGATTCACCACGGTACTCGTGCCAGACACGACCGTAGCCGGCTCCCGAGCGATCTCTTGCTGTAGCTCCCGCACCTGGTCCTTGAGCGCGACGACCGTAGGGTGTTTATCGGTATAGACGCGCTCCGCGTCGCCGAGCTGCGTTTGCAGCTGCGCCAGTTGAGTATTCAACTGCTGAACTACCGGATTGGGGGCCAGCGATTGCGAGCCAGAGGTGGTCGGTGCCATCGACCCAGTTTGCGCGACGTCGCTGCCTAGCTCCGCCGAGGCCTGCTTTCTGTCAAGCTGCAGCTGACCGCTCTTGACATCGAGCGCCGCCAGCGCGCTGATCGTGTCCTGAGCCTGCGCGTTCATATCGGCTACTTGGTGTCGCCTTTGAAAGGCGCTCAACGCAGAATCGGCCACGCGCTGCCTGCGGGCCGCAGAGGGCATCTCGGCAGACAGGAAGCGGATCGCCGAGTCGGCCTGTCCGGCGACGAGGTCTCGTTCGTGGTCGATGAACGTCGTCGCGAACGCATTGGCGATTCGCGCGGAAGTCTGCGGCGTCGACCAGCTCGCGGTTATTCGAATTACCGACGTATTGTTGACCGGTTCTGCTTTCACGTGCGCCAACAGCGCACGATCGCTCGTTCCCAGGCCGAGCTGGGCGATGACTTGACGCGCTACGGGTGCCTCCGTCATTAACTCTGCGTACGTTTCGCCCGACTGAATGCCGGAAACCACCATCAACGCGTTTAGAATCGGCAGATTGGTCGGCGCGTCCCCGGAATTTGGCTGACGAGCCGCTCCGACGATCACACTCGCCTCGCTCGTGTATGATCTTGGCGTTGTAAGCGCAGCGAGCAATACTAGGGTTAGCAGCACTCCCAGCGTTATGAGGATGAGCTTCTTGTGACGCTTTGCGACTGCCAGCCATTCGTCGAAGAGCACGACGGTGTCGCGCACCTGCGTCGGTACCGGAACGAAGCTTGGAGTATATCGGTCGATCATATTTAGAATCCTACGATGAGACGAATAAAGTTGAGGATGCTGGAGCCGCTCGTACCCGGCTTCCTGGCCTGAGGAATGAATACGACGTCACCTTGCTGCAGTTTTGGATCGCCGGTGAGATTGCCGTGCTCGAGAGATTGATACATGTCGATTTCTCTCGTCTGCTCGCTGCCGTTGGGCGCCTTGCTGCTAACGTAGACGTGACTGAGATCCGATTGTGCCGTGGCGCTGTTTCCCGCCTTGGCCACGGCAACGCTCAGACGATCGCCTACATGCAGCTCAACGTCACCCGGGTGGTCGACCGCGCCGACCACCTCGACCGAGAACGGCTCGCGCGACTGTATATACACGACCGCGTTATCGGCAAGCGGGAGGTCCTGAGTGGCGTCGCCGTCCACCATGAGCTTCTGCATCGAGGCGGTTTCTATCGGACCGCCGTCGATCTGCACGCGCGCGGTGGGAAGATCGCCGATGACCGACCCGTCGAGTCCGCCAGCGGCGGCGATTGCGTCGGAGAGCTTAGCGCCGGTCCGAAGCGCGTACTTGCCAGGCGTCTTGACATCGCCGAGAACCAGGGCGTTAAGCTGCCCCTGCGTGACGATTTCGACGGTCACGTATGGATGGCGCATGTACTGCCGAAGCGCCAACGACAGCGCGATTCGTGCGGCATCGGTCGTCTTGCCAGCAAGGTGCACGCGCCCCACGAGCGGCAGGTCGATGCAGCCGTCGGGCAATACGGTAACCGTCTGCGTGAGCGAAGAATCGCCAAACACGGATACCAGCACCGAGTCGCCCGCGTGAATGACGTACTGCCCGGGAGCGGAGGCGCGAGCGGCTGCTGCGCCTCCGCCGGAGGCGATTCCCAGGGCAAGCAGTGCGAACAGGAATAATCGACGCATTTCTTTCTCCATATCAATACTGACCGAGCGTTCCGTCATGACGGCCTCGCTGGACCGTTCGCGCAAACAGGTAGAGCGATGTTGGTAGTAGCACGGCGGTGAGGCCCACGAGCCACGCAAGTTCGGAGCGCATATCCCAGAGCGTCGCACCGTAGACGGCGGCGCGTACGCCGTTGAGCGCGTGCGTGATCGGCAACATCCAGCCAATCGCTTGAATCGGCAGCGGGAGTTTACTCAGAGGCAGGTAGACCCCGGCAAACAGGCTCGTCGCGCTGTTGACCGAGAACGCCAGGGGAGTCGTCTTCTTGAAGACCATCGTTGCCGCCGCAGCTAGCACACCGATCGGGGATACGGATAGGATCGCGAGCACGAGAAAGACCAGCCCCGTGACCCAGTTCATGTGGTGCAGATCTAATCCGAAGAGGAGGGCGAGCAGAAAGTACACGATGACGCGCCCCAGCGTGAGCGTAAACGACCAGACGCCCGTCCCGAGAACGATGAGCGAGAGGCTCGTGGGTGTGGCGAGCACGGCCTCAAGGGTTCCGGTCGTTTGTCCTTCACGAATCGATTCGGCGAAGCCGAGCATCGCATTGTTTTGAAAAGTAACGAATGCGAAGCTTACAACGAGGTAAGTAAAGTAGCTCCCGACGTGCCCGTTGACCCCGAAGGACGAAGACGGCGCAACGATGAGAGAGAGGTAGTAGGCGATCGTCACCTCAACGAAGATCGCGATCCATTGTGAATGGAAGTACGCGGGATAGGAGAGCGCGCATCGCGCGTCGCGCACGAAAATCGCCCCGGTTTTGGCTAGCGCCGCGGAGAGCGCCGACAACGGCGAAGCGATCTGACGACTATGTACCATAGCTGGTAATTGCCTTGAAGAGTTCTATGGGAGTTGGTTCCTCCGAAGCTATGAAGCGTTCTCGGGCGAGCTCGTGGGGTGGCGCCACCGCAGCAATGGTGTGGTTACTGACGACGGCGACGCGATCGCATATCGACCACGCTTCCTCGAGTACGTTCGTCGCCAGCACGACCGTCTTGCCGCGGCCGTCTACGAGCTCGCGGCGAATCATACGGCGCAGTTCGTCGGCATGCAGAGGGTCGACGGCGCGCGTTGGCTCGTCGAAGAAGATTATTTCCGGATCGCTGAGCAGAGCTCGAGCAACGGTCATCCTCTGTCGCATGCCGGAAGAAAACTCGCCAAAGCGGCGGTCGATCGCAGCGCTGAGTTTAACCTCTCTCAACGTGTGCGCTACTCGCTCGTCTAGCATCTGCCCACGAAGGCCAGCCAGCGCACCGAAGAAGCGCAGGTTCTGCCGCGCCGTCAGCCGGAAGTAGAAGCTACGGTCGTCGCTGCTGCAAAGACCGATGCGCGAGCGAGCCAGGATTGGGTTCCGACGGACGTCGATCCCGTCGATTTCGATCGAGCCGCGATCCGGGATCGTCAACGTCGCCATCATTTTCAGCAGCGTCGTTTTTCCCGCGCCGTTCGGCCCTAGCAGCCCCACTAGCTCACCGCGCCTCACCTGGAGATTGACGTCGCGAAGAATGGTCCGGCGTCGGAACGATTTTTCAACGTCACGAACGGAGATCGCGAACTCGCTAACCTGCATTGGTGAACCTTGCGTAGAGAGCGGCGTGCTGTCGCGCGGTCAAGCGAATGTCGAACCTGCTGCGCACTGCAGCGAAGGCGGCGTCGGCGGCTCGCATCGTACTCTCGCGATCCTCGACGAACCGCATTAAGGTTACGGCCACCGTCCTTGGGTCGTAGTCCTCTGCGATGCAACCGAGCCGGCCGTCCTCGAGCATCTCTCGTGCCCCGAGCCATGGCGTCGTGACGATGGGCGTACCTACGTACATCGCCTCCAGGAGCGTCAACGGCATAGCCTCGTTCAGCGATGTGAGCAAGACGACATTACTGCGCTGCATCAGATCATCGATATCGTCGCGGTAGCCGAGGAACCGAACGCGGTCGGCCACACCCAGCCTCTCGGCGAGCCGTTTCAGCTCGGCTTCGTCTTGACCCGACCCGGCCAGGAGCAGGTAGAAGCGCTGATCGGGAGAGACGTCGTACAGCTCGCGGCAGACGCGAATAGCCAGCTGCTGGTTCTTCACTTTCATGAGGCGCCCAACGTGGAGTATGAGCTTCGCTCCCCGTTCGATCGGCGGCGTGATGCGTAGGGTCGCGCGAGCGCTTCTGCTCTCCGGCGGAGAAACGCCGTTTGGAATGACGACGATGCGGCCGCGCGGCACGCTATCCTCGCGTTCGAGCCGCGCGGCCAACGTCTCAGAGAAGGTTACGATCGCTCCCGTCGAGCGATGGAGCGCGCGATTGACCACGCGCTGCAACACACGGCTTTTGAAATCGCTATTGTGCTCTGTGTGCACGATGTTGTGAACGCCGGCTAAGCGTGCCGCAAGACGTCCCCACAGCTTTCCGTGGTAGCCGTGAGTATGGACGACGCTCGGCTTCTCTTCGCGGATGCTGCGCACCATCCGCGCGAAGAAGCCGATCTCCCAGCGGGAGCGTCGATTCGCGCTGATGACGCGGACCGAACCAACCGACTTCCCCGGTCCGCGAACGGTGAGGATCGACACCGGAACGCCCAGTCGGTCGAGCTCGCAGCTCAGCTCAGAAACGAAATGCTCCGCGCCGTACTCGTTCAAGCTGCCGACGATCTGCATGACCGGGCCCGGTCGTTTAGGCCGCATACAGACTCCTCATTTCGGCGACCCATCGTTCGAGGCCGAACCGCTCGCGCGCCGCCTCTGCCAAACCGCGTTCCTCCCAGTTGCCTCGCAAGGCGTTCGCTACGCTTGCGGGCTCGTTTGCGACGAGGCGAATCCCCGGAGCTTGCGCGGCGATCTCCGCGAGCGGGGCAATATCGCTGGCGATTACCGGGACGCCTGAGCAGAGCGCTTCCAGCATCGTGTAGGGCGCGGCTTCGTAGCGGCTGGGCATTACCAGGACGTCTGAAGCCCAATAGAGCGGCACAGTGTCGACCACAAAAGGAAGCGCAATCGTACGCACGCGCCGTGAGAACTCGGCGACCGCTTCGGGGGGAGTGCCCACGGTGAGGAGCACAATCGGCGGCGAACCCTCGAGCGCACGCCACAGCACGTCCGCACCTTTGACGGTAATATCGCGTCCGAAGAACAGCGCAACCCGATCGTTCTCCGAAATCCCCAGTGAGTCGCGAATCGCGCGCCGTTCGCGGAGCGCGGGCACGCGAAAGCGCTTCGCATCCACCGCGTTTCGGAGCAGAACCGTTCGCTCCGGCGCCGCGCCGGCCTCGACCATCGCCTCCCGAAGCGTAGCGGAAACGGCGACGAACCGGTCTACTCCGGCACCGAACCAGGCATACTTTCCGCGCCGCGCCAAATGCCTCAGACCCCCTCCACGGCGGTTGTCCATGGCACTGTGCAGGTGCCAGATCACGCGAGCCCCGCGCGCGTACGCTGCGGCGGTTGCCGGAAATGCCCAGCCGGAGAAATGCACGTGGACGACGTCGGGTTCGGCTCGCCAGGTCTGAGCGAATACTTCTGCGGGAGTCGATGCCACCGCCAGCGAGTGGAGCGAGCGCGATGCCTCTTCGTGCCATACGGCGGCCTCGACGTGCTTGACGATCAGGGAGCAGCGGTCGCCGGCGGCCTGGAGCTCTTGCGCGAGCGCGAGGATGGCTGGGACGAAGCTTCCAGGAGCGCGATTCCCGTAGTCGGCAACGTGCACGATATGCTGCGGATTCATGCAAGCGCTCCGATCCGCCGCGCCAACCCGGCCATGATGCGCTCGCGGTCGAACTTCTCCCTGACGAATGCCTGGCCGAATGCCGCTTTGCTTTCGAGCAGCTCGCGCTCGGCAAAGCACCGCAGAACGCCCTCAGCGAGCGCACCCGCGTCGTTTGGCTCGACGTGAAGGCCGCATCCGCTTGCCTGCAGCAATCGAACCGCCTCCCCGCGCGCGCTAAGGATCATCGGGCAGCCGATCGCCAGCGCATCGAACATCTTCGACGGGATCGCATCGACGAGGCCACCATGAAGCGGAACGATCGTGGCATCTGCGGCGGCGAGTAGCTCCAGACTCTTACGGCGCGAAAGGACGCCGACAAAACGCACGTTACTCAGGCTCTCATTCTCGATGCGCGCGGCGAGGCGATCGGCGTCGACGCCTCCCCCCGCGAGGATGAATCGTACATCGCTCCGGTCGCGCAACAGCTTGGCGGCATCCAGAATCACGTCTAAACCGGTGGCTAGACCCATGTTTCCAGCGTAGACAACCTCGAAGCCCGAGCGCTCAGGCCGCTGGCGCGGCGCAACCGGGATGCTAAAGTCGTAGCCGTTCGGCGCGAGGACGACGGACCGCGACGAAGCGCCGCCATGAAGTATTGATTCTCGCGCGCTCTCGGTCACGGCGACGACGATGGCGGCACGCGAATAGAGCGCTTTGACGAGGAGTCGCAATACCCGGTAGACGAAGCCGTTCGGACTCCAGACGCCCAGACGAACTCCCATATCCGGAAAGACGTCGCGCACGTCAACGACAAGGGGGGCGCGGTGCCGCCATGCAGCCAGCAGCGCCGGCAGCGCCATGGTGATCGGCGGCGACGACACGATTATGGTGTCGATGCGGCGCAACTGCGTCAGAGCGGTCCAGGACAGCACGAGTGCCAACGACAACCAATTCCGTAACCGGCCGCCCCGCGCGCCGGGAGGGGCCAGCGGCGCGCGGCGACGCAAGATGCGAACCGGCCCGTCATACTCGACGCAGCACTTGAGCCCGCGGTACGGCTCTTCGACGACGCCCTTCGGAAAACTCGGCATTCCCGTAACCACCGTGACCTCGTGGCCGCGCTGCGCCAGTGTGCGCGCCAGCGATGCTACGCGGTTGCTGGCTGCGCAAGGCTCGGGGTCGCAGAATTGCGAGAATATCGCTATCCTTTTGCGCGTTTCCGAGATCATGCCGGCCTCCGCAGAAACGCGCGGGCAACGCCTTTTGCGGCGACCAATCCGGAACGTCCCGCATTGATCGCAGCGACGCGGAAACCTCGCCGCGTCAGCTTCGTGTGATGGGTGTAACGGCGCTCGCTGCAGAACGAGCGTTTGAACTCCTCGCCGCCACGCGCAAAATCGTAGTGCTTATAGCCTTGCTCGATGGCGTGCCGAATGCTCATCGCTACAAGGATTGCTCCGGGCGAAAGCTTCGCAAAATCGGCGTTGTACCCCATCATGTATCCGAGCACCGTCTTCGATTTCGGCTCGAGAAATGAGCCCTGGGCTGCGAGCAGCGTCTCGCCATCGTGAAGCGTCGCCACGACGAACCTCCCGGACGCATAGCAGAGACGAAAGAGGTCGCCGAAGATGCGCCGGCGCTTTTGCAAGCCTTTGTTCCAGCGCGCGCTGTTCATCTGCAGCAAAAGTTCGACCATTTCCCGAGCCTCCTCGGGAGGAGCCCAGCGAAACCGGTAGCCCGGGAGCGCTTCGACCTTTCGCATTTTTGTACGCAGCGTGCGACGCGTGGCGACGCTTCGGGCCGCGAGATACTCGTCCCACGTCGCCGGTAGCGCGGCGAACGGGCATGGCGTCGGCTCGCCCGTCGTCACGAAGTATTTTTCCGATCCCAGGCGCTCCACGAGCATCGCAACGCGTTCGTCGGCGCAGTCGTTAAGGGTGAAATTATCCCAGGGAAGGGCGTCGATGTAGCTGGCCAAGGCAGCAACGGCGCGCGCCTCCACACCGGGGACCACCAGCATCCCGGTATAATCGCTGCGCGGAATGCCCGCGAGATAGAGTTCGCGGTTTACCGCGGGACCGCGAGAAGGAAACTGTCCGTATCCGAGCGCGAGAAAGGCGACGTACGGGCCCCCGACCTCACGAACGCCCAGCACGAGCCACGGCAATCGCTCGGTCTGCAAACAGGCACGTATCCACTCCCAGCAGAGGAAGAAATGTGCGTGCGAGTCGGCCTCAAAGAGCTCGCGCCACCGCGGTTCGAGGGCGTCCAACTCCTCGAACCGCGTGAAGGCGTCGACGTGAAGTGGCGTCATTGCTTCAACACCATCCCTTGCAGCGGACCGATGGTGGCGGAACGACCCGGTCGCCAAGCAGCCACTCCTCCTGAAGCCAAACTGGTGTCGTCGAGCTTCAGCCACCGCGCGTAACGCGCGGCCACCGGCGGCATTGCGCGCGGCACCGTCGTCGGGTTCACCAGCGCCGCGCACGCACCGATGGAAGCACCATTTTGAAAGCAGTGCTCGAACTCACGTACGTAAACGCCGTCGCGCTGAAGCGTACGGATGTCGCCACGCGACGCGGATTGCCTCGGGTTGCGCGGAACGATCGCGAACTCGGCAAAAACCGCGTTGCCATCGTTCGCCGGCGCGACCGGTGCCGCGACGGAGACCGCCGGCTCGTAGGTGAGCCACCACGAAGCGAGGGCGTAGAGCCGGTTTACCGCCAGCGGCGGCCCGTTCATCATGCACAGCGAATACTTTCCGAACGGCAGATCGGCGAGGAGACCGTTGGCCTGCTCCTTCCACATTCCATTCGCATCGCTCACTCGACCGCCCCCGGCCGAGTTGAAACAGCCCTCGTGGTTGGATCCGATAACGTTTTTATTTTGGAGAAATCGCCCGTCGTAAGCCGGTTTGAAACCGTCGCCTCCGTTGAGAATCAGTCCGCGCGGTGCCGCTGAGAAGAGCGCGTTCTCTCCCGCAATCCAGGCCGAGTCGCTCGACACCTCAATGCCCGGCGCGTTGAAGCCGTAGAACATGCCCGACCGCGAACTTCCGTCGGGGCCGTTCCACGTCGATCCGGAATCGTCGGCAAAGAAGAGATCGAGGCTTGGCGAGCCGGCGAGATAGCGGTCCATCCAAGACTTCACGGCTTGCCGCGCCTGCGAGGTTGCAGGATTCAGAAACTCCTGATACTCGCCGGTGTAGGCGTCCGGGCGATGAACCCGAGCACCGCTTGAATCGTGAAACCACGCACTTTCGTCGGGGTTTAGATCGCCGATCTGCCCTTTACAGCGCCCTGCCGGTCGCGTGAACGGCGGGATGCAATACGGTACGTACGTGGGGTCGACGTAGGTTACTGCAAAACGTCCACCGGCCATTTTGAACGCGTTGACGTAGCGATGGTCGAAACCGCTCGACTCGACGAAGTCCGCGTGCGCGGCCATGAACGCGGGGGTCAACTGGGCGTTGACCGCGGCAGCGCCGAAGGATTGGTTGTAATAAAGGAAGGTGAGCACGTGCGCGGGGATCATGATGCCGCTCGCCTCGGATGCACCGGTGTAGCCACGACGGCCGCGCGAAGCAAGGCCGCAAGCGCCAGCGCGAGCCAAAAGAACTTCGCGGTCGTCAGATCCACGAAGAAGCCGGCCACGCTCAGCGCGAGGATGGCGCCGACGACTCCCGCGCGCATGCCGAACAACGGATGGTCGGTGCGAAGCTTTGGCAGCGTCCGTATCGTCAGAATCACCGCGGTTGCCAACAAGAGCAAACCGACGATGCCGTACTCGACCCCGTTCTGAATCAGCATGTTATGTGCCGCTCGCGACCAGCCCATGTCGTAAGGCTGGAAGATCTTGAGGTAGACCTGGTCGTATGCCGTCGCGAACGAACCGCTTCCCGAGCCAAAGGTCCAGTGCTGGCGAAATGCGGCAAGCCCGGCCGTCCAAATCGAGAGTCGTCCCGACCCGCCGCTAACCGACGCCGAGAGGAACCGGGCCACCAGATTTCCATTCCCCGCGGCTAGCCCAGCGAGAACGACGCCGATCGCGATGATTTGACGCCGTTCGGGAAGCACGGCGATGAAATAGCCAAACATGAGCGCAACGGCCACGAACGCTTCGCGCGAGGCTGCGAGGCTCATTGCGTAGAGCAGCCCGGCGATGACGCCAACTCCGCAAACCTTCAACGGAATGCTGTGCGTACGAACCGTGCCGGCCGAGACCAGCGCCATGGGGAGCAACAGACTATCCGCGAATTCGTTGATGTCCAAGCGCGAGGCGCCGACTAGCAGCGGAATTCGATCGGAGACTTGATTGATCAGCTGCTGCGCAACGCTGAGGTGTGCCAGTTCGCGAATGCCGAATATCGCGGCCACGGCCCCTCCCAGCACGACCGCACCGAAGACGATCGCAACGTCGCGCGGCGCGGCTGGAACCAAAGAGACGATCGCATACAACCCAAGGAGTTGCAGGAGCGTACCGCTCTCGCGCATTGCGTTTGACCAATCGGGGGCCCACACGTTCGAAATACACGACCACAGCACGAATAAGCCCCAGACGGCTACCGCCGGCCCGGGCAGTACGATTCTTCGATTGCGAACCAGCCAGAGAAGCAAGACCACTCCGGAGAGAGCTCCGCAGAGCCGCGCGACGGTTCCTAGTTGCGGTATCGAGAGCAGAAGGTCGAAGGGAACCAGCATGACGTACGCGCCGTACGGAAAGAGCAGCGGCTGGGACCACGAGAGGGCTAGCAGCAACGGCAGCAGCGCAAGCGCCAGCGAAACCCCGAGTGAGGCTCCGAACACGGCGGCCCACATCGCCGCAGCGAACAACACGCACGTGAAAGCGATTGGGACGACTGGAAGCCGCATGCGCGCCAGCGCGCTGCCGTACCAGGTCTTGGCGATCACGATGCAAGACTCGCGGCGCGAACGACCAGCCCCGCGAGGCGGGCGCGGATGACCTTTGGGCTCGCCACGATCGTCGTCTTCGAATCGATTGCCATCAGGTCGTCGCAGTAGGATAGCGTGTGCGCCCCGTGGCACGCCGCATTGCCGGCGTCGCGGTGAAACGACGTTACCGTCTCTTCCGAGAAGGAGCGCTCGGTCAAGCTCGTAATGCGATTGAACGTAATCCCATCGCCGTAAGATCTCGTGCAGTCTTGCGCGGGACGGTAGAGCTGTCCGCCGGCGACGAATGGCGTTCCGGCGGGTCGTGACGAGCCGACATCGGTCTTTACGGGATTAGCGGGGTGGGGCTGCCACGGGCCGGTGAGTTCGCGCGCATGATAGAGGAAAAGGTTCAGGCTCGCATCGCGAGACTTATGCGTGCAGAAGAGCCACCATCGTCCATCGTGCTGCACGAGCGTATTATCGCAAGCATCGACGCCCTCGATCAACGTCGCGACGGCCTTCCAATCGTAGGGTGCCTCGAGCGCGCGGTACAGGGTCACGCGCTTCTCCTGCGCGCTCTCCGGAACCATGTACCACGCGCCTTCGTGAGCGAAAACGTAAGGGTACGAAAGATGGCTGCGCGATCGCATGACGGCGCGTTCGGAAAGGACGTTGCCGCTCTGGTCGACTTCTAGACAGGAAATGAAGCCCGTTCGGGTCGTGCTATCCAGGCGCTCACCGAGGATGAAGCGACCATCCGGACTGTCGAGTAGGAATGGGTCCGCTAAAAAATCAGTCCGGGAACGGCGCAGCCACTCGATCCGCGGCCGATAGTCCTGCGTGAGAAAGCTTTCGGGGCGGCCGCGAATCAAGCCAACAGACCAGCGGGCGTCGAGGAAAAGATGAGCAAATGCGTGTGCGAGGAACGCGCGCGCGAGCTCCAGCGCGAGCATCGCCAGGGAAGGCGCCGCGGTACGCAAAGCCGCCGCTCCGCTTTCAAAACGCTTTCCTGCGGCAGCAGTCGTCAGGGCGATCGAAGGCCAGCGCTTGCACTCCTCGAGCGCGACATCCAGCGATCGCGCGTAAGCGTACAGCGCCTTAAATTTTCCCCACCGCAGCACGGCCGCGCTTCCGTCGTTAGCGACCTCGCGCAACTCGAGCGTGAACGTTGGGGACCCCGCGGCGATCTCGCTCGCGCCTGGTAACTCGCCAAACACTCCCGCAGAATCGCAGAAGCACCAATAGCGGGCGTCCTGGCCAATCGGCGGCCTCGACGCTGGGCTCGAGCGCATGTCGAGGATGACGTCGCAGGGGTCGATCGTAGATCCATTCGACGCCACCGGTACGGGCCGCAGCGAGACTCCGCCGAAGAGCCGCCGCGCAAGAGCCTGACGGCAATTTCGATCGCCGCGGCCCAGGTCGTAGACTCGAACCTCGCACGACCCCTGCAGCAGCGCGACGCAGTCGTACTTCCAGCGCGCTACGCGCGGACCATCGACGACGACCGCGACCCTCACGCGCTCGTGATCCGAGCCGAAACGGCCATGGGCGCGGCGAACTGAGCACCGCGTCCAACAGCATAAACGCGAAATCCGGCGCCGACCCACTCCTGCGGTTGGAAAAAATTGTGGCAGTCGATCAGGACGCGGGAGCGCACGATCGGAGCTAGCTCCATCGGAGTGATGGCGCGAAATTCGTCGTGATCGACGGCGAGCAGCACGGCATCGCTGTCGGTCGCGGCCTCGCGCAGGCTGGAGGCACTCCCGCTCAGCATGGCGTGAGGCTCGTACACTGCGGTACGAAAACCGCGCTCCTCGAGTAGGTCGCGAATTCGCAGCGCGGGGCTCTCGCGCACGTCGTCGACGTTTGCCTTGTAAGCGGCGCCGAGAACTGCAATTTTGCGCTCCCCGTCGCCGTTACCTAAGAGGCTAACAATGCGGCGGACGATCAAATTCGGCATTCTCTCGTTGATCCGGCGGGACGCTTGAATCAATTCCGTCGCGAATGGGTCCTGATCGGTAAGGAAGCACGGATCGATCGGTATGCAATGTCCGCCTACGCCAGGGCCCGGCCGGAGTATGTTAACGCGCGGATGGTTGTTCGCCAGCGCTATGGCCTGCCATACGTCGATGTCGATCTCTTCACAGAAGAGCGCCAGCTCATTCGCAAAGGCGATGTTAACGTCCCGATACGTGTTCTCGATGACTTTCACGAACTCGGCCGTGCGCAGGTCGGTCAAATGCACGCGCCCCACCGTAAAAGACGCATAAAGCGCCTTGGCGCGCTCGGCATCCTGCGGCGACCGACCGCCGACAATGCGCTCGTTCTCCCGCAGTTCTCGCACGATATCGCCTGGAAGGATCCGCTCCGGCGCGTGCGCGATCGCCACGTTGAGAAAGCTCTTCTTCGCCGCGCGGAGCGCGCGGCGTACGGTGCGCTCGGTAACGCCTGGCGGAACCGTCGACTCGAGGACGATCAGCTCTCCCGATGCAACGACGGCGGCTACCTCGGTAAGCGCCGCTTCGACATAGGTCAGATCCGGACGGTGTCCGCGCGCCGGCGTCGGGACGCAGACGATGTAGGCGTCGGCGCGCTCGATCCGATCGACGACGATGAGGCGCCCTTCACGCACAACCCGAGCGGAAAGCTCCCGCACTTCAAGCTCTGCGGAGGTCGAGCCGCCGCGCACCGCCTCACGAACCGCCGCGTTGGCATCGTAGCCGAAGACGGTGTGTCCCGCGCTTGCCGCAAGCGCCGCCGTCGGAAGGCCGACGTAGCCGAGACCGATCACACTTATTTTCACGATTGTTTGATGAGGTCCGCGAGTGCTGGACCGGTAAGGTCCACGTTGAACTGCTGTTCGATGCGGCAGCGCGCATTTCGTCCGAGTTGCGAACGCAACTCCGGTGAGGCTGCTAACTCTTCCAGAGCGGCGGCCAAGCTGCGGACGTTGCTCGTCGGAACCAGTCGGCCGACGGTCGAATCCAGCAGCTCCGGGATGCTCCCCGAATCGGTGGCAACGCAAGGAATACCGGCCGCCATCGCCTCGATCAGCGCCACTGGAACGCCCTCCATCTGCCCGTTGCCGTTATTGCGGCTGGCGAGCACGCCGGCGTCATAGTCGCCGCGGCGCAGGCTTTCGAGTATCCGCGCGTGGGCAATGCGGCCGAGCATAAATACGCGATCGGAGAGCCGCAACTCGTGAATTCGCCGTTCGAGGGCGCGATAGAGGGGGCCGCTCCCGGCGACGTCGCAGCGGAAGTCGATCGCTCGATTGCCGAGGATGGCGAGTGCGTCGAGTAGATCGTGATGTCCCTTCTGCTCGATGAGGTTGGCCGCGCAGAGCAGCCGCAGCGCGCCTGCGCGGCCGCGGACGAATTTTTCCGGGAGGCGGACGCCGACACGAACGCACGCCAGCTTCGCAGCATATCGCGGACCGATCATAGCCGTCAGATCGCGGCTCCCGCGGTGAGAGATCGTTCTGATGAACGCCGCCTCCTCAACCTTGCGTGAGAGCATGTTGTCTTCATAAATATCCCAACGGTGCGCGCTTGAACTGAATGGGATGCCTGTGAGGCGGGACGCGACGAGCGCTATCGTCGCCGGAGCCGACAGCCAGTAGGCGTGAATGTGGTCGACGCCTTCCCGCTCGACCGTCCGAGCGACCGAAAGAGCCTTGGGAAGTAGGAGGAGGTTCTTCATGAAGATAGCCGGCCGCTTCGACTCCAAGAGCAGCAGCCTGACGACGTTCGCAACGCGCCGCGGGTTTGCGCGAACCGCGCGTAGCGCATCGGCCAGCGTGCGCCGCGAAAAGAGCGCGTCGCGGGTGGGTACGACGATCACGCGCTCGAAGTGCGCTCGCAATCCTTCCAGCTCGGGCCCGAGGAACGTCTCCGCACCAAATCGGGGAAAGCGCGACGAAATGACCGCGATCGTCATGCAGCGATCCGGTGAAGCAGGAACTCGCATCCCGTCTTGAAGACGATCGAAAGGTCCATCATTGCCGACCAGTTCTCGATGTAGAACAGGTCGTGTTCGAGCCGCAGCCCGACCGCAGACTGGTCGACGTCGCGCTGCATGGAAACATGAGAAAGCCCCGTGATTCCCGGGCGAACGAGGTGACGCTCGTCGTAGCGCTCGATCGAGGCGGCAAATTCTTTAACGAATACGGGCCGCTCCGGCCGCGGCCCGACGATGGACATCTCGCCTTTTATGACGTTGAATATCTGTGGCAGCTCGTCGATGCTCGTGCGGCGTAAGAGCCTGCCGACGCCCGTGACGCGCGCATCGTTCGAGATCGCCCAGACGGCGCCGGTCACTCGTTCGGCATCCTGCCGCATCGAGCGGAACTTCAGAATCTGAAACGTCTCACCGTTCTTACCGACGCGTTCCTGACGGAACAGCACGGGGCTACCCGATTCGATGAAAACGGCGAGCGCAGCGACCAGCATGATGGGAAAGAAGATCGCGAGCCCCGCGAACGCCAGGGTGAGGTCGATGATCGCCTTCGAAACGTCGACGCCAGGATCGCAGCACCGAGGCAGGAGCGGTACGAGCACCGGTTCGTCACCAATCTGCTCGATCGTGAAGTTGCCGGCCCCGGTCGGAATTTCGCGCGAAGCGAATGCGATTTGGAGGCGCTCCCGGGCGGCGGCAGCGACGAGCTTTTTGACTTCCTTTGCGGGAGGCACGCTCGTGAAGACGAGCCGGTCAGCCCCCCATTGCCGCGCCGACCACAGCCATTGCGCATAGCGATCGGTTGCGGACCGCCCGGCACAGTCGTCGTCGTTGGGCCAGCCGTGAGCCGGAATGAGAAATGTCTCGACTCCTCGCGGAAACCCGAGGCGATTCTCGGAAGCTTGGATCTCTTTTGGATCGCCGACGAAGGCGATTCTCTGTCGGAAATGGCCCCTGCGGTCGCCCGAGCGCCGCGACACCGCTCGAAACGTCCCGACCACTACGATGTTGATCGGTATCGTTGCGAGGAGTAGTAAACGAGACGTCGAGATTTGAGGAAGCAGCGTATACAAGATCAACTGGGGTGCGATCGCAAGCGTGGAAACTGCCGCGACCCAGTAATACTCGTCGTACCACGACGCGGCAAACGATCGCCGATAGAATCCTGCGTAAGCGAAGATCGCGATCCAAATCGAACCCGATGCGGCCGTTGAAGTAAGCCAGGCGAGCGGTTCGACGGCCCGGTGACCGATGCGAACGAGGACTAGCCCGGCAATAAGCGAAGAGAGTACGAGCATTAAAACGTCGCCCGTCAATAAACCGGTGGCGACGCGCGCAGAATAACGAACCGGTCGTTGAGAGAAAGCTCTCCTCTCGCCGATCGTGTTCCCGACGGCTCCCTGCATGTGCATAAGTGTAATGCAGCGGAAACCGTCGGCTAAAGTGCCACTTGCACTCCCTTTTTACGAACTATGACTCCGGCAACGTAGCACTTTCGGCCCATGCGAAGTGGGCTATGCGAGCCCGTTTCGCATGGCGTAAACTACTACTTGCGTGCGCGCGGTTACGTTGAGCTTTGCAAAGATATGCGAGATGTGATTCTTCACCGTCTTATCTGAAAGACCCAAACGCGAACTGATCTCGCGATTGGATAGTCCAGCAGCGATCAATCGGACAATATCGCCTTCACGGCGCGAGAGTTCGTTGGGCTCGCGCCTTCCGATGCCCGCATGGCGGCGGAGAATCAACCCAACCAACCGCGGATCGACATAGAGACTCCCAGCGCTCATTGTCTTAACGGCGCTCGCGAGTTCTTCGAGTAGGATGTCCTTGACGATATAGCCGTCGGCCCCCGCAGAGAAAGCGCGCTGCATCACCTCCGCGCTCAAGTGCTCGGAAAGCACTCCAATGCGAGCGCGCGGGCAGGCCAGCCGGCATGTGCCTACGAGGTGAGAGAGCGTGTCGAAACTCGTCTCGGAGTCGAGCAGAATGAGGTTGGGTGCCGTCCGGGCGAGCTCCGCGGCATCGACCACCGAGGCCGCACCCACTACGGTTATGGCCGGATCCTGTGCGAGAACGTTACCGAGCGCCTTCGCCAACAGGACCTGTTGCTGGATGACAAAGACCCGCGCGTTTACTAACGCGCTGCTCGCGGGCCTCGCCGCACCTTGGGTCGCGGCAGCCGACGTATTCATGACCGGTCTCTCCCTATCTACAGAGGATCAATGCTAGTGACAGGCACCATCCCTGCCTGGTGAAATGCCTCGTCCCCACTTAGGAGGGAAAGCCCCAACCAGACCAAGGTATGGCCCACTGGCGTCCCATGGCTCGCACCTTGCGAGTTCTGGAAACGCGAATCAAGAAGGCGGGTTCGGTCGCTCCCCAACCATGCCCTGTTAACCCGTTAACAAAATTTTTCGAGATCGCGGGAAAGTAGTACAACCGTCCTATATCGCCGGGCCAGGAGGCCGTGTCTCGCTCGCACTTAACGTCCGCCATCCGTCGGGAGCCAGAAGCGCCCTTCTATGGGTGAAAGGTCCCATTCTTTAGTGCATTTGGCGCCCTACTGGGGGACTTCGGCCTCTACCGCCATGCCGCGCGGTGCAGTTGGATGATAGCAGAGGGCATGCTACAGCATAAAGGAGCACCACGTACATGAGAATTTCGTTGCCCACTAAGGCCGTTGGCGTCGCTTTCGCGCTGGCCGCACTCGTCGGCTGCGCGGCTAGTGGCTCGCAGGTTCCGACGGTGTCACAGAACGCATCCGCGCCGGCCGCGCGAGGAGGTCATCTTCCCGAGCCCAGCCTCTCCATGATCGCTCTGACTAATCGGGAGCACTTAGCCCCGACCATGCACGCAGATAAGGGCAAGTCGTGGATGAAGCCCGATGCGAAGAATACGCAGTACCTCCTCTACGCTTCCGACGAACCGTACGGCCGCGTCGACGTCTATGCCTATAAGACGAAGTCTGGCCGCCTGGTCGGTCAGCTCACTGGTTTCAAGTTCCCCTATGGCGAGTGCCTCGACGGGTCGGGCAACGTCTATATTGCGGACTTTGCCGCCGCCGACATCGTGGAGTACGCGCATGGCGGAACCTCGCCGATCAAAACCATCAGCGATAGCTACGGTTACCCAATCGGCTGTTCGGTAGACCCAAAGACCGGCAATCTAGCCGTCGCGAACTTCGAAGGGCTGGGTTCCACGTGCATGGGCGGAATAGTCGTCTACGCAAACGCATCCGGGAGCGGGACGCTCTACCAAGATAGCGATTTCGACTACTACTGGCCGCCCGGCTACGACCCGCAGGGTAACCTCTACGTCGAAGGCGCGCAGAATGAGACTGGTGGCACTACGGGAGTTGCCATGATTGCGGCCGGCGGTACCCAACTAGTAACGGTACCTCTGACGGGGGGTACGATCGTTTTCCCCGGCGGCATGCAGTGGGACGGTCATTACGTTGCGGCGACCGATCAATCGTATCAGGCCGGGAATTCGTCGGCGATCTACCGCGTTTCGATCACTCCGTCCGAAGCGAAGATCTTCGATGCGACGGAACTCACCGATAAGTGTTATAAGGGCAGCGTGCCCTATAACGACATCGTTCAGCCATGGATCAACGGGACAAATCATCCCTTCCACGCCGTGGTCGCCGGCAATCTCGCCTGCGACAATCGGTACGACTACTGGAACTACTTTAAAGGCGGAGATCCTAAACGGAACATCTCCTACAACATCGCTCCCCTGCTGTCGTACGGGCAAACGGTAAGCCCCCTGAAGCGATAAGTCTTACCTCATCTCAGTGGGGGCTGGTGCAACGAGGCGGGTCGAATCGGCCCGCCTCTCATCATGACCAAGGAATCTTTGCGTATGGGCCTTTGGTCCCAGTTGGTTGAAAAACGTTGACGTATTGACAAACGGGGCGCATAATCTCCACACTGCTTCTTCCGAGCAGCGCAACTCGATAATTCGCTCACTTCAACCATACTTAACAACCTGGGAGCGTTTGCCGTGTTCACTTCCTGGAAAGGTCAACTTCAATCGCTTGTCCGTGCGGCCCGCCTCGATACCGACGAGGTTAGCGACCCGCAGGTCGAGAGTCTTCGCCGGATGCTCACGGATCTGCGTGGCGATCCTCACGACCCCGCTCACAACGAGCTCATACGAGTTGACGAGGTACGTGAATTGCCCGCACTGCAGATTGCCGACGCCCATGCTTCCATGGCACAACCGGAGATTATCGTTGAGTCGCAAACGGCCGAGGATGCCGACGAGCTACGGTCGGCCATGCAGCGCTTCGTGGGACAGCAGCGCCTTATGGCTGAAGCGCTTCTTAGTGAAATCTGCGCACTTGAAGAACGCGTTAAAGCGGAAGTGCTCGCGACAGAAGCAGCCCGCGAATGTGCCATTGCGGATGAAAATGCCCGATCGGCAGGAGCCCGTTTTGAGGAGTCCAAGCAGCTAATTGAATCCTTGTCGAAGAGCCACATGGCGCTAATGACGCAGCGCGCCGAAGTCGAAGGCCGCCTCGCAGCCGTTTGCGCGGAGCTAGGTAGTGCCAACGACGACATTGCCGTGCTCGAGAGACGCTTACGAGAGGCCAAGGTGGTCGGAGCCGAAGTGCTCGCGCGATTCGACCTGCTCGAGGCTCAGGCGAAAGAATGCGTAGACGCCGATACCGCCGCGGCCCTTGAAGAGGGCGCCGCTCTGCGGCGGCTCGCGGCCTGCGAGCGCGATGCGCAAGACACTTTAACGCAAGCGGAAGCGGCAAAAGCGCGGGCAGCGACGTTAAAGAGTGAAACCTCGAGCTTCGCTGGGGGCGCGGCCGGACTCGAGCAAGTGCGCAGCCTCGCCGAGCGCATTGCTGCGGCCCGCCCACCTCAGACTTGACGGCTAGCTAAGAAAGACGTTCGGGCGAGCCGGATCAACTTCTGCTCTGCGTGCGCCAGCGAAGGATGCCTCGATCGATGAAATCGAGGTCGGCGTCGTCCGTCTGCCACGACTCCGTAAAATTCACGCTCTCGCTTCGAGGGCGCCGCTGCTCGGGCAAGTCGTCGAAGCGGATACGCATGGGGATTTTCGCCCCTTCTCCGGAGACAATTGCCTGCTGCATTGGCAAACTCGGTAAAGCCGACAGCATTCCATGCGCGACGTCGGGCAGCGTCCGCGCGATGAACTGCTGATCGGTATCGCTCCCTAGGCGCAGCGCGAATACCGTGCCGCACTGCGAGAGCGCCGCCAAAGAAAGCTCAGACGGACGCTGCGTGATCAACGCCAAGGAAATACCGTATTTACGGCCTTCTTTCGCAATCTGGGTGATCACCTGGACGGTCTGAGCGAAGCCGGCTCCTTCCTCCGCGGGGACGTAACGATGCGCCTCCTCGCAAACGAGTAGAAGTGGAGGCTTCTCTTCGTGTTCGCACCACACGCTAAAGTCGAAGAGCACTCGGCTCAGCGTCGAGACGATAACGTCGGCAATCTCCGACGGAACTCCCGAGAGGTCTACGATCGCGATCGGCTTGCCGTTCACCGGTGCTCGCAAGAGACGGCTGACAATCTGGGCCAACTCGTCCTCCTCCGACGCGAACAAGAACCCAAAGCGCCGATCGTTACGCAGAGATTCGACGCGCGCTCTCAGCCGCAGGTAAGGCGCGGCCGTGTCGGCCTTTGTGAGACGGCCCATCTCGTCGTTGATGAAGCGCAAGAGGTCGTGCGTGCGAAACGGCACGGGCGTGTCAGCGGTAATCGGCGCGACCATATGCTGCCGGCGTCTGTACTCGCGACGAGCCCAGGTCATGGCGTCGTTGAGTATGAGCGCCTGCGACGTTCGTTCGCTTTCAGATCCGCTGCGAATCAGTACTCTGGCCGCTTCTTCGAGGTTGAGAAGCCAGAACGGTAATTGGAGATTTTCGAGCCTGATGGTATCGGCCAGCTCCCCAAAGGCACAGGCGTATTCGTCGTGCGGATCCAGCAACACGATGTGCGCGTTTGGGTGCTCTTCCAGAATCGCCGACAGGATCAAGGTGAGGGCGCAGGATTTTCCCGAGCCCGTCGATCCCAGGATGGCAAAGTGCTTCGCGAGCAGATCGTTGGTTTGGATCAACGCCGGACGCGTCGCGTCTTGGTAGAGCGTTCCAACTTTGAAGTTCGCCGGCGACGGTTTACCGTAGATGGCTGCAAGGTCATCATCGGTCGCGAGGAGCACGGGCTCGCCGGGCACCGGATACATGGAGACACCGCGGTTAAACGCCAATCCGCCGGCCACACGGGTAATCTCCCCCAAGAGGTCGAGTACAAGCAGTTTTCCGTCCCGCGAGGTCGCGTGGGACTTCACTTCGCTGATGCTCGCGACGACGTCGCACTCCCCGTTGAAAACCTTCACGAGCGAGCCGACGCGGTCGGCTTCCCGACCACCCCGAGCATCATCGAGTCCCACGGTCATCCGCGATCCCGCTACCGTCATAACGCGTCCGATCATCTATCCCACATCCCTCAAGACGGCGCGCTCCGGACGCGCTAAAATAGCTAGGCGACGGAAGGTTCGCGCTCGGCGGTTGTTGCGTGAAGGCCTTTTCCGCCGGCGTCGTTATCACCCTCCGCGCGGCTGCGGCCGAAGTGCAAACCGGGAACTCAAGCAAGTCCTCGCCTGGTTGAAGCCTTTTTAGAGTGCGAACCCTTCCCAGTCGTACGCGGCGAAGCCCCGGCTCGTGTCCTCCCAACCGAGGCGATAGGCTTTGCCGATGCCGACCGAGTCGTTAAATCCCGCGACGCTCAGCGGAAGCTCCTTTTCCGGTCTGATATATCGCAAATCGGTTACGGGGGCAGTTTCCATAATCTTTGCGAGGTCCGGATTACCCTCTGACGCTTCGGCAGCATCCCGAGGCGTGAGTCGCGCAAACGCGCGCTCGCCAGCCGATTGAAAGTAGGCGTTGCGCATCTCGCTCTCCATGAGTTTTCGCTGCATCGTGCCGTATACGCCGAAGGCGACCTCCACGGCGTCGGCGTAGTCGGTGTCGGGCTCGAACGGGGGATCCAACAAGACGACATCAACTCTTTTCGAAACCGCGTGAGCGATGCCGATTGGTGAGTTGCTCGCGACCCCGCCGTCGCAATACTCATTGACCGTGCCGTTCATATTCGGAATCGAAACCGGATCGAAGACCAGCGGAATCGCCGCGGAAGCAAAGATCGCCCGGTGCAGCAGATCCGGCGTCGCCTCGCGGACGACGGTGTGCGGTCCCAGGGTAAGGCGCAAAGCGCGCGTCACTTCTGCAGGTATGTCTTGGTCGCGATTCGGCCGTATGAAAAAATACTCTGGGCGCTGCGACGTTAAGTTTGTCGTCGCCCACACCAGCGGCATCAGCAGCGGCGTCGTAGCGTTAATGTTGCGCGAAATCCAATCGATCACCGGTTCGCTCTGCAAAAGCGCACGCTGACTGCTCCCGAGGCGCGACAAACTTACTACCGAGGCAACGCGATTTAGAAGGCCGCTCTCGGGATCGTGCAAGGCAGCATACTGCGGCTTCGCTCGCATAAGGTCCTGTGGCAGACATCGGTGTGAAGTGGTATGCGCGGCTGGAGGCCGGCGACGATGTGCATCCCTCGGCGGCAACGCTCGCCGGAATAGCCGTCGCCCTGAAGCTCTCTCATGCCGAGCACGAGTACATGCTGGACCTTGCCGGCCTGCTCGCACCACTGCGTCACGGCGCGGAAGTCGAGACTGACGTACCGGAAACAGTAAAGTCGCTTGTGCGGAGCCTACGCGGCGTATCTATCTCCATTAGCGACCGCATCCTCACGCCGCTGCTCTGGAGTTACCTCTGCGACGCCATCTACGGCCACTCGCGTTATCCCGACCCACTAGACCGAAACGCTCTCGTCCGCGGCCTGCTCGACCCGCAATTTATCGAGTTTCTCGGCCCCGACTACGAACAGATTATGTTTAGGGTGGTAGGCATGTTCCGGCTCAACTACTCCTCCGCCACGCCAAGTCCGCATGCCGCGGCAGTCTTCGCAAAGGTTAAAGACCTCCCGCTCTTCCAACGGGCTTGGCAGCATCGAGTCATCTCCGGGGAACTCTCGCGACGAGAAGTCATGGTGCGGTATCACCCAAAGGTCGGCAGGCTCGAGGTCTACGCGGTCGACCTCAGCCTCCCGAACCGTCCCGATCTGTTCGTGCGTATGCTCGCCCCAGCGAACGACGAAACAGCGGCCAAGTTCCGGCAGCTGGAGCGCCATCACGAAGAGGCCACCTGAGAAGTGGACCTTAGCGCGTGGTTGAACGCGAGGAATCTTCGCGGTTAGGCTTATGGCCGGAGGTGACCCGGCATGGCCACGTGGTCGAGAGCTCTAGCCGTTTTAGTCTCAGCAGCTTGTTGCGCGTTGGTTCCTGCCGCAGCAAGCGCGACCGGAACGATCAACATTTTGCGACATAACGGCACGCACGATTCCTACAGTGACGTCGAAGTAAAGATCTTTTCAGGCTCGCTCTTTTTGACGTCTGACGATGGTGACGGAACCATTGTCGTTACTCGGTCGGCCTGCTCGTATCAGGGCGAGATCGTCGTTTGTCTGCCGACCTCGGCCGCGCTCGTCCAAGAAGGCGAGAGCGATGCTCTCGCTTTAAAGACGGGTACGATCTACGTCAATTACACGAGCGCCGCTCGGGCGCTGTCGCACTCGTCGACGAAACTGCCGGCTAACAGCGTTATGGTCGCGCTGACGTTGCAAGACGGAACCTACATCAACATGCGCGGCAAAATTGATGAGATCGTACACGAATGAAGCACTTAGCATTTCTCTTATCTGTCGCGATGCTGCTGCAAGTCTGTTTACCAGCCGACGCTCAGCGCGGCGGTCGCGGCGGCGGCGGGCGTGGTGGCGGTGGTGCGCGCTCTGGCGGAGGAATGTCGCGTGGCGGCGGTGGCGCGAGGCCGAGTGGTGGATCCGCGTCGCGTGGTGGAGCCGGCGGCAATCGTGGCGGCTACGATCTGGGCGGCTCTGACTTCGCGCGCGGCGGCCGTGGGGGAGTCGGCGGTCCTGGAGGTGCTGGTGGTCGACAGCAACCCGGCATTGCGCAGCGTCCCGGCGGAGCCGGGGGCGCGGGGCGCCCCGGCGGCATCGGCGGCGTCGGCGGAGCCGGTCGTCCCGGTGGTGTCGGTGGGCCCGGTGGTGTTGGTGGGCCCGGCGGCGTTGGTGGGCCCGGCGGCGTTGGTGGGCCCGGTGGCGCGGGTGGTGCCGGTCGGCCCGGTGGACCGGGGGGCGTTGGCGGTCCCGGTGGTGCTGGAGGCGTCGGCAACGGCAACGTCGGCAACGGCAATCGCGGGAACGGCAGCGGCAACGGCAACAACATCGGCAGCGGCAACGGCAACACCATCATCAACAATCCAGTCGTTGGCGGCGGCGGATATTACGGCTGGAACGGCGGAATGGCTTGGGCCCCCGCGCCCTACTATTGGGGCGGCGGATTCTGGGGCGCGATGGCGATCGGCGTTACTTCGGCGGCCGTTTATGGAGCGATCGTCGACGACGAAACGCACGTCACGTACAATTCATACGAAGTTCAAGACGGGACCCCAGGGGCAACATTCCTTTCTAACTACCAGCTTACCCAAACGCAGTGCGGCCCCCCCGGTCTCGTAGTCGTCTACGGTCCCGAGAAGAGCGTCGTTTGCGCGCAGCCGAATAGCTACGTCGGCGAAGGCGAGTATCGCCTCGACACGGTTACGCTCGACTTGATTCCCGTGAACGGAAAGCCCCAGGGCTGAGCTCTATTTCAAGATATTGATCGTTCGTGCTGCGACGATCGCGATGGTGATCAACGAAAGACAGCTTTGCAGCATGACGAGCATCTTCGCGCGAGCCGTCAAAGGCATCGCCTCGGTTGGGCTAAACGCCGTGGAGGTCGTGAAGCCGAGAAACAGATAGTCGACAATGCCGGGCTCCCAACTCGGCGCAACGTGCTTGTCGTCGTCCATCGCCGGAAAATCGAAGTCGGGATATGGCGAGATATGTTGAAGGCGGGCATCCGGACCGCCTCCGTCGACCAGCCAGTAGATCAACGTAAAAATGAGAATATTCCCGCTCCACACCGCGATCGACGTATAGAAGAGGGAAACGGGGTCCAGCTTCGCTGGGTCCTCGACGAGATTGTAGGCGGCGATCAGAATATTAGCCGAGTTAAAGAAGAGCGCGCCGCCGATGGCGATGAATTCCGCCACGCGCTCGATTCGGCGCAAGAAAAGGTTCCCTTGAATAAGCTGCACGAGAATCATCGGCGCTACCAAAATTCCCATCTCCAGATAGGCGAACCAAGTCGGCACGAGATGATAGCGTCGAGGAAGCACTGCAATAAGCGCGACGATTGCCAGCACGATAAGGAGCGCGCCCAGGCGCGGTGCGGTCTGTCGGGTTGAGGAACCGCTAGCGCTCATTCGCTGCCTCCGAACAGTTACTCATACCCGATTTTACTTCACGAGGGCACGCTCGGGAAGACCCGGCCGATCGTGGACAGGTCACCACGTCGCTGCGGGGAATCGAAACGCCGGGCAGCCGCGCGACGAATTTTGCAGGCTGCCAATCGACGCCAAGATCGTACGGCGCTCCCGAGCGCACGAGCACCGGCGGAAGGTGCGTTCCCGCCGACGCGTGTTCGTAGGGGCTCATCGCCGCGAGCGCGGCGAATCCCCCGGCCGCGTCGGTCGAGCCGAACTCCGAGACGCTGTATGCGCCGACTTCGGTCGTCTCACTGCGCAGCATATGGGGCGTGGGCGCGTTGAGCGCCACCGCGGCGAAGAGCGCGGGCTGCTCCTCGATCGCGTGCCCGATCGCGATCCCTGGAGCGATTCCGCAGTGGATTCGAGAAGTTTTGGAACGACGGAAAGGGATACCGCTGCTGTTACGGATGGCTTTGGCGCAACGGCCGCGTCGCCCTAAGGCGGACGAAGCAGTCGTCACAGCGTAAGGACCATTTATGGAAAAGCGTATACGCGTCGAACTCCTCATCGCGCTTTGTGCGCTAGTGTTAACCGGCATCGCGTCCATCGCCTCAGTATACCAAGCGTGCGTGATCGCACGGCAATTCAGTTCTTCGGAGCAGCAATTCAGTGCTACGGTGTGGCCCTACCTTACGCTCACAATCAACCAAACACCGACGACCATCGAATCTTCAATCACCAACGACGGACTCGGTCCCGCGGTCATTCGTTCGGCTGCCATTGGATGGGGCGGCTCGAAGAGTTTTGCTTCCTGGCACGATATGGCAACGGTGCTGCTCATGATATCGCCCCGTACGAAAGTGCGCAGCGGCCTAAGCTTCACCGGAAGCACGAGCTCGCTGGACCCGGGGGATGTGATTCGGGCGGGTGAATCACGCTCGCTGTTCTCGCTGCGTGGCTGGAACGGGTTCCCTGAGGCGCTGGAACGCGATGCAATTCGCCACGGTCTTACCGTTTCGATTTGCTACTGCTCGCTGCTCCGTACGTGTTGGATGAAAAGATGGCAGGCGCAACCGCCGAGCGCGACCGCGCTGCAAGACGTCGAGCCCTACGAGATTCGCAACTGCCCTGCCCCGCACGGAATCTCGGGTTGATCGTGGGCCTGGTAGGATTCGAACCTACGCGCAACCAGTTATGAGCCGGCCGCTCTACCGCTGAGCTACAGGCCCCAGCGCCAAACGCTCTTCCCTGCTTCCGGAACGTTCCCTAGTCAACGAGTATGCCGTTGCCCCAGAGGAAGAACGACGAGACCTACCGCAGCGCCGAGCGGAGCTGCGTTCCAACGGCGCTCGTGAGATCGGCGCTGCCCGCGGGGCGCGCCGCCGCCAGCGCGATCCCGTGCAATCCGCGTTCCCCAGCCACGCGCGCGGCCGCCGCGCGAATCTGTGCCACGATCGCCTCGTACAGCGCGCGGCGTTCGGCCTGCAGCCGCGCGATCTGCGCCTGCGTGGCCGCGCGCGAGCGACGATCGGTCTGCGCCAGCTGGGCGAATCGCGTTGCCAGCGAGCCGCTTGCGGCGCCGAGGCCGTTGGCGATCGCGCGCGCATCGGCATTGGCGTGATAGGTCGAACGGAAGAGCGCCAGCTGCGCCTGCAGCGGCGGCAGCGCATCCGCGGCGCGCGACGCCGCGGCCAAAGCGGACCGATGAATCGCGAGATTCGCTTCGGCTTTGCTGCGCAACTGCTCGCCCATCTGCGCGTTCGCCGCAACTCCCTCGCGTTCCAATTGGTCGCGATACGCCCCTAGCTGCGACGCGTTCTCGCGCCGCATCGCCCCCAGCAGGCTCGCCTCGCGCGCCTCGATCGCGTGCAGCTCCGCTTCGAGCTTTGCCCGCTGCACCGGCGTGGGATGCAATTCGTCGAGCCGCAGCCGCAGACTCAGCCTCTGCGATCCGTCGCGCCGCGCGAGGTCGAACGCCAGCGACAGCTCCCTTTCGCGCAGCTGCTGCTCGCGTTCGCCGAGCGCACGCGCGGTACGCTGCGACGTTGCGTTTTGGAAAGCCGTAAAGCTCGCGCTCGTCTCGCGCTGCAGTTCGCTGTCGTACGGCCCCGGCTGCACCGCGGCGCCGCGCAAACGCAGGATCGTCGCCAGCGCCGCGTTCTCGGTCGCCAGATCGGCAGCCGCACTGCGCGCCGCCAAGCCCTGCGCCCGCGCTTGCGCGCTGCTCACGTCGCGTCCGACGGCAGCGACTGCAGCGGCGGTGCGGCCACTCAGATCGTCGAGCCCCGGCGCGCTCTGCGTGCTTCGCAGCGCGGCGAGCTCGCGGTCGTAGCCGGCAAGCACGCCCGCCAGCGGATGGCGCGCCACCAGCTGCGCGAGATTCGCATAACCCGTCGTGCCGCCGGGTGAAACGCTCCTCGCCGCGGCACCCATCGAAACGAGCGCGCAGAGCAGAACGACGAACGACCGCAGTGCGAGCGTCATGGGAACTTCTGCACGAACGAGAAGCTGACGCCGTTGGTGCCCGTCGGCGTCGGCAACTGCGTCGCCGGATTGAGATTGAGCGCGTTGGTGCCCACCGTCTGCGGCGGCTGCGCGCCAAAGAGCGCGGGGCCGTCGGCGGTGTACCACGTTCCGCGCAGCGCGATCGAGGCGTTCGCGTGCGCTTCGAGCGTTACGGCCTGCGTCTTGGGATATCCGAACGTCTGCGTGAAGATTGCATTGACGTTCTTGCCGAATGCCTTGACCGCGTTGACGCCAAGCCCGGTCTGCAGATTGGTGGTGAGCTGCAGGCTCGAGAAGCCCAGCGAACTCGCCAACGAAGCGGAGAGCGGCTCGAGCATGTACCGCGTGAAAACCGTGCTGGCTTGCCCGAGCGCGAGTTGCTGCGCTGCGGAGCTTGCGGAGAAGCTGCCCGTGCCGGTCGAGTTCACGCCGGCGACGGCGCCGAACTGCTGCGCGCCGACGAGCAGTCCCAGGATCTGCTGGCGGCTATACGACGGCTCCGACGTCAGCGCCAGATCCATGTTCGAGACCGGACCCGTTACGTGCAGGCGGATCGCGGTCGCCGGATCGGAGACGAAGGTCGTCGCAACGGCGTCGACGTCGGGAACGAGGCCGCTCGTCGGAGAGAAGCTCACGAGTCCGCGTTCGATGTTGAAGCTGCGATAGAAGTTGAGCGAGCCGCCCGTTGAGCGGAAGCTGCCGGCGAGCGTCGGCGCACGGAGGCTGCCGCCGACGGTGACGTCGCCGGTCGCGCCGATATCCACGTTGCCGCTCTGCACGCGCACGTTCTTACCCGCCTCGATGCGCAGGCCGGCGAACGCGACGTCGGGCAACGCGGAACCCGTCTGCACGCCGCCCTTTTGATTGAGAAACGCGTTGAACGGAATGCGCGCGCTCGACACCGCCACGCGCCCGCTCACCTTCGGCGGAGCGGCGCCGCTGCCGGCGACCGCGACGTCGGCATCGACGTTGCCCGCGAAGTAGCCCGGGATATCGAAACGCGCGTTCTGCGCGTTCGCGCGCGCGTCGAGCCGCAGACCGCTGATGCGCCGCAGGTTCTCCACCTCGGCGGTGGCTTGCGCCGTAATGCGGCCTCCGCCGACCGTCGCCTCCGACTGCAGGGTGGCGCGGTTGCCGGCGAATGCGAGCGTGCCGTCGGCGCCGGTGACCGGCGCGCGTTCGATCGGCCCGTTGAAGCTGCCGTCGCGCAATGCCAGCGTTCCCTCGAGCCGCGGCGCGTCGAGCGTGCCGCTAGCGGCAACGCTGCCGTCGAGGCGGCCCGCGACCGCGCTGCCTTTGGGCAGCAGCGACGCGAAGTTCGTTAGCTCGACGTCTTGCGCGGTCAGCATCGCCGCGATCGGGCCCTCGCCGAGTGCGACGCTCGTGCTCGTGCGGCGAACCGGCACGCGCGCCGAGAGCAGCGCCCGGCCTCTTGTGAAGTCGACCTCACCATTACTCACCGTCATTGCATGCGAATCGGCCTCGATCTCCGCAGCGACGCGCGGCACGGTGAGATCGCCGCGCGCGAGGTTCCGCAGCACGAACGTGTCGCGAAGCTGCGGAGCGTCGCGCGTACCGTGCAGCAGCAGCGTCGAATCCAGTGCGCCGCTCACGCCGAACTTCTTGCCGGTGAGGCGATCGAGAAAGTCGCCGGCGTTGGGACTGAGAAGATGCGCCGAGAGCGCCAGCGGATCGGAGGCGTGGAGGCCGAAGGTGCCCGATGCGGTCGCCGTCAGCGACGGCACCTCCAACTGCGCCGAGCGGATCGTGCCGCGCCCGCCCGATGCGGCGGCAGTAAGCTCGAAGCGCTCGACCGGCAGGCGCCACGCGGTGCCGTCAGTCACCGCGGCTCGTACGTCCAGCGAGAGGTTGGGATAGCTGCCGGCGATCGTCGTCTGCGCGTCGAGCCTTCCGGTGATCGGCAGCGGATAGCCGAGCATCGGCAGCCACACCGAGAGATCCATCTGCCTCGCGGCCACGCGCCCGACGAATGCCTTCGAGGCGGGCGCCAGGGTACCGGTCGCATCGATATCGCCGCCGCTGCCGCGCAGCGCAACGTTGCCGGCGATGCGGCCGTGCGCGTCGTGCCAGTCGGCCACAACGTTGCCCAGCGCGATACGGCGAAAACGCGCGCCGGCGAGGTGCGCCTCCCCGCTGCTCGCGACCAACTGCGTGCCGCGCGCACTTGCGCGCACGTTCAGCGAACCCGTACCCGCGAGCACGTCGCCGGCGTCGAAGAAATCGTCGAAATCGGCGAGATCGGCGCGCGGCGCGTCGACGGTAACGTCGCCGCCGCCGGGCGTCACCCGGCCGTCCAACGCCAGCCGCGTCGAGCCAACCGTCACGGCGCCCTCGCGCAGCGTTACGCCTTCGCGATTGCCCCGTACGCCGGCGGTAAACGAGCGAAAACCCAGCCCGTTGACCGAGCCCTCCGGCGCGTTCACCGCGCCTGAGAACGACGGATTCGTGCCGCTTCCCGTCACCCGCACGTCGGCATCGACGCTGCCGTCGACGAACTTCGCCGCGCTCGGGCGCACGCTGCCCACCAGCGCGCTCACGTCGGAGGAATGCAGCTGCGCCGCCAGATCGTAGCGCGGCGAGAACGCGCCGCGCGGCACCACGCCGCTCACCGTTCCCGCGGCGCCGACGAAGAGTGGTCCGAGCGCGATCGCGGCGTCTTGGATGCGCAGCGTTCCGTCGGAAAAGGCGATCCCCGCGTTGCCGTTGACGTCGAACTGGCGATATCGCCCGTCGGCGACGACGACCGTTCCCGAAACGCGCGGCGAATTCAGCCGGCCGGAAATGCTCGCGCCGTAGCTCGCCTCATCGTTGACGCGGCCGAGCAGCGCGCCTTCGAGCGCGCCGTTGCGCGACGCGATGCGGCCTTGCACGCTCGCGGCGCCCCACTTCGAAGCGACGCTGCCCGCGAGCGTCACGCCGAGCACGGCGCCGGCCTTTCCGCCAAAGAACGTCGCGTTCGCGCTGCCGGCTTCGTTGGGCAAACCGTAGCGGTCGATCCGCGCCAGTCCGACAACGAGATCGTGCGGACGATCGAACGCGACGCGCGCGTACGCCGAGCCGGCCGCGCCGCGCAGCCGTAGCGGGCCGAGCGAGCCGCGCCCCGCGCCGTCGAACGCAAACGTGCCGTCGAGCTGCGTCGCGCGCCCCGAGCCCCACAGCACGCCGCTCGCGCCAATCGCTTTGAGATCCTGCGCGTCGGCGAGCGCGACGGCGTACAGCGTCATCGGCGGCACGACCGATGACGGCAGCGGCAAGGAACCCGGGGGCGCGTGCACGCGCGCGACCACGCGCACCGCATCGGCTCGCCTGTTGAAACCTACGCGCCCGGAGATCTCCGCGGAGGCGCTCCCGTACGCGGCGGAGGCGGCCACGACGTCGGCTTCGGCCGAGTCGAACGCGGCCAGTCCGCGCACCGCCGTCACCGCGGTTCCCGCATACGTGACGTGCGGCGATTTCAAGTCGACCCACGTTACCGGATCTTTTGCTCCGCCCTCGACCAATAGCGAGAACGCGAGCGGCCCGTGCAGCGGAAGCGCGCGCGCTTGCGCGAAGGCACCGCGCAACGACGCGAGGTCGCCCGTGCCTGCGATCGTCAAGCGCAGCTGCGGATCGCGCAGGTCGTAGACGCCGCCGCTTACCTGCGTCGTCACGCCGCTCAAGCTGGCCGCTAGCCCCGGCGTCGTCAGGCCATCGTCGTAGACGTCGACCGGCCCGCTCACGCCTTCGACCGGCTGCGATACGCCGCTCACCGTAAGCCGGCCATTTGCGAGCATCGCGCTCGCGGCGACGTGCGGCTTGCTCGAGCCCGGCAGGGCGAAGATGCGCGCATCGACGCCGTGCAGCACGCCGTCGTGCAATTGGAGCGAGGGCGAGTTGACGATGAAGTCGGCCGCCGACGCAAGTGGCAGTGCCGGAGCGGTCCAGTGCTGATCGTTCCCGCCGCTGCGCGCGTCGAGCGCGCCGCTGCCGAGTACCGGATAACGCTGCGCGCCGTTCTCCGAATAGTCGAACGCAACCCGATAGCGCGACGCTGCTCCCGTCGAGATCGCGGCATCTGCGTCGAGGCTTTGCAGCAGCAGCCGGCGGTGGTCCGCGGGCGCGTTGGCGCTCTCGTTGACGACCGTGACCTGTCCTCGCGAAACGCGAAGATCGGCGATCAGCGGTGCCTGGGCGTTGTTGGCATTGGCCGGTTGCTGGGGAAGCGGCACGTTGAACGTTCCGTCGCGATGTCGCACGATCGTGACGCGGGGTTGGTCAACCGTAACGCTTTCCAATCCGAAGAGCCGCTTTCCACCGGGAAAGAGATCCCGCAAATTATAGGTCAGCTCGAGATGCGATATGCTCGCGATGGGCTCGCCGGCACGCGAAGCGACGCGCACGTTCTCGAACGCCGCGCGATGCAGCGTGAGCGTCGCGTCGCCGAAGCTCAGCGTCACGTTAGCGACGCGATCGGCCACCGCGACGATTATCGCGCGCACGATCGCCTGCCGGTTCCACCACGCTAGCCCGAAGACCAGTAACAGCAGGGCCGCCAGGATAGCGAGCGTCCGGCCTCCCGCGCGTCTCATTCCCAGTAGTCTTTCCCAAGTGCCGGACGAGCGTACCGCAGGCTGCTCTTTCGTCGTATGTGCCTTTCCGCGCAATCGCAGCCGAGTAACCGGCTCCTCACCGGTATGCGGCTCACTCGAGAGCAGCGACTCCGCTCGCCGCGCTCACCCTCGGACGACCTGGGAACTCCTGTGCCGATAGATGCTCGCGCCTGGGTATCTCGCCGCCGCGCCGAGCTGATCTTCGATCGCCATCAAACGATTGTACTTTGCCGTGCGATCGCTGCGCGAGAGCGAGCCGGTCTTGATCTGGCCCGCCTGCGTGGCGACGGCGAGGTCGGCGATCGTCGTATCCTCGGTCTCACCCGAACGGTGCGAGATCACCACGCCATACCCGGCTCTCTTCGCCACGTCGATGCAATCGAGCGTCTCGGTGATCGTGCCGATCTGATTGACTTTGACGAGGATCGCGTTGGCCGCGTTCTCTTTGATGCCGCGTTCGAGGAAGCGTACGTTGGTTACGAAGAGATCGTCGCCGACGAGCTGAACGCGGTCGCCGAGCGCTGCCGTGAGCTGCTTCCAGCCCTCCCAGTCATTCTCGGCGAGGCCATCTTCGATCGAGACGATCGGATAGTTGTCGCACAGGTCGCCGTAGAGCGCGACCATCTCGGCGGAAGTTGCCGCGCGATCGCGCGAGAGCGGATAGTATTTGCCGTCTTGGCGGAACTCGCTGGCTGCCGGATCGAGCGCGATCGCGACGTCGGCGCCCGGCCGGTAGCCCGCGCGTTCGATCGCTTCGACGATCAGGTCGAGGGCTTGCTGCGGCGCCTCCAGCGGGGGCGCGTAGCCGCCTTCGTCACCGACGAGCGTCGGCAACCCTCGCTCGTGGAGAATGCGACCGATCGCGTGGAATACTTCCGCGCCGCAGCGCACCGCTTCGGCTTCGCTGTGCGCGCCCACCGGCACGATCATGCATTCCTGGAACTGCAGCGCGCCCTCGGCGTGCTTGCCGCCGTTGATCACGTTCATCATCGGAACCGGCAGCAGCGAGGCAGCCGGGCCGCCGAGATAGCGAAAGAGCGGCAGCGAAAGGCTGGCCGCGGCAGCGCGGGCGACCGCGAGCGAGACGCCGAGTATCGCGTTGGCGCCGTGCTGCGACTTGTTCGGCGTGTCGTCCAGCTCGATCAGCCGCATGTCGATCTCGCGCTGCGCGACGACGTGGAGCCCTTCGATCGCCGGGCCCAGTACTTCGTTGACCGCTCGCACCGCGCGGCGAACGCCTTTGCCGCCGTAGCGCCTCTCCTCGCCGTCGCGCAGCTCGACCGCTTCGTGCTCGCCGGTCGAGGCGCCCGACGGCACCATCGCCTCTTCGACCGCGCCGAAATTCGTTGCGACGGTGACCGCAATCGTGGGGTTTCCACGTGAGTCGAGCACCTCGCGCGCGCGCACGGCTTCGATCGACGGGCTACCGCCGCCGCGCAGCGATTCCAGCGACACGTCTTACTCTTTGATCCAGCGTTCGAGATCGTGCCGGCGAGAGACGAAATCTTTATCTTCGAAGAATATCGCCAGCTCGCGCTTCGCGCTTTCGGGGCCGTCGCTGCCGTGCACGAGGTTGCGTCCGATCGTCTGCGCGAGATCGCCGCGAATCGAGCCGGGAGCCGCTTGCAGCGGATTGGTGGCGCCGATCAACTGCCGGCAGCCCTCGACGGCGCCCTCGCCCTCCACCGCCATCGCGACCAGGGGGCCGTTGGTGATGAACGAGACGAGATCGCCGAAGAACGGCTTGGAGCGATGTTCGCCGTAGTGCTCGCGGGCACGATCGCCGTCGAGCTGCATGAGTTTCATCGCCGTGATGATGTATCCGCGGCGTTCGATGCGCGCGGTGATCTCGCCGATCAGTCCGCGGGATACCGCATCGGGTTTACAGAGGATGAGCGTACGTTCGGTGGCCATGCCGCGGTCTTGGCCCCTGCGTTCGCCCGAGCCTCTCGGCTTCGACGATTGCGGCAAAAGCAGCAGACCGCGGGCAGCACCGCCAAATGCACGCAGCGATGGAACGCACCGCGGGACCCTACGAAAGCGTGGCACGGCAGCTCGCCGGCAGCCCGTTTGCCTCGATCGAATATCGCGAAGATACCGGCAGCACCAACGCCGATGCCGCCGAGCTTCTCGGCGATTCGCGCTACGCCGGGCACACGATCGTCGCCGAGTACCAGCGGACCGGTACCGGCCGCAAAGGGCGCGCCTGGGAGGCAGCGGCGGGAACCTCTCTCCTTTTCACCACGATCCTCCCGGAACCGCTGAGCGCCGACCGGCTCTGGCTCGCGCCGTTCTGGGTTGCGCTTGCGGTGCGCCGCGCGCTGTCGGAGTTCGGCGTGCACGCGCTCCTCGTGTGGCCCAACGACCTGCTGCTGCGCGATCGTAAGCTCGCGGGAATTCTCTGCCGCTCGCGGGTGACCGGAACGATCGCGAGCGTCGCGTGCGGCGTGGGGATCAACGTGCGCCGCTCCCGCTCGCTCTCGCCCGGCGACGAACTCCGGGCATACTGCGAAGACGCGGCTCCGGTGCAGCGGCCCAACCTGCTCGCGGCGATCTTGCGCACGTACGAAACGACGCTGGCGCTGCTCGACGATCCCGCGCGGACGATCGCGCAGTGGGAGGCCGCAGCGGAGATTCCCGGGCGGCGCTACCGGATTCAACTAGACGGCGTTAACGAACCCTTCGATGCGACCGCCGCGCGTTTGGAGAACGGCGGCGCACTCCGGGTCACACGCGACGACGGAGCGAGCGAATCGGTTGAGATGGCGGATGCGCGCGTGCTAAGAGCTGCGGGCGCGGGCTAGGCGGCGGTCGCAGATGTCGCAGAAATGCGGCATCTTGTTGTCGGTTTCGAAGATCGAGTTGGAGTAGTACATCGCGCAGCGAGCGTTGTAGCAGTGCTTGAGAGCGAAGGCGTGCCCCAGCTCGTGGACGGCCTCTTTGAGCATGCGCTGGAAGAGGGTATTCGGGTCGGCCGGTTCGCCGTAGAACTCCGAGCGCAGGCGGTGCGTCGAGACGACGGCCACGCCGCCGGCCTCATCGGCATCGCCGAAAACGAAGCGGTGCGAGGTTTTGTAAAGGTCGAACTCGGTGATCGCCAGCAGCACGCCTCCCGGCTCGGGATGCGCGCGCTGAACCTTGGTAATCAGCGTGGCCACGAAGAGTTGACCCCGCGTCGCATTGAGCGAGCTGCGCGGCACCACGAGCGAGCGTTCGACGCAGGCGGCGGTGAGAAAGCGCTCCTCGAGGCAGGGGGCGAGACGGTCCATGAACGCCGCATCGACGGCGTTGATCGGCACGATTCGAATGCACGAATCCATCTCGAGACGACCACTTCTCGCGAGCGCTCTAGGTGGCCTGCAGCCCGAACGTCGAAGCGTCGTCGGGTGATCGTTGGAGTCGGCATCGACGTGGCAGACGTCTCGCGCTATCGGTTCGGAGAGCGAGAGCTTGCGTGGTTCTCACGCAAGGTCTATACCGAGGAAGAGATGGCGTACGCGAAGCGTAAGCGCAACTGGCACGAACGGCTCGCGGGTTTTTATGCGGCGAAAGAGGCCACGCGCAAGGCGTTCGGCCACGCGATTCCGTGGCGCAGCATCGGCGTGTCGCACGAGCGCAGCGGGAAGCCGTTCATCGAGCTAAACGAACGCGTCTCGCGCTTGATGCTGCTGCGCGGCGTGCGCACGATTCACCTCACGATCACCCACGACGCCGCGATGGCCGCTGCCGTGGTCATTCTCGAATCGTGATCTACGTTCTCACCCCCGAGCAGATGCGCGCGGCCGACGCCGCAACGATCGCGCGCACAGGGGCGACCGAGCTGATGGGGAATGCCGGGGACCGCATCGCGCAGGCGTTGCGCGACCTGGCGCCGCCGGGGTCGAGGATCGCCGCCTTCGCCGGCCCCGGAAACAACGGCGGCGATGCGTTCGCGGCGCTGGCGCTGCTCGCCGGCGAGTACGAGTGCGTCGTGGCCGAGGATTCCGCTACCCGCGGCTCCGAGGCCCGGGAGGCGGCGCGCGGCGATGCGGAACGCAACGGCGTGAGGATCGTGCCGCTCCCGGCAAACGACGGAGCTGCGCGGGCGATGCTCGCCGACGGCACCGGCGTCGACGGCATGTTCGGCACCGGCGCGCGCCTGCCGTTGCCGCCGGAGTACCGCCATCTCGCTCGCGCGCTCGACGCCCGCGAACGCCGTGTGCTCGCGATCGACATCCCCAGCGGCACCGACGCGCTCACCGGCGCCGTCTGCGACGACGCCGTGCGTGCCACCGTCACCGTAACGCTCGCCGCCGCGAAACCAGGGCTGCTGCTCGAGCCGGCCCGCGAGAACGTGGGCGAACTGATCGTCGCGCCGATCGGCATCGACGATGCGACGCTGGCGGCGCAGCCGCGCACCTTTGCCGCACTCGACGGCGAGGCGTTTTTGCAGCTGTTGCCGCGCCGCGCGCCCGACGGCGACAAGCGCGCGTCGGGCGCGCCGCTAGTGATCGCGGGCTCCGGCCAGTTTCCCGGCGCCGCGGTGCTCTGCGCGCTCGCCGCGGCGCGTGCGGGCGCGGGCTACGTTACGCTCGCGACGCCTGCCGCGGCGGCACCCACGCTGCGCGCGCATTTGGTCGAGCAGGTGGTCGTCGCGCTCGACGATGCCGCCTCGCCGCAAGAGGTGGCCGACGAACTGCTCGATATCAGCAGGCATAACGGCGCCGTCGCGCTCGGCCCCGGCCTCGGACTCGACGAGCGCACCGGCGAGATCTTTACGCGATTCCTGGAGGGGAACCGGCTGCCGGTGGTCGTCGATGCGAGCGGCCTCTTCCACCTGAGCAAGCACCTCGATCTGCTCCGCGGCAAACCCAGTGTGGTGACGCCGCACGCGGGCGAGTTCGCTCGTCTATCCGGGCGCGGAACCGTCGCGCCGGGAACGCGCGTCGAGCGCATCCGCGAGTTCGTCGACCGCACCGGCATCACGACGCTGCTCAAAGGCTCCGACACCCTGATCGACGACGGCACTACGATCAATATCAACACGACCGGCACGAGCGCCTTGGCGACCGCCGGCACCGGCGACGTGCTCACGGGAATCATCGCAACGCTGCTTTCACAAGGACTCTCGCCGGTCGACGCCGCACGCGCCGGCGCCTATTGGCATGGCCTCGCGGGCCAGGTCGCACTGAAGCGGCGGCACGTCGGCGTCGTCGCCGGTGACGTTATCGAAGCGCTAGGCGAGGCGCTCCGAAAACCATACGGACTCTCCACGAAAGCAACTGTCAGCTCGGAAATGCACGCTTAACGAAGGACTTGTGACCGACATGATGCGTGAAACGCCGGACGCGATCGTGCGCGAGCCGGGAGCGAGCGATGCGGCGGCGTGTTTGCGCATCTGTTTCGACGCCCTCAGCGCGCTTGCGACCGCACACAATTTCAGTCCCGACGTTCCCAGGGTCGAGGCACGGTCGTCGGCAAAAGACCGCACCCCGCATTTACGCGCCATCCGCGGCCAGTGCCGAAATCAGCGGCTCGACGAAGCGGCGGACGCGGCGCACGACGTCGTCTCCGCGAAAGCCCGCGTAGCGGTCGATCAGCGCGCTGCCGACGACGATCGCGTCGGCGAAGCCGGCGACGGCACGCGCGTCCTCGGCGCGGCTCACGCCGAAGCCGACGGCGAGCGGCTTGTCGGTCATCGCCCGTAGCGACGTCAGCTGTCCGCGCAGCCGCTCGAAGCTGGGCGCGCTTCCTGCGCCGGTCACGCCCAAGCGCGAGACGACGTAGACGAAGCCCGTCGCCGCGCCGACGATCCTCGCGGCCCGCTCGGACGGAGTGGAGGGCGCGACGAGCAGCGGCATCGCCAAACCGTGCGCGGCGAGCGCGGCGCTAAGCTCCGCGGCCTCCTCGAGCGGCACGTCGGGGACGATCGCGCCCGCCGCACCCGCCTCCGCTGCGTCCCCGGCGAATCGTTCCATGCCGTACTGGTAGATCGGGTTGTAGTACGTAAAAAGTAGGATCGGCGCGCAATTGCCCGCGCAGCGGCGCGCCAGCTCGAGCGTCTCTGCGATCCCCACCCCAGCCGCGAGCGCGCGCTGTCCGGCGGCGGCGATCGTCGGTCCGTCGGCGAGCGGATCGCTGTACGGCACCCCCAGCTCGATCACGTCGGCGCCGGCCTCGGAGAGCGTGCGCAGCAACAACTCGCTGGTGCGCAGATCGGGATCGCCCGCCATCACGTACGGGATGAATGCCAAGCGCTTTTCGTACCGCGCCCGCGAAAACGCCGCTTCTAGCACCGTCCGATGTCCTTGTCGCCACGGCCGCTCAGATTCACCAGGATCAAATCGTCGGGTCCGCGTTGTTGCGCCAACCGCCGCGCAAACGCGATCGCATGCGCGCTCTCGAGCGCCGGCACGATGCCTTCCTCGCGCGCGAACGCGTGAAACGCCTCCACCGCCGCTTCGTCCGTCACCGCGACGTACGCCGCGCGGCCGCTCTCCTTGAAGAACGCGTGCTCGGGGCCGACTCCGGGATAGTCGAGTCCGGCGCTGATCGAATGCGTTTCGCGCACCTGGCCGTGCTCGCTCTGCAGGAGGTACGAGCGCGAGCCGTGCAGCACGCCGATGCTTCCGGCACCCAGCGACGCCGCATGTTTCTCGCCTTCCACGCCTTCGCCGCCGGCCTCGACGCCCCACAACTTCACGCTCTCGTCGTCGACGAATCCCGAGAAGATCCCCATCGCGTTGCTGCCCCCGCCGACGCACGCCACCACGTCGCTCGGGAGTCGGCCGAAGCGCTCCATCACTTGGCGGCGCGCCTCGACGCCGATCACCTTCTGCAGCTCCCGTACCATGTACGGATACGGATGCGCGCCCACGACGCTGCCGATCACGTAGAACGTATCCTCCACGCGTGCCGCCCACACGCGAAATGCCTCGTTGGTGGCGTCTTTGAGCGTCTGGGTTCCGCTCTTCACCGCATGCACTTGGGCGCCGAGCAGCCGCATCACGTACACGTTGAGCGATTGCCGCTCGACGTCGCGCGCGCCCATGTACACATCGACCGGCAAGCCGAACTTCGCACCCACGGTCGCCGTGGCAACGCCGTGCTGGCCCGCACCAGTCTCGGCGAGGAGCCGGCTCTTCCCCATGCGCCGCGCCAGCAGCGCTTGCCCGACCGTGTTGTTGATTTTATGCGCGCCGGTATGATTGGTATCTTCGCGCTTCATCAGCAGCGGCGCAGCCGAGACGTCGGAGGCGTAGCGTTCGCAGCGGTAGAGCGGCGAGGGACGTCCCACGAAATCGCGCAACACCGCGTGATACTCGTCCCAGAAGGCGGAGTCGGCGAAGGCCTCCTGCATCGCGCGCTCCAGCTCGTCGAGCGCGGCGATCAAGACTTCGGGCACGAAGCGCCCGCCGAACTCGCCGAAGTAGCCGCGCGCGTCGGGTTTCATTTCGCGCCGCGCACCGCGTTCACGAAATCGCGCATCTTCTGCGGATCTTTGCGTCCCTCGGTCTCGATGCCGCTGCGCACGTCGACGCCAAAGGGATGCGCGCGCTCGACGCACTCGCCAACGTTCTTCGGGTCCAGGCCGCCGGCGATCACCACCCGCCGCTTACCGACGATCGGCAAGGCGTGATTCCAATCGAAGGTGAGCCCCGTGCCGCCGGCCATGCCGTCGTGGCGCGCGTCGAAGAGCACGATCGCCTCGGGATATCTCTCGCAGCGCTCGTCGAGGAGGGCGCCGCGGTCGTCGACGTGGATCGCTTTGATCGCGCGATCGCCGTAGCGACCGACGAACTCCGGCGTCTCGTCGCCGGAGAACTGCAGCATCGCTCGCGGAAATGTCTCGAGCACGCCGTCGACTTCTTCGCGCTGCGGATTGACGAACACGGCGACCGGCACCAGCGAGGCGGGCAGACGGCGCGCGATCTCCTCCGCGGCCTCGAAAGTAATGCGGCGCGGCGAGGGAGCAAAGATCATGCCGAAGGCATCGGCGCCGGTTTCGGCCGCCAGCGCGACGTCGGCGGCCGACGTGCAGCCGCAGAACTTTATCCACGAATCAGCCATGCGAGCCGGCCTCCTTCGCGCGCTCGAACGTACGCCACCCCGCGCCGTCGTGCAGGAGCTCTCGCGCGCGCTCGAACGCTGCGGGCAACTCGGCATCGACGCCGGCGACCGCGAACACGACCGCGGCGTTGAGGGCGACGACGTCGGCCGCATCGTCCTTACGCGTGCCCTGCAGGATCTCGACGAACGCGTTGCGGCAAAGCTCGACCGAACCGCCGACCGGCGTGCGCAAAGGCCGTGCGATGCCGACCTCCGACGGGTCCAGACGCCACAGGTGCGCGCTCTCTTCGTCGAAGGAGTAGATCAGCGTCGGCGCGTCGCCGGCCACTTCGTCGATCCCGCTGCCGCCGTGCACCACGGCGCCTCGCTTCAAACCCAGTGCGCGCAGCGCCGGGCCCACGCGCTCGACCAGCTCCTCGCGGGCGACGCCGACGACCTGATGCGTGGCGCGCGCCGGATTGGTGAGCGGCCCCAGCAGGTTGAAGATCGTTCGCACGCCCAGTTCGCGGCGGATGGGGCCGGCATTGCGCATGGCCGGATGATAGCGCGGCGCGAACATAAACGTAAAGCCGCTCTCGCGCAGCATCGTCGCGGCGACTTCCGGCGCCACCTCGATGGGAAAGCCGGCGGCTTCGAGCACGTCGGCGCTGCCGCAGGCGCTCGACGCGGCGCGGTTACCATGCTTGGCGACGGGTACGCCGGCGGCCGCAACCACGAGCGCCGCCATCGTCGAGATGTTGAGCGTGTTGGCGTGATCGCCGCCGGTGCCGACCACGTCGACGACCAGCGGCAGGCCGTGCTCCACCTGCAGGCTGCGCTCGCGCATCGCGCGCGCCGCGCCGACGATCTCGTCGACGCTCTCGCCCTTGGCTGCCAGCGCCACGAGCAGCGCCGCCGCCTGCACCGGCGTGTAGGTGCCGTCCATCACCTCGCCGATGAAGCCTGCCGCCTCAGCTTCGCTCAAAGGGTCGCCGCCGAGCGCGCGCCGCAGCAGCGGCGCGAAGTCGAGGCTCATCGCTTGCTCTCTCGCAGAAAGTTCTCGACGAGCGTTTCGCCGTTCTCGCTCAGCACCGATTCGGGATGGAACTGCACGCCGAAGACCGGACGCTCGCGGTGCTCGATGGCTTGAACCACGCCGTCTTCGCTGCTCGCGGTAACGCGCAGTACGCCGGGAATCGTTCCCCGATCCAGGCAGAGCGAGTGGTAGCGCGTCGCCGTCAGCGGCGACGGCAGCCCGGCGAAGATCCCCGATGCATCGTGTTCGATGCGCGACGTTTTGCCGTGCATCTGGCGCGGCGCGTGCGTTACCGTCGCGCCGAGCAGCGCTCCGATGGCCTGCAATCCCAGACAGACGCCGAGGATCGGCATGCCGCCGTCGATCCCGGCGCGCAGCACTTCCATCATCTGCGGCGAGTGCTCGGGGCGCCCCGGCCCGGGGCCGACGATCAGCGCTTCGTAGTTTGCGAGCACCTCCGGGCGCAGCGCGGGATCGTCGTTGAGCAGCACGTCGGGTACGGCGCCACGAGACGCGAGCAGGTGCACGACGTTGTAGCTGAAGCTGTCGAAGTTGTCGACGAAGAGCACGCGCGGCGTCACGTCTGCACTCCGAGCACGGCGCGCGCAATCCGCGTTTTGTGCAGAACCTCTTCGTACTCCGCGACGGGGTCGGAATCGGCGACGATTCCCGCCGACGCTTGCCACCACGCGCGCCCGTCGCACACGTGGATGCTGCGAAGCGTAATGCACGAATCGAAGTCGCCCCCATACGACCAGCGGCCGATGCTGCCGGAGTAGAAGCCGCGAGTTACGGGCTCGAGCCCGTCGATCAGCTGCATGGCGCGCACCTTCGGCGTTCCGGTTACCGTCCCGGCCGGAAAGCCGGCGCGGAAGAGATCGAGCGCATCGCGGTCGCGGCGCAGGATGCCGACGACGTTCGAAACGATGTGCATCACGTGGCTGTAGCGCTCGATCTGCAGCAGCTCGTCGACGCTCACGCTCCCGTACTCGCAGACCGACCCCAGGTCGTTGCGGCCCAAATCGACGAGCATCACGTGCTCCGCGCGCTCTTTCTCGTTGGCGAGCAGCTCGGCGGCGATGCTCGCGTCCTCCTCGTCGGTGCGCCCGCGAGAGCGCGTGCCGGCCAGCGGACGCAAGCGCGCGCGGCGCCCTTCGAGACGCACGAGGAACTCCGGCGAGGCTCCCAGCAGCTGCCCGAACGCGGTGTCGACGTAGAACATGTACGGCGATGGGTTGTGCCGCCGCAACGCGCGGTAGAGGTCGAACGCATCGCCCTCGACCGCAGCGTCGAAGCGAATCCCCAGCTGCAGCTGATAGACGTCGCCCTCGAAGATGCGCCGCTTCACTTCAGCGGCGAGGCTGAGGTAACGTTCGCGATCGATCGTCTGCGACGTCGGCCCGACCGCTCGCACCGGCGCGGGAAAGGCGGCCTTGGCTGCGAGCAGCCGGTCGACGTAGCCGTCGATGCGGCGTTCGAGCGCAGCGGTATCGCCGCCACTGGTCCAAATCGTGAGCAGATCGGTGAAGTGGTCGAAGATCAGCCACGTCGCGGGGATCGCCGCGTAGGCCGCGGGCATCGCGGGATCCGATTGCGGGCGCACCCCGAGGCGCGCCTCGGGGCGCGCGGCGTCGTAGGCGAAGGCGAGCAGCGCCCCGCCCAACGCTCCCGCCGGCGAAGCGATGCGGTGCGCCGCGACGAAGGCGCGGACGTTGTCGTAGAGATCGCCGTCGGCCGGGAACTCGGTCGCGTCGAGATAATCGAGCCCGATGAAGGAGTAGCGCGAGATGCGGCCGCCGCTCTCGACGCTTTCGAGCAGACAGGACGCGCCGGGCGTGGCGAGCGCGCGGTAGGCACCGATCGGCGTGAGCACGTCGGCCGGCACCACGCGCACGGCTACGTGCCCGGTCGCGCTCGCGCTCATGCTTCGAGCAGCTTGCGCAGGCCGGTCTCGTCGAGGATCGTGACGCCGAGTTGCTCCGCTTTGTTCAACTTGCTCCCCGGTTCGCTGCCCGCGACCACGTAATCCGTTTTCTTGCTCACCGATCCGGTGACTTTGCCTCCGGCGGCCACGATCAGCTCGGCGGCCTCCTCGCGCGTCATCTCCGGCAGCGTACCCGTTAGGACGAAAGTTTTGCCGTGCAGGATGCCCAGCGTCTTGGGGCGCTTGGGCGCCTCCATGACCACGCCTGCCGCTCGTAAGCGCTCGATCATTTCGAGATTGGGCGCCTGCTCGAAAAAGAGCGCGACGCTGCGCGCCACCTCCGGGCCGATCCCTTCGCTGCGCTGCAGTTCCTCTTCGCTCGCCTGAGCGATCGCCGCGATCGTCCCGAAATCGCCCGCGAGGATCTGCGCGGTCTGCGTGCCGACGAATCGGATGCCCAAACCGTAGAGCAGACGTGCCAAGCCGCGCTGTTTCGAGGCCTCAATGTTACGCAACACGTTCTCGATGCTTTTCTTCCCCATCCGGGGAACGCTTGCGAGCGAGGTTTCGTTCAGGTTGTAGGTGTCGGCGATGTCGGCCACCAGTTTGAGCTCGGTCAGCTGCTGAGCCATGACGTCGCCGATACCCTCAATATCCATTGCCCCGCGCGACGCAAAATGCCGTAACCTCTCGTAGACTTGAGCCGGACACGCCGCGTTCGTGCAGCGCGACATCGCCTCGTCCTGGGGATGATCGACGTCGGAGCCGCAGACCGGGCAGCGATCCGGCATGACGAACTTGCGCTCGCGGCCCTTGCGCTCGGAGAGAATCGGGCCGACGACGCGTGGAATCACATCGCCCGCACGCGTGACCAGCACCGTATCGCCGATGCGGATGTCGTTGCTCTCGATGTAATCGATGTTGTGCAGCGTCGCGCTCTTGACCGTTACGCCGCCGATCTGCACGGGTTCGAGCACGGCGCTGGGGTTGAGCGTGCCGGTTCGGCCGACGGTCACCACGATGTCGCGCAGCTTGGTGCGCGCCTCGCGCGGTTTGAATTTAAACGCGATCGCCCAGCGCGGATCGCGCGCGACCGCGCCGAGCCGCTCTTGCGTGGCAAATTCGTTCACCTTGATCACGACGCCGTCGATCTCGTAGTCGAGCGTGTCGCGCTTCTCTTCCCAGCGCGCGCAGTAGGCCTCGACGTCGTCGAGCGAGGCGGCGCGCGCGACGTGCGGGTTCACCGGGAGGCCCAGCGAGCGCAGCCGCTCGAGCGCTTCCCATTGGGTTGCGATCGCCGCGCCTTCGTCGACGGCGAGCGTATAGGCGAAGAACGAGAGGCGGCGCTGCGCCGTGAGCGCAGGGTCGAGCTGTCGCACGCCGCCCGATGCCGCGTTTCGCGGGTTGGCGAAGCTCGGCAGCCCTTCGTGCTCGCGCGCGGCGTTGAGGCGTGCGAAGTCCGACTTGCGGAGGTACACCTCGCCGCGCGCTTCGAGAAATGGGACGGGCCGCTTGGGCGGGACGCGCAGGCGCAGCGGGATCGTTCTCACCGTGCGCAGGTTTGGGGTGACGTCCTCGCCGACGAGCCCGTCGCCGCGCGTGCCGCCCCGCTCCAGCGACCCGTCGCGGTAGTCGAGCGCGATCGCCAGGCCGTCGATCTTGAGCTCGCACACGTAGTCGACGTCGACGCCGGCGAGCTTGCGCGCGCGTTCGTCGAAGGCGCGCAGCTCGTCGAACGAGACCGCATTGGCCAAGCTGAGCATCGGTGCGGCGTGCCGGTAGGGCGCGAATCGTTCCGAGGCCGGAGCACCCACGCGCTGCGTCGGGGAATCGGGCCGCGCGAGCTCGGGGTGCGCGCGCTCCAGCTCGAGCAGTTCGCGGAGCAGCGCGTCGTACTCGCCATCGGTAATCTGCGGATCGTCGAGCGCGTAGTAACGGTAGTTTGCCTCATCGATCTGCAAGCGCAAGGCGTCTACGCGCGAGGCCGCTTTACTCGTCATCTTGGGCGAGCTCTGTCAGCCTGAGCGCAGTCGAAGGGCGCTGCGATGCGCGATCGTTGCTCGTCCCTCGACTGCGCTCGGGATGACAGGTTGTGCGCCCACGCTGACAGGTTGTGCGCCCACGCTGACCGCGCTAGGCTTCGACTGGGATTCTTCCACTCTGCGCCAACTCGCGGAGAACGAAGAGGTTCTCTTGCTCGAGGCGCTCGAGTTCGGCGGAGTCGAGCTGATGGTGGCCGACCGCGCGCTGATCGCGCAGCACCGGCACGAGGTAGGCGCCGGTGTAGGAGCCTTCGATCTGCGCCACCTCTTCGGGCGTTCCCGACGCGACGACGGTGCCGCCGCGATCGCCGCCCTCGGGCCCGAGGTCGATCAGGTAGTCGGCGGTTTTGATCACGTCGAGGTTGTGCTCGATCACGAGCACGGTGTTGCCCAACTTGACGAGCCGCTGCAACACGTCGAGCAGCTTGTGGATGTCGGCAAAGTGTAAGCCAGTCGTGGGCTCGTCGAGCACGTAGAAGGTTCGCCCCGTCGAGCGCCGCGAGAGTTCGGTGGCGAGCTTCACCCGCTGCGCCTCGCCGCCGGAGAGCGTCGTCGCGGGCTGGCCCATCTTGATGTAGCCCAGGCCGACGTCGCAGATCGTGTGCAGCTTGTTGTGCACGCGCGGAATGTTGGCGAAGAACTCGTTGGCCTCGTCGACGCGCATCTCGAGGATATCGGAGATCGTCTTCCCCTTATACTTAACCTCGAGCGTCTGCGCGTTGTAGCGCCGCCCCTTGCACACCTCGCACGGCACGTATACGTCGGGCAGGAAGTGCATCTCGATCTTGATGATGCCGTCGCCCTGGCACGATTCGCAGCGTCCGCCCTTCACGTTGAACGAGAAGCGCCCGGGCGTGTAGCCGCGCATCCGTGCCTCGGGCACCTTTGAGAACAGCTCGCGGATGTAGTCGAACGTGCCGGTGTAGGTCGCGGGATTGCTGCGCGGCGTGCGTCCGATCGGCGACTGATCGATCACCACCATCTTGTCGAGCTGCGCCGCGCCCTTGACGCTGCCGTACGTGCCGCCCGGCGGCTGGCGGTGGAGATGCTGGTTGAGCGCTCGCACGAGCACCTCGTTCACCAGCGTCGACTTGCCGCTGCCGCTCACGCCGGTCACCGCAGCGAACACGCCGATCGGGAAGCGCACCTCGATGCCTTTGAGATTGTTGGCCTTGGCATTGCGGACTTCGAGCCAACCGCGCGGCTCGCGCCGCCGCCGCGGAATCGGAATGAATTTGCGCCCCGAGAGATACGCACCCGTCTCCGAAGCGGGGTTGGCGATCACGTCGTCGAGCGTGCCTGCGGTAAGGATCTCGCCGCCCTCGGCGCCCGCCCCCGGCCCGATATCGACGACGACGTCGGCCATGCGCATCGTGTCCTCGTCGTGCTCGATCACGATCAGCGTGTTGCCGAGGTCGCGCAGCGTTTTGAGCGTGGCCAGAAGCCGGTCGTTGTCGCGCTGGTGCAAGCCGATCGACGGCTCGTCGAGGATGTAGAGCACGCCCACGAGCGCGCTCCCGATCTGCGTCGCGAGGCGGATGCGCTGCGACTCGCCGCCGGCCAGCGTCGTCGCCGAGCGCGAGAGCGTGAGATAGTTGAGACCGACGTTGGTGAGAAAGCCCAGGCGCGCGCGGATCTCCTTGACGATCTGGTGCGCGATCTGCTCCTGGCGCGCCGTCAGCTCGAGCCGCGCGAAGAACGACTCGAGCAGCTCGATCGACATGCGCGTGAGCGCGTCGATGTTGCTCTCGCCGATCGTCACCGCCAGCGCCTCGGGTTTCAGCCGCGCGCCCTTGCACACCGGGCAGACCGAGGCCGACATGAACTTCTCGATCTCTTCCTTCACCCACTCGCTGGACGTCTCGCCGTAGCGGCGCTGCAGGTTGTTGACCACGCCTTCGAACGAGGCGCGATACTCCCACGTCTTGCCGCCGCGCGAGGTGTAGGCAAACGTCTGCTCGGCATCGGTTCCGTAGAGAATGATGTCGAGCACCTCGTCGGAGAGCTGCTCGATCGGCGTCGACGTCTTTACGCGGTAGCGCCGCAGCACGCGCTCGAGCTGCTGCATGTAGTACGGGTTCATCGAGGGATAGCGGCCGCCGCCGAGCGACTTGCTCCACGGGACGATCGCGCCCTCGGCGATCGACTTGCTGCGATCGGGAATCACCTTCCAGGGATCGATCTCGATCTTTTCACCGAGGCCGGTGCAGGCGGGGCACGCGCCGTACGGCGAGTTGAACGAGAAGAGCCGCGGCGCCAGCTCTTCGAACGAGATGCCGCAATACACGCAGGCGAAAGCCTCGCTAAACGTCAGCTCTCTCTCCGGCGCCCCGGCGCCGGCGGGAATCAGCACCGTGACGATGCCGCTGGAAAGCCGCAGCGTCGTTTCCACCGAGTCGGCCAGCCGTTTGCGGACCTCGGGCTTCATCACGAGCCGGTCGACCACCACTTCGATCGTATGCTTGCGCTTCTTGTCGAGGACGATCTTCGAGGTTAGCTCCTTCGTTTCACCATCGACGCGGACGCGGGTGAAGCCCTCCTTCGTGATCTCCTCGAAGAGCTTGGCGTACTCGCCTTTGCGCCCGCGCACCATCGGCGCGAGCAGCACCATGCGCGTCCCCTCGGGGAGCTCCATAATCGAATCGACGATCTGCTCGCTGGACTGCGAGCTGATCTCTCGCCCGCACTGATAACAGTGCGGGGTGCCGACGCGCGCGAAAAGCAGGCGCAGATAATCGTAGATCTCGGTGACGGTGCCCACCGTCGAGCGCGGATTGCGCGAGGTCGACTTCTGGTCGATCGAGATCGCGGGCGAGAGACCTTCGATGTAGTCGACGTCCGGCTTCTCCATCTGACCCAGGAACTGGCGCGCGTAGGAGGAGAGCGACTCGACGTAACGTCGTTGTCCCTCGGCGTAGATCGTGTCGAAAGCCAGCGACGACTTGCCCGAACCCGACAGGCCGGTGACGACGACGAGGCGGTTGCGCGGCAGCACTAAATCCACGTTCGTGAGATTGTGCTCGCGCGCGCCCTTGATAACGATGGAGTCTAGGGACACGTCTCCTAAGATACCCTAACGGGCGTGAGAAGTATGCGCCCCACGTCGGCAATCGAGCTGCAGGTCGCGTCGGGCGGCGCGGCGCCGGGCGGCAGCTCCTCTTGCCGGACGTTGAGCCACACCGTGAAGAGCCCGGCCTCGAGAGCCCCGCGAATGTCCCGGTCGTAGCGATCCCCAACCATCGCCGAACGAGCCGGCGCGCCGCCCAGCACGCGGCACGCGTGCGCGAAGAGCAGCGGATCGGGCTTGATCATCCCGACCTCGTCGGAGAGGAATATCGCGTCGAAGAACTCGCCGATGCGCAGCAGGTCGATCTTTTCGCGATGCGTCTCGGAGAGGCCGTTGGTCACGATGCCCAGTTTAAAACCGCGTTCGCGCAACTCGCGCAGCAGTTCGACGGCACCGGGAAAGAGCGTATAGTACTTGGAGCGATAGGCGTTGTAGCGCTCCGCGCTGAGCTGCGCCACCGCAGGATCGCCGACGCCCACGCTCTCGAGCGCGCTGCGCCACATGCTCTCGCGAATGCGCGACAGCTTGACGTTGAGGTCGGCGGCGGAGAGCCGCTGCCAGAAACCCTCGGCCTCGGCGATGTAGGCGGTTCTTAGCGCCAGCGCGTCGATGCCGTGCTCGGCGGCCACCTCGCGCGCGACCTCTTCGGCGGCGCTGTGATAGGCGTACGTGTCGTCGTGCAGCGTGTCGTCGAGGTCGAAAAGCACCAGGTCGATGCGGCGCATAACTTCAAAACGCCTTACTGGATCTCGGCGAGTCTGGCGGCAAGGAAGTTCCATCCTTCGGGCGAGATCACGACCGAGCCGGAGAACGGCCCCGCGAACTCGTCGATCACGACGAAGAGAATCGCGATGAGCCCCACGAGCATCGCCGTCATCATCAGCTGCGCCGGCTTGTTCTCGACGCCGAAGATATAACAGAAGGCGACCATCGCGAGCGCCCCGGCGACGAGCGCGAACCAGAGGATCGCCGGGACCGCCGGCTCCGCACGAATCAGCCGTTCGCGCCGCGCGTCGAAGAGGCGCTGCTCGTCGACGATGGCCGCCTGCTGCGCGTTGGCGCCGCGCTGGCCCGCAGGCGCGTAGCTGTTCACCTGATAAGCGGCACTCTCCAAGAGACGCGCCCCGGTCTCGGGCACGTCGCGATTGGCCGCCATCGCCGGCCATTCGACGTCGATCACCGTACGCGCGTAGGAGCTCAGCGCGGCCCGGATCTTGTCGCGCGCGGGCGCCGAGTAGCCATCGACCACGTGATAGAGGTCGCCGGCGGCATCGACCTCGGCCTGGACGTTGGAGATCGTCGCGTCGTACTTTTCCCACACCACCACGACGACGAAGCCCAGGAGTACGGCGTAGAGCACGCCGACCGCCGAGAAGAGGTAGCCGGCGACGTCGTTGTGACGACGCAGCATATCGCTGCGGAAGCGGCGCTGCAGGATGGCGTGAAGGCCCACGAAGCAGGCCACGACGATCGCGACGACGACCAGCTCGCCGATCGCCTCGGGAACCTTGACGATCGTTCGCGTCAGCACGGCGCTCACGTTCATACCGCGGGCTTAGTTACTTGTGAGCTCCGCCAACGCCTTGTCGAAAATCTTGGGTGCCTTGCCGGCGAAGAGTATGCCTTCGTTGCCGCCGATCTGGCGGCGCAGTTCGATCAGTTCGTCGCGCAGCGCCGCGGCCTTCTCGAACTCCAAGTTGGCGGCCGCGTCGCGCATCTTGCGCTCGAGATCGCGCGACATCTTGAGGGCCACGTCGCGCGGCAGCTTCTCCGCCCGCAGCTTGGAGGCGGTCTCCTCGGTGGCGCCGATCATGCTGAGGATGTCGTGAATCTGCTTGCGCACGGATTTCGGCTCGATGCCGTGATCGGCGTTGTATTGGATCTGCCTTTCGCGACGCCGGCGCGTCTCGCCGATCGCCCGCGCCATCGACTCGGTAACGACGTCGGCATACATGATCACCTTGCCTTCGACGTTGCGCGACGCACGGCCGATCGTTTGGATCAGCGACGTGCCGCTGCGCAGATAGCCCTCCTTGTCGGCATCGAGAATGCCGACCAGCGATACTTCGGGGAGATCGAGGCCCTCGCGCAGCAGATTGATGCCGACCAGCACGTCGAAGACGCCGGCGCGGAGGTCGCGCAGAATCGCGACGCGCTCGAGCGTATCCACCTCGCTGTGCAGGTAGCGCACGCGCAGGCCGTTCTCGATGAGAAAATCGGTCAGATCCTCGGCCATCTTCTTGGTGAGCGTGGTCACCAGCACGCGCTCCTTGCGCTGGGCGCGGAGACGGATCTCCTCCATCAGGTCGTCGACCTGATTGCGCGTCGGGCGCACCTCGACTTCGGGATCGACCAGCCCGGTCGGCCGGATGATCATCTCGACCACTTGGCTGCTGCGTCCCGTCTCGTACGTGCCCGGCGTCGCCGAGACGTAGACCGCCTGCACGATATGGTCGTCGAACTCGTCGTAGGTGAGGGGGCGGTTGTCCAGCGCGCTGGGCAGCCGGAAACCGTGCTCGGCGAGAATCTGCTTGCGCGAGCGGTCGCCGGCGAACATCCCGTGCACCTGCGGCAGCGTAACGTGCGACTCGTCGACGAAGAGCAGCCAGTCTTTCGGGAAGAAGTCGATCAGGCACGACGGCGTCGAGCCCGCTTCGCGTCCGGTGAGGTGGCGCGAGTAGTTCTCGACGCCGTTGCAGTAGCCGACCTCGCGCAGCATGTCGAGGTCGTAGCGGGTACGCATCTCCAGCCGTTGCGCTTCCAGAAGCTTGCCGTGGCGCTTGAAGTATGCCAGGCGCTCCTCCAGCTCTTCCTCGATCGACACGACGGCGCGGCGCAGCTTCTCGTCGGGCGTAATGAAATGTTTCGCCGGGAAGATCGTCACCTCGCGCTTGCTCTCGACGTACTCGCCGGTGAGCAGGTTGACGACCGAGATCGACTCGATGTCGTCGCCGAAAAAGGCGATGCGATGCACCAGCTCCTCGTCGACGGCCACGAACTCCAACGTATCGCCGCGCACGCGGAACGTCCCGCGGACGAGGTTGAGGTCGTTGCGGCGGTACTGCATGTCGACCAGCTTGCGCAGGAAGACGTCGCGGTCGATCGTGTCGCCGACGCGCAGCCGCGCCGACATCTCCATGTAATCCGAGGGCGATCCCAAGCCGAAGATGCACGAGACCGAGGCGACGATCAGCGTGTCGCGCCGCGTGAGCAGCGACTGCGTGGCCGAGTGGCGCAGCCGTTCGATCTCGTCGTTGATCGAGCTGTCTTTTTCGATGTAGGTGTCGGTCGAGGGGACGTACGCTTCGGGCTGGTAGTAGTCGAAGTAGGAGACGAAGTACTCCACCGCATTGTTCGGGAAGAATTCGCGAAATTCGGCGCACAACTGGGCGGCCAGCGTCTTGTTGTGGCACAGGACCAGCGTCGGCTTCTGGACCAGCTCGATCGTGCGGGCCATCGCCATCGTCTTGCCGCTTCCGGTCACGCCGAGGAGCGTCTGGATTCGGTCGCCGCGCAAGACCCCCGCGGCCAGGGCGTCGGTCGCCTTGGGTTGATCGCCGGAGAGCGCGAAGGGCGAGACGAGCTTGAATTCTTGGGGCACTGCGCCCCTTCAACAGCCGCCGAGGGCGGAACGATTCACCTAGCGAACGTCCTCCCCGTGCAAAACCCGCTCCTCTTCTGTGGGAACTCCAATCCACAGCTGGCCGAAGAGATCGCGAAGCGCCTGCGCCTGCACGTCGGCAAGGCGCTGGTTTCGGAATTCAAAAACGAGGAGACGCGGGTCGAGATCGGCGAGAACGTGCGCGGCGCCGAGGTGTTCGTGGTGCAGTCCATCTGCAAGACCCCCACGGGCAAGGGCGTCAACGACGCGCTGATGGAGCTGCTCCTGATGGTCGACGCCCTGCGTCGCGCATCCGCGGCGCGCATCACCGCCGTGATCCCCTACTACGGGTACGCAAAGCAGGACAAGAAGACCAAAGGGCGCGAGCCGATCTCGGCCAAGGTCGTCGCCAACCTGCTCAAGGTGACGGGTGCCAGACGCATCGTCACGATGGATCTCCACGCCGCGCAGATTCAAGGCTTCTTCGATATCCCCGTCGACAATTTGATGGCCGAGGCGGTTCTTTGCAATTACCTTAAGAAGGAAGGCCTCTACGACGACAAGATCGTCGTGGTCTCGCCCGACGCAGGAGGCGTGCACCGAGCCGAGCGATTCGCAAAGCGGCTGGGCTGTTCGCTGGCGATCGTCTTCAAGCGCCGTCCCGAACCCGACGTCTCCGAAGTGACCGATATCGTCGGTGACGTCGCGGGACGCGTCGCGGTCGTCGTCGACGACATGATCTCGACGGGCGGCACGCTGGCGAAAGCCGCCGGCGCGATCAAGGCGCGAGGCGCGACCCGGGTGTATACCGTCGCGACGCACGGCATCTTCGCCGGCGAAGCGGTGGAAGTGCTCGAACAGTCGGAGATCGAGAAGGTGCTCTTCACCAACACGATCCCGTTCTACAACGGCGCGCACCATCCGAAGTTCGTACAGCTCTCGATCGCGCAGGTGTTTGCCGACGCGATCACTCGCATCATCACCAATCGTTCGGTCTCGGAGCTCTTTGCCGGCGACGAAACCGTCACTCCCGTCGCGCCGCCGGCACCCGAACCCGTCGGCGCACATTAGAAAAGGACATCGTGGCTACCAAAGAGCTCAAACTTTCCATCGAACACCGCGACCGGCTCGGAACCACCGGTTCCAACGCGCTTCGCGCCGCCGGTAAGATTCCGGCCGTCGTCTACGGACACGGCAACGCTCCCGATCACATCGCGCTCGACGCGCACGCGTTCGGCGAACTGCTGCACCGCTCGGGGCGCAACGCCATCATCACGCTGGTCGGCGACGGCAAAAAGCAGCAGACCGCGATGGTCCGCGTGGTGCAGATCCACCCGGTCTCGCGCCGCATCGTGCACGCCGACCTGCAACGCGTCTCCGCCGACGAGACGATCGGCGCCAAGCTCGGCATCGTGACGGTCGGCGTCGCCGAAGGCGTCAAGCAGCAGGGCGCCGTCATGGACGTCGTCGTCCATGAGGTCGAGATCGAGGGGCCGGCCGACCGGATTCCCGAGCGTCTCGAGGTCGACGTGACGCCGCTGACCCTCCACCAGCATCTGACCGCCGGTGAGATCCCGCTGCCGGAGGGTATCAAGCTGCTGACGCCGCCCGACACGGTCGTCATCACGATCGAGCTCTCGCGCACCGCGACCGAGCTTGAAGAGGCGGCCACGCCCTCCGAGGAGGTTCAGCCGGAGGTCATCGGGGCCGAAACGCCCGCCGCCGAGTCGTAATCAGACTCGTCGTCGGGCTCGGAAATCCCGGCACGCGCTACGCGGCGACGCGCCACAACGTTGGCTTTCTCGTCGTCGACGAACTGGCGCGCCGCTACGGGATCGCGTCCTGGAAGCGCAAGGATGCCGCCGAGCAGGCCTACGATTCCGCGCGCCAGATCGTCTTCGTGAAGCCGACTTCCTACATGAACCTCAGCGGCACGCCGGTGCGGCTGATCTCGTCGTGGTATCGCACGCCGCCCGAGGGCGTGTTCGTGGTAAGCGACGACATGGATCTGCCGTTCGGCAAGCTGCGGATGCGAGCCGCAGGCGGCCATGGCGGCCACAACGGTCTCCGCTCGGTAATCGCGACGATCGGCGAAGGCTTCCCGCGACTGCGCATCGGCGTGGGACGGCCGCAGTACGACAGCGTCGACCACGTGCTCGGCCCATTCGACGAGAACGAGCGCGCGGCGCTGCCGCGGGTCGTCACCGCCGCGGCCGATGGCGTAACGCTCTGGCTCGACGAAGGAATCGACGCCGCGATGCGTTTCGCCAACACGTGGCAGGTGAACCCGGCTACGGACAGGCCGACGGAACCCGGTTGATCGCCGCGATGCGCGCCCCGCTGCCCGGCGCGACATAGAGAAAGAGCGTCGCGCTCAACTCCGGACAGACTTCTTCCATGCGCTGGTCGCTATCGCGCACGATCGCCCGCACGGCGGCGGCCGGGTCGCCGGTAAGCGCGACGGCGTAGCGATCCGCGGAGAACGCGTACGAGCGCAGTGCGGCGTTGCGAACCGGAACCGCCGCGATGTAGACCAACGCGAGCAGCGAGCCTACGATCGCCAGGCGCGAGAGGGGATCGTCGTCGCGCCGGAAGCGGATGCGATCGGCGATCACCACGGCAAGTCCCGCAAAGACGATAACGATGGCGCCTTCGATGAGCGCGATCGTGAGCAGGTCGCGGTGCGCGACGTGCGCTAGCTCGACGGCGACCTGATACTCGATCTCCTGCTGCGTCTCGCCCGCGATCAGCGTGTCGCTCAAGAAGATCGTGCGCAGCGGACCGATGCCAAGCACCTCGGCCTCGCCGACCGGCGAGTTCGGGATGTCGTCGACGCGAACGGGGACCGCGGCGTAACCGGCGCGTGACAAGACGGCGGATATCTCGACGGCGAGGCGTCCGCTGGGCGGATGGATCGCACGCCCTTGGAGGGCCGCGTAGGGGCTCGCATACGACCACACGACGCATCCGGCCAATACGCCCAGAATCGTGTAGATATACCATTGGTGCGTACGCTGCGCCCAGCCGAGCACGATCGCCGCGATCAATCCCGCGACCAGCATGCCCAGCAGCGTGTGCGCCACCCACGAGACGACCCACCAGCGGGTGAGCTCCATGTCGATCTCCATCGCGCGCGCAACGCGATAGAGATAGAAGGCCGGCACGAAGGAGCTCAGCCGAGCGATCAGCGCGAGCGCCGCGCCGTACGCAAAGCGCAGCAGCCAGTCGTCGCGAATGCGCCGCCTCAGCCGGTCGCGCAGCACCGCCGCGCCGCCCGAGCTCCACAGCCAGAAGAGCCCCGCCGCCTCGCAGAGCAGGATCAACCACCAGCCCGGAAGCGTCCAGTGAGCGCGGCGCAGCGCCGCCGCCTGACGCGCGGGATCCACGAGCGCCGTCGCCGGCTCGGAGAGCAGTGCGTTGCGCGAGAGCTGATCGACGCGGTGATCGAGGGCGTTCGGGCGCTCGACGATGGCAGCGGCGACGGGAGCGAGCGTCACGAGCAGCACCGCGGCGAAGAACCAACCGCAGAGAGCGCGCACCCTCACTTCTTTGGGAGAGGCCGCGCCGGGTTACCCGCGACGCGCTCCCCGCTGCTAACGTCCTTGGTGACGACCGTACCCGCGCCGGTCAGGGCGCCGTCGCCGACGTTCACCGGCGCGATCAGCGACGTGTTCGAACCGATGGCGACGTTGCGGCCAATGACGGTGCGGTGCTTGCGTTCGCCGTCGAAGTTGCACGTGATCGTACCGGCGCCGACGTTGGTGCCTTCGCCGATCTCCGCGTCGCCGAGATAGGTGAGGTGGCTCACCTTCACGCGGCGCGAGAGCGCCGACTTCTTGATCTCGACGAAATTGCCGACGTGCACGTCGTCGGCAAGCACGGTCTCGCCGCGCAGATGCGCGAAGGGCCCGATCGCCACGTCGCTGCCGATCGCGCAATCGCTGATCACGCTCTCGCGCACGGTCACCCGCTCGCCAAGCCGCGCGTTGGAGAGGCGGCTGTTCGGGCCGACGACGCAGGCGCGTCCCAAGGTCGAGAGACGCGCGAGCGTCGAGTTCGGATAGATCACCGTATCGGCGCCGATCTCCAGCTCCGGCTCGAGATAGGTGGTGTCGGGGTCGACGATCGTCACGCCGTTGCGCATGTGCGCCGCACAGAGGCGCGCGTTCATCTCTTTGCGGGCCACGGCGAGCTCGACGCGGTCGTTGATGCCCAGCACCCCGAGATGATCGGCCGCCGGCACGGGGCGCACCTCGTGGCCGGCGCCGACGAAGTGAGCGACCGTATCGGTGAGATAGTACTCGTTCTGCGCGTTGTCGGGCCGCAGCCGGCCGATCGCGGCGCGCAGTTCGGGTTCGTCAAAGGCGTAGATGCCGGCGTTCATCTCGTCGATCGCCAGCTGCTCGGGCGACGCGTCGCGCACCTCGACGATGCGCTCGACGCGGCGGCCGTCGCGCACGATGCGGCCGAAGCTCGAGGGGAGCGGCATCTTCACGGTCACGAGCGCCATTGGGACGCCGCCTTCCTCGAGGGCGCCGGCGACGCCGCGGAAGATCTCGGCGGTGACCAGCGGCATGTCGCCGCAGGCCACGATCAGGTGACCGCCGCGCGGCTGTAGTGCTTCGAGCGCGACCTTTACGGCATCGCCGGTGCCGAGTTGGGGCTCTTGCACGACGCTCTCGACGCCGAAGCGCGCGATCTCGTCGCGCAGCTCCGGACCGATCACCGCGACGATCTCCTCGATGCCCGCAGCGCGCAGCGCCGCGACGGCGTACCAGAGCATCGGCCGCCCGCAGAGTTCGTGCAGCACCTTCGGGCGCGCGCTCTTCATCCGCGTGCCTTTTCCGGCCGCGAGAAGGATCGCGCGGATCACTCCGTCGCCTCGGCGCGCATCGACGATTCCCACTCCTGCATCTCGCGCTTGCTGGGAACACCCAAGAGGTCCAGCGCGTTGCGCAGCCGCTCGCGCACGAGATCGCGGCCCAGCAACTCCATCGAGTCGTAGAGCGGAATCGACGTCGCGCTCCCCGAGATCGCGATGTAGAAGGGCCGCGCCACGTCGCGCGGTTTGCGTTCGAGCGCGGCCGCGAGGCGCGACATCACCGACTCGATCGCCGCGGCGTTCCATGCGGGCAGCCTGTCGAATTCGGAGATTGCCATCGCGAAGGCGCGGCGCATCGTTAGCTCGTCGAGCTTGGCGGCGCCGTACGACTCCGCTTTCAGCGCCAGGCGGCCGGAGAAAAGGAAGGCCAGCAGCGGGCCGAGGTCGCTCAGACGTTCGATGCGAGGCCCAGCCAGCGCGGCGATGCGCGCGAGCCGGTCCCCCGAGACCGCCCACGCGCGCACGCGTTCGACCAGCGTCGCCGGGTCGAGGCGTTCGCGGATGTAGCGGCCGTTGAGCCAGTCGAGCTTGGGCAGATCGAAGACGGGTCCACCGATCGGCACGTGCTCCACCTCGAAGCGCCGCACGATCGTCGCCAGATCCATCACCTCGTCCTCTCCATCGCGCGCGGCATTGGCGAGAAGCGCCAGAAAATTGATCAGCGCCTCCGGCAGATAACCCATCGCCTTGAAGAAAAGGATACCGGTAGGATTTTTGCGTTTGCTGAGCTTGCTCTTGTCGGGATTGCGCAAGAGCGGCACGTGCATGAGCTTCGGCGGCGTCCAGCCGAAGTACGAGTAGAGCAGCAGGTGCTTGGGCGCGCTCGACACCCACTCTTCGCCGCGAAAAACGTGCGTGATCTCCATCAGGTGGTCGTCGACGACGTTGGCGAGGTGGTAGGTCGGCATGCCGTCGGATTTCACCAGCACTTGCATGTCGACGCTCGAGTAGTCGAACTCGATCGGCCCGCGTCGCAGATCCTCGACGACGCAGGTGCCGCTTGCGGGCACGCGCATGCGCACGACGTAGGGCTCGCCGGCCGCTTCGCGGCGCGCGGCTTCTTCGGAAGTGTATGCGGCGCAGAGACCGTCGTAGCGCGAAGGCTCTCCCGCGGCGCGCTGCGCGACGCGCATCTCTTCCAGGCGCTCCGGCGTGCAGAAGCACTTGAACGCGTGGCCCCGCTCCAGCAGAATCGCGGCGTATTTTTCGTAGATGCTCGAACGCTCGCTCTGACGGTACGGGCCAAACGGGCCCTCGACGTCGGGGCCTTCGTCCCACGAAAGGCCGCACCACCGCAGCGCCTCGAGAATCACGCGCTCGCTCTCGGCGGTGCTGCGCGCCCGGTCGGTATCCTCGATACGCAAGACGAACTCGCCGCCGTGCTTGCGCGCGAAGCAATAGTTGATGAGCGCGACGTACGCCGTGCCGACGTGCGGATCGCCGGTCGGTGACGGCGCGACTCGCGTCCGAACTCGCGTCACCTCTTAGGCGCCCCTCGGGCCTAAGCGACCGGAGTTCTTCGTTTACCGCACTCGCGCGAAACGAAGTCGACGATCGCCTGCAGCGGCGCCCCCGGCGTGAAGATCTCGCGCACGCCCAGCTCGCGCAGCCGCTGCGCGTCCTCAGACGGTATGGTACCGCCTCCGAAAAAGACGATGTCGCCGGCCTCCTGCGCCTTCAACTGCTCGACGACGAGCGGGAAGAGCGTCATGTGCGCGCCCGAAAGGATCGACAGGCCGATGCCGTCGGCGTCTTCTTGGATCGCCGTCTGCACGATCTGCTCCGGCGTTTGGAAGAGGCCGGTGTAGATGACCTCCATCCCGGCGTCGCGCAGCGCGCGGGCGATCACCTTCGCGCCGCGGTCGTGCCCGTCGAGGCCCGCCTTAGCGATGACGACGCGCAGCGGCCGGTCGTTCATTTCGCATTTCGTCCTGATGGCGGCTCAGGTGGAGGGCCTCTTCGAGTTTGCGCATCACCTGCGCGAGCGTGCGGCGCACGCGATGACGCTCGAGATCGGATCCACGCATCGGTCGGTCCATCACAGCACCGCGCGTTCCGTGTAGCGGCCGTAGACGCCGGCCATGGCTTCGACGATCTCTCCCTCGGTGGCGTACGCATTGACGCAATCGATCAAGTGGGGCATCAGATTATCCTTTGGATCCCTGCAGGCTTGCTGTAAGCGTTCCAGCGTGCCGGCGATCGCCGAACCGTCGCGGTCGCGCCGGAGCTGCTGCACTGCCGACGCCTGGGCTCGTTCCGTCTCCTCGCCGATTCTCAGCAGATCGGTGGCGGCGGGTTCGTCCTCCTTGACGAAGGCGTTGACGCCGACGATGACGCGGTCGCGCGTCTCGAGCGAGCGCTGGTAGCGATAGCTCGCGTCGGCGATCTCGCGCTGGAAGAAGCCCGCTTCGATCGCTTCGATCACGCCGCCGTACTCGGCGATCTGATCGAAGTACGACTCCGCCTGGCGTTCCATCTCCTCGGTTAGCGCCTCGACGTAAAACGAGCCGCCGAGCGGATCGACGACGTTGGTGACGTTGGTCTCGTACGCGAGCACTTGCTGGGTGCGCAACGCGATCTCGACCGATTTTTCAGTGGGCAGCGCGAGCACTTCGTCCATCGAGTTCGTATGCAGCGATTGCGTGCCGCCGAGCACGGCGGCCATTGCCTCAAAGGCAACGCGCACGATGTTGTTCTCCGGCTGCTGCGCCGTCGCGCTGCAGCCGGCCGTCTGCGTATGGAAGCGCAACTGCCACGAACGCGGGTTCTTCGCGCCGTACTTCTCGCGCATGTGGCGCGCGTAGATGCGCCGCGCCGCGCGGTACTTCGCGATCTCTTCGAAGAAGTCGATATGGGCGTTGAAAAAGAACGATAAGCGCGGAGCGAACGAGTCGACGTCCATTCCTGCGGCCACGCACGCCTCGACGTAGGCAAACCCGTCGGCCAGCGTAAAGGCCAGCTCCTGCGCCGCCGTCGAGCCCGCTTCGCGGATGTGGTAGCCGGAGATCGAGATCGTGTTCCACTTCGGCATCTCGCGGGTGCAGAACTCGATCATGTCGACGATGATGCGCATGTGCGGGCGAGGCGGGAAGATCCATTCTTTCTGCGCGATGTACTCTTTGAGGATGTCGGCCTGGATCGTGCCCCCGAGCTGGACGCGCGGGATGCCCTTCTTCTCGGCGGCCGCGATGTATTGCGCCAGCGCGATGCAGGCGGGGCCGTTGATCGTCATCGAGGTCGTGATGTCGGCCATGTCGATGCCGTCGAAGAGCACCTCCATATCGGCCAGCGAGTCGATCGCGACGCCGCACTTGCCTACCTCGCCGCGCGATTGCCGCGCGTCGGAGTCGTAACCCATCAGCGTCGGCATGTCGAAGGCGACCGAGAGTCCGTGCTGCCCGTGCTCGAGCAGGAAGTGGTAGCGCTCGTTGGTCTGTGCGGCGTTGCCGAAGCCGGCGAACTGCCGCATCGTCCAGAGACGGTCGCGGTAACCGTTGGCGTGGAGGCCGCGAGTATAAGGATACTCACCGGGCCACGCCAGGTCGCGCGCGAGATCGAGCTCGGCGACGTCTTGCGGCGAGTAGACCGTCTGGAGCGGCACGTCGGAGATCGTGCGGTCGGCGGCGCCGGAGCCGGGGCCCTTGCGCGGCCGGCCCTTCGCCGAGGCCTCCTCCCAGCGCCGCCGCTGCTCCTCGAAAGCCGGAGTCGGCGCCGCGCCCAGGCCGCTGGGCCGCTCGATCATCTTCGCCATAGGGGCCGTGCCTTTCGACGGAGCCGCATCATTCTCCCCAAGGCGCTTCGCCGAGACCGAGCTCGCCGATCACCCGGTCGGCCGCTTCGTAAGGGTCCATGCCACTCCACTCCTGGGATCGCAGCGTTCGCTCGAGACGCTGCTCGAGACGCCCAAGCGCGAGCTGCCGCACCTGATGGGCGAACGCCTCGCGCCGGCGCCGCTCGATCTCGCCGGTCTCGTTCAGATAGAGCACGTGCCGCTCGATGGCGCCCCACAGCTCCTCGACGCCCTTGCCCTCGAGCGCTTGGGTGACCACCAGTTCGGGCACCCAGCCGTCCCACTGCAGCATCTCCATCGCCGACCGAATCTCCCGACGCAGCTGATCGGCCATCGGATGGTCGGCTTTGTTGACCACGAAGACGTCGGCGATCTCCATGATGCCGGCCTTGAGCACCTGGATCGAGTCGCCGCTGCCGGGCTGCAGCGCGACGAGCGTCGTCTGCGCGAGTTCGGCGATCGCGACCTCGCTCTGCCCCACGCCCACCGTCTCGATGACGATCACCTCGAAGCCGAACGCGTCCATCAGCATCACCGCGTCGGCCGTGGCGCCGGCGAGGCCGCCGAGGTGGCCGCGGCTAGCCATCGAGCGGATGAAGACGTCTTCGTCGGTGAAGTGCTCGGCCAGGCGGATCCGGTCACCGAGCAGCGCCCCGTGGGAGAACGGCGAGCTTGGATCGACCGAGACCACCCCCGTGCGGCGGCCCAGCGAACGAGCTTTGCGGACCAGCGCCGAGGCGAGCGTCGACTTTCCCACGCCCGGCGGACCGGTGAGTCCAATCGTCATCGCCTGCCCGGTGCGATCGTAGAGGGCGCGTACGAGCGCGCCGCCGCGGCCGGATTCGGCCGCCGAAATGGCGCGTGCGAGCGCGCGAGGTTTATGCCGCTCGAAATCGCGCAACAATTCGGCTTGTTCGTGCATCAGCAGAGGTTCCGTATTGCTGCCCGCGGCAAGAACGAACCTGCCGAAATCGAAGCCATCCTTCCCATAGTGCGGCCGGCTGTCAGACGCTCTCTCGCGATACTCACGCTGCTCTCGCTCTTCGCACTCGATCTCGCCCCGGCCGCCGGCGAGACGCTCGTGGTTCCGCTCACCGGAAAGCGCGTGCGCGATATCGCTTCGGCCCAGCTGTTTCACACGCTGCTGCGCGATTTCTTTCTCGAAGACGACGCGACGACGTACGTACAAACCGGCGACATCCCGGCGATGTGGCTGCGCGACTCGTCCGCGCAGACGATTCCGTACATTCGCTTTCAGAAGGCCTATCCGGTACTGCGCGAACGTTTCGCCGGCGTGATCGAGCGCAACGCGCGCAACGTGCTCACGGATCCCTACGCCAACGCACTCGACGCCGACTACCACGTGTGGGAGCGCAAGTGGGAGGTCGACTCGCTGGCGTGGCCGGTCGTTCTCGCGTCGGTCTACTGGCGCTACACTCACGACCGCACGGTCTTCACGCCGGATTTGCACCGCGCGCTGCAGCGCATCGTCGCGACGTACCTCTGCGAAGAGAATCACCGCACGTGCAGCCGCTACCGCTACGCGTACCGCGTCTATACCTCGGACGCGTACAACCGCGGCACGGGGATGATCTGGGGAGCGTTCCGTCCTTCCGACGATGCATTGCAGTACCGCTTCAACATTCCGCAGAACGCGCTGGCCGTCGTCGCCCTGCGCGACCTCACGCAGCTGGCCGTGGAAGGCTACGGCGACGCGGCGCTCGCGCGGCGGGCGGAGGACTTGGGAGCGCGCGTGCAGACCGGCATCGCACGCTACGGACGCGTATACGACGCGCGGCACCACGGTTGGATGTACGCGTACGAGACCGACGGCATGGGCCGCTACAACCTCATCGACGACGCGAACATTCCCAACCTCACCACCCTGCCGTACATCGACTGGTGCTCGGCGTACGATCCAACGTACCTGATGACGCGCCGCTTCACGCTTTCGATGGACAACCCGTTCTACTTCTCCGGGAAGTACGCGCAGGGTCTCGGCAGCCCGCACACGCCCTACGATTACGTGTGGCCGCTGGGCATCATCGGCCGCGCGCTCACGGCGACGACGTCGATCGAGGTGGCGACGGCGATTACGACGCTTGCCGAGACCGACGGCGAGAGCGGCTTGATTCACGAAAGCTTCTATCCGGACGGTTACTGGCGCTTCACCCGTCCGGAGTTTGGGTGGGCCAATGCGTTGGGCGCCGAGCTCTTCTTTCGCAGCCTGGCAGGCGAGCCGGCGACCCAGTTCGCATGGGAGGGGCCCATAATTCCCTTCGAGCAGCGCTCGCGGACTCCGACTTTAGTCCCAATTTTTACGCAAATCGAGAACGCTGCCGAACTGACCACGACGCTTGGTAATCTGCTTCACGGCGGCGGCGCGGCGTTGCCGCGCGCGCCTTAAATAAGGGAGGCGGGAAACCGCGTCGCCAAAGCTGTGCGTATGGACCAGGGCTATTATCGCTATCCGACGATAGCAGGCGATCGCATCGTTTTCGCCTGCGAAGACGACCTTTGGAGCGTCAGCGCGCAAGGCGGCGTCGCGATGCGCCTGACCGCGAGCTTCGGCACGTGCTCCTATCCGCGGCTCGCGCCCGACGGTAGCGCGATCGCTTTCGTCTCCACCGACGAAGGCAATCCCGAGCTGTACCAGATGCCGGCCACCGGCGGGGAGCCGCACCGTTTGACGTTTCTCGGCTCGACGCTGCTCTCGGTGATCGGCTGGAGCCGCGACGGCGAGGAAATTTTCTTCGTCGCCAATCCGACGTCGTGGTATGAAGGCGAAACGCGGCCATTCGCGATCGCAAAAGGCGGCGGCGAGCCGCGCGAGCTGAACCTGGGCCACGCGCGCGGCCTCTCGTTCTCGGCCGAAGGGCGATTGGTGCTCGGGCGGAACACCGCCGACCCGGCGCGTTGGAAGCGCTATCGCGGCGGGACCGCCGGCGAGATCTGGGTGCAGGGCGAGGGCGCCGACGAATACGTGCGTCTGCCGCTGCCCGACGGAAACCCGTGCTGGCCGATGTGGATCGGCGAGCGCATCTTCTTCCTCGCGGATCACGAGGGCATCGGCAACGTCTACTCTTGCGCGCCCGACGGCAGCGGCATCCGCCGCCATACCAACGAGGGGGAGTACTACGTGCGCTTTCCCTCGACCGACGGCAAACGCATCGTCTACAGCGCCGGCGGCGACATCAAGCTCTACGACATCGAGCGTGATGTGGTGACGCTGATCGAGGTCAAGACGCACTCCACCGCGCCGCAGCGCGCCCGCCGCTTCGAGAACGTCTCCGAGTCGCTCGAACACTTTGCGCCGAGCCCCGACGGCACGTCGCTCGCGCTCGACGCACGCGGCCAGCTCTTCACGATGCCGCTCTTCGAAGGCGCCGTGATGCGCCACGGCTTCGGGAGCCGCGCGCGGACGCGCGCCACGCAATGGCTGCACGACGGCGAGCGGCTCGCCGCCGTCACCGACGTCAACGGTTACGAACAGATCGCCATCTATCGCGCCGACGCGCTGACCGAACCGGAGCTGGTGACCGACGGCGACATCGGCCGCGTCACCGACATGGCGGCCTCGCCCACGGACGACACGATCGTCTTTGCGAACCACCGCCACGAACTGTGCGCGTTCGATCTCGCCGACGGCAAAGTGCGCGTGCTCGACTCTTGCCCGACGCAGCGCATCGAAGGCTTGGCCTTCTCGCCCGACGGACGCTATTTGGCCTACGTTTGGTCCCCGGCCCAAGGAACGTCGATCATCCGCATCGTGAAAATGCGCTCGGGGAAGATTCACGACGTGACCTCGCCGCTGCGCACCGACCATTCTCCCGCCTGGGATCCGGACGGGAAGTACCTCTATTTCATATCGACGCGCGATTTCAATCCCGTCTACGACGCGCTCCAGTTCGATCTCAGCTTCCCGGTCGCGAGCCGCCCGTTCGTGGTGACGCTGCGCAACGACGTGCCGTCGCCCTTCGTGCCCAAGCCCAAGCCGATCCATCAAGATCGCGACCACGAGCACGCGCACGGAAAGAACGGCAAACCCTCCAAGCCCGAGGAGATGTCGATCGACTTCGACGGCATCCAGGGCCGCGTGCTCGGCTTCCCGGTCGACGAAGGGAATTACCACGAGATCGTCGCCGCGACGCAGCGCGTACTCTTCACGCTCTTCGCCGTCAAGGGCATCAAGCCGACGCGCCGCGAGGATCTCGACGAAGACGAGCACGGTACGCTCTTCGCCTACGACTTCGACCAGCAGCGACTGGCAACGATCACCAACGAATGCGACGAGATTCGCATCGGCGCCGACCATCGTACGCTGATCTATCGCTGCGGCGACCGGCTGCGCGCGGTCGACGCGCTCAACGACCTGCCCGACGAGGACGACGACGAGAAACCGCTCACCGAGCCCGGCCGGCGCAGCGGCTGGATCGAGGTCGACCGCGCGAGCGTCGAGATCGTGCCGCGCGAAGAATGGGCGCAGATGTATCGTGAAGCGTGGCGCATGCAGACCGAGCAGTTCTGGGTCGAGGACATGAGCGACATCGACTGGGATCGCGTCTACGACCGCTACGCGGCAGTACTGCCGCGCGTGCGCACCCGCACCGAGCTTTCGGATCTGATCTGGGAGATGCAGGGTGAGCTGGGAACCTCGCACGCCTACGAGTGGGGCGGCGACTACCGCGAGCCGCCTCAATACCAGCGCGGCTTCCTCGGCGCCGATCTGCGCTGGGACGAAGAGCGCGGCGGCTACTGCATCGCTCGCATCTATCGGGGCGACTCGTGGAACCGCGATGGCGATTCACCGCTGGCCGAGCCCGGGCTCGACGTGCACGAGGGCGACTGCATCGTCGCGATCGGCGGCAAGCGGCTCTCGCGCGAACTGGATCCCGGGCGTCTGCTCGTGAACGCCTCGGGCCGCAACGTGTCGGTGACGCTGCGCTCGAAAAAGGGCGACGAGCGTTCCCTGCTGGTGAAGGCGCTGCGCAGCGAGGCGAGCCTGCGCTACCGCGCCTGGGTGGAGGCCAACCGGCGGCTCGTGCACGAGCGCACCGGCGAGCGCGTTGGCTACTTGCACATTCCCGATATGGGGCCGTGGGGCTTCTCCGAGTTCCACCGCGGTTATTTGAGCGAGTTCGACCGCAAAGGGCTCATCGTCGACGTGCGTTACAACCGCGGCGGGCACGTCTCGCCGCTGCTGCTGGAGAAACTCGCGCGCAAGCGCGTGGGCTACGACACGCCGCGCTACGGTGCGCCGATTCCCTATCCGCCGGAGTCGGTCGGCGGCCCGATGGTCGCAATGACCAATCAGTTCGCGGGATCCGACGGCGACATTTTTAGCCATTGCTTCAAGCTCTACAAGCTGGGGCCGCTCGTCGGCAAACGCACTTGGGGCGGCGTGATCGGCATCGACCCCTACCACCATCTCGTCGACGGCACGCTGACGACGCAGCCGGAGTTCTCGTTCTGGTTCGTCGACGTTGGCTGGAAGGTGGAGAATCGCGGCACCGATCCCGATTACGACGTCGACATCGCGCCGCACGATTACCGTGAGGGTAAGGACCCGCAGCTCGATCTGGCGCTCGAACTGATGGACCGCGCACTCGAAGGATACACCGCAATACGGCCCGACCTCTCGACTCGTCCGTCACTGCCGCTGCCAACGCTGGCGTGATCCGCGCGCGCCGGGTAACCTCGGCGGCGCTTTGGGATGCAGCGTGCGCGCTGGCGGCGTTTACCGTGCCGGCGGCGGTGTATATCGCCAGCGCTTCGCACGAACCCGCGTCGTGGGACACGGCCGAACTGCAGGGCGTGCCCTACATTCTCGGCATCGCGCATCCCACCGGCTTTCCGCTCTACGTGCTCGTGGGCTACGTGTGGTCGCATGCCGTGGCGCTCGGCTCGGTGGCGTTTCGGATGAACGCGATGAGCGGCGTCGCGATCGCGGTGGCCTGCCTGGCCGCCTACCAGGTCGCGCGTCTGCTGGGCGCGGCGCGCTCGATCGCCTTGCTCGCCACGCTCTGGTTCGCGTTCACGCAGAACGTGTGGGCGCACGGTGCGCGGGCCGAAGCGCAGAATCTCGCCGTCGCCTGCGAAGCGGTCGCGATCTACGCGTTCCTGCGTTGTCTGCGAGCCGGGGGCGACCGCTGGTATCTGGCCGCATTTGCGCTCTGCGGACTGGCGCTGGCCGCGCATCCCAACGCGCTGTGGCTGCTGCCGGCTTTTGCCGTCGGCAGCGCGATCGCGGTGCGGCGTCCGTCGCTGCGCATCTGTGGTCTCGCCGCCGCAGTCGTGATCGCCGGCTTGGCATTCTACCTCTACCTGCCGCTGCGCTCGGCCTACGTCGCCGCGCACGGGCTCGACCCGGCCGCATCGCTGCCCGGCGCGGGCGGCGGGATCTTCTGGAACTACAACGATCCGCGCACGCTATCGGGCCTGACGGTCGAGCTTACCGGCGCGCAGTTTCAGACGCCGTCGTACTTCGCAGCGGCATTCAATCCTCTGCACGCAGGCGATGCGATCTGGGCGTTCATCAATGGAACGCACGAACAGTTCGGCACGCTGGCGACGCTCCTGCTCTTTGCGGGCTTGGTGACGGCGTGGCGGCGCGACTGGCGCGCGACGCTGGTTCTCTGCATTGCGTGCACGCTCGGGCTCTTCTTTTCGGTGGTCTATCCCAACGAGGGCGACGTCGGCCGCTATCGGATCCTCGCTTCGTGGCTCGCGGTGCCGCTGCTCGGCGCGCTCTCGTTCGACGATGGAACGCCGCGCTTGCGGACGCTAGCACTGCGCGCGCTACTGGCGATCTTCCTCGCGGCGGGCGCGGCGACGGCCTTTTTCAATCAGCGCGGCTTTTTTTCGCACGAGCCCGGCGAGGGCGGCCGCTGGGTGATCTCGGCGGTCCGCTCCGCCGTGCCCCCGGGAAGCGTCATCGTTACCGGTTGGCTCGACGCCACATCGCTGGCCTACGGCGCCTACGTCGACGGCTCGCTCCCCGGGCGGGTCGTCGTCTCCGATAACGAGCTGCGCGTCGACCTCTACCGGCAATGGGCCGCCAAGCGCCGCGTCTTCGTGCTTGCCGACCCCCATTCCGCCGGCGACCTCGCGGGAGCGCGCCGCTACGCGACGCTGGATAACTACCACGAACTATTCTCGGTGACGCCCTAGCAGGCTGCGAGCGGCAACTCGCCGCCTTCTCGCGAACGGTCGTCGGCATGAACGGCTCTCACGCGGTCGCTGCGGCAAGGAGCGCGCGCGTCGACGGCACGGCGTGGGCTGCGGCGTTGATAACGCTCGCGATCCACCTCGCGGCCAATCCGCACTACGGGTTCTTCCGCGACGAACTTTATTTTATTATCTGCGGCTTCCATCCGGCATGGGGTTACGTGGATCAACCGCCGGTCGTGCCGCTCTTGGCCGCAGGCTCGCAGCTCTTCGGACACTCGCTCTTTCTCCTGCGCGCGATACCTGCGGCATTCGCCGCGGGCGGCGCCTACGTAACCTGCCGCATCGCAGCCGAACTCGGTGGCGGCATCTTCGCCAAGGTCCTCGCGACGTGTGCGTTCCTAGCCGCCGGCGTACTCGAAAGCTTCGGCATGAAGGTCGGTCCCGATATGGTCGGCCTCTGGCTCTGGCCGCTGACCGCGCTCTACGTGCTGCGCGTCGTGAGGGGCGCCGATCCCCGGTGGTGGCTCGCCGCCGGCGCCTGCACCGGCGTCGCGCTGCAGAGCAAATACAGCGCGATCTTCTTCGGCGCGGCACTCGTTGTGGGATTGCTCCTGACCCAAGCGCGGCGCGTGCTGCTCTCGCCGTGGTTTCTCGCCGGCGTCGCCGTGGCCGTGCTGATCGCGCTGCCGAATTTCCTTTGGCAGGCGGCGCACGGTTTTCCGATGTGGGAGCTGCTGCGCAACGGCCAAAACGGCAAGAACGTCGTCGCGCCGCCGGCGCTCTTTCTCTTCCAGCAGCTCCTGCTGACGAATCTCTTCGCCTCACCGGTGTGGATCGTCGGCCTGGTGTGGCTGTTCTTCAACAAGACCGCGCGCTTCTTGGGATGGACGTACGTGTTGCTGATCGCGATGATGATCGCGCTGCACGCAAAGCACTACTATCCCGCCGACGTCTATCCGATCCTGATGGCGGCCGGCGGCGTTGCCTTCGAGCTGGCAACGCGGCGCATTGCGCTCTGGCGCCCGGTGCTGATCGCGGCAACGGTTCTCGCCGGACTATTCTTCGCGCCGTTCTCGTTGCCGGTGCTTTCGGAGCCGGCGATGCTGCAGTACTCCGGCTTCGTTTCGCAAGTGCTGCACATCAATCGCTCCGCGATGGCCACCGAGCACGGACGCACCTCCGCGCTGCCCGAGGACTGGGCCGACATGCACGGCTGGCCGGAACTCGCCGCCACGGTCGCGCAGATCTACCACTCGTTGCCGCCCGATCGGCGCGCGCAGGCCGCGATCGTCGGGAGCAACTACGGCGAGGCGGCCGCAATCGATTTCTTCGGGCCGGCCTACGGTCTGCCGCCGGCGATCTCGCGGCACAACAACTACTGGCTCTGGGGAACGCGCGGCTATACGGGCAACGTGATCGTCGACATCGACGGCGATTGCGCCGCCCACGACGACCCGAGCCTCTTTCGCAGCAAACGCCTCGTCACGACCTTCGACGCGCCGTGGGTGATCTCGTACGAGCACGACATTCCGATCTCGCTCTGCGAAGGCATCACTCAGCCGCTATCCCAGCTCTGGCCGAAACTCAAGATGTATATCTAATTATTTAGCCACGATTCGATTGCGCCAAATAGCGCTGGGTCGAGGTAGGCCGGCACGAAGTACTCGGAGAGCGACGACTCGCGGTCGGCGGGAATCGTGATGAAGAGGTGGTCGTCGTTGGGAAGCATGACGACGGTGACGTTGCGGTTCGCGGCACGCGCCGCAGCGACGAGGCGCGGCGTGTCGGCGGGCAGCACTTGGAAGTCTTTGGTGCCCTGGAGGATGAGGATCGGGCACGGTACTTGTGCGATCAGCACTGCCGGATCGATGCCGAACGTGCTGCGCAGCCAGCGCGAGCTGACGTCGGCGGCCTTCCCGGAGGCGATGCCGGCGAGCGCGGCCTGCTCTTGCGTGGCGATCGCGGCGCGGTCGGCGTCGGGTGCGTCGTGCAGCGCCTGCTGCATCAGGATCTTCTCGAGTGGAATCGCCGGGGGTGCCATCAGCACGATGCCGCGCAGCCGCTTATCGGCGATCGCGATGCTCGGCGCCAGCTCGCCGCCTTCGCTGTGCCCGAGCACGTAGATGCGTGCGGGATCGATGCCGGGCTGCGCCCGCAGAAACGTCAGCGCGTCGCGCGCGTCGGCAAGCAAACGGTCGCGGACGGCGTACGTTCCGCCGCTCCTTCCGCAGGCGCGCTTGTCGTAGCGCAGCACGGCGTAACCGTCGTTGCTGAGGCGATTGGCCAGCTGCCCGAAGACCTTATTCGGCCCGATCGTCTCGTCGCGGTCGAGGCAGCCGCTTCCGTGCACGAAGAGAAACGCCGGAACGGGGCGCGCGGCGCCGTCGGGAAGGGTGAGCGTTCCGCGCAGCTTGATACCGTCGTCGGCGACGATCGTCACCTCGCTCGACGAGTACTTTGCCGGCGGAGTGGGCAGCGGGGTCGGCTGCACCGGAAGCGCGAGCGGGGCGATCGCCGGATCGTAGGACTGCAGCGCGACGACGAAGCGCTGTGCGGGTACCTCGAAACGGTGCATCACGAAGCTGTGAGGGTCGTACCAGACGATGGCCTTGGTTGCGGCGAAATCGAGGTCCAGCGCCGCGTCGCCGGTGGGTACGCCGGCAGGACGAGCCGCGCTCGTCGCGCTCGCACGCCCCGGCACCGCCGTGAAACCGCCGCCGCAGATGCAGGCCAACGTGACGTGCGTCGCGCCGGTAACGTGCAGCATTGCGGGAAGCTGTGCGAATGCCGCCACGAGGTTCTCACTGACGACCAACGGCGTACCGGAGTCGCCGGAGATCTGTTTGGTCACGGCGCCCGCGGTCAGCACGGCTTGATTCTCGCGAATGTTGACCGAGAACGATTTCGCGCCCGAGGACCCCGAGTACGAGACGGTGGCCCACGTCGACGCGGTCAGCGTGCGCCGGGTCACGAGCGACTGCCCGATGACCGATGCGCTTTCACCGATCTCGATCGAGCCGGGCTCGCGGCTCACGACGATCGTGCTCTTGCCGACGGCCTGTCCCCCCACGTCGATCGCATAGAGGTACGTGCCGTTGGGCAGCACCGTACTCGCCGAAGTGGCCGCCGCGGCGGCAAGGAGCGGCGCGCCGAACAGCGCGGCGGTCAGCAGCGCTAGTGCCAGTCGCACGTCACGAGGTGGTCGTCGACCATTCCTACGGCTTGCATGAACGCGTAGCAGATCGTCGGGCCGACAAAACGGAAGCCGCGCTTGCGCAAGTCGCGGCTCATCGCTTCGGATTGCGGCGTCGACGCGGGCACTTCGTCCATCCGCTTCCAGCTGTTGCGAACGGGTTTGCCGCCGACGAACTCCCAAAGGTAATCGCTAAAGCTGTCGTACTCCTGGCGCACGAACAGCAGCGCTCGCGCGTTGCCGATCGCCGATTCGATCTTCGCACGGTTGCGCACGATGCCGGGATCGCGCAGCATGCGCGTCACGCGCGCGGGCGTCACGTTGGCGACGAAGGCCGGGTCGAACTCGCCGAAGAGTTTTCGGTAGCGCTCCCGTTTTTGCAATATGGTTTGCCAGCTCAGACCGGCCTGCGCGCCTTCGAGCACCAAGAACTCGAAGAGCACGTGGTCGTCGTGCACGGGCACGCCCCACTCCGCGTCGTGATACGCGACGAGGGCCGGCGTACTGGCCCACGGGCAGCGTTTGGGAGCGCGGGCGCCCGTTTGTTGCCGGGGCGTTGCAAGGTTCTTCGGAATGGCTTATGACTTAGGCTATGCGCTCGGGGCTTCCTGGACGAATACCGCTGGCGGCGGCGGCGGTGACGTTGGCGATCCACCTCGTGGGCAACCCGCACTACGGCTTCTTCCGGGACGAGCTCTACTTCATTATCTGTGGCTTTCACCCGGCGTGGGGCTACGTCGATCAGCCACCGGTCGTACCGCTGATTGCCGCGGGATCGCAGCTTTTCGGCCACTCGCTCTTCGCGATCCGGGCCGTCTGCGCGCTTTTTGCGGCAGCCTGCGTCTATACGACGGTGCTGCTCGTGATCGAACTGGGCGGCGGCGTCTTTGCCGAAGCGTTCGGCGCGTTGCTCGCGCTAATCACGCCCGCGCTGATGGATTTCGGCATGAAACTTTCGACCGACACGGTGGGGCTGTGGCTCTGGCCGCTGCTGGCACTTTACCTGCTGCGCATCGTCAAAGGCGCCGATCCGCGCTGGTGGCTCGCGGCGGGCGCGGTGACCGGCGTGGCGCTCGAGAGCAAGTACACCGTCGCGTTTCTGGCTGTGGGAATGGTTGCGGGTCTGCTGCTGACGCCGCAGCGGCGGGTGCTGCGCACGCCGTGGTTCGTCGCGGGCGTCGCCGTGGCGGCGCTCGTCGAGCTTCCGAACGTTCTGTGGCAGGGCGCCCACGGATTCCCCATGCTCGCGCTGCTGCACGCCGCCGGAGCCCACCGTAACACGGTCCTTTCGCCGCTGCAGTATCTCTCGACGCAGCTGCTGGTGACGCATCCGCTGCTCGCGCCGTTCTGGTTGATCGGCCTCGTCGCGCTTCTGCGCCGCGAGCAAACGCGCTTTCTCGGCCTCGCCTATCTCTTCTTGATCGGCGCGATGGTGGTGCTGCACGGTAAGGACTACTATCCCGCCGACGTCTACCCGATCCCGATCGCGGCGGGCGCGGTCGCGGTCGAAGCGCTCACGGCCAAAGTGCGGTGGTGGCGCCCGGCGCTCGCGATCTACGTCGTCGTCGCGGGAGGCATTCTCGTGCCGCTGTTGATGCCGATCCTCCCCGAACGGACGATGTCGGCGTACGACGAGGTCGCGGTAAGGATGGTCGCCGGCGAAGTGGCGCTGGCGAAGAGCGAGCGAACCGACATCGGCAACCTGCCGCCGGATTGGGGTGACATGCACGGCTGGCAAGAGCTGGCCGCCACCGTCGCCGGCATCTATCGCGCGCTGCCTCCCGGGCGGCGGGCGCAGGCCGCGATCCTCGCGAGCAACTACGGCGAAGCGGCCGCGCTGGATTTCTACGGGCCGCAGTACGGCCTGCCACCGGCGCTCTCGGGTAACAATCAGTACTGGCTGTGGGGCCCGCGCGGCAAGAGCGGCAGCGTGCTGATCGACGTGCACGGCGACTGCATGCGCGGCGCGCACCTCTACCGCTACCGCCGCGTGGTCGCGCGTTTTTCGAACCCGTGGGGACGCCCGTTCGAAAACGGCTTCCCGATCTCGCTCTGCGAAGGCATCACACAGCCGCTAGCAGCGTATTGGCCGCAATTGCGGGCCTATATTTAAACGCCTAGCGCCGGCGAGCACCGGCGAAGCGTTACGGATCTATGGCTCGGAGGATCGTGGGGTGCACGCGATCGGCGAGGCGCCACGGGCGCGTCGGTGAGATGATGTCGTGCGATAACGGAAGGCCGGTGAGCACCGAGAGTTCGACGGTTTCGGGACGGTGGCGCTGCCAGCGGCGATAGAGGCGGCGCACCGCGTAATTGTTGACGGCGACTTCGGCGGCGTTGGTAATGATCGCGACGTTTCGCGCGCCGGGAGCTTGCGTCAGCGCTTCGTCGAGCAGCGTGCGCGCGATGCGATAGGAGTACGCGATCGCGTGCGTCGTATAACGCGGATAGCCGCAGGCCGCGATGTGGCGGTCGCGCAGGATCGGGTTCCACCAATAGAAACGATTGGGCAGCCGCAACAGGCGCTCGGCGACCGTGCTCATCAGCCGGTTCGGAATCATCGCGACTCCGAAAAACGGCGCGATCGGAACGCAACGGTCGATCTCGTAGTGTTGACCGATCCACGCCGAGAGAAGACCGCCCAATGAAAAACCGGCGACGGTAACGTTCTCGCCCAGCTCGCGCGCGATCCTGACGTACTCGTTGACCGCGTCGTACAGCTCTTCGGGGCGTAAGCGCTCGAGAGCAGTGGAGAGCCGATTCGCGTGACCGTGCTTGGGCAAACGCGGCACGACCACGTTGTGCCCGCGGTCGAAAAGGTCGCGCGCAACGCGTTCGAACTGCGCCGGACTCGCGCTCAACCCGTGAAGCAGTACGACCGCGCGAGATCGGCGCTCGCCGTGGACGTACGCGAGCGTCCGGCCGCCGATAGAGACGCCGGGGTGATCGCGAGCGACGAGACGCTCCAGCCCTTCAAAGCAGGTGGTCAACGGCGTGTCCTTAAGACGCCCAGGGTGCATCTCCTCTCAGAACGAGCGCAAGAGCTCGTCTCCCTCGAAGAACGCTTCGGCGCACGCAATTATGACCCGCTCGATCTGGTCGTCGACCGGGCGGAGGGCGTTTGGCTCTACGACGTTGACGGCAAGCGTTATCTCGACTGCATCAGCGCCTACTCGGCGCTGAACCAGGGCCATCGCCATCCGCGCATCGAGGCCGCGCTCGTCGCGCAGGCCGCACGCGTCACGCTCACGTCGCGCGCGTTGCGCAACGACCGGATGGCCGGCTTCCTCGTGAAGCTGACGCGCGCGTGCGGCTACGATAAGGCGCTGCTGATGAACACCGGCGTCGAAGCGGTGGAGACCGCGATCAAGCTCGCGCGGCGCTGGGGTTACGTGAAGAAAGGCATCGCGCCCGACGCCGCGCAGATCGTCGTCTTCTCGAACAACTTTCACGGCCGCACGATGACCGCGGTGAGCGCGAGCACGACGCCCGAATACCGCGCGGGTTTCGGACCTTTCTTGCCGGGTTTCGTCAGCGTTCCGTTCGGCGACGCCGAGGCGCTGGAGCGCGCGATGACGCCGCAAACTTGCGCGGTGCTCGTCGAGCCGATCCAAGGCGAGGGCGGAGTCAACGTACCGCCGCCGGGATATCTCAAGCGCGTGTGGGCGCTCTGCCGGGAGCACGAAGCGCTGATGCTTGCCGACGAAGTGCAGACCGGTTTCGGGCGAACCGGCGACCTCTTCGCATGCGATCACGAAGGCGTCAAGCCCGACATCCTCATCGTCGGCAAAGCGCTCGGAGGCGGTTTCTATCCCGTCTCCGCGGCACTCGCGAACGACGCCCTCATGAATCTCTTCGAGCCGGGCGATCACGGCAGCACCTTCGGCGGCAACCCGCTCGGCTGCGCCGTCGCCGAAGCGGCGCTCGACGTGATCTTTACGGAGAATCTCGCAGCGCGCGCGCGTTACGCGGGCGCCGCGATCGTGCGAGGGCTGCGCGCCATCGGCTCGCCGCTCGTCACCGAAATCCGCGGACGCGGCCTGCTGCTGGGGGTCGAGCTGCGCCTTTCCGCCGCCCGGCTCTCGCAAGCCCTGCTCGAGCGGGGCATCGCCGCCAAGGAGACCCGCGAGCGCGTGCTGCGGATCGCGCCCCCGCTGGTAATCGATGACGAGGCGATCGGTTATTTGCTGGAACGCTTCGATTCGGCCCTCAAAGCGCTCTGAGGCGAAACCTGGGCTACCTTAAAACGGCGCCCTTGACACTCCCCATGCCCGGCGTGATATGGTTGGCGAGCCGAAGCAGCGGCTCGGAGCCGCTCACCGGATGCCCACGGGCGATCCGGTCTTCACCGAAGGAACCATCGGCTGGTTCCCTAGTGGGGTTGCTCCGGCAGCGCCTTTTTTATTTTTTGGAGATGAGCTCATAGCAAGACCCCTGCGAGTAAACGATCAGATCCGCATCCGCAGCGTGCGAGTGATCGACGAGAACGGCCAGCAGCTCGGCATTCTGGCGACCGAAGACGCGCTGGCGCGCGCTCGGCAAGCCGGGTTGGATTTGATCGAAGTGTCGCCGACGGCGCAGCCGCCGGTCTGCAAGATCGCCGACTACGGCCGCCTGAAATACGAGCAGTCGAAGAAAGACAAGGACGCGCGCAAGAAACAGCGTCACTTCGAACTCAAAGAAGTGAAGCTGCGACCGAAGATCGAGACGCACGACTACGAGACGAAGGCGCGAATGGCCGAGCGCCTCCTGCTCGACGGGAGCAAGATCAAAGTGACGATCATGTTCCGGGGCCGCGAGATCACGTATACGTCGTTCGGACGCCGGCTGCTCGATCGCATGGCCGAAGATATGGCGCCGCTCGCAACGGTGGAGCGAGAGGCGAAGCTCGAGGGCAAGAACATGTTCATGATTCTTGCCCCGCGCATGACGCCGACGGGTCCGCCGAAGTTTTCCATCCCAGTCAAGGAGCGAACCAGTGCCGAAGATTCGAACGCATAGAGGAACCGCCAAGCGCGTCAAAGTTACCGCGACCGGCAAAGTGCTGCACCGTCATCAATTCGACGGCTGCGGACACATTTTGAGCAAGAAATCCAAGAAGCGCAAGCGGAACTTCCGCAAAGACCAGCCGACCTTCAAAGGCGACCTGAAGCGCTTAGCGCCGACGATTCCGTATCTGGTGTAAGGGGAGGCTAACGAAACATGGCACGCATCAAACGCGCGGTCGGTGGGCTCAAGCACCGCCGCAAGGTGATGAAGCTCGTCAAGGGCTTCCGCGCCGCCCGCCGCCGGAATTATCGCGTCGCGAACGAGGCGCTCCTGAAGTCGCTTGCCTACGCATTTCGCGACCGGCGCGTCCGCAAGCGCGACTTTCGCTCGCTCTGGATCAGCCGGATCAATGCCGCCGTGCGCCGCGAGGGGATCTCCTACTCGGTCTTTATGCACGGCCTCAAAAAGTCGGGCGTCACCCTCAACCGCAAAGCGTTGGCCGAGCTGGCTATCTCCGACCACAAGGCATTCGGAGCGTTGCTCGACCTCGCTCGGCAAGCCGCGCAGAGATAGGCGGCGGGCCCGATAAAGGCCCCGACGGCCGGAGCGCTAATCATCATAGGCATGAGACGTTGGAGTTCCGTCTTTGGGACGGCTCTCTCGCTCTGCGTTCTCACGCAGGCGTCGCCGGCTCCCGCGGCCGAGAGCGGCGTCACGCTCACGCCGGCCATCGCCTCGCGCATCGACGACATGGCCAGGGAGCAGATCCATAACGGCCGGACCCCTGGACTGGCGATCGGCATCGTCGAGAACGGGCGCATCGTCTACGCCAAGGGTTTCGGCTTCGCGAGTTTGGCCAAGCACGTGCCGATGGAGCCCGATTCGCAGTTTTACGTCGGCGGTCTCACGCGGCAATTTACCACAGCGGCGATTCTTCTACTCGCGCAAGACAACAAGCTCGCGCTCGACGATCGCGTCTCCAAGTACCTTCCCGCGTTTCACTTCAACGGCGGCAACGTGACGATCGCACAGCTGCTCACGCAGACGTCGGGCCTGCCGCGCTACGCGCCGACCGATCCGACGAAACCCGTCAAGATCGCCGACCTCATCGCTTCGCTCGACCAAGCAAAACCGCCGGCTGCCTCGGCGACGCCGCCATATGCCAACAACGTGCTCAACTATCTGATCGCCGCCGCCGTCGTCGAGCGCGCCAGTGGCGTCACGCTCTCGGATTACCTCGAGCAGAACGTCTTCATTCCGCTGGTAATGAACGACAGCTTCCTCGCCGGCGACAGCGGCATCTCACCCTCGCACGCGATTGGTTACACTCGCAACGGCCGCGAATTCGCACCCGCTCCGGTATGGGACCCGTCGTGGCTCGGCGGCGACGCCGGCTTGGTGACGTCGATCTACGACTTGGCCAAGTGGGACATTGAAATGCCGATCCTGTTACGCGTCGATGCCGTGAGAACGATGTTCGCGCCGAGTGCAAGCAACGGCCCGACGCGCTATGGCATGGGATGGGTAATCGACCGGCGTGGCGGCAAAGATTTCGTCTGGTCCAATGGCGAGATATCGGGGTACCGCGCGATGAGCGCGCTGCTGCCGGAGCAGCACGTCGGCGTCATCGTGCTTTCGAACGCCGACTCGTTCCACGGTCCGGTCGCGGCACCGGAGGAGCTAGCCGCACGCATTTTGGATCTGATCGTGCCGCCGATGGCGGCGCACCTCGACAATGCGATCGTCGTTCGCGCGCGCGACTGGCTCGCGCGTCTCGCTACGGGACACATCGAGCGGGGCGAGCTGACGCCGGCGTTCAGCGCCTACCTCACCGACGATCTCGTCGCGCATGAAGACTTCGCTTCGCTCGGACCGTTGCTCACGATCGTGCCGCTCTCGAGCACGACGGAGACGAGCGGCGACACGATGTACGAATTTCTCGTGCGCTATCGCCGCGCACAGTATCACTACGAGTTCGAGCTGACCCCGCAGGGGAAGATCGACGGCCTCAGCCTGACCGCCTAAGACGGCCGGCTAGTCGTCGCCGTCGGCGAGACGCCGTCCCGTGGCTTCGACGACTTTGCCCAGCATCGTAACGGCCTCGGCGCGCGTCGCGTTGCTGAACATGTAACGCAGCCGTTCGTCGGCATCTTCAACGATCAAAACGGAGCGGCGGCCCAAACGAATCGAAGCGATGAGCGAGTTTAAGTACGCCTCGTCTTCGGGAGCCAGCACCGATTCTTCTCCGGTGATGCCGTGCGGCTCCAACAAACGTTTGATGACGGCATCAATGTCGCTGGGTATCTCCACAATGAACCTCCAAAGACCAAAACCTGCCGTTTTCCAAGAGCAACGGTACCGAAAAGCCCGGCAGGCTTTGCTCCTACCGGGAATTATCGACCGCCATCACTTCCAATTTCACCGGCGCCACCCTGCTGCAGCCAAAGCAGAGCGAGCGCAGTTTTTGCGTCGGCAGTTCCCTCAGCAACCAGGCGCCATGCCGTGGGTATCGAGAATGCGCCGATTTCGATGCGTTCGTCCTCGTCGAATTCCGGCGTGCCCGCGGTTAACTCCGACGCCGCAAATATGTGCATGACCTCCGAACAGAATCCCGGCGTCATCCAAAAAGACCCAATCTTTTTCAGGCGACCCGCCGCGTAGCCGGTCTCTTCGCGTAGCTCCCGCCGTGCGGCTTCCAGCGGCGTTTCTCCCGGCTCGCTGGTGCCGGCCGGAATCTCCCAGAGCGATACGGCAACCGGATGCCGATACTGCCGTACGAGCAGGATTTCACCGGGATGCGGCTGCGCAACGACCGCGATCGAAGCGCCGTGTTCGACGACGTCGACGCGATGAACGGTGCCGTCGTCGTACGCCAACTCGTCGACGCGCACGGCGAAGACGCGTCCGCTAAACGGCCGCTGCGAAGCGAGGACGCGAGGCGCGAGATCCATGCGCGCTCACTTGGCGGCAGGCCGCAGGCGCGCCTCGTACCAAAACAACGCAAAGGTGCCGCCGGTACGCTCGCCCATCTCGATCGAGATCGCCTGGCTGGGTTTCTTCCTGGTCATCTTCGTCGCGGCGGTCTATCTCTTCGTGCGGACGCTGGTGCCGCACCACTTCAACGACAAGATCGCGATCGTGCTGGCTGGCCTCTTCTCCGGCCTGGTGATGATCGGCGTGCGCGCTTGGGTGACCTCGCGCGGGCGTTCGCGCTAGCGCCGTGGCGACGTCGCTGGGGGCCCATTCGCTGCGGCTCAAGAGCGCCCGGGGGCTGCAGCTTCCCAAAGGCCGCCGCGAACGAGGGCGCTTTACCTTCGAAGGCCCGACGCTGCTGGCCGAAGCGTGCGCGGCCGGCTGCGAGATCGAGGAGATCTTCGCGACGCCTGAGGCCTACGAAGCGACGCCGCGCCTCCGCGAGCTCGAAGCCGCCGGCACGCCGGTCTATCTCGTCAGCCCCGCAATCTTTGCCACCCTCTCCGATCTCGCCACCCCCAGCGGCATTCTCGCCGTCGCGCCTCAGCGCTTGGTGCAGCCGCGACAGGTGCTGGCTTCCGGGAGCCCCGTCTTGGTGCTGGCCGACGTCGCCGATCCGGCCAACGCGGGCAGCCTACTCCGCTCCGCCGACGCTTTCGGCGCCCCGGGGGTGCTCTTCGGCTCGCTCGGCGTAGACCCGTACCATCCCAAGGTCGTGCGTGGGTCGATGGGCGCGATCTTTCGCCTCGAAGTCGCCATCGCCGAACCGGCCGCGGTGGTTGCCGCGGTCGAGGCCACGGGGACGCGGTTGCTCGGCCTGGCAGCCGGCGGCCGGCCGATCGCCGGCGAGGATTGGAAGCCTCGGGTCGCCCTGGTGGTCGGGCACGAACGTCACGGTCTGGGCCGCTGGATGGACCCTTGCGAAGCACTCCTAGCGATCCCGATGAAGGGGCCCGCTGAGAGCTTGAGCGCGGCCGTTGCGGGCTCAATTGCGCTCTACGAAGCCTTTCGGCATCTCATTTGTCAAGAGAGTACTGGAGGGCCCAAAAGTCAAGACTACCAGGGCTAAAAGTCGCATGGTATACTCAGCCCATTCCGCGACGAGGGCCGCGATGGAGCCGACGGCTCGGAAGGAGACTTCAAAGCGCTATGGCAACGTCCAATCTCTTCTGGAGACTTTTCGCCCAAACGGGTTCGATCGACGCTTATCTGGCGTACCGTAGGCTGCACTCGGCGCCGACGGCATCGTAAAAACATCAATGCGGCTTGCGCCGCACGCCGATTTTCGAAGCGCCCGGTGAAAGAACGAACCGGGCGTTTTCATTTTAGGAAATATGACGGAACTCAGCAGTCAACTCGCGGAAGTTCAAGAGCGCTTTGAAGAAGCAATCGCGGCAGCACGAGACGAGCGGGCGCTCGAAAGTGCGCGCGTCGCATACCTCGGGCGTAGCGGCGAAGTCACGTTGGTGCGCCGCGGGATCGGCAACCTTTCGCCCGCAGAGCGGCCGCAGGCAGGGCGGATCATCAACGAAGCCGTCGCCGCGATGGAAGCCGCGCTGCAGCGCGCGCACGACTCGCTCGAATCGCTTCGCGTCGATGCCGAACTGGCGTCCGAGATCGACGTCACCTTCCCGTCCCTCGCCGGCCCTGCGGGCTCGATTCATCCGGTGCGGCGCATCATCGAAGAGAGTTGCGACTATTTTACTCGGCATGGCTTCGCGGTCGTCGTCGGCGCTGAGGCGGAGCCCAGTTACTACAACTTCGACGCACTCAACATTCCCCCCGAACACCCGGCTCGCGAGGGCTTCGACTCGTTCTGGATTACCGGCGACCTGCTGCTCCGCCCGCATACCTCGCCGATGCAGATACGAGTCATGCAGACGCACGAGCCGCCGATCGCCATCGTCGCCCCGGGAAAGTGTTACCGTCGCGACGCGGTCGACGCGCGCCACCTCTTCCAGTTCCACCAAGTGGAGGGGCTGCTCGTGGCCGAGGATATCAACTTCGGGCATCTCAAAGGCATGCTGACGGGCCTCTGCCGCCGGCTCTTCGGCCCCGCGCAGAGCGTGCGCTTTCGGCCCTCCTACTTCCCGTTCACCGAGCCCAGCGCCGAGGTCGACACGACCTGTCCGAAGTGCGCGGGCGAGGCGCGGCAGCCGCCATGCAACATGTGCGGCGGCTCGGGCTGGATCGAGCTGGGCGGCGCGGGGATGGTGCATCCCAACGTCTTGCGCGAAGCAAAGCTCGACCCCGAGCGCTACTCCGGCTGGGCCTTCGGCTTCGGAGTCGAGCGGCTTGGCCTGGCGCGCTACGGCGTCGACGACATCCGCCGCTTCATCGACAGCGATGCCGATTTTCTCTCGCAGCTGAGTTGAGCGCCTAGGAACCTTTGACGTAAATGCGAGTTCCGATCAGCTGGCTGCGCGAGTTCGTCGCGCTCCCCGACGATGCCGTGGAGATCGCCGAGCGGCTCGCGATGCTCGGCTTCCCGGTGGCAGAGATCGCGCGCCGTCCGCTCCTGACGGGCGTGGTGACCGGCCGCATCGCGACCCTCGAGAAGCATCCCAACGCCGATCGTCTCTCCGTAGCGCGGGTCGAGATCGGTGCTTCCGCACCGCTGACCATCGCAACCGCGGCCACCAACGTCGCTGCCGGACAGACGATCGCGGTCGCGACGATCGGGGCGCAACTTCCCGGGCTGACCATCGCTCCGCGGACCATGCGCGGCGTCGCCTCTGCAGGAATGATGATCTCGGCCGAAGAGCTGGCGCTGCCTGGCGAGTGGTTCGAGGACGGCATCCTGCAGCTTGAGCCGGAGACGCCGCTGGGGCGCGACGCCGTCGAGCTGTTCGGGCTCGATACCGTGGTGCTCGACGTCGAGATCACCACGAACCGGCCCGACGCGATGTCGGTTCTCGGCCTGGCGCGCGAGCTGGCGGCGTCGTACGGCGTGCCGCTGCAGGTTCCCGCCTTCGAGAACCCCGGCAGCGAGGCCGAACCGCCGGGCGAGATGGTTGAGGTGACGATCGAGTCGCCCGATTGCCGCCGCTTCGTCGCGCAGTGCATCGCCGGGCTGCGCGTTGCGCCGGCGCCGGCGTGGATGCGGATCCGCCTGGCACTGGCGGGACAGCGACCGATCAACAATCTCGTCGACGTATCGAATTACGTCATGCTGGAGACCGGGCAGCCGCTGCACTTCTACGACGCAGCGCGGATTGCGGGCAACCATCTGATCGTGCGCAGCGCCCGCGAAGGCGAAAAGATCGAAACGCTCGACGGCGTCGAGCGCACGCTCTCGCCGTCGGCGCTGGTCATCGCCGACGAGCAGCGTGCGCTCTGTCTTGCCGGTCTAATGGGCGCGACGGCGGGCGAAGTGGGCGCCGGCACCACCGCCATCGTCTTGGAAGCGGCGAACTTCGAAGGCTCGCGCGTGCGCCGCATGAGCGCCGCCCTGGCGCTGCGCTCGGAGGCGTCGTCGCGTCACGAGAAATCGCTGCCGCCGGCACTCACCGATATCGGCGCGTCGCGAGCCGCGCGCCTGCTGGCCGATCTCGGCGGCACGGTCTACCGGCCTCGCGCGTACGGCGCCGAAATCGCGCGCGCCGCACCGATCGCCCTCAAAGTCGCCGACGTCGACCGGCTGCTGGGATTGACGCTGAGCGGGGCGCGCATCGCGGAGCACTTGCGCGCGATCGGCTGCGACGTATCGCACGCGAACGAGCAGACGTTTTGCGTCGTGCCCCCGCTCGAACGCCGCGATCTGGCGATCGCCGCCGATCTCGTCGAGGAAGTCGCACGCATCGAAGGTTACGATCGCATTCCGGCCATCGTGCCGTCGGTTGCGCCTC
>DASZGC010000068.1:0-4031 GCA_035939175.1 Candidatus Cybelea sp. | reverse complement strand
GTTCGGCTCGCTCGGCGTCGGGGTCGTACTCGGCAGCCGTGCGCATCGCTGGGCGCTTGCGATCCCGCTCGCGTCCGGCGGCGTGGGATCGTTCCTCGCGAACGTCCCCGGCGTCGCAGGCGCGATGGTCGGCGTGATCTTCGTGGGCCTGGGCCTTGCCGCGACCGCCGCCGTCGCCAGCGCGTTCTCGCGCGAGCGCAGCGACCGCGCGACCGCCGCGCGATCGTTCGCCGCGGTGACGACGGTCTTCGGCTGCGGCCAGCTCGTCGGCCCGCTGATCGCGGGCGCGATCGCCGACCGCGCCGGCCTCGCCGCAGTACCCGTCTTCGCGGGCTGCGTCTTCTTCGCGGGCGCGTTCGCAGCGTCGATCGACGCGATCTTGCGCGCGCGGAGCGCCGCGGTCTAGGCTGCCGCGCGCGCAGCGGCGAAGCATCGCCGATGCCCGAACATCGTGTAGTCGTGAGATCGCCGGCGCGAGAGCTCGGCAGCGCCGACGCGGTCTACGAAGTCTACGCCGACGGCGAAAAGCTCGGCGAGCTGCGAGTCAGCCGAGGCGGCGTCGACTGGTGGCCACGCGACGCCAAACGCCACGGCGAGCTCCTCACCTGGGAACAATTCGCCACCCGAATGGAACGCTCGTAGTCCTGGATAGAGCGGCACGGAAGGCTTGGGGGACCTGGACGATTGACATCGTTACCGGTCAGTGATAACCCTGTCCGCGTGGACGCGCCGTTACCGCGGTTTCGACTAGGAATGAGATCATGAAGACGTTGAAGATCGGGATCGCCAGCTACGAGGAGATGAAGGCGCGGACGGTGGCTATCGCGAGTGGCGAGTACCGCCCTATACCTGGAGAGCCGAAGACCTGGTTTCCGTCGGTCGAGTCCGCCGCGAACGTTCTTGCCAGCGGCAATCTTGAGCTCCTGAAGATGATTGCTGCCGAATGCCAGAAGCTGAATCTGTCTGGTACGCTGCGCGCGGCGAGACTGCGCGCGGCCGTCGATCTCGGCATCGCTGACGCAGAGCACCACCGCACTAAGCCGCTCACCGACGAGCTACTGCGCGACATTGCAGAGCGCGGTAGAAAAATCGCCAAGGCGTATCGTATTAAACGAAACCGTCCGATAAACGAGGAATGAGGCTTCTCGGGAAAGCGGCAGGGCGAACCGGTGGGCACGGCGTGGTGCTGGCTGCGATACGGACCATGCTGGCCGACGGCAAGGCGTATTCCGCCGAAGAGCTCTGCACGCTCGGCATCGAGCACAAGCTCCTAGCGCCCGGGACCATCCCGAACTACGTGCGCAACGCGATCAAGACGCTGCTGGATCGCCAGCGCGACCGCGGTGAAAAGCCGGAGTTCGTTCTGCTGCGCGACGGACGTTATCGGCTCGACATGCCGGTCGACGCCTTCGCCGGCCACGACGATCCCGAGCCGAGTAACCCGGCGATAGAAGCGCTTGTCACAAGGTTGGAAGCGAGCGCGCATCGGCTCACTCCAGCGCAGGCCGGCGACGGCCCGAACATCGGAGCCCCGTTCGAGCGCGACGTTGCTGAGGCATTCGAGTCCCTAGGCTTCAACACAAAGCGGATGGGAGGCGAAGGAGAGCCGGATGTCGTCGCGACAGCGCCGCTCGGCGATCACGCGTACACCGTGATCGTTGAATGCAAGACCATCGCAACGGTCGAGAATCAGGTTCGTAACCCCGCCGCGCAGGAAGCGGGAAGGCTGCGCGATCTCGTCGGAGGCGATTACGCAGTGCTGCTCGGTGCTGATTTCCCACGCGACGCGGAGCTCGACGGTGAGTTGCAGACGCATCGCGTCGCACTCTGGACGTCCGAGGATCTCATAAAGCTCCTGCGCGCGCACGCCGTGCACGCCATTCGCTGGTCGCTTCTCATACCGCTCTTCGCGCCCGGCCGCGCCTCCAATGCGATCGCCGAGTTCGTGCTACTGCACGTTCACGGCGATCGAAAGCGCGCGCACGTCGCCTACCGTTATGTCCTCGAGGAAGGCCTGGCGTATCAGGAGCTGCTGGCAAACGCCGACCCTCAAGTGCAACGCACATCAGCGCCGCTGACGGTCGAGGCGCTCGCCGTTCTCGTGAACGAACGCCTCGCCCGTGAATCTCAGCTCGGCCGCGTGTCGCTCGATGACATCCGCCGCGCGGTGGCATACGGCGCGCACCCACTCGTCGACACAATATCATTGGACGGCGATCAGGTCACGATCGAAGCTCGTTGGGTAGAGAGGCCTGCACCTAAGTCGGATCATCGCTGACCGCCCACAAGACGGGCCGTACGTATGCACGCTTGTTCGGCGCAGCTATGTTCGCCACACACGAGCCGGCAAAGGGGTACGTCAAGTGCGGTCGCAAGCGCCGGCAGGATCCGCTTGTCCGCCGCTTGGCCGGTTTCTAGCCGCTTTATGGAGCCGGCGAAGACGCCGGCTTCCGCCGCCAGATCGTAGATACTGAAGCCGCGCGCGATTCGCAGGCGAACGATGCGAGCCGACAGCGCTTCCGCGGGCGGACGCGAAAGCTTGCGGATCATCGCTTCGCCTCGATGCACCAATACGCGGCTTCGATCGCATAGCTGATAGACGCCCGCAAACAGACACAGGCGAAACGCACCTGCGACTCGCGGGCGGGATCGCTCAGCCTGTAGCGGAAGCCGCCGGCGGACTCATCGACGAATGCATCTATTCCGTTGCCGCGAAGAAATCGCACGACAACACCAGGGTTGAAGTCCTCAGACTGCACCAGATCGGCCATGTTCTGGTGCTGCTCATCCGTAACGTCCGCCATAGAGGCGCAAAACTCAACCGGCGGCGGCATCATGCGACCACCCGGCGGCAAGAGTGAAACGGACTACATTCGGCGACGGCGACGCCGTGCCGAGGGCTCGACGCCAATGCGTCGAACTCGAAGGCTGTCATTCGATGATAACTCCATCGGGTGACGGGCTCGGTCGGTGTGCCAACACCGGCCGGGCCGCTTTGTTTTTAGATGCGCAAAATCGCGACGGAAAAATTATAGCACGAACGGGTGTTCGAATCAACGGGCGGAGAACAAGAGAAAAATGCGTTGCCGATTATGCATTTGTGTATCAGCGCAAATGCAGCGAAGAGGCAAGACAACGAATTAGTCGTAGAGTCCCGCTTCCGCCGATTCAGCGGTAAAATTGTCCAAGAATGCGCGGCGGTCCCGATCTCTGCAACGCTTGTATTCGAGGACGTCGTGCAGCAACACGCTTCCGTCGGCGGCGCGGCACGAAATCTCACGCCTATCGATCAAACGTGCGAGGCATTGGGGGGACACGCCCAAGAGGTCCGCCGCCTCCATCACCGATAGTGTTTCGCCGACTGACGGGGTCGCGTGCCGGCCGTGCGAGTATTCCACAGGGCACAGTATACCGCAAAAATTCCTTGCCATTGCTGCAACGCTTTGCGCGACTCCGCAGGCGCCCCTGCGCGCCGCAACTGGAGGCGTCTATCCCGAACCGCGCGCTGGCGTGGCGCGCTAGTGCATGTATCGTCGGTACCTCACTTTGCCCCACCAACGCCAAACTCCGAACGCCCCGCCAAACACGAATGCGACGATAGCGACTGTTACCAGCGGAAGGCGTCCCTTTAGTACGCCGACGTCAAATATCATCGCGAGGGCCGCGAAGAGTACGCCGTGTACCACGACGTCTTCAAGGCGGGGACCATAGCGGATGCTGGCGCCGCACGCCGCGCAAACAATAGCGCCAGCACGAACGTCGTGCCGGCAAAACGCACACACCATACGCGGTAGTTCTACGTCGGCTTCCGCAGCCCCGGCCCTAGGAAACGAAACGGTGGCAGTCAACGTCGAGGGGATACGACCCTAAGGGGGCGGAAACGTCGGTAGCGGCGGCCCGCGTCGCTACGCGCGAGCGTAGCCTACACCCGGGCGCGGGCCGCCTCTATCACGATTACGGCGGATGAAGTATGGCCGCCGCCTCCGTTGCACGAGACGATTCGGCGCAACGTGGAAACGAACGGAATCGAA
>DASZGC010000067.1:0-1843 GCA_035939175.1 Candidatus Cybelea sp. | reverse complement strand
CCCCGTTTCTTGCCGCCGCCCAAGCTGCCCCGCTCCGCGAACGCGCCCGCCGTGCTATGGTTATATGGTCAGCGAGGGCGCAGCCATGGGGATCGTCTCACCCGGATTTTCCGGACGGCGGAGGTCGTCGAACGCGAAGCTTCCGCCAGGACAATATCTCACGACGGACTTTCCCGTCCTCTCCGCGGGGCCGACGCCGCGCGTAGCACTCGATCAGTGGGAGTTCACCATCGGTTCCGGTGGCGACGTCTCGGCGCGCTGGGACTGGAAGTCGTTTCGCGCGCTGCCGTCGGAGAAGATCACGGCCGATCTGCACTGCGTCACGCGCTGGTCGAAGCTCGGCACGGCATGGGAAGGCGTCTCGCTCGATGTGCTGCTCGCGGGCGTGAAGTCCGACGCTGCATACGTGATGGCGCACTCGTACGGCGACTACACGACGAACGTTCCGCTGAAGGACCTAAAGAACGGTCAGGCGTGGATCGCGTTCAGCTTCGAGGGCAAGGATCTTGCGCCGGAGCACGGCGGTCCCGCACGGCTGCTCGTCCCGCACTTGTATTTGTGGAAGAGCGCGAAGTGGGTGCGTGGGCTCACGCTGATGCGTGAAGACCAGCCCGGGTTCTGGGAAAGTCTCGGCTACAACAACTACGGCGATCCGTGGCGCGAGCAGCGGTATTGGAACGAGTGACGTGGCTGGTCGGCACCGTCGTCGCGCTGCGCGACGAGACGCCGGTTGCGCGGACGATCGCGCTCGACGTTCCTGAGTGGCCGGGTCACCTCGCGGGACAGCACGTCGACGTGCGGCTGACCGCCGCCGACGGCTACTCGGCGGTTCGTTCGTACTCGATCGCGTCGGCGCCGAGCGACGATCGCCGCGTCGAGCTCACCGTCGAACGGCTTGAAGACGGCGAAGTGTCACCGTACCTCACGCAGACTCTTACCACAGGCACGCGCCTGGAGCTGCGCGGCCCGATCGGCGGCTGGTTCGTGTGGCGCGCGGAGCAGACCGAACCGGCTCAGCTCGTCGCCGGAGGCTCGGGCATCGTACCGCTGATGGCGATGATACGCGCGCGCGAGCGATCGCGAAGCACGGCGTCGTTTCGGCTGTTGTATTCCGTGCGCGAACCCGGTGCCGTGCTGTACTCGGAGGAGCTGCGCGCGCTCGCCGGCCGCGACGACGGCGTGCGGATCGACTTCGCGTACACGCGCGTCGCCCCCGAAGATTCGCCGCGCCCGCCGCACCGCATCGACGCCGCTCTCATCGAGCAGGCCGCGTGGCCCGCAAATACGAGTCCGACCTGCTACGTGTGCGGTCCGACCCCGTTCGTCGAGGCGGTTGCCGGCTTTCTTACCACTGCGGGTCACCGCGCCGACGCGGTCCGCACCGAACGTTTCGGCGCAACGGGTGAACAACGATGAGCATGCCAACCGACGATTACCTCGATGGAAACGCCGCCGCGGGGATGATGAGCGAGATCTTCGCGGCCGACGCCACGGTCGCGGAGGCGCAGTGCGCGCATTGCGGCATCACGAAGCGCTTCGCCGAAGCGCACGTGTACCTGCAAGCGCCCGGTTTGGTCGCGCGCTGCGCGGGTTGCGGCAGCGTGCTGCTGCGCGTCGTCCGCGCGGGCGGACGCGCCTACATCGACGCGCGCGGAATGACGCAGCTCGCGTTCGCGATGCCCGAACGAGGTTAGTGCTGCGCGCGCTGGCCCGCGGAGTTGAGGCCGTTTAGGCTGGAACCGCCGGAGCGCGGGTCCCGGCTGCGCTGACATCGTCAGGCAGCACGGGGACCGCGGCGAAAATCGGCCGGAAGAGCGAACGGTACTTCAGCGCGATCGGGAGC
>DASZGC010000066.1:0-14390 GCA_035939175.1 Candidatus Cybelea sp. | reverse complement strand
GCGACAATCAGACTGCCAGGCTTTCGGCAGTTATCAGCTGATCGCCACTTCGCCGAGGTTGAGCTTCATACACCACGGCGTGGGACACGATCCTACGTCACGCGGTTTAACCAATACTGGCACGAGAATATGGCGCAGATAACTGGTTCGTGTGGGTTTGAGACCGACTCGACAGGGCCGTTTTACAAGTGTCTGGCTTTCGCTCCCTATTTTAAGATGCAGCGTCCTGACGGCTACAGCATGGTTGGGTGCAGGGCGCAAGAGCGTATGATCCGACGAGCGGCCAGTGGCTCACTCCAGATGCATACGCCGGCGACGTTCATGATCCGATGTCGCAAAAGCCGTTTGTTTGGAATAATAACAATCCACTTGAATACGAAGATCCCAGCGGCTACGAAGGGTGCATTCCCGGAACTTGCGGCATCGATCCAATCCATCCGCCACAGTTGCCCCGTAAACGTCGATGTCTACGGGAAAGTTGAGTGGCACGCGGGACCCATTTCGTGGTCGCACACGGTCACCGGCAAGAATGGATCGTTCGCTAGTGGGGGAGCAAGTGCAAGCAAGCCACTCTGGGCCGGCTTAGGCATGTCGGCAACGACAGGAGTTTTGATGCCAATACCGGGAAAGACCGGTAAGGATGTGGCGGGGGTAAAAGCGGGGGAGGTAGCCTTGCTGCTGGTGTAGGTATTGTGAACGCGCGTGTGGAGGGCGCATTTAATGAAAATGGTGCGTCTCTAGGTTTTGGAGTGCAGTTCGGTTCGCCAGGGCTATCGGCGGGCGGCAGCTACGGGATTCCGCTGGGCCCGAAATCGAAACCCGCACAGCCGCATCGACCGCATTAATCGTTATGATGCCGGTTGTATACATAATCTGCTTAGCGTGGCTTTGCTTTAGCATCCCTTGGATTTGGCGGAGCACGCCCCGTTTGCCAATCCTGTGGAGGCTCACACTACTAATACTCGACTTCCTTTTCGTGGCAACCAGCACAACGGCAACCTACTTTTACATTGGGCCGCGAGCCGTTATGTTGTCGATAGCCGCAGCCGCGTCGATCTCGGCGATGTGTGCTATCGCCCTCTGTTTCAAGAATCGGACAGACTTTGACGACGCATAGCCGGGTGCGTTACACTTCGAATACGCTGCGCACTATCAACTAAGTTATGAGAACAAGAGGGGGTCGCGTCTTCCGATCCGTGGTCTTTTTCCTCCTCACGTTAGGTCTGGCTCTCAGCGGTTCGGGCGCCTCCGCGCAGACGGCTGAGTCGGGTGCAATCGAGAAGCTGTCCTTCTTGGTTGGTTCATGGCATTGTGTGATTGAAGGTGCGAAAGTTCCCAAGGGAGATGTTTCAACGGCTAGGTACCAGTTTTCTCCAGACCGGTCGTGGCTGATTGAATATGAAAGTCTTCGCGAGCGTGGACGATCGCACTGGAGTATGCAGATTTGGGGATATAACGCGCTGCAGCAGAAGCTTGTCGCGTACGATTTTAGTGCGGCCGGCGTTTTAACGAAAAGCGTAGACGGTTGGGTTGGCGGTGAGTTTAAGAGCAAACGCGATCAAGATGGTGCAACGGTAACGATCGTCCCGCACACCAGAGATTCCTTTGACTGGAAGATCGTGACGGCTAACGGCTCGACCACCGTGATTGAGTCGTGCAGGCGCTCCGCTGCGGCTGAATAGACAGCTCCTTAACTTTTAATCAAAATGAAATACCACCTCGTAGGCGGTCACGTCGGGCGTATATTCGGGCGGCTCGGCGGACCTTCAGGAACGCGGTTTTGTGCCAGCGTTCGCCTCGAGCTCCTCGTCGCGCAGTAAGCGAAGTCCATCAGGGCGCGCCTACGACGGCGCTACGCGGCTGCGACTTCTCGTGTCCTACTGCGCAAGGTCGCTAAGGCCACAGGACCGTAGGCTGCTCTAAGATGCGCAGGCCATATCAGTGGCGACCTCGGCGGGCAGTCAAAACCGCACACTGATGGGCACTTGAAAATCGCACACTAGTCGGTGGGCACTTGAAAACCGCACACCTGATATAGGGGCGCCTCGGGCACGCCAAGGGTGGCAGCGCGAACAGCGTTCACCGCTGCGAGGTCGCCGTTCCGCGGGTTGACGCTGCAATTCACCGGGAATCCACCGGAGTCTGCGAAGGTGTCTTCGGGTTCCTGTGCTCCGTGCGCGAACTTGTACACCGCCTCCCGGTTTACGTCGACGACGTAGACGTTTTGAGCGGCGTCGGCGCAAAGGCCATTTGCACTTTCGAATCCAGACAGCGTGCCCTTGGGCTTCATTGTTGCGTAGTCGTACATGACGGCACCGTTTAGCCCGTAGGCCACGTAAATCAGCGCCTCTTTCTGCCCCTGCACGTTCGACGGCACCCGCTTCACCGACGACGAACGCGTAGCTGAAAGGGGCGACTGCAAAAGATCAGCACTTGAAGCCCCGCAGCCGGCGAGCAGAACTGCGGCTATCCCGATCCTCAACATGGCGCGCTCCTCCTTAACGGGTTGACTGCGGATCTTCGTTGCCGGGAACCGCAAACCCGGAGAGCAACTTGAGCAGCTCGACGACGGCTACGCTATGAGCCTGAAAGGCGCTATTCCACTCCCGCAAAGCGTCCAGGTGCGCTTGAGAGATTAGGTGCGTCGGATCTTTGATCGCATCCGCGAACGATTCGTCCAAGCGCCGCTGCGCCACAACCAGGGCTTCGTGCTTGGCGGCAACGTCCTTCGAAAGCGACTCGATCTTCGTTGAATCCATCTCTAGAATATCTCCCTACTCTTCTTATTTTGTCGTATTCACGGTTTGGGAACATGGTCTTCCCTTCAAACGTGGCAGCGGCGGCGCCGGGCATGGATGGATCGGACGAAATGCTCACGCGAGGTATCGTATCGAATGACTGATCCTCGATCGTTACGTATTGGCACCCCACTGAACCTGAGCGGGCGCATATAACTCTCCCGCATTTGTTTGCACCGGTGGGAGCCCATGACCACGCGATGCGAGCTCCAGAACGCCTCCGCACCGCTCGCTTGGGTTGCAGGCGTTCAAGCCGATCCTTACCCAAGTGGCAGATAGAAAATGGGCGATGACGGGCTCGAACCGCCGACATCCTCCTTGTAAGGGAGGCGCTCTCCCAGCTGAGCTAATCGCCCGTTCGGCCTTCACTTCGGCCTAGGCGCGCCGCTCCTTTTACGTTGCCCAAGGCCCCGGAGGTTTGAGCAACCGTCGCGGCCGGGCAATTCGTACAAACGAAACAACTCGCCGTGAACACACATTACCGCGCCGACTACGCAAACGACATCACGAATGTGGCCCTCGCCCGGCGCGGCATCGCCGGCTTCGCCGCTGCCTGCGGTTTTTCCGATGCCGAGATTGCAGACATCCGCCTGGCCGCAGGTGAGGCGCTCAGCAATGCCGTCGAGCATGGCGCCGACACGCGCTCGGTAGGCTTCACCGTCGAGTGCAACTTCGACGGCGAAGAGCTAAGCGTTGAAGTAGGCGACAACGGGCGCGGCTTTGCCGCACCGACGCCGCTAACCAGCATCGAGCCCGATCAGCGTGGGCGCGGCTTTGGCATCTTTTTGATGCGCCGCCTGATGGACGACGTCGTCTTCGCCCGTAACGGGACAGTCGTACGCCTGGTCCGTCGCCACTCGGGCGGCCGCTACCCATCTTGTAACCTCGGCGCTGCCCGCCCCTAGCTCTTCGCGGCGATCTCTTTCTGGAGAACGGTAATGGCCGCTCGCAGCTGAGCGTCGCGATCGATCTCGCCGAAGCGAGCGTCGTGATTCTCGTCGACGATGAGGTCCGGCGCGATGCCGCGCAGGTTGATGTCGTGGCGGTTGGGCGTGAGGTAATGAGCGGTCGTGATCTTGATGGCCGCTCCGTCGGGCAGCGGCGTCAGCGTCTGCATCACGCCCTTGCCGAAGGTCTTCGCGCCGACCAGCTGGCCGATGCCGTCGTCTTGAAGCGCACCGGCCGTAATCTCCGACGCCGAGGCCGTATACTGGTTGACCAGCACGGTGAGCGGAAGCGCGATCGAGGCCGCGTCGTCGGCGTGGATGGTCGTATCGTGGCGGCCGCGCTCCTCAACGGTCAGCAGAGCTTTATTGGCGATGAAACGCGAGCTGATGTCCAGCGCGGAATCAACGTAGCCGCCGCCGTCGTTGCGCAGATCGAGCACCAGCGCTTTGGCGCCCTGCTGCTGCAGGCGAGCGATCGCGGTGTCGAACTCGTTGGGCGTCGCCCGTCCGAACGCCATCACCCACACGTAGCCGATTCCGCCGGCGAGCATGCGATAAATCACGGTCGGGGGCTGGACGTCCTCGCGGGTGATCGAAACCGATGAGTTCGCGTTGGCGCGCAAGATGTTGATCGCCGCGATGGTTCCGGGGTTCCCGCGCAGCAGGTCGCTGACGCGGTCGACCGCCAGCCCTTTGGTTGGCGTGTTATTTACGGCGGTGATGAGGTCGCCAACGGTCAGACCGGCGCGCTCGGCCGGCGTGCTCGGCAGTACGTAGGTAACGCGGACGTATCCGGTAGGGGTGTCGGGTTCGATCATCACGCCGATCCCGCCGATGCGCGCGGGATCCAGCGCTTCGTTGAACTGCTTGAACTCCGCGGGCGTGAAGAACTGCGTGTAACGGTCATTCACCGCTTTGGCCATCGCCACGATCGCGTCGTAGGCAAAGTCGCTCGATGAGGCGTGAGCGGTGCGCGCCGCGTTGGCGATCGCTTCGTCCAGGGCCGAGACCGTGGCGTCGCGATCGGCAGAAGCGCGCAGGACAGGCGGCGAGATCGCAACCCCGTGTTTGCGAGCCGAATCGACGAGAGCGCCGCTCGCAGCGGCCAAGAGCACGTGCGGGTCGACGGGCTCGTAGTACGTCGTCGTGAGCAGCCGGTAGGTCTCCGACACGTCGCCGGCAACGGCGTACGGCAGCACGTCGCCGGTCGGCGCGGCGCCGAACCAAACGATCGCGGCCGCACATAGCGCCGCACACCTCACGAGATCGCGTTTGAACATCATCATCCTTTCTTCGTTACCCAACTGGAAAACGCTCCGCGTTTCCTTTCTGTTTCGGCTCTCCGCGACGGTTTAGCGCGCGGCGGCGCGGCGAAGGCGATCCATGATGGCCAGTCCCAAGCCGTTCTCGCCGACCGGCTGCGCGTCGATGCGCTCGAGTTGCCGCGCGTCGAGGTCGTGGAGGGCATCGAAGAAACGGCTCGCCGCCTCGCGCAGATCTCCGCGCTCGGAGAGCACGCGCATCGTCGCATACCCGTCAAAGGATTCGCTGAGCGCCAGCGCTCCGGCGCTCCGTCGCTCCTGCAGGGGGACCGATGCGGGGTCGATGAGGCGCAGCGGCGTTCTCGGCGAGTAGTGCTTTTCGAGCTGACCAGGCGCGCTGATGACCCCGGGCGTCCCGCTCCGTTCCAAGCGGCCCACGACCGCCTCGATCTCCTCGACGCCCAGCGCGCCGGGTCGCAACAGCGCCGCCGGAGGCCCGAGGCTCACGATCGTCGACTCCAGCCCGAGCGACGCCGCCCCGCCGTCGAGCACGAGATCGACCCCGTCGCCGAGCATCGCGGTCACGTGCCCCGCGCGGGTGGGGCTAGGCCGGCCGAACGGATTAGCGCTGGGGGCCGCCAGCGGGGCGCCGACCGCCTCGAGCAGGGCCAGGGCCAGGGGGTGAGCGGGCATCCGGACCGCGACCGTGCTCAGACCGGCGGTCACGATGCCGGGCAGCTCGGGTCGCTTGGGAAGTACGAGGGTCAGCGGTCCCGGCCAGAAGCGCTCGATCAGGCGCGCGGCGGCGGCGGGCACCTCGGCTACCACGTAATCGAGCATCTCCCGGTCCGCCACGTGAACGATCAGGGGGTCGAAGCTTGGCCGTCCCTTGATCTCAAAGATGCGCGCGACCGCAACGGGGTCGAAGGCGAGGGCGCCCAAGCCGTAGACCGTCTCGGTGGGGAAGGCGACGACGCCCCCCTCCCGGAGCCGGGCCGCCGCCGCGGCGACCGCCCGCAAGGGAAGGGATGGGTCCGGAACCCGAATCATAAGGATAGTCGTATGAGCCGCTCGGCCCTTCGTGCGCGGCTGCTTCCTCTGAGCACCGCCTTCTTTACCTTGTCCGCACTCACGGGCATAGCGACCGCACTGCCGGGTTGCGGCGGCGGCTCCACCCCGTCGGTCTCGGCGCCCGTCCCCCCGCCGCCGCCGGCGAAAAAGGGAAAGTACTTCACGCACATCGTCATCATGATCCAGGAAAACCGCAGCTTCGACAATCTCTTTGCCACGTACCCCGGCGCCGACGGCACTCGGGTCGGCAAGACGCATAACGGGACGCTAGCGCTACGCGAGGCCAACCTTCAGGGCGGCCTTTCGCCGAACCATGGGTACACGCAGTGGCTTGGCGATTGGAATCACGGCAAGATGAACGGCTTCGACCTCGTGCCGATCGGCCACACGCCCGGAACGTACGTCTATCAATACGTCAACCCGTCGCAAGTGGCGCCGTACTGGCAGATGGCGAAAGCGTACGTGCTCGCCGACCACCTCTTTCAAACGCAGGGCAGCGGAAGTTTCACCGCCCATCAGGATCTGATTCGCGGCGGCACCGACATCAGCGCGACGCAGAGCGTCATCGACTATCCCACGCGGCCGCCGTGGGGCTGCGACGCGCCGGCGGGAACGGTCACCTCGCTGATCACCGCCGCCAATCAGTTCGAGCCGGAGGGCGGCCCGCGCCCGTGCTTTACCTATAGCACGCTGCGCGATTCGCTCGACGCCAAATCGCTCTCTTGGCGCTATTACGCGCCGCAGGTCGGCGACAGCATCGCCGGAGATCAATGGAACGCGTTCGACGCGATCTCCGCCGTGCGTTACGGTCCGGAGTGGTCGACCAACGAGATCAACCCCGAAACGCAAGTCTTCACCGACATCTCGCGCGACACACTTCCCGCGGTCTCGTGGGTGATTCCCGATTTCCAAAACTCCGACCACCCCGCCTCCACCTCCGATACCGGACCCTCGTGGATTACGCAAGTCGTCAACGCGATCGGCCAGAGTCCGGCATGGGATTCCACCGCGATCGTCGTCGTGTGGGACGACTGGGGCGGATGGTACGATCACGTCGCGCCGCCCACTCCGCGCCGCTTCGGCGGTCCGGGCTTTCGCGTTCCCGCGCTGGTCATCGCACCGTACGCGAAACGCAACTACGTTTCGCATAACGTGTACCAGTTCGGGAGCATCATACGGTTCGTCGAAGAGAACTGGAATCTGCCGACCCTCGGAACCACCGACGAGACGTCTGCGAGCTTCGTCAGCGACTTTTTTGACTTTACTCAACATCCGCGAAAGTTTGCCTCATTCGATTCTAAGTACGATCGCTCGTACTTTTTGCACCAAAAACCGTCGAACAGACCCGTCGACGATCATTAGGAACGCGTAAAAGGTAACTGGGATTATCCGATGGCAAAAGGCTCGCAGCATCAATCGCATTCGCAATGGAAGAGCGGCGTCTCCGGCGAAGAACAGTCGTGGCTCTATATGCGTACGATTGAAACCATCTCATCGCCAACCGCGCAAACGTCGGGCGCGGGCGCCGTCACCAGCGATGCCCGGCCGCTTGCCGTGCCCGTCGTGCTTTCAGATTTTGCGACGGTTCTCATGACGCAGCCGCGCGAGCAAGATGAGCTCAAGCGCATCCAGGCCCACTTCATGACGCTCGCGCAGTGCGCGCGCAAAGGCCTACGCTCGGAAGCAGAGCGAGCCGAGCTAGCTAAGATGATCGCGGATCGCATGGCGCGCTACGGCGCCTCCGCCGAACACATCGCTGCCCGGCAGGTCAGCGTACTCACCTCACGCTTCGTCGTTCCGCGGCCCGAGAGCCCGCACGAAGGCATCGCCCGCTACGGAGACCTGCGCGCCGAAACCGGCGAAGCGCTCGACGAGCGGATGAGTCTCTTCGAAGAGGTCGCGTGCGACGTGTTCGAGCGCGTCTATCCCGACATCGCGGCGCAGCCGCCCGACGACATCGTGCACGTGAGCTGCTCGGGATACATCTCGCCGAGTCCCTTGCAGACGTTCCTCTCCCGGCGGCGCTGGCTGCGCACCGGCGTGACGCACTCCTATCACATGGGCTGCTACGGCGCATTTCCCGCGGTGCGCACGGCGGTAGGATTGGTCGGCTCGTCGTTCGACTCGCTGCCGCGCCCGAAAAGGCGCGTCGACTTGGTGCACACCGAATTCTTGTCGCTGCACTTCGATCTTCTCGGCGACGAGCCCGACAACTTCGTCACGTCGACGCTCTTCGCCGACGGCTTCATCAAGTACAGCGCCTCTCCGCAAGCCGAGTTCGAGCGCACCGGCAAACGCAGCGGCCTTAAAGTGCTGGCGATCGACGAGTACATTCTCCCCGACTCCCTGCCGGAGATGACGCTGCGTCCCGGTCCGCTTCAGTTCGACATGTCGCTCTCCAAAAAAGTGCCGTTCATGATTCGCGACTCGATCGCCGATTTCGTCAGCGGCATCTGCGAACAGGTTTCGCTCGACTTCGAGCGCGAGAAGGCCGGCATGGTCTTTGCCATCCATCCGGGCGGCCCGGCGATCCTCAATCAGATCGCCAGCCGGCTCGGCATCGACGAATCGCAGATCGCCCTGAGCCGCAAGGTGCTGCGCGAGCACGGGAATATGGCCTCGGCCACCGCTCCGCACATCTGGCAGCTGATCGTCGACTCCCCGGAGATTCCGGCCGGGACCAAAGTGCTCAGCATGGCGTTCGGGCCAGGCCTAACGGTAATCGGCGCTCTCTTCGAGAAAGTCTAGCCCTTACGATGGCAACCACAGAAACGGCAAAGCCGCAGAAGTTTTCCGTGCCCGGGCCCTTTTATTGGAGCGTCCGCGGCGTCCACGCCGCAGCACCGCTCTTCGTGGCGCTGGGCAACCTCGAGACCAAGATGCTGGAGCGCAAGCTGGCGACGCAGCGGGTCGACCGTCCCGTATACATCTGCGGCCTTCCGCGCGCCGGCACCACGATCACGCTGCAGATGCTCAGCGAGCACCCCGACGTCGCGACGCACAAATACGCCGATTTCTTGATGCCGTACATGCCGTACGTCTGGAATCAGGTTTTTCCGCGCATACCGGTCGACGCGATGCGCAAGCCGGTGCCGCGCATCCACCGCGACCGCATCGAGGTCACGCGCGACAGCGCCGAGATGGGCGAAGAGATCATCTGGGAGCACTTCTTCCCCTTCATCCACGACGAAACGAAGTACAGCGTGCTCGACGGCTCGACGTCGAATCCGGGGTTCGAACGCTTCTACGACGAGCACCTGCGCAAACTCGCACTCGTGCGCCAGCGCAGCCGCTACGTGAGCAAGGCCATCATGTGCGTGGTGCGCATGCAGTACCTGCGGCGCATGTTCCCCGACGCGCGCTTCCTGCTCTACGTGCGCAACCCGCTCGATCACATCGCCTCGATCATCAAGCAGGATCGCATCTGGGCTGAAATCGAGAACACCGACCCGCGCCAGATCGAGATCATCGAGCTGACCGGCCACCACGAATTCGGCCCCCACCAGGTGATGGCCAACGTCGGCAGCCCGCCGGTGCTGGCGGAGATCCGCCGGCTCTTCGACGCGGGCCAAGTGGTGCAATCGCGCGCCCGCTACTGGGCGTACGTTTACGGCTTCGTCGTCAAGCAGCTGCAGGACGACCCCGAGTTGGCCAAGCGCGTCTGCATCGTGCGCTACGAGGATCTCTGCTCCGACTCGCTGGTCACGATCGACCGCATCCTAACGCACACCGGCCTCGATGCCGGCAAGTTTGCCGCGACGCGCGAGGCCTTCGGAAAGAAGCTCTCCTTCCCCGACTACTACAAGCCGAAGTTCAGCGCGGGCGAGCTGGCCGACATTGCCGCGGTTACCGGAGGGGTCGCCGAGTATTTCGGTTACGACGTCAAAGCGCTGGCCGATAAGATGGAGCCCGTCCCTTCGTGAGCGCCCGGCTCGCCGGTGTCGCAGCGCTGGTGGCCCTTGTACTGAGCGCCTGCTCTTCAGGAGGCTCCGGCTCGACGAGCGCCCCGCTGCCGCCGCCCGCGGCGCGAGTGCACCATCGCGGCTCTCCGAGCACGCCGATCCAGCACGTGATCATCGTAATCCAAGAGAACCGCAGCTTCGACAACCTTTTCGCCACCTTCCCCAACGCCAACGGCACGACCACCGGTAACATGGAGGCAGTGCCTGCGTCGCTGGTGAGCCAGTGCGACTATCCGTACGCAACGTCGATCCCGCTGGCCGAGAAGCCGCTCTACTCCGGCAACGACTACGAGCATCGTTACGTATCGGGATCGGCCAATCGCCCCGGCGGATTCCTCGTCGATCTCGACAACGGCCTGATGGACGGTTTCGATCTCAGTTACATCCCGGCCAGCAGCAAGATCGACTGCACGGGTCCGTACGAGTACGTCGACCCGTCGCAGATCCAGCCGTACTGGAATATGGCCTCGCAATACGTTCTCGCCGACAACTTGTTCCAGACTCAAGGAAGCAGCTCGTTCACGGCACACCAAGATCTGATCGCCGGCGGAACGGTGGTGAACTATGCAGTCGGCAGCGGCTCGAACGAGAACAGCGCCATCGACAATCCGTCGTGGTGGCCGTGGGGCTGCGACAATCACAGCAGTTCGTTCGTGCCGGTGATCACGACGCAGCTCCAATACTTCGGAAACGAAGGCCCGTTCCCGTGCTTCACCTACAAGACGATGCGCGACTTGCTCGATGGGGCCGGCGTCTCGTGGAAGTTCTACGCCGAGCAGATCGTCAAGGCCAAGGAGGGCGCGGGGATCTGGAGCGCCTACGACGCGATTTCGTCGGTGCGCAACAGCTCGGAATGGGGTACGAAAGTCGTCTGGCCCGACACGAAGATCTTCGCGGACATCAAGAAGGGGACGCTGCCCGCCGTGTCCTGGGTGACGCCCGACGCCCCCAACTCGGATCATCCGCAGGAGCAGTGCAAGTGCGATACGGGTCCGTCGTGGGTCGCCTCGGTCGTCAACGCGGTCGGCAACAGCAAGAAGTATTGGAAGTCGAGTGCGGTCATCGTCGTTTGGGACGATTACGGCGGCTGGTACGACCACGTGCCGCCACCCTTCACCGACAATCAAGGCGGCCTCGGTTTCCGCGTGCCGATGATCGTCGTCTCGCCGTTTACCCAGCCGCACGTCGAGCACACGCAGTACGAGTTCGGCAGCATTTTGAGGTTCATCGAGGATAACTGGGATCTCGGCTCGCTCGGCACCACCGATCAGCGCGCGACCAGCATCGGCAATCTGTTCTACTTCGGCGGAGAGCCGCGGGCGTTCAAGCCCATCGCTGCCAAGTACCCCACCTCCTACTTCCTGCAGCGGAAGCAGTCGGGCCTCGTGCCCGATCCGGAGTAGCCGAGAGTGCGCTCGCGGGCGCTCTGCGGCTGCGCTTTGGCCGCGACGGTAGCGGCGGCCGGATGCGGCGGCAGCACGGCGCCGGCGGTTCCGGTCGTGGTGCAACCGCAGCACGTCGCGCCGAAAAAAGCCGCAACGATCCAGCACATCATCGTGATGGTGCAGGAGAACCGCACCTTCAACGACCTCTTCGCCACCTTTCCCGGAACCGACGGCACCACGACCGGTCTGGAGAAGATCGGCTCGCAGACGCAGCAGATCGCGCTGAAGAAAGTTCCGCTGGAGGCAACCAGCATTCTGCGCCACACGTACGGCGGTTACCTAACCGCATACGACGGCGGCCGCATGGACGCGTTCAACTTGATCATCGCGCAGAGCAGCGGTAAGAAAGAGGGCAGCGCGCCGTACCAATACGTCGACCCCAGCGACCTCGGTCCATACTGGGATATCGCCGACAACTACGCCATCGCCGACCACACGTTCCAAACGCAGGGCAGCGGCAGCTATACCGCCCATCAGGATTTGATCCGCGGCGGCACCGAGATCGACGCGAGCGATAGCATCATCGACGATCCAACGAAGATGCCATGGGGCTGTCCCTCCAAATCGGGCGCGGTCACCTCGCTGATCACGACGGGCCTTAAGTACGAAGAGAATGCCGGGCCTTTCCCTTGCACGACCGACTTTCCGTCGTCGGGCAGCAACTATCGCACGCTGCAGAACCTGCTCGACGCAAAATCGGTCTCGTGGAAGTACTACACCCCGGCGTGGCAAGGCAACACCGGCGGCCTCTGGAACGCGTTCTTGACCATCGACTCGGTCTACGGCAATCAGAGCGAGTGGAACGCGCACATCTCGCAGCCCGAGACCAACGTTTTCAGCGACATCAGCGGCGGCACGCTGCCGTCGGTGTCCTGGGTGATTCCCGACGGCGTCAACTCCGACCATCCCGGCTACTCCTCCGACACCGGGCCGTCGTGGGTGGCCAGCGTGGTCGACGCCGTCGGTGAGAGCGCGTACTGGAACTCCACCGCGGTCGTCATCGTCTGGGACGACTGGGGCGGCTTTTACGACAACGTGTCGCCGCCGAAACTCGACCAGCAGGGCGGCCCCGGATTTCGCGTCCCGATGCTCGTGGTCGCGCCCTACGTCAAGCGCAAAGAGATCACGCACAAAGTCTACGAGTTCGGCAGCATCGTGCGCTTCATCGAAGACACTTGGCACCTCGGCCGCCTCGGCACGACCGATACGACGGCAAATAGCATCGCGCCGATCTTCGACTTCAAAATGTCGCCGCGAACGTTCACGAAGATTCCGTCGAGCTACTCACGAGCGTTCTTCCTGCACCAGAAGCCGTCGGGTCTGCCCGTAGATACCGAATAGCCCTCCCGGGCGGTGTCCTAAGGGCTTCCGAGCAAGCCCTGGCCGGCGGCCTTTGCCAGAAGCGCGCCTCGGCTCTTGACCTCAAAGACCTTGAAGATCTCTTTGATGTGATTGCTGACCGTGTACTCGCTGCGCTCGAGCGCCGCCGCAATCTCGGCAGTCGACTTTCCCTTACAGAGCTGCTCGAAGACCGCTTGCTGCATCGGTGAAAGCGGCGGCTTGGGCGCCTCGGCTTCCTGGGAGAGTTCCTTGGCGAGCCAACTGTGCTGATAATTGCGAAGCCTTTCGCCGATCAGCGGCAGCAGATCGCGGTCGCGGGTCGCGCGGTACTCTGCCACCAAACACTCGCCGACTCGAAAATCGAAACCCAACCGCTCGAATATCCCGCGCGCTTCCCGCAAGTCGGCGAGTCCGCGGGCGCGGTTGCCGAGCGCCAGCTCGACAATACCGGTGACGCGCTTTAAATAGGCGCGATGGCGCGCGGCACGCCGTTGCATGAGCATCTTCGGCTCGCCGAGGGCGCGTTAATGCGCCAGATACACTGCGACCAGTTTCCAACAATATCGCGGCTGTCGTTTATTCCAGTAACCTCGTTCTCGGGGCAGGCTGGGTCGTCGACCTCGCAGTATATGCCGCTGCTTCCGTACGCAAGGCAGCCGGCACTGGTCGCACTTCTGCTGACCACCGTTGGCGCCACCGAGCCGCTGCTGCTCGAGCAAGCACCAAGAACGAGCAAGTTTACCGCTAGAGCCAGGATTGCAATACTGCGACGCAGTGTGTTCGAACGAATGTTCATCGTAAGCCTCTCTGTCATGTGCTAGAGGTGGGGCGCGGCAATAGCGCTGCCATAAGTTGGTACGGTGAGCCTTGGGCTAAAGCTAGAGACAATGTCGAGGGACCTGGCACATGCCGACAATGCCTTTCTTATTACCGTTGTCGTTATACGTCCATCCAGTCCAGTACGTGTTTTGAGACATGGCTTCAGTGGCTTCCATAATCGATCCGAGGACGGTATTATCGTAGCTTGGAATGTCTACGTGCACGACCGTGGCGCCATTAGTCGTCGGATTAATTATATAGCCATGTTGATGCCTGCTGCCATCCGTATAGTAGCCGACGACATCGTCCGAGAAATTGATGCCATTAGCATAAGTAGCGCGAGTTCGCGTGAGGTCGTGCCGATTTCCGGGGGGACGCTGCGAAACAGCGTAGCGTGATTCGTTTATATCATGCAGCCTTGCGCAGTGCAACGACTTTATCGGTGCGTTTGTCGAGCATCGCTTGATGCACCTGCGCGAGGAGCGTGTAGCCATTGAAGCGGCGCCAACGTTCCTTACGACGCATTAGGAGTGCCCAAACGAGGTACGTCGCCGACTCAGGCTGACGAAGCCGTTTGCAAACGTTGGTGCGCGAGCGAACGACGTCGAAGTTGGATTCGATGATGTTGGTGGTGCGCAGATGTTTCCAATGCGCCTTGGGGAACGTGTAGTAGGCCGTCATGCGCCCAGCGTCGTCCCGCAGGCACGCGGCGGCCTTGGGGTATTGCCGCACGAGTTCTCGCGCG
>DASZGC010000065.1:0-53171 GCA_035939175.1 Candidatus Cybelea sp. | reverse complement strand
GCGCTCGAACGCCGTAGCAATTTCGGCCCTCATGTGCTCTCTTGAAGCAGCGAAGCGCGGGACGAACCCACGCTCCTTTTGGAATCCAACGTTCAGGATACCGAAAACAGCGACGGGCCGCAACCCCACGTGGGCGCGGCCCCTCGCTCTGTCATCCAGTGTTTGCGACTGGCGCGCCGCCGGAGAATCGTCCGGCCACCGTGGGCGCGCTCAAGGCACCCGTTAGTCGGCGCGTACTTCGCGGGCTCGGTAGCCCGGCGGATTTTGCGGTTCCAACCGCCCTCCTTCGTACCGACAAAACGTGCCGGCCTCCCCGGCACTGTAGGGAATTGTAATGCGACTAATGTCGGAGTGCAAGCGGGAAAGCAACACGATCATGGCGACGAAGCGGGCGACGGTGCGTAGGGTACCAACAGCCGGCCACTGCACGGCTGCGAGACCATCCCGTCGACGATCGGCGCGATGCCGGCGGCGAACGGAGAGAGCGGTTCGTGCGATCCGCCGCCGCCGCCGATCGTGACCTGTGCGCCGTTGGCGGGGCCGCCGTGAAGGTCGCTATGCACGACGCTCGAGTCGGGGCCAGCCTGGTCGGCGTAGCCGCCGGTGATCGCTTGAGGATAGCGCACGAGCCAACCGGTGCAGATCGTCGTCGGCCCTTCTTTGCGCGTCGCCGTTACCCACATTCTCACGCGAGCCTCGTTTCCGGTGCCCTTCACCTCGTAGATGTACTTCGTCTTCGCCAAGACTTCGGGAGGCGGCGTGGGCTCGAGTCGTCCGCGCAGCGAGTAGCTCGGCACGTAGTGCCCGGTGGTCGGATTCACGGGGTTGTTCGGCAGCATGGCGTTCAGCTTGGCGTTGATGTTCGGCGCGCTCGATCTCTTCGGCGCGTGCGTCGGTGCCGCGTTGGGCGAAGGGAGCGGTCGCACGACGACCGGGCGTGGCGCGGCCTCCTGGCTTTTCGGACCGTTGCCCTCGCGCGGTCCCGGCGAGGCGCCTCCGCTCGGCGCTGGTTTGGGCGCCGTTCCCGGCGTCCGCGCGACCGCGGTGGTACTGGTCGGGCTTGGATTGGGCACGCCGGTAACCGGCGCGCTGCTGGCGCGCGCGAGCGCTGCAGGGCTCGGCGAGGCCTTGGGCAGCTGCGGGGCCGGTGTCGCCGGCTTGACGCTGGGACGGGCGCTCGGCATGGGCGGGCGCGGCGAGGCACGCTCGACCGGCGCGGCCGACGGCGCGGGTGAGGGAGCCGACGTCGGCGGCGCCTTCACCGAGACCGCGACCGGACCGATCGTCGGAACGCTGACCGGCGCCGCGGGCAGCTCGTTGCCGGATTGCGTCTCGTAGATGTTCTGCGTGGGCTGCGGATTGGGTTGCGGCGTCGTCTGCGGAACCGGACGCGGATTCGGGGGTGCGCTCGGCACCGGAACCGCAAGCTCGTGACGGTTTGCCGGCAGGCGCTGCGCCTGCGGCGCGATCAACGGCGCGTGACGCACCGGCGCGATCCGCTCGACGTGAGGTGCGGGAGGAACCGCCTGGGCCGAAACCGGCGCGTTCGCGACCGAGACCGGGGAGGTGCGCGACAGCGTGATGACCTCGCCGCCCCGCACGTTCTCGTTCGCTCCTTGCTCCGAGGAGCTAACCAGTACGGTGAAGAGCAACGCCGCAAGCAACGCGTGCAAGAACAGCGAGACGAGGAAGCTTCCCGCTAGCCGCTCGGGATAGCCGCGGTCGCGCGGATCGCGCCTGAACTTCACGACGACGCCTTAAGTGCGCTTAACGCAGCGCAGGAGCCTGCCGGTCGCGCCGCACAAGGCTCGCAAGTCTCATGGCACTCATACCTCATAAACGCACGAAGATTGTCGCCACCGTCGGACCGGCGTCGCGAGAGCCCGAAATTCTTCGTTCGCTCTTTCTCTCCGGCGCCAACGTGCTGCGCCTCAATTTTTCGCACGGCACGCCGGAGGAACACGCCGCGGTGATCCGCGCCGCGCGCGAGATCTCGGCCGAGTTGGGCATCCACACGGCGGTGCTCCAAGACCTGCCCGGGCCCAAAGTGCGCACCGGCCCGCACGCCGGCGACGCGCGCAGCATACGACTCGAACGAGGTGACCGGCTGATCGTCACCGCGGAGCCCGTGCACGGCACGCGCGAGCGGGTGAGCACGAGCTACCGCGCGCTTCCGGCCGACGTCGAGGTGGGCAAACGCATCTACTTGCAAGATGGTCAGATCGCGCTGCGCGTGACCGGCAAGAGTACCGACGACATCGAGACTACGGTCGAGGTAGGCGGCGATCTGCGTTCCGCGCAAGGCATCACGTATTGCGACGGCGTGCTCAACATCCCGTCGGTGACGGAGCGCGATCTCGAGTATCTCGCCTTTGGGCTCGAGCACGGCGTCGACTACGTGGCGATCTCGTTCGTGCGCTCCGTTGCCGACGTGACGCGCGTGAAAGAGTTCATCGCGCAGCGCGGGCAGCGCGTTCCGGTGATCGCCAAGATCGAGAAGCACGAGGCGCTCACCGAGCTGGATTCGATCATCGAAGCCGCCGACGGCATCATGGTCGCACGCGGCGATCTCGGCATCGAGGTACCGATCGAGACCGTGCCGCACATTCAAAAAGAGATCATCGCGAAGTGCAACCGCGCGAGCAAGCCCGTGGTAACGGCGACGCAGATGCTGGAGTCGATGATCGCTGCCGCGCGGCCGACGCGCGCCGAGGTCACCGACGTCGCCAACGCGATCCTCGACGGCACCGACGCGGTGATGCTCTCGGGCGAGACGGCGCTGGGCGCTTACCCCACGGAGGCGGTGCGCACGATGGCCGAGATCGCGCGCGAGATCGAACGGCACTACCCGCACGCGGCGCTGCGCGACCGGCGGCTGGAGAACTTCGCGCCGACGATCGCTTCGTCGATCGCCGAAGCCGCCACCCGCGCGAGCGCGGAGCTGAAGATCACCTACATCGTGACCGGCACGACGACCGGAAACACCGCGCACCATCTCGCCGCTTTCCGGCCGCAGGCGCGAATCGTCGCACTCACGCCCGACGAGCGCGTAGCGCGGCGCCTCGCGTTGCTGTGGGGCACCGAATCGCTGCTCATCGACACGTACTCGTCGATCGACGTCTTGCTCTACATGACCGAACGCCACATGGTCGCCGCGGGGTTGGTCGGCTCGGGCGATCTGGTCGCCTTCACCACCGGCATGCCGGTGGGCTCCGGCGGCACCAACGTCCTAAAAATCCACCAGATCCCATAACTAGCCCCTTGCTCGCACCAGCAGGGCGCGGGCGTGGCGCAGCGCGACGTCGTGCGTTTCGCCCGAGAGCATGCGCGCGATCTCGGCTTCACGCTCCTTGGGGCCGCTCAACTCGCGCACGCAGATCGTCGTCTCGCCCTTGCGTTCGCTTTTTTCGAGAACGTAGTGCCGCTGCGCAGCCGTGGCGATCTGCGCGAGGTGCGTCACGCAGATGACTTGGCCGCTGTCTGCGAGCTTGGCGAGACGCTCGCCGACGGCGGTCGCCGTCGCGCCGCCGATGCCGGCGTCGATCTCGTCGAAGATCAGCGCTTCACGCACGTCGCGCGCCTGCGCCAGCGCGACGACCAGTGCGAGCAGCACGCGCGATAACTCGCCGCCCGAAGCGACGCGCGCGATCGGGCGCGCACTCTCGCCCGCATTGGCGGCAAAGAGAAACTCCACGCGATCGGCCCCGAAAGCGCCGGCACGCTCCAGCGGGTCGACCGCTACCTCGAACCGCCCCGAACCCAGCGCGATCCCGCCAAGCTCCGCGAGCACGCGTTTTCCCAGCGTCGCGGCGGCCTTACGCCGCGCCTTACTCAGCAATGCCGCGACGCGCTCCAGCTCGGCGTTTGCCGCACCGGTTTGCAAGCGGGCGCGCGCCAATCGTGCGTCGTGGTTCTCGAACTCGTCGATCGTACGGCGCGCGTGCACCGCGCGTTCGAGGATATCTTCGATCTCCGCTCCGTAGCGGCGCTGCAGACGCTCGACCGCCGCCAGCCGCGCGTTGGTGCTTTCGAGCTCGGCGGGATCGTACTCGGCCGCCTCGAGCGCACGCGCGACGTCCCCGGCGAGTTCTCCGGCGTCGCTTTGCAGCGCGGCGGCGCGTTGCGCCATCTCGCGCAGCTCCTCGCCGAAAGCGCCGACGCCCGCAAGCGCGGCAGCAGCGACGCCCAGCGCCGGCGCGGCTCCGCCGTAGTCGCTCGCGAGCCCTTCGCGTGCGCCGGCCAGCGCGGTCGCGATGCGCTCCACGTTATCGAGGAACGCGCGCCGTTCGCGCAGCCGCGCAATTTCGCCGGCATCGAGGCGCGCCTCTTCGATCTCGCGCGCGATGAAAAGCGCTTCGTCGTAGCGGCCGCGCGCATCGCGCTCGTCGCTCCTGAGCCGTTCGTACTCCGCCGCTGCAGCCTGCGCGCCGGCGTACGCGGCGCCGGCAGCTTCGCGCAGACTCAACGCCGGCTCGCCCGCAAAGCGATCGAGCAGTTCGAGATGGTAGGCGGGCGCGAGCAGCCGCTGAGCTTCGTGCTGGCCGACGATCTCGGCAATCGCCATGCCGATTTCGCGCACGTACCCGGCGGTCGAAGAACGCCCGTTCACGCGCACGCTGGAGCGTCCGGCATCCGTCACCTCGCGCGCGATACTGGCCTCCTCGCCGGGATCGAGCGCGAAGCCGTCGGCCTCCAGGCGCGCTCGCAGCGTTTCGTCGGGGTCGAAGGTGATGCTCACGACGGCCCGGCGCGCGGCGCGGCCGACGACATCGGCGCCGGCGCGCGCACCGAGCGCAAAATCCAGCGCGCCGAGCAGCATCGTCTTGCCGGATCCAGTCTCTCCGGTGAAGATCGTAGCGCCCGGCGCGAACTCGACGGCCGCGGCCGCGATCAGGCCGTAGTTCTCGATCTCCAAGCGGCTCAGCATCGCCCCGCTCTCCTTACCGCCGAGGGTCCTTGATGGAAACGCCCCACAGCATCTTATCTTCAAGGCGCTCGAGAAAGTGCAGCGGAGTGGTGCGCGCGAAACGCACGCGCTTGGGGTGGCGGCGGATGAACACGCTGGAGTTGGGGGCGACCTCGCCCAGCACTTCGCCGTCGCATTCGAGGTGCGCCTGAGCGCTCTCGACGTCGGACGTGATCTCGATGCGGGAATCGGTCGGCACGATCAGCGGCCGGGAGAAGAGCGTGTGCGGCAGCAGCGGCACCACGCCGAACGCGTCGACGGTGGGGGCGATGAGCGAGCCGCCGGCCGAGAGAAAGTAGGCGGTCGAGCCGGTCGGCGTTGCGACGCAGATGCCGTCCGCCGCGATGTGCGTAGCGGCACCATCGTCGACGCGCAATCCAAACGGAACGATGCGCGACACCTCCCCCTTGCGAACGACGACGTCGTTGAGTGCGAAGAAGCGCCGGTCACCGTACTCCGCCTCGAGCGCGGTGCGCTCATCGGTGAAGAGCCCGCGCTCGACGAGCGCGGGAAGGTCGCCCAAGCGGGGGTCGTCCTCGTCCAGCTCGGTAAGAAAGCCGAGGCGCCCCGTATTGACGCCGAGCAACGGAAGGTCGCGCTGCACGGCCAGCCGGGCTGCGCGTAGAAGGGTGCCGTCGCCCCCGACCGTGATCAGGAGCGAGGCCGCTGCGTCGGGCGAGGCGTCGACCACATCGAAGCCGGCAGTGAGAAAGTCCTGGCGGACGCGGCTGGCAATCGAGCGCGCGTGCTCGCGTGCGACGTCGACGAAGAGCGCGATGACCTTCGTTTCGATGTCGAGCATCGTCATGGTTGCGGCGTTTCGGCGAGCACCTCCTCGATTCGTGCGTCGTCCACCGGTATTCCGCCCCGCCGCAGCTCGAGAAAGAACTCGCGGTTGCCGGCGGCTCCCAGCAGCGGCGAGGCGATCAGCGCTACCGGCACGAGACCCAATCCGAGCGCCGCGTCGCTCACCTCCCGCAGGACCGCCCGGTGCGTCTCAGGCTGGCGCACCACGCCGCCCGAGCCCACGCGCCGCCGTCCCGCCTCGAACTGCGGCTTGACCAGCGCCACGACGACGCCTTCGTCACGCAGATATTTGACGGCGCGCTCGAGGATCGTCCGCAGCGAGATAAACGACGCGTCGATCGCAATGAGGTCGAAACCGGATGGAAACGCGTCGTTGGGCAGCAGCCGGAAGTTCGTGCGTTCGAGCACGCAAACGCGCGGGTCGTTGCGCAAACGCCAGTCGAGCTGACCGTAGCCGACGTCGAGCGCCGTCACGCTCGTCGCCCCGCGCTGGAGCAGGCAATCGGTGAAGCCGCCGGTCGATGCGCCGATGTCGAGCGCCTCCATGCCGCGTGGATCGATGACAAATGCGGTCAGCGCGCGATCGAGTTTCTCGCCACCCCGGCTCACGAACGGGCGCGGCCGCTCGACCTCGACCTTCGCCCCGGCGGCAACGCTTTGCCCCGCTTTGCCGGCTGCGGCGCCGTCGACCCGCACGCGCCCCTCCATGATCAGGCTGCGCGCTTGCGAGCGCGTGATTCCCACGCTCTGCGCAACGGCATCGTCGAGCCGCTGCCTGCGCCGCTCGTCAGAGCGTGGCAAGGACGCGCAGCACCGCCGAGTAGTCGGCCTCGAACGCCGTTTCGTTGACCTCGGACTTGTCGTTGTTGAGGGTGGCTGAGAAGCAGAGGGTCGTGCCGCGGTGCGTCGTCACCATCGTAGTGAGGTTCAGGATGCCGGTATCCGAGCCGCCCTTATACGCGACGTGCGCGAACGAGCCGGCATCGGCGACGCCGGGATTGATCGACATCAGCGGCAGGCTTGCAACGCGCCGCATCAGCGCGCAAAGCTGGCGCACGCTGTAGTGCCACTCGATCTGGGTGATCGGCTGCGAATCCAGCTGGTCGATCTTCGGAAGCGGCATTGCGTCGGCGCGCGCGATCGCCGCGGTGCGCGCCGCCGGCGTGGTCGCCGCGAGATATTCGCGGCTCAGCGCGACGCCCTCCGACGACTTGAGCACGAACATCTCGCGCGTCGTCAGGAACGGCTCGTTACCCATCGCATACTTCCGCAGCGCCGGCTGGCCGACGGTGCGCACCAGCGCGTCGGCCGCCATATTGTCGCTGATCGAAATCATTTCGGCGGCGTACGTTGCCAGCGTGAGCGGGGTGTCTGCCGGCCAGGTGCGCAGGACGCCCGAGGGGAGCGTCTTCCATTTGGCAGATAGCGGCACGACGTCGTTCCAGCGGCGCGCGCCTCCATCGATTTGATCGAGCAGCGCACTCAGCACCGCCAGCTTAAACGCCGACCCAACCGCGAGCGGCAGAGAAGGATTGAGGGCCGCTCTTTCCGAGCGACCCTCTTGCACGATGACGTAGGAGACCAAGCCGGGCGTTTGCTGCAACATTCGCAGCCCGTCGTCCAGCGACGACGTGGAGATCGCCGGCGGCCGGAAGAGCAGGCCGTCGATCTTTCCGTCGGCATCGAAGTGAATGAACACGTCGTCGGTGCCCTTGGCAAAGCGCGCGACGAACTTGTCGCTCGCGAACCCGACGCTTTGGTACGCCCCCATCGCCTGAAGCATCTGCGCGATGACCGCGTCGACCTGCGCGGCCGAGACCTGCGCGAGAAAACTCGCCGCGAACCACGATGGGTCGGCGTGACCGGTGCGGAGCATCGCATCGATGCGGCTGCGTCCCAGCTCGATCGCCGCCGCATTTGCGGCCGGGGCCGCAGTGGCGGCCGGGGCAGCGGCCGGCGACGGGGCGGCGGTTTGAGCGGCGGCCGGGAGCCCGGCGGCGAGCAGCGCCGCACCCAGAGCGATTTGAAGGCAAAGCAAGCGCATGGAGGCCATCTTCTGCGCCCCGTTTTGCCTCCACTCCCTAAGCCGGCGGCGGCAAGTCTACGCAAATCTATGGCCTTACCCTTAGACTCTGATAGACTATCGGCGATGGAGCCGGAGAAGAATCCCTACGTACCGACTGCCGGTGCTCCGCCGGCGGTGCTCGTAGGGCGAGGAGCGCTGATCGAGAGCTTCCGCAGCACGCTGGCTCGCGTGAAGAGCGGGCGCGCCGAGCAGAGCGTGATCCCTTACGGGCTGCGCGGCGTCGGCAAGACGGTGCTGCTCAATACGTTCGTCGCCGACGCGAAGCGCGCGGGCTATATCGTGGCCTACCTCGAGGCCGACGACGAGCGCACGTTTTTGCACAAGCTCGCGATCGAACTGCAAGGCATCCTCTTCTCGCTCGATACGCCGGCGCGAGTCAACGAGCTGGCCAAACGAGCGATGCGCGTGTTCAAGTCGTTCACCGTTCGGCTCGGCTTCGACGGCTTGAGCGCGAGCATCGGCGTCGAGCCGGAGCGCGGCTTGGGCGACAGCGGCGACCTCCAGCTCGACCTCACCGCGCTGCTCTGCGGCATCGGCGAAGCGGCGCGCGCGCAGGAGACCGCCGTGCTAATCGCCGTCGACGAAGCGCAGTACCTTTCGGAAGCGGAGCTGGCGGCGGTAATCATGGCGATGCATCGCATCAATCAGCTCTCGCTACCGGTGCTCTTCGTAGCGACCGGGCTACCGCAGATTTTGCAGCGCTTGGGCGAGGCGAAGTCCTACGCCGAGCGGCTCTTCAATTTCTGCCCAATCGGCGCGCTCGACGAACGCGACGCACGCGAAGCGATCGTCGAACCGGCGGCGATGGAGCACGTGAAGTATGAGGAGGCCGCGGTGCGGCGGCTGATCGAGGTGAGCGGCGGCTATCCGTTCTTCGTTCAGCTCTTCGCTTACGACGTCTGGAACGCGGCACCGGCGTCGCCGATCGCGGCTTCCGTCGTCGACGCGATCGAACCGGTAACGCTCGCGAAGCTGGACAACGGCTTCTTCAGCGTGCGCTATCGCCGCTGCAGCGGGCGCGAGCGCTACTACCTGCGCGCTATGGCACAGCTCGGCTGCGGCCCGTACAACTCACGCGACGTCGCCGAGGTCGCCGGCACGACTCAGCGCCAACTCGGGCCGTCGCGCGACGCGTTGATCAAGAAGGGGATGATCTACAGCCCCGAGCACGGCAAGATCGACTTCACCGTGCCCCTCTTCGACGAGTTCATGCGCCGAACCGAACCAGACTTCTCCTCGCTGTCCTCCTGAGCGCAGACGAAGGGCGTCGCGAGCGCAACGAGGCGGACGGCCGGGGAAGCGACTAGGGCGCGTACCTGCCGATCTGGTTCGTTCCTGGTTCGGTGAACCAGAGCGCACCGTCGCTGCCTGAAGCGATGCCGCGGACCTTCGTATTCTCGGAGCCGGGGATCGGGTACTCGGTGACTTTGCCCGCCGTCGTGATCGAACCGATGCGGCTGGCCGCATTCTCCGTAAACCACAGCTCCTTGTTCGGCCCTTGGGTGATGATGAACGGGATCGAAGACTTCGTGGGAACGGCGTGCTGTTTGATCTTGTACGTCGAGCTGTCGATACGGTCGATCGCGTTGTCGCCGTAGTCGGTGAACCACATCGCGCCGTCGTAGCCCTCGACGATGTCGTCGGGGACGCTCGTCTTCGGTTTGTAGGTGACCGTCGTAACGAGCTTTCCGGTGGTATCCATCAAGCCGACCGCGTGGCCCAGCTCTTCGCAGAACCACAATCCTCCAGGGCCCGACGCGATGCCGGCGGGCGCCGAGGTCGGCTCGGGAAGCGCGAACTCGGTGATCTTGCCCTGCGGCGTAATGCGGCCGATCTGACCGACGCCGTACTCGGTGAACCACATGTTGCCGTCGGGACCGGCGGCGATGCGGTACGGGCCGGCGTACGGCGTCTTCAGCGCGAACTCGGTGATCTTGCCTTTCGTCGACACGACGCCGATCTTGTTGCCGACAAGCTCGGTGAACCACACGTCGCCGTTCGCGGCCACTGCGATTCCCGCGGGCTGGGCAGAGCCGGTCTTTACGGGAATTTCCTTGAACTTGCCGGCCGTGGTAACCGAAGCAACCTTATCGGCGGCCTTCTCGGTGAACCAATAGGTGCTGCCGGCGGCGGCGATCTCATAAGGTTCGCTCGTCTCGGTCGGCACGGTGTACTGCTTGAACGTGCCGCTCGTACCGGCATGTGCGCCGCGCACCGCCGGCGGGGGGGGACCGCCGACGACGTTCTGCGCCGAACAGGCCGTCGCGACGCATCCCGCGGCGAGGATCAAATAGCAAAACCGTTGGGCTCTCATAGCTTCATCATAGGACAGTGGGCAGGGCGCTTGCAAGCTTTCCGTCTTCGCCTGCGCTCACGTAACACGGTGCGCGGAAAGCCCGCTTAAAACGCTAGCTCGTCTTCCGATGACGCGGGAGCCGTTACGGCCGGCGTCGCCGGCTCGGCCATCGCTTCGTCGATCTGCTCCTGCGCGTTCTTGAGCAGCACTTCGCAATCTCGCGCGAGCACTTTGCCCTCTTTGAACAGCTCGGCCGCGCGCGCCAGCTCGACCGTTCCGCCCTCCAGCTCTTTGACGATCGCCTCGATGCGCGCGAGCTTCTGCTCGAAGGTTTGAGGCAAGCGGCCGCTCATTCTGCGTGCACCGATTCCACGCGCGCGGCGAACGTCCCGCGCTCCAGCCGCGCCGAAACCACATCGCCTACGGCGAGCGCAACGGCGTCGTGCACGGCAACGCCATCCTTGGTGACGATCGCGAATCCCCGCGCCAGCGGTCGCGTGGGGTCCTCGGCGACCAGCAGCGCCTGCGCCCGCTCGAGGCGGCGCGCCCATTGCTGCTGCAAGCGCTCCGAAGCGCGCGTAAGCCCGTTACTCGCCTGCACGAGCCGCAGCCGCCATTGCGCGACCCGCTGCGCGGGACTGCGCTGCCCCAGCAGCCGCTCCAGCGAATGCAGCTGCTCGAGCCGGCGGCTCATGTAGCCGCGAGCGCGGTGGTCGAGTGCAACGTCGGCAAAGCGCAGGCTCTGCGTCTTCCCGGCCAGCACCGAGCGATAGCCGCGCATCAGCGCCGAGCGTAAGCGTTCCTGCACCTCGAACGCACGAGACCACTCCTTGCCCAGATGCACGGCGGCCGCCGTCGGCGTTGCCAGCGAGAGATCGGCCACCTCGTCGGCGAGGTGGCGGTTCTTCGTGTGGCCCAGCGCGGTGATCACCGGGTGCGGCGAGCGCAGAATCGCGCGCACGACGGGTTCGAGGTTGAACGTGAGCCGATCGTCGCTCGAACCGCCGCCGCGCGTGAGCACCACGACGTCGGCCTTCGCGCGCGACGCGCGGTCCATCGCCTCGGCCACCTCGATCTCCGCACCCTTCCCCTGCACGCGCGTGCGGAAGAAGAGCACCTCGACGTGCGGTGCGTCGGCGCGCAGGCGCACCTCGAAGTCGGCGCGCGCGTCGTCGTCGCTGGTGACCAGAGCCACGCGGCGCGGAAAGAGCGGTACCGCTCGTTTGCGCGACGCGTCGAATACGCCCTCGGCGCGCAGCCGCATGCGCAGTTCCTCGATCTCCGCCGCCAGCTTGCCCTCACCGACGAGCGAAACGACGAGCGCCCGCAACTGATATTGGCTGCGATTGGGACGAATCTCGATGCTGCCCTCGGCGCGCACCGTCAAACCCTCTTTCAAAACGGGAAAACGCCGAACTTCGCTCGCGAACGAGAAGCAGCCCAGCACGGCTTCACCCTCTTTGAGCGACATGTTGAGATTGCCGTCGCGCCAGCGTTTGATGTCGGTGATTTCGCCGACGATCGCGATCCGTTGCAGTTTGGGGTGGCCGGCAATCATCTTGGCAAAACGCCGCGAGAACTCTCCCACGGACATTTCGAGAACCGCATCGCCCAGCGGCAGCATCTCCACGGCTACGGCTCGTCGGAGGGCGGGGGCTGCGACGTCGGAATCAGGGTGGGCAACGGCGACGGAATGAATGGCGGCGCCGTCGCGTAGACCGGCGGCACCGTAGGCTGCGCCGCGCTCGCGGCGGCGGCCTCACCGCTCGCGTCGTCGGGCACGCCCGCGCTGTAACCACCGCACCCGGATTGCGGCTCGGTTCCTTTGAGATAATATTCGTATCCGCGGCCGCAGCCCGCGATCTTCGTCACCTCGTCGGCGGGATACGGGAAATCGTGCGGCGGCGTGCCCGCCAGCGCAGCCTTCATGAACTTTGCCCAGATACGCGCCGGGATATTTCCGCCGTACGATTCGTTCATCGCGGTGTAATCGTCGTTGCCGAGCCACACCGCGGTCACGAGATCGGGAGTATAGCCGACGAACCACGCGTCTCGGAAGTTGGAAGTGGTGCCCGTTTTCCCAGCGGCCGGGCGCCCGATCACCGCGTTGGGATAACCGGTACCGTGATTGATTACGTCTTCGAGCATCGAGGTCATGATGTAGGCCGTTCCCGCGCTCACGACGTCGGTGGCGGCGGGAAAGCGGTCGTCGAGCACGACGCTGCCCAGCGAGTCCTTCACGAGGCGAAACGGCGTAGGATCGACGTGAAGCCCTTGATTGGCCAGCGTGGAATAGCCGCTGGCCTGATCGAGCACCGAGACCACCGACGACCCCAGCGCCAGCGACAGGTTAGCCTCCAGCGGAGACGTGACGCCCATGCGATGCGCGTAGTCGATGACGCGGTCGAGCCCGATCCGATCGGCGAGTTTCACGGCCACGATGTTGCGCGAGAGCGTCAGCGCTTCGCGCAGCGAGACGGGGCCCAAGTAGCGGAAATCGTCGTCCATCGGCGACCATTGCGTGCCGTCACCCATTGGATAGCTCACCGCCGAGTCGTTGATGACGGTGCTGGCCGGCATGCCCGAGTCGATCGCCGCGGTGTAGTCGTAGATCTTGAACGACGAGCCGGGCTGACGCCGTGCCTGCCACGCGCGGTTGAACTGATTGCTCAACGAGAAGTGAGCGCCGCCGACCATCGCGAGAATCTCGCCCGTCGAGGGCCGCAGCGCGACGAGCGCCGCTTCGTTCGCGCCGATTCCCTCGGCTTTGGCCTGATTCACGCCCCACGTCACCGCCTCTTGCGCGAGATCCTGCATCCGCGCGTCCATCGTGGTGTAGACCTGCAGACCGCCCTCTTCGACCGCGTTCTTGCCGAAGAGATGTTCGAGCTGCGCGATGGCATAGGTGGTGAAGTACGGGTAGCGATAACCTTGCAATCCCGGCGAGCGCTCTGAGATCAAACCCAACGGGGCGTCGTAGGCGGCGTCGGCTTCCTGGGCCGTGATGTCGCCGCTCTCGACCATGCGCTCGAGCACGTGACGCTGGCGCTGGCGCGCCAGATCCATGTTGGCAAACGGCGAGTAGTCCGACGGGGCCGCGACGACGCCGGCCAGCATCGCTGCCTGACCCACCGTCAAGCGGTCGACGCTGCGGCCAAAATACGTGTGCGCCGCAGCGTCGACGCCATAAGCGCCCGCGCCGAGATAGATGATGTTGAGGTAGCGCTCGAGGATCTCGTCCTTCGTATAAAAGCGCTCGATCTCGATGGCGAGCAGCGCCTCCTGTACTTTGCGCGAGATCGAGACCTGATCGCTCAGGAAGAGGCGCCGCGCGAGCTGCTGGGTGATCGTCGACGCGCCTTGGAGCTGCTGGTGTGTGAGATCGGCGAACACCGCGCGAGCGATACCGCCGAAATCGACGCCGTGATGCGAGTAGAAGTTGTGATCCTCGTTGGCGATGAACGCGTCGCGTACCATCGGGGGAATGCGCGCGAGCGGCACCCACACGCGATTCTCTTTGTATACCGCGGCCAGTTGCGTGCCGTCGCGCGCGAAGATGCGCGTGGTGCTTGCGGGCTGATAGTCCGCCATGCGGCTGATATCGGGCAGGTTGCGCCCGTAGGCAACAACCATGCCCGCAATCGTGCCAAGGCCAAAGAGCACGAGCAGCAGCAGCGTGACGCCGAGCCCGCGCACGATGCGAGAGAAGGTGCCGCGGCGCCGTTTAGGCCTCGGCATTGACCACCGCGCTGAGCACGCCGTTAACGAATCGCCCGGAATCTTCGGTGGAGAAGCGCTTTGCGAGCGCGACGGCCTCGTTGATCGCAACGGCCGGAGGCGTCTCCGGACGGCAGCGGATCTCGAACGTCGCCATCTCCAAAAGAAGGCGATCGATCGTGGGAAGCCGCTCGAGTGCCCAGCCCTCCAAGAGCGGACTGACGATGCGGTCGGCCTCCGAAGCGTACTCGAGCGTGCCGAGAGTCAGCTCTTTCACGAAGGCGCGCTGCTCCCCGTCGGCATCCTCGCCGACGATTTCGCTCAGCGCCTCGTGCGGCTCGCGGTCACCGATGACGATCGAATAGAGCGCCTTGAGCGCCTGCTCGCGCGCGACGCGGCGGGAGGTCACGATGCTGCCGCCGGCGTCCCGGCCGCCAGCAGCTGCGGGAGAAACTCAACGTCGTAGCGTCCTTGCCGGAACTGCTTCGTGGCCAGGATCTCCAGACAGAGGTCGATCGTGGTCTGCACGCCTTCGACCATCGTTTCGCGCAATGCGCGCTCCATGCGCGCAATCGCAATCTCGCGCGTGTCGCCGTAGGCGACGACCTTGGCGATCATCGAATCGTAGTACGGCGGGATCGTCGCTCCTGCATAGAGCGCCGTATCGACGCGAATGCCGGGCCCGCCCGGAAAGACGAGCTTGGAGACGGTGCCCGCGGCCGGCGCGAAGTGATTGTGGGGATCCTCCGCGTTGATGCGGCATTCGATCGCGTGTCCGCGAGCGCCCAGGTCGCGCTGTTCGTAGCCCAGCGGCTCGCCCGCCGCCACGCGGATCTGCTCCTTCACGAGATCGATGTTGAAGACCATCTCGGTAACCGGGTGCTCGACCTGGATGCGCGTGTTCATCTCCATGAAATAGACGTCGTTGCCGGAGGCGAGAAATTCCAAAGTGCCCGCATTCGTATAGCCGACGGACCGGCACGCGCGAATCGCCATCTCGAAGAGCGACTCGCGGAGCGTGGGCGCCAGATGCGAGGCCGGCGTCTCTTCGATGAGCTTCTGGTGCGCCGGCTTCTGCACCGAACAGTCGCGCTCGCCTAAGTGCACCAGGTTGCCAAAACCGTCGCCAAGCACTTGCACCTCGATGTGGCGCGGGGAACGGATCAGCTTTTCGACGTAAACGCGGCCGTCTTTGAAACTCGCTTCGGCCTCGGCGGTCGCGCCCGCATACGCGCGGGCCAGCTCTGAAGGATCGTCGACCACGCGCATCCCGCGGCCGCCGCCTCCCGCGGTCGCTTTGAGCAGGATCGGATATCCGATCTCCTCCGCTGCGGCGCGCGCTTCATCGACCGACGCGAGCACGCCCGTGCCCGGCGTCGTTGCGACGCCCGCCTGTTGCAACACGCGCTTTGCCGTGGCCTTGTCACCCATCAGCGCAATGACGCGCGGCTCGGGACCGATGAAGGTGAGCCCGTGGTCGCGGCAGATCTCGGCGAAGCGCGCGTTCTCCGCTAAGAATCCGTAACCCGGATGGACCGCGTCGCAGTTAGTGATCAGGGCGGTCGAGATGATGTTCGGAATGTTCAAATACGAACGTCCCGCAGGACCGGGCCCCACGCAGAACGCTTCATCTGCCTGGCGGACGTGCAGCGATTCGCGGTCGGCCTCAGAGAATATCGCGACGGTCAAAACGCCGAGTTCCTGACAGGCCCGATTGATGCGAAGCGCGATCTCGCCACGATTGGCGATCAAGACTTTACGAAAAATGTTGGAAAAACCCGATCCTTTACCCGCGCGCAATCGAGAAGAGCGGCTGCCCGTATTCGACGGGTGCGTCGTCGCCGGCGGCAATTGCGACGAGCCTGCCCGCGCCCATGCTGCGAATGGGCGTCCGAATGCCCAGAGCCTCGATATATCCCAGCTCGCGGTCGCCGTCGAGCACTTCGCCCTCTACCGGCGCCGGGCGGCCGAAGTGAAAGATGCCGACGAGGTCGGACTTGATGGTATCGACGCGCAATGGCGCGTTATCGGCAACCGCGCGCTCGTCTGCGTCCGTTCGCGCCCACGCGCGCCCACGCGCGACCACTTCGATCGCATCGTCGCCGCGGGCGATCCGCACGCGCACGGCGTCGTCCTCGCTTAGAAACGTCGCGAGCGCGCGCGCGCGCGCTGCGATTCCGAAGGTCGTTTCGGCCGGCATACCATTCTGCCATTCGCGCGCGGCGGCGGCGAACCCCGCACGCTCGCTTCCCTCGAGCCGCACGACGCCTGCCAGCTCTCCCGCGTCCAGCGCGTCGCGCAGCGGTGCGAAGCATTCGTCCAGCTCGGCGAGCGGCACGAGCACGAAGGCGCGCTGCGCGAGGCGTTCGTGCGGAACGCTCAGCCGATCGCCGGTGATGCGTTCGTTGCCGTACACGAGCAAGTCGAGATCGATGGCTCGCGGCCCCCAACGCTCTCCATCTTGGCGGCCCAACCGTCGTTCGATCGCGAGCAGCTCGTCGAGCAGCGCGTGCGGAGCGAGTTGCGTCTCGAGTGCGACGACCGCATTGAGAAATTCCGGCTGCTGCGTACGCCCCCACGGCACCGTGCGATAGAGCGAGGAACGTGCGGTCACGCGCCCGAGCGCGTCGAGTTCGCAGATGGCCCGCTCGAGGTTCGCACCGCGATCGCCGAGGTTGGAGCCCAAGCCGACGTATGCGGTCTGCGCCATCACGCCGCTCCGTAGCGCGGATTGGGCCGGTCCAGCGTCACGGCAGGCGTCGCGCCGTCGAGTATTCCGGGCTTGGCGATGGTGACGCTCGCTCGCGCCACGCGCGCGTCGTCGAAGATAGCTTCGAGCACGTCGGCGGCCAAACGCTCGACGAGCGCGTACGAGGTGCGCTCGACGATCGCGACGATTCGCCGGTGCAGCGCGGCGTAATCCATCGTCTCGGCGAGATCGTCGGAACTCTGGGCTGCGGCGAGATCGATCTCGGCGTCGACGTCGATCGCAAACGGCTGCGGCTGCTGGCGCTCTCGCGCCTCCCATCCGTGCCGTCCGTAGGCGCGAACCCCGCGCAGGCTTATCCGGTCCATCGTTCCGGCCGCCAGCCGCGCACGAGCGCATCGCTTATCGCCGCAGCGTCGCGCGCGGCGCGCACGTCATGCACGCGCACGACGTCGACGCCGGCGGCAATCGCCAGCGCCGTCGTCGCCGCGGTCGCGTAGACGCGATCGCCGGGCTCCCTCCCGGTCAGCTTGCCGAGCGTCGACTTGCGCGACGTTCCGATCATCGTGGGAAAGCCGAGCGCCACGACTCGCGGCAGCGCCGCCAGCACCTCGAGATTCTGATCGGCCGTCTTGCCGAAGCCGATCCCGGGGTCGAGAATCACGCGTTCTGCGGGTATGCCGCGCGCGACCGCGCGCGCCGCACAGTCCGCGAGAAAGGCAACGACCGCCTCGACCACTCCCCGCTCGTAATCCATTCCTCTTTGATTGTGCATCGCGACGAACGCCATCTCCAGCTCCGCAGCGACGTCGAGCAGCTCGGGCGGCGCCCCCCAGACGGAGTTGACGATGTCGGCGCCGGCCTCGTGCGCCGCGCGCGCCACCGCCGGTTTGTACGTGTCGACCGAGATCGGCGCATTCGGAAATTCCGCGCGCGCGCCGGCAATCACCGGCACGACGCGCGCGATCTCCGCCGCCGCGTCGACGGGAAGATGCCCGGGGCGCGTCGACTCGCCGCCGGCATCGAGCACGTCGGCGCCGTCGTGCAGTTGCGCGGCAGCGCGCGCTATAGCGTCGGGGAGATCGATCACGCCGTCGCCGGAGAACGAATCGGGCGTAACGTTGACGATGCCCATCACGTAGGTGCGCTCGCCCCAGGACAGCTGCGTGCCGCGAACGCGAAGCGCGCCGGCTACGCGTTCGCCGGTACGTACCACTGGCGCAATCCCGCGACCACGAACGTCGACCCGGTAACAACCACGATCTCGTCGAAGGCCGCCTGGCGCCGCGCGACCGTGAGTGCCTCGACGGGATCGCCGATCGCGCGTCCCCAACTCCCGAACGACTCGGCGATGCTCGCCAGCAAGGACGGCCGCAGCGCGCGGCGCCCGGTCGCGCTGAACGTGGTGAACGTGAAGGTCGACGGCAGTGAGGCCAGTATCTGAAGGATGCGGCGCGCGTCTTTGCTCTCGCCGATTGCGACGACGTAGTGCACCCGCCGTCCCGCGAAGCTTTCGCGCAGCGACTCGACCAGCGACTCGGCCTTCTCGGCGTTGTGCGCGATGTCGAAGACGACCGGCGGCGTGCTGGCAATCAGCTCCATGCGTCCGGGAATCGTCAGACGCGCGAAGCCGGCGACGATCGCCTCGCGGCCGGGACGCAAGCCTTCGCCGAGGCGTTCGAGCACGGCGATCGCGGTGACCGCGTTGGCACGCTGAAAAATGCCGAGCACCGGCATCTCCAGCGTATAGCTCTCGCCGCCGCTCGTCACGCGAAGCCTCGCACCGCGCGCCGGGTCGACGTTTTCGATCGCGATCTGCACCGCATCGGCGGCGCGGTAGAGCGGAGCGCCCAGCTCGGCGGCGCAGCGTCCGATCACCGCTGCAGCCTCCGCGGGAACTCTGCCCAAAACCAGCGGCACGCCTTTCTTGGCGATGCCCGCCTTCTCACGCGCGATCGCTTCGATCGTGTCGCCGAGCACGTCGGTGTGATCGTAGCCCACCGAGGTGATCGCCGCGACGACCGGGACGATGACGTTGGTTCCGTCGAGACGGCCGCCCAGGCCGACCTCGATGACCGCGACGTCGACGCTTTCCTCCGCGAAGTAGGCGAACGTCAAAGCCAGCAACGTTTCGTAGTAGGTCGGGCGCCCGAACTCGGCGCGCGTCGCCTCGATCGCCGGCATCGCGCGGTCGAGCAGCTCCGCGAAGCGCTCGGGCGCGACGGGAACGTCGTCGATGCGGGCGCGTTCGGTCATCGAATTCAGGTGCGGCTTGGTGTGCAGGCCCGTGCGCTTCCCGGCGGCCTGCAGCACGGCGGCGATCATCGTCGAGGTCGAGCCCTTGCCGCTGGTGCCCCCGACGTGTATCGTCGGATACTTACGATGCGGATTGCCGAGGTGGCGCAGCAACGCATACATGCGGTCGAGTTTGTACGAGGTTCGCGGCGAGGTACTCTCGTCGATCGTGCCGAGCAGGTAGGCTTCCGCTTGCGCGAACGTCGTGATGCGAATCATCCGTCGGGATGGCCTTCGTTGAGCAGTTCGAGCGCGTGCGGCACGACGGGAAGCAGCACGTCGAGCGATTCGGCGACCGCGCGCGGACTGCCCGGAAGGTTGACGATCAGCGTGCGGTGGCGCACGCCGGCGAGCGCCCGCGAGAGCATTGCGGTCTTCACGAAAGCGTACGACACCATTCGGATTGCTTCGGCGATTCCGGGCACCTCGTAATCGAGGATCGCGGCGGTCGCCTGCGGCGTGCGGTCGCGAGGGCTGAGGCCGGTGCCGCCGCTGGTGAGCACGAGATCGGCGCGATGCGAATCGGCCAACTCGATCAGCTCCGCCTGCAACGCTGCGGGATCGTCGGCCATGACGCGCTCGCGTTCGATCTCGTAGACGCCGCCGAGGCGTTCCTTCATTACCGCAATGCACGCATCGGGCCGTTCGCCCGAGGCGGCGCGATCCGAGAGCACGATCAACGCGACGCGGAAGGTCATTTGCCGCTCATCGAGCCGAGAACGACGATTTGCCGCCGCTCTTCTCGAGCAGGCGCACCGACTCGATGACGATCGCGCGGTCGAGCGCCTTGGCCATGTCGTAGATCGTCAGCGCCGCGATCGCCGCGGCCACCATCGCCTCCATCTCGACGCCGGTCTGCGCGCTGGTGCGCGCCTGCGCCTCGATGGACAGCGCGCCGTCGGCTTGCCACGCGAAGCTCACGTCGACGTGCGTCAGCGGCAGCGAATGGGCCAAGGGAATCAATTCCGCCGTGCGTTTTGCCGCCACGATGCCGGCAATCTGAGCGGTGACCAGGGCGTCGCCCTTGGCCAGCGTCGCGTCGCGCAGCGCCTCGCGCGCAGCGGCGTTCATGCGCACGAGCGCTCGGGCTGCGGCGGCGCGCGCCGTCAGCTTTTTCGCGGAGACGTCGACCATCGCGACGCGTCCGTCGGCGCGAACGTGCGAGAGTTTCATCTCCGCGGCGCGCTCTGAAAGCGGGCCCAGATCAGGCAGAGTAGCGCGAGCGCCCAAGCCACGACCAAATGCGTGATGTGGTGCGCGTGCCCCGCTCCGGACTCGGTGAACCAGTTGATCTTGCCGAGACCGTACAGGATACCGATAAGGAAGAACGCGACGGCCAAAACGAGGGCGATGACTCTCATTGAATGACTCCCTTGCGCGCGAGCGCGAAACAGACGGAACCAACGATCACGCAGTACCAGCCGAACGGGCGCAGGTCGTTCGAGCGAAAGTATCGCGTAAGGAAAGCGACGGAGAAATACGCCGCGATGCCCGCGGCGATGCCGCCCACGACGGCCTGCACCAGTACCAGATGCGCGCCGGGCGCGAAGAGCTTGGGGATCTCCAGCAGCGCCGCGGCGCCGATCACCGGCGTCGCCAGCAGAAACGAGAAGCGCGCCGCATCTTCGTGATCTAGATCGCAGAGCAACCCGGCGACCATCGAACTTCCCGAGCGCGAGATTCCCGGCAGCAGCGCGAGCGCCTGTGCGACGCCGACGAAGAGACCGGCGGGATAACTCAAGCGTTCGATCGGCTTAGCGGGCCGCGCATGCGCGGCCCGCTGCACGCGGCGCAGCGCCTCACCGCCGAACATGATCAGACCGTTGACGATCAAAAAGAGCGCGGCCGGCGCGGGCGATCCGAAGAGCCGGCGCACCGGGTGCTCGAAGATCACGCCGAGGATGCCGACGGGTATCGTGCCCACGACCAGGAGCCAGCCGAGGCGCTCGTCGCGATCGTCGCTCAGCCGTCCCCGCACGACGCTGCCCACCAGCGCGCGTGCGATCGCGTACCACTCCTCACGGTAGAAGATCACCAACGCGAGAGCCGTTCCCAGATGCAACACGACGACGAACGCCAGAAACGATGCGCTCGACCGGTCGATGTTGTTCCAATGGAGCAGCGCCGGAACCAGAATCGTATGGCCGAGACTCGACACCGGAAACAGCTCGCTGACGCCTTGCAGCAGCGCCAGCGCCAGCGCTTGAAAGAAGGTCACGGGGATGCGTTATCCCGACGGCGCCGCGCGGCCTGCACTCACCACGCGACGAACTTTACGCTGAACGTCGCGGTGCCCGCGATCGGTTTGCAATCGTGCAAGGCCGCGCTGTACTGCGCGCCGCGTGCCATCGCCACCGCGACGAGGTCGAGCGATGCATTGCCGGTGCTCTGCGCGACGCTCGCACCCGTTACTTGGCCCGTGGCGTCGAGTTGCACCGAAACCATCGCCGTGCCGCTGGTCGCGTCGGCCCGCACGCCAACCGGAATGTCGGGCGGCGGCGGCGACGAGACGACCGCAGGCACCGCGTTGGGCGAGACGCAGCCGGCAGCGGCGAGCGTCGCCTGCGGGGTGGGCACGGGCGGTGCCGGCGTCGGCGCACGCCGCGTTCCGCCGCCGGTCGGGGCCGCGCTCTTGGTTCCGGTGCGCGCGTGTGGCTGCGGCGGCGCGCCCTTATGCGGCGCCGGCGTCTGCGTGGGGCGCGGCGGAGGAGGGGTTGGCCGATGCACGGCGATCGAGGAGCGCCGCACGACCGACACGGTTTCGGTTTGACTTTGAAAATCGGGGCGCTGCGGGTGCGTCAAGAGCGCGATCATCACGTGCACGAGCAGCGAGATCGCTAAGGCAATGAGAAGTAAGCGGCGTCCGCGCCTCAGCGGTTAATCCGGCGTGAAGTCCGCCCGGAAGAGGTAGTCGCCGGTCGTCGGCGCGCACTCGACCAGCTTTGGTGAGTACTGGGACTCTCGAGCCGCCCGCAATGCCGCCTGATCGATGGCCATGTTGCTCGAACTCTTATAGACCTTCGCACTGACGAGGCTGCCGTTCGCACCGACCGTGACCTCCACCTCAACGGTGACGGCGCCGAGCCCGATGTCTTTCGCGGACTCTGGGTAGTCGGGCTGCACGGCATTGGTCACCGTCGCCTCGACGTTCGGATTGGCGCACGCGGGTTTGGGCGTCCCGGGCGGCGCCGTGGCCGCGGCCGGAGCGGCGGTCTGCGTGCCCGTTCCAGCGGGCGCACCATTCTCGGTGCCGTTCTTCGGCTGGGTGCCAACGTTCTCAGTCGAACCGCTTTGCTTCGCGTTATTGGTCGTCTTGACGAGGTTGACTTTGAGCGGCTTCGGCTGCACGACTTGTTTGGGCGGTGGGGTCGAACGCGGAGGAGGCGTCGGCGTGGGCGGCGGCGTGGGCGTCGGCGGGGGCGGCGTGTGCACGATCGTCTTGTGGATCTTCGACACGGTCACTTCCTCGGTCTTGTTCTCTTCGCTGTGCTTGAGCACGTTAGGGAAGACCGAGCCAAGTGCCAAGTGGAGGACGAGCGAGATGACGAACGCCCAGCCAATGTAGCTGCGGACGCGTTCGCCCGTCGTGATGTAGCCGCTCTTTGCCATCGTTTTAGGGCGACGCTCCCGGAGGCGCGCCTTGGACGTGGTTTGCCAGACCGAAGTCGGTAAGGTCTACCTGCTTGGCCGCGTCCATGACCTGCAAGATCACGCCGTAGCTGGCCTTCGGGTCGGCCTTGATGATTACGCTCTTGAAGCGATGGTCGGTTTCATCTTGAAGCTGGCCGAACGCGGCGCGCGCGTCGGGGATCGAGACGTCGTTCGAGCCGATCTGGACGTGATCGTGCTCGTCGATGATCACCACGATCTGCGACGGCTCGACCTTGTCTTTATTGTAAGCGTCGGGCAGCTTCGGCTCTTTGGTAACCGAGGCGAGAATGATGAAGATGATGAGGAGTACCAACAGCACGTCGGTGAACGGCGTAATGTTGATCGTCGACATCACCTCATCTTCGCCACCGCCAGTGGAAACGGCCACGTTCTACAAAGCCTCCGTTTTGCTACGACGTTACGAAGCCGACGTCTTCGAGACCGGCTTGCTTCGCAGCGTCGAGAATGCGAATGATGATCCCATAGGGAGCCTTCGCATCGGCGATGATCGCGACGTGGTGATGCGGCTTCTTCTTGGAGGCGTCGTACATCACGCGATAGATGCTGGTTTCGTCGGTCTTCTCACCGTCGACGAAGATCACGCCCTTGTTGTTGACGTCGACCTCGATGTCGTTCTTGTTCTTGTTCTGAGTCGAGCTGTTGGGGTTCTTATTGGGTAGCTCTTTCTCGAAGCCCGGCGGAGCCACCAGCGCGGCAAGAATCATGAAGATGATGAGCAGAACCAACAACACATCGGTGAACGGCGTGATGTTGATCTCCGCCATCACCTCCTGGTCTTGTTGCGACGACAGCAGTGACACGATCGTCTCCTAAGCTCGGCTTACTTGCCGGCTCTCGTGGGTTGGTAGAGATCGGTCGGAATCGGCGCGCCGGTATTGTGGAAGTGCAGCATCTCGGCCAACTGGTTGGCGGCGACGATCATTTCTTGGTTGTAGTTCTTGATCCGCGACTTGAAGAAGTTAAAGAAGACCACCGCGATGACGGCGATGATGAGACCGGTCGCCGTCGTGACGAGGGCTTCCGAGACGCCGGCCGCGACGACGGCCGGAGTGGAGTTGCCCTTGAGCGCGATGTCCTGGAAGGCGCGGATGATGCCGAGAACGGTTCCGAAGAGACCCACGAACGGTGCGATGACGGCGATCGTGCCGATGATCGGCAGGTTCCGCTCGAGCGAGTTGAGGTGCTCCATCAGCGCGATCGAAAGCGCGTCGGTGATGTCGGCGCGATTCTTCTCGCCGCGGCGCAGACCGAACTCGAGGATGCGCGGAAGCATTCCCCGGTTCTTCTTGCAGGTCTCGATGGCCCCGTCGAGGTCGTCGGCGGAGACCTTCGTGCCGATCTGGCGCAGCAACCCCTTCGTGTCGGAATGCTGCATTTGGAAGAACACGAGACGTTCGATGACGACGGCAAGGCCGACGATCGAGATGACCAGGAGCAGCCACATATCCCAGCCGCCCTGGCGCATGAGATCCATAAATCCCGAAAACACGGTGTTCTATGACCCTCCAATTACTGTTGGTACGCGGCGTCCATCCGCCCCGTGAGGCCGACCCATTGGCCCAGCCCCAGTTAAAGTCCTGGTGACGTTAGGGCCCGCTTCCGGAGCCCGCTCCGGAGCCGCCAAGATCATTTTTCACGAACGATTCGATCTGAAGTGCGAGCGCCTCGTTGCCCGCGGCCTTGGCCTGCTGTTCGGCCAGTGCCAGCGTGTCGGAGGCTTTTTTCTTGGTCGCGTCGTCGTGGTTTGCTGCCCATTGACCGGTTAGTGCGATCCCCTCTGCAAAGTTGGCCTGCGGATTGTTCGGCTGAAGAGCGAGTGCTTTGTCTGCATAGGTCTGCATCCGCTTGTAGTCCGGCTTGGCGCTCTGTGCTACTGCAAACGCAGCGGCCACGTTGGCTGTGACGGCGATCGTCGTATCGCCCAGCGCGGCCGCCTGGTCGAAGTCGCTCAGCGCCGTCACCATGTCCTTGGCCTGGAATGCGGCCTGCCCGCTCTTGAGCAGGCTGGTGCCCATCGCTCGCGTCCCCGCGGTGCTCGACGGGTCCAGCTGCTTGATCTGCGCAGCGACCGATTGCGCGCCTTGCATGTCCTTATTGGCGATATAGGCTTGCTCGAGTTCGGCGTCGATGTTCACCTTCGAAGCCAGCGGAATCTTGGAATCGTTCATCGCGGTGTCGTGCGCGGACTTGAGGCTCTCCAGCGCGCCCGCATTATCGTTGTTTGCAAGCTGCGCCACGCCCATCGCGAACTTCGAGTTGGTATCGGGCGAGAGGCTCATCGCCTTGCGCGCGTAGTCGAGCGACTGCGCGGGATCGCTCGACGCGACCTTCACGGCCGCCTGCGCGAAGCTCTGCGCCGCCGCCGGGCGAAACTCCGAGCCGATATTCGGCACCTTGTCGAAGGCCGCGGCCGCACCCTCGAAATCGTTGCTGTCGTACGACGCGACGCCGAGCATCTGCCGTAGCGAATCGTCGCTCGGAGAAGAGATCAGCAGCATCTGGGCTTTGGACTTGGCCTCGGCGTACTGGTGCGAACGAAGCAGCGCGGCGACCTGTTGGGCCGCGGGCGAGATCGCGGTACTGCCGCCACCGCCGCCGGGGGTCTCGGGCCCGGCTTCGCTCGGGTTGGTGGCCACCGACTTCCCGCTAAACTTGAGCGTGAAGTCGTAAAACGCGGTGATCGGCGTCGTTCCGCGATGGGCCGGGCGGTACGTGGAGTTCTGCGCGATCTCCATCGCCGCGGCGTTGTCGGCGGAGTTCGTCGAGCTGATCACGCGCACGGCCTTGTGCGTCCCGTTGGCGTTGATCTGCACTTGCACGACGACCTTGCCGCTGCCGGCGATGGCCTGCGTGGTCGTGCCTTGCTTGAGCAGTTTGGCCGGAACAAATTCGTTGGCGTACTGCGCGGGTGCGTGCGCCGTCAGCGTGGCAAACGCGACGGCGGTGACGGCGGCGATGGGAAAAAGACGGTTCATGGCGTTACCTCTGGCGGGGTGGTACGAGGAGACTCGGTCGCCCGCCTGCGGTATCGCTGCAGGGCGTCGATCTCCTTGCTCGTTAGCGTCCGAATCTGACCGGGTGCCAGTTCGCCGAGGCGCAGCGGACCGAAGCGCGTGCGCGTCAGCGCCCGCACCGGGTGGCCGAGCGCCTCGAACATGCGGCGAACTTGCCGGTTGCGCCCTTCGTGAATCGTAACCTCGACCACGCAGCGGTCCCCGGCGGCGGCGAGTACGCGCAGCTTCGCGCCGGCGGCGCGACCGTCGTCCAAGAATACGCCCTGCAGCAGGCTGCGCACGTCTTGCGGCGAGAGCCGACCGGAGATCTCGGCCCGGTAGGTCTTCTCCACCCCAAAGCGTGGGTGCAGCAGGCCGTGCGCCAGATCGCCGTCGTCGGTGAGAAGCAGCACGCCGCTCGTCGCATAGTCGAGACGCCCAACCGGGAAGACGCGTGAGCGGCCGGCGACGAACTGCGCGACCGTGGGGCGGCCTTGGGGGTCGCGTAGCGTCGTGACGACGCCACGCGGCTTGTTCAACAAGAGGTAGGTCGGGGCGGCAGGGGGTGCCACCCGCTTTCCGTCGACCTCGATGCAATCGCCATTATCGACGATGGTTCCCAACTCGTGGACCTGCTTACCGTTGATTCGAACCTTGCCGGCCCCAATCAGGGCATCCGCCCCCCGCCGCGAAGCCACCCCCGCACTAGCCAGAAACTTGTTAAGCCGCACCAGTCACGTACGACGCTTCGAGGGAGTCTTTTGCCCCTTTGGAAAGGCGGAGGTCGTTCGGGGACGTTCGAGCTTTCCGTAAACGAGGCGTCGTGACTTTTCGGGGCGCCAAGGATGCTAGTACTTGCCGTTGCCGCCGTCTTCGTAGCCGCGCGACATCGAGAGCGCCTCTTTGGTGACCGTCTGCAAGAACTCTTCGTTCGTACGCGTCTGCGCCATCTTGTCGAGGATGATCTCGGTGATGTCACCGGTGTTGAGCACGGCCGTCGCGCGGCGAAGCATCCAGATCTTGCGCATCTCGTCGGGCGTGAGCAGCAGCTCTTCGTGACGCGTACCCGAGCGCTTGATATCGATCGCTGGGAACACGCGCGACTCGGCGAGCTTGCGGGTGAGGTCGATCTCCATGTTGCCCGTGCCCTTGAACTCTTCGAAGATCACGTCATCCATTTTCGACCCGGTCTCGATGAGCGCGGTCGCGATGATCGTAAGCGAGCCGCCCTCTTCGATCTTGCGGGCGGCGCCGAAGAAACGCTTGGGCTTGTGCAGCGACGCGGTGTCGAGACCGCCCGAGAGCGTGCGGCCGGAACTCGTGACGGTTTGGTTGTACGCGCGTGCCAGGCGCGTGATCGAGTCGAGCAGGATCACGACGTCCTTGCCAAGCTCGACGAGACGCTTCGCACGCTCCATCGTCAGCTCGGCGACCGCCGTGTGGTTCTCGGGATGCTCGTCGAACGTCGAGGCGACCACGTCGCCGTCGATGGTCCGCTGCATGTCGGTGACTTCTTCGGGGCGCTCGTCGACGAGGAGCGCGATGATGTGTGCGTCGGGGTGGTTGATCGAGATCGAGTTGGCGATATTCTTGAGCAGCGTGGTCTTGCCGGCCTTCGGCGGCGAGACGATCAGCGCGCGCTGGCCTTTGCCGATCGGCGAGAAGAGATCGATGACGCGCGTCGAGAGCTGAGTCGCGCGGACTTCGAGCTTGAAACGCTCTTGCGGATAGATCGGCGTTCCCTTCTCGAAGACGCGCCGGCCTTTGATCGCCTCGGGATCCAAATCGTTGACCTTGTCGACGCGAATGAGCCCGAAGTACTTCTCGCTCTCTTTCGGACGGCGAGCCTGTCCTTCAACCATGTCGCCGCGCCGCAGTTCGAAGCGGCGGATCTGCGACTGGCTGACGTAGATGTCGTCGTTACCGATGTAATAGCCGGCGCGGCGTAAGAAGCCGTAACCTTCCGGTAAGATATCGAGGATGCCGCTGGCGACTTCGATGCCGGAACGCGCGATCTGCCCTTGCACGAGCAATGCGACGATCTCGTCTTTCTTGAGCTTCGCCGGGGTGGCGATCTCGACGTCTAGGTCCTTGGCGATCTCGACGAGTTCGGTCTTCGTTTTCTCGGAAAGCTGCGCAGCGGTAAGCATCGGGGGCACTTCGATCTGCGGCATCTGATCGTGAAAGGGGGCCGGATGTTGACCGAAGTGATGGCGCCGGCGGGTCCGCCGGCGGCGCCCTCCTCCACCTTGCGAAGGGCGTGCGTCTGGACTGGGTCGGTGTTCGGTTTGCAGAGGAGTATCTCGCTATCTTAAGGGCCGTTCGCGCCAAGCTTCGACAATCGAGGGCGAGGCTGCCGTCGCGATCTAATCGGGTAGCGTGAACGTGAGGGTGTCAAAAGATGCCGCGGCTTTGACCAATTGAAGGCGACGCGACGCTCACACTATAGCATAGCGCCCCCTGCCGTTCAAGCCGGGCTCAAGCGAGCGGGGCCGCTGACGTAGGGGCTTCCCGCCACGTAAAAACGCAGACGGTGATGCGCCGCGCGCGTCACCCCGATGCGCCGGCTGCGCCCCACGCGCTCCGGCGCCGAATCCCCGCGCGCCAGCCAGAGCGCGCGATCGGCGAACAGGTTGGTGCCGTCGAAGGAGCGATCGATCGCGAGTGCGCGGCAGAGCCGGCCCGGTCCGCGACAAAGATCGCGCACCTGCTCGATACCGCGCCGGTGGTGCATCAACTCCAAACCGGCAACCGGCTCGAGCGCGCGCACGAGCACGCCGGCGCCCTCTCCGTCGCGTTCGCTGGACAGGTTGAAGCAGAACGACGTTCCGTAAATCTGATAGACGTACGCGCGGTGCGGCGGCCCGAAGAGCGTTGCGTTGCGCGGAGTCTTTCCTGCGTACGCGTGACATGCCGGATCGTTCGGAAGGTATGCCTCCGTTTCGACGATGCGCCCGGCGACGAGACCGTCCTCGTTCTCGTGCACGACCATGTAACCGAGCAACGCCTCGGCTAGCGCTTTTGTCTCAACGGGCAGCTCGCGTGCTCCCGCGCGTGCGAGCTTCACGCCGCCAGATTCAGCGCGACCTCCGCCCTCGCCCGCTGCATCAACTCGTCGCTTGCTCCGCTCGTGACTTCATAACTCTGCAGCGCGTTGAGCGCGCATCGCAGCCGAACGTACGCCAACGCGAGCCCATCGGGAACCGCCCGGCCCAGCGTCAACTGCTCGACGACCTCGGCATCGGGCACCAGAAACCGCGCGCGCGCAATCCCCCGCCGGCGCAGCGCCCTGGCGGTTAGGACCAGCGCCGCATAGGCGGCCGCGCGCTGGATCAGTGGCGAGATTCGCGCGAGCCGGAATGGAAACCGGAGAACGTCGCGGCCGCCCGGCGCATCGATCGCGGCATAGGCAACGCCGCCTCCGTTCGCTCCGGCCGCGTAGCCCAGCGCGACGTCAACCGCACCTTCTCCCTGCTTACGCATCTCATTAGCCTCTTACCCCCATTTTATGCGAACGTATGTTCGCAGTCAAGCGCATCGTGGCCGACGAGGGCATGGTAGAGCAAGAGCGTCGCCGCGACTTGGTTCGCGATCGAGAAGCGCTGTGCGCTTTGCTGGGCCAGTTCGGCCGCGGCCGGATCGCGCGGGCGGCCGGCCTGGGTGAAGGCGTGGGCGAAGGCCTCGGCGGTCGGCGGTACGAGGAGTCCGGCGGTGCCGACGACGTCGCGGTTCTGCGGTGCGTCGGCGGCGATCACCAGCGCCCCGGCCGCGAGCGCCTCGGCCGCGACCAACCCCTGCGTCTCGGTCAGACTCGGCATCACGAAAGCATCGGCAGCCGCGTAGAGATCGGGCAGCTCGTTTCGCGGAACGCCCCCCAGAAAGCGCACCCGCCCAGCCACGCCGTGCTCGGCTGCGGCGCGTTCCAGCTCGGCGCGTATCGGCCCATCTCCCGCGATCGCCAGGCGAAGCGACGGATCTCCGGCCTGCGCCAGCGCGGGGAAGAGCAGCTCGATGTTCTTCTCCCTGGCTAGCCGGCCGACCGATAAAAGCAACGTGTCGGCCGGGCCCGCTCCGGCCCGTGCGCGTGCGGCATCGGTGCGGCGACCGGAGCCGAAGAGCGCGACGTCGATGCCGCTGGGAATCGTCTCGATGCGCGCGGTCACCCCCAGCTCCCGCAGCCGGGCGGCCATCGCCGGCGTCGGCGCAATGACACCGGCCGCGAGGTTCGCAAACGTGCGCGTGAGCCGGGAGGCCGCGTATCGCGTTGCGCCCTGTTCGAAGGGTACGTAGTGGGCATAGGCCTCGAGCTGCGTGTGGTACGTGTACACTAGCGGCATGCCGTAGCGCCGAGCGTAGGTCGCACCCATCCATCCGGTGACGAAGGGCGAGTGCACGTGGACGATCGAGAGGCTCTTGATCACCGCGCGCGCCTCGCGCCGGCTGACCAGCGGAAGGGTGAGACGGTAAGGAGCTCGCGCCGGCAGCGGGAGCGAGGGGATCCGCACGACGCCATCGTCCCCCTCCGACGCGCCCGGCATCTGCGGCGCAAAGCAGAAGACCTCGTGCCCGGCGCTCTGCAGCCCGTGGGCCAACGCCTCGACGGAGGCGACCACGCCGTTGACGACCGGGTGGTAAATCTCCGTGAACAACCCGACGCGCAGACGCTCCATATCGGCGCCCTGTTCGCTTTGCGCGGAGCCGCCGCCCGGCTGGGGAGCGCTTACCGGGAGGCGCCGGCCGGCAGAAGGTGACCCCTGCCGCGATTGTTACTTTTGACATATTTTCCTCGCGAGAGGGGTGTGCTATAGTGCCCGGGTCAGGCGGGCCCGGGCCCCATCGAGGGTCGGACGAGGCCCGCAAAGTTTGGCGTTTCCGTCGGATCCGTTCCCCCAGCGGCCGCACGCGCCGCTTGAACTACAGCCGATTCGCATTGCATCGTCCGCCCGAGTTGCGGGATGTCGAGCGCAGACCTTGATGGGCGATTCGGGAAAGAAAGGAACTTTGGATTGATAGGACGCGTGATCTACGTCGCTTTTCTCGTGGCTTCGCTCGGGGTCTATCCGGCACTGGCAGCGCCGCCGCCAGGCGCCCCGCCGACGGGCCAGGGCGTCACCTGGCACAGGGACGGCGCCATCACCTGGGAGCGGCTCGAGCATCGTCGCCTGTCGCCGAAGACGGTCGTCCGTTTTAGCGCGTCTCTCGAACCCGGAGCCTCCAGGGTGCTCAGCCGCGGTCGCGCGGGCGTGGTCGAAGTCGACGTGCGCTACCGCCAGCTCGGGGGCGGCCCGGTCCGCGAGCGCATCGTCGGACGCATGGTAATCCAGCCCGCAAAGCCGCGCATCGTCGCCGAAGGAATCGGCGGCACCGGGCTCTCCGCCTTCGAAGCGCGCGGAATCGCGCAGATGGTGTCGATCGCGCGCGGCGCGTTTCACATGCTTGCCACGGCTTACACCGCCGAAAGCGCCGGCGGCAACGGCAGAACCGCGATCGGCCGGCGTGCAGGTTACGGTATCGTCGCCGTCGATCCGCGCATCATCCCGCTGGGAACGCGCCTCTACATCCCGGGCTACGGTTTGGCGATCGCCGGCGACACCGGCGGCGACATCGTCGGCAACCGCATCGATCTCGGCTTCGACTCGCTGCGCAGCGCGATGCTCTTCGGCCGGCGCGACGTCACCGTCTATCGTTTGTAGCAAGACTCCGCGCGCGATGCTGGCCCAGGCCGGCATTCGTCCCAAAAAACGCTTCGGGCAAAACTTTCTCGTCAATCCGTCAATCGCGCAACGGATCGCGCGTTTCGCGCTCGAAGACGCGACACCGGAATTGCGCGTTATCGAGATCGGCGCCGGCACCGGCGAACTGACGCGCGCGCTGCTCGAGCAACACGCCGCCGTCACCGCGCTCGAGATCGATCCCGATCTCGTCGCGCTGCTGCGCGCGAGAGAGGATCTGCGCGGCGCGAAGATCGTCGAGGCCGACGCGCTGACCTTCGGTTTTTCCGACTGGGCCGGAGCGCACCGCTGGCGCGTCGCCGGAAATCTGCCCTACAACATCGCGACGCCGCTCCTGCTCCGGCTGATCGAGATGGAGGGCGGTCCCGAGCAGCTGATCGTCATGGTGCAGCGCGACGTCGCCCAGCGCTTCGCCGCCAAAGCCGGAACGGCGGCCTACGGCAGCCTCTCGGTGGCGATTCAATACGCGATGGCGGTGCAGCCGCTCCTACGGGTGGCGCCGCAGTCGTTCTATCCCGCGCCGAAGGTCGATTCGAGCCTCATCCGCCTGGTGCGCCGCCCGCAGCCGGCGGTGGCCGTGCGCGATCTCGACCGCTTTTGGAAGGTCGTGAGGGGCGCCTTCGCGTACCGCCGCAAGACGCTCGTCAACAGCCTCGCGCTCGCACTGGGTGTCGATCGCGGGCTGATAACGCGGGCGCTATCGTCTTGCAATCTTTCCACGGAGATTCGTGGTGAACGACTCGACCTCGGCGACTTCGCCCGTCTGGCCGACGCGCTGGCCGGCGAATAGCTTCAAGGGCGTTTGGACCTGGTTACTAGCCGGGTTCATTGCGTTTCTCTTCGGCCTTCTATTCTTTGCCTCGCTGAACAATCAGGTTCCCAAGAACGTCGACCCGATAGAGTTCGACGCGCTGCTGATCGTGCAGTTCGTACTCGAGGGCCTGCTCGTAGCGGTCGTGCTCCTCTCGCTCCCGCGGATCTCGAAGTTCAGCCTGCGCGACCTGGGCCTGCGCCTGCCGACGCCGTCCGCCCTGGGAATCGCCCTGGCCGGCGCGGCAGCGATGGTGCTGGTCGCCGACGGCGGCGCGCAGCTCATCGATAACCTCGTCCACAGCCCGCACCAGCAAGACATCGTGCAGATTTTCCGGGGATTGCACAATCCGACGACCACGGTGATCTTCGTAATCTTCGCCGTGCTCTTCGCGCCGCTGGCAGAGGAGACGTTCTTCCGGCTCCTCTTCTTCAACCTCGGCCTCCGATACGGCGGATTCTGGACGGGCGCGGTTCTCAGCGGCGTGCTCTTCGGCATCGCGCACGGCGACGTGTTCGCGGCGGTGCCGCTCGCGCTCGGCGGCATCGTCCTCTGCGGCGTTTACTACTTTAGCCGAAACGCGTTCGCGCCGATGATCTCGCACGCAATCTTCAACGGACTTTCGATCGTCATTCTCTTGGCGTTCCCCAAGCTCACCCAATAAGCGCGCGCGCCGCGTCGGCGACCGGCTCCGCGCCGACCGCCGTAGCGTCGAGATAGACGAGGCGGTGCTGCAGCGCCGGCGGTTTGGTCGTCGTTGCGACGCGCCGATCGAACTTACGGTCGCGCACGTACTTACCCACCACGTGGATCGCCAGCGGATTGGGTTCGTCGTACCAATCGGGATGGTGCGCCGCCCATACGCCCACCGTGGGAACGCCGCCGCGCGCGAGCACGAAGTGCAGCGGGCCGGCAGGCACGCCGACGAAGAGGTCGAGGCGCTGCGCGAACGCGCGCATCACGTGGCCGAACGGTTCGTCGAGATCGCCGAAGAGCGCGCGGAACCCGGCGCCGCGTTCTCCGAGGTCTTCGTCGTCCATCGAGATGAAGCGCCAGTCCTGCGCGAACCCACGCGCGAATTCGCGAGCCTCCGAGCCGTCGCCCCAACTCTTGCGCGCCGCGGTGACGCCGCGGCGTGAGATCGCGGCGATCCGCGTGCCCGGCGGCGCGAAGGGCGCGAGCCGCTCGTCGATGAGCCGCTGCGTCTTCGCGGGTGGCGTGAAGTCGAGCGCGCACGGCAACGGCTGCGAGAGATCGAGCGCCGCGAGGCGCTCCGCGCTTACCAGCAGCCGCGCGGCGTTGCGCGCTTTGGTGTGAAACGGATAGGCGGTGCGTCCTTCGGTCTCGGGATAGTCGGTCCACAGCAGCGTATCGGGCGCGAAACCGGTAACCTCGCCGTGTAGCGGCTCGGGGAGCTGGAGCGTTACCAGGTTTCCGTTGCACTCTTTCAACCGCAGGCCGAGATGCGCGGGGCCGAGCAGCGCGCCGTCGCCGTTGGCGCGCACGCCGCTACGCAGCGGAAACATGTGCGGCGAACCTTGCATCAAGCTCACGCAGTCGTCGCCGAAGCGCGTGACCGCATAGCGGTTTGACGGCTCGAGCAGCGGCGCCAGCACGCCGAGGTGCACCCAGTCGCCGAACCCGTGCGGCCAATACACGAGCACGCGCCGCTCGCGCAATGCGCCGAAGCGTCCGCGGTCTTCGCGCACGGCGGTCACTGGGCCGTAGCTCGCTACGCTCATGGCGCTACCGGAACGCCGCCGCAAAGACGCGCCGGCATCTCTCCTCGCAGACTGGCGAAGAACGCGCGCGCGTCGCGATCGTAGGCCGGGCAGTTTCGGAAGCTCGGATCGGGTCGCGGATCGAGGCGCACGTTGGGATTGACCGCCGCTACCGCCCACACGCCTTCGTCGCGGCGTCGGAGCAATGCGACGCCCGCGCTGCCGCGCAGCGCGGCGGCGCTTGCGTAGGCGTTCGGGTCGACGACGTAGGGCCAGCGTCCGACGCGCAGCACGGTATCGTTGAGGAAGAGCGTGACGAGCAGCGCGCACGGCACCATTGCCGCCGAGAGGGCGCGCCGGCCGCGAAGGCCGAACGCGGCCGCAATCGCCGTGGCCGCCAACAGCGGCGCGGTATAATGCGAACCGACGCGGCTGGGCTCGTAATTCCATGGCGCCATGAACACGATCTCGGCCAGCAACGGCACGCCGAGCAGAAGCCACCGCCCGATCCACAGCGGCGCGAACGCAAAGGGTGCCAGCAGCAGCAGCGCCATGCCGATCTTGCCGGCCGGATCGTACACGTGCAGCCCGTACGACGGCACGTTGGGATGGGTGGCCGCAAGGCGCTCCACGAGCGCGAACGCCGCGCCGGCGATCGCGGCGATTGCTCCCAGTCCGAGGCCGATGCGCCGGTCCCACCAGAGCGTGCACGCCGCCGCAAACCAGAGCACGAAGAGCACCTGGTCTTCCTTGAGCGTCACCAGAAGCGCGCCGACGACCAGAGTCGGCCACAAGAGACGCTTGCGCGCGAAGAGCGCGCCCGAAAAGCAGAGCACCGGTACGAAGACGTTCTCCGAGAAGTTGTCGTACGTGAGGCCTTGCGTCGCCGGTGAGAGCAGATAGGCGATGGCGAGAAAGTTTGATGCGCGAGCGCCGAGCCCGATGTTGCGCGCCAGCAACGCGAGCGGAATCGCCGCTGCGGCGATCGCGATGACCTGCACGGCGATCAGCGTCTCGGCCCGCGGCACCAGCGCCAGCAGCGGCACGAGCAGCACCAGCGCAAAGGAGTCGTGCACTTGGAAGTGCGGCTTCCACTCGCCGAAATTCCACGACGATCCGTGCTGCAGGTTCACCAGCGTCTGCAGGTAGGTTCCGAGATCCGCGCCATAGCGAAGGGCGTACAGCTTGTTGAGGTCGAGTGCGAGATAGACGGCGGCGTACGCCGCCGCCGCGAGATACGCGACTCTCACGAGCGTGCCGGCGCGGCGGCGCTCTTTTCGCGATAGACCCGCTCGACGATATTCTTCAACCGCTCGACGAACTGCGCCGGGCCGAACGCCTCCGCGTGCGCGCGAAGCCGCCGCGACTCGAAACGCGACGCGTCGAACGAACGCATTGCGCCCGCGAGCGACTGCGCGCTGGGGTCGTCGAAGAACGCGCCGGTCTCTCCCTCGACGATCGTCTCGAGCGCGCCGCCGCCGCGATAGGCGATCGTCGGCCGGCCGGCCGCGGCCGCCTCGAGCGGCACGAGGCCAAAGTCCTCCTCACCGGGCAACACGGCGGCGCTCGCGCCGCCCAACAGTTCGTTGAGCCGCTCGTCGGAGACGTAGCCCAGCATCGTCGACGTCGTGCCCTCCGCGCGGCGCCGCAGATCGCGTTCTGCCGGGCCGGTGCCGGCGATCAGCAGCGGCACGTTCGCCAGCGATGCCGCGTCGATCGCCAGCTCGATGCGTTTATACGGCAGCAGCCGCGAAGCGACGATGAAGTAACCGCCGTCGCCGGCTCCCACACTGAAGCGCTCGATGTCGACGGGGCAGTGCAGCACCTCGGAGTCGCGGCCGTAGTGCCTGCGGATTCGCGCGGCGACGTTGCGCGAGTTGGCGACGAGCTGCGTCGGGCGCAGCGCGGCGGCCTTGTCCCACGCGATCAGGCGATGGATCAACGGCCGCGCAATATTGATCGGGGCCATCTTGCCCACGTACTCGTCGGAGGCGAATGCGAAACGGCTGACCGTGTTGACGTAGCACACGTGCACCGCGTCGCGCGGGATCCGCACGCCCTTTGCCCAGGCGGTCGTCGAGCTGACGATCGCGTCGTACCCCGAGAGATCGAAGGCTTCGAAGGCCCGCGGATAGAGCGGCGCGAGCGCGCGAAAGATGCGGTTGGCGTACGGAACGCGCGCGAGATACGAACGGCGCACCCGCCGCTTGGGAAACTCTTTGCCGTGAACTCGCTCGTCGTAGAGGGCGGTGAAGATCGGGGCGTCGGGCCACGCCCGCGCGATGTGCGCGAAGACGCGCTCGGCGCCTCCGCGCTGGTTTAGATAATCGTGAACGAGCGCGACGTTAATCTTGGAGATTCGTGCCCCTCGGCAAAACCAACGCGATGGTCGGGTTGCCGAGGTAGGCGCGCGCCACGCGCTGGACGTCGTTGGGCGTCGTTGCAGCGATCGCTGCGAGCGCGCGATTGATGAAATCCGGCGACGAACTCTCACGGGAGAAGACGGCTGCGAGCCAGGCGCGAGTCTCTAGGGTGGTTGCGTCGTCGGCGAAATCGCCGGCGGCGACCGCCTTGAACTCGTCGATCGATCCTTGCAGCGGCGTCTCGGCGAGCACGTTGACCACGGAGAGGGCCGTCGCGAACGCGCGACTCGGATTGGCGATCAGGCCGCCGTTTACGTAGAGTACGAGGGACGGCGGAACGCGGTCGTAGACGTAGATCGCGCCGACAGAACGCGACGCGAAGGTCGGCGAAACGACTCCGGGGACCTGCGCGATGTCGGAGATCGTGCGCCGCAGGAATGCCGCGAGCACGAGCATCGGCCCGAAGTCGCGGCTCTCGACGGTCGGCGCCGGATACTGGGCGATCAGCCAAGGCGAGGCGATGTCGCGATGCGCGACGATCTCGTGCGTGGTGCCCCCGAGCGTGGGCACGTGCACCGCGACCGGCGACGAACTGCCGGGCGACAGCGCACCGGCGAGCGTGGAGAGCGCATCGGGTGCGAGCGATTCGAGGCGGCCGGCCGCGCTCACGAGGGCGCCGTCGCGGCGATAGTAGGCACGGTAGAAATCCGCGGCATCTTTGGGAAAGAGCTGCGCCAGCGACGCCGGCGTGCCGCGCTCGGGCAGCCCGGTATTCGCCTGCGGCGACGACGCCGCATAAAGCATGTCGAGGCCGACCTGCAGCGCGATCTGCTGGCTCGCGGCGATCTCGCGCACCAGCGAGGAGCGCGCGTCGCGTACCGTCCCCGCCGAGAAATCGGGCGCGGCAATCGCGCTGCGCAGGAGATCGATTGCCGCGGGCGCGTCTTCTGGAAGCGCCTCGATGTAGAAGCGCACGTCGCTGGGATCGACGTTAAAGTGGACGGCGCCGCCGCGAGCGGCGACGGCCTCTTCGAGCGGCTGCGCGGGCGTGCCGACCGGCGTTCGCAGGATCGTCTGGGCGACGAGCGCGGCCAGGCCGTTCTGCTTCATCGTTTGGCGATCGAGCCCGGCGCGGACGATCAGCGTAACGCCGGCGAGCGGAGCGGCCGTATCGACCTGCTGCACGATCGTGGTGCCGGCCACGGTGTCGATGCTCGGCACGGGAACCTCGGGCGCGGCCGCGCGTGCGACCACCGGAACGGCTGCCAGCACGAGTGCTGCGGCGAGGCGCGCGACGCTCATTGGGACGACTCCTTCGGGGTGGCGGCCAGCAGATTGACGACGACCGGATTGCCGAGATAGCGCTTCACGACGCCGGCGACGTACTCCGGATCGAGCGCGCGAACGATGCTCCCATACGTGCCGCCTGAGATGCCGGGAGCGTATCGCATGTCGCCCTCTGCGCCGTACCAGCCGAGATTGTCGGCGCGCTCGTGCGGCGTCTGTGTATCGGAGGCTACGTGATAGAGAAACGCCTCGCGGGCGGCGTTGAACGTCGGCGCGTCGAGCGGCGTGCGCATGGCGCTCAGCGCGTCGAGCACGCGATCGCGCGCCTTATTCTCGCGGTCGCCTCCGATCGTCACCATCATGATGCCGGGATCGTGCAGCGTAATGAACTGACCGACGACTAGCGCGTCGCTGGAACTTTCGTCGAGCGCTTTCATCACGACGCCGGTCTCGTCGCGGAAGAGGTAATCGGCGACGAAGTCGAGCGCGGTGGCGGCCTTCTCATCGCTGATGGGCGGCCCGACCCACGCCAGACCGATGCCGCCGACCAGGCCGGAGGCCGTGGACGGGGCCGGATCCGGCGCCACGGCGGAATCGTAGGGCGGATCCATGTTGCCGCCGCCGTTGCCGTCGGTCACCGCGGAGAGGACCGAGGCGTCGGCGTTGCCCGTCAGCGCCAGAACCGCGTTTGCGGAGCGGAACGCGCGCTTCGCAAAGGTGCCGATCTGGTCGGTGTGCAGGCTCGTGATCTCCGCGAGCGTCGTGGGCAGCGGCGGATAATGCGCCGGACCGCGCACGAAGATTTGTTTAAAGAGCAGGTCGTGCAGCGTGGTGTCGGCTTCGTAGCGCTGCTGCACCCCGAGCACCGCGGCGTTGGCGCGCGCGGTCTTCACCGACGCGTCGTCGACGGCCGGCGAGAAGTACGCCGCCGTAACCGCCGCCACGACGCGGCGCGCAGCGCTCGCCGGAACGACGGCGGCGATGCCGACGATGTCGGGATAGACTTGGATGTTGAGGTCGCCGCCGACGCTATGCACCAGCGCGTAGAGCGACTTCCCGCTGGCAAGCGGCGCCACCGCGGCGGCCGTCGCCGCAAGGTTGGCGATGCCCGGCGTCGCGTCGTCGTATCCGGCGGACGGCGCGCGGAACCACAAGCCGATCGCCGCCGTGCCGATGGTGGGATCGGGGTAGAGCACGTAGGTGCCGCCACGCGGAAGCGAGCCGGTCTGCTGCTGCGGCGGCTGCTGTTGCTCCGGCTGCGGCGCGGCAGCCAGGCCGGGCGCGGTGCAGAGCGCGGCAGCAAGTGCTGCCGCAACGGAAATCGCGGAGCGCCGGATCATGCCGGTTCCGGCGAGATATTCGGCGGAAAGCGCGTGGGCTTTTCGGAGCGTTTCGCCTCTTCGGCCGCCGGCTTGTCGCCGCCGGACTCCGGAGCCGCGACGACCTCTTCGCCGCGCACACGATCGAACGGCTTGCCGTCGAGGATCGCCTGAACTTCCTGGGCCTCGACGGTTTCGTACTCGAGCAGCGAGGCGACCATCCGTTCGACCTTCTGCCAGTTCTCGGTCAAGAGGCGCTTGCCGTCCTCATAGCACGTTTCGATGATCTTGCGCACCTGGCCGTCGATCTTGCTGGCGACCTCCTCGGAGTAGTTGCGCTCCTCGCTGATGTCGCGGCCTAAAAAGACTTGGTGCTGACCGCGGCCGTACTGAATCGGTCCGAGATCGCTCATGCCGTACTGCGTCACCATCCGCCGCGCAAGCTCCGTCGCCTGTTCGAAATCGTTGCTCGCGCCGGTCGTCACGTCGCCGAACTTGATCTCTTCGGCCAGACGCCCGCCCATCGCGCGGGTGATCATCGCGAGCAGCTCCTCTTTGGTGCGGTTGTGGCGGTCGTCTTCCGGAAGCGACCAGGTAATGCCCAGCGCCATGCCGCGAGGAATGATCGTCACCTTGTGAACCGGGTCGGATTTCTCCAACGAGCCGCCGATCACGGCGTGACCGGACTCGTGATAGGCGGTAACCTCTTTCTCTTTCTGCGACATCACGACGGATTTGCGTTCCGGTCCGACCATGACGCGATCGATCGCCTCGTCGCAGTCGACCATCTCGATGATGTTCTTGTTGCGTCGCGCGGCGAGCAGCGCCGCCTCGTTGAGCAAGTTCTCGAGATCGGCGCCGGAGAAGCCCGGGGTGCGTTTGGCGAGCACCTCGAGCGAGACCTCACGGCCAAGCGGTTTGTTGCGCGCGTGCACTTCGAGAATCTTTTCGCGCCCTTTGTAGTCGGCGCGGCCGACCACGATCTGCCGGTCGAAGCGCCCGGGCCGCAGCAGCGCGGGGTCGAGGACGTCGGCGCGATTGGTTGCCGCGATGAGAATCACGCCGGTGTTCTGATCGAAGCCATCCATCTCGACGAGGAGCTGGTTGAGCGTCTGTTCGCGCTCGTCGTGACCGCCGCCAAGGCCGGCGCCGCGCTGACGGCCCACGGCGTCGATCTCGTCGATGAAGACGATGCACGGCGCCGACTTCTTCGCTTGATCGAAGAGATCGCGTACGCGCGACGCGCCGACGCCGACGAACATCTCGACGAAGTCGGAACCGGAGATCGAAAGGAACGGTACGCCAGCTTCGCCCGCAATCGCGCGCGCGAGCAGCGTCTTGCCGGTTCCCGGCGGACCGAGCAACAGCACGCCTTTGGGAATGCGCGCGCCCAGCGATTGATACTTCTTCGGATATTTGAGGAAGTCGACGATTTCGGCCAGCTCCTCTTTGGCTTCGTCGACGCCCGCGACGTCGGCGAAGGTGACCTTCGGCCGGTTCTCCGAGAGCATCTTCGCGCGAGAGCGGCCAAAGGAAAGCGCCTGGCTTCCGCCGCTCTGCGCCTGGCGCAAGATAAAGAAGAGCAGCAGCACCGTGATCGCCAGCGGCAATAGCGACATCAAGCTCGAGAAGAGCCCCGCGCTGGATTGCTGGTCGAAGCTGATCGCGCCGCTCTTGACCCTGCGATAGACCTCATCGACAAAAGTCTGGTCGAGATTGGGAACCGCGACGGAGTATTTCGTGCCGTTCGCGAGATCGCCGATCGCGTTGAGACCGGTGGCGTGGAACGACTGAACCTGACTCGCCTCGAGTTTTTGATAGAATGCCCCGTAGTCGAGCCGCGTCTCCCCCTCGCCCGGCGCCATGAAGCGTTCGACGATGATGAAGACGGCGATGACCGCCAGGATGATGAGGATGATGGACCGGAGATGCTTGTTCACGTTGACGTTAGACCGTTTGACCCTCTCGAAGCTCGGCTAGGTACGGAAGATTGCGGTAATCTTCCTTATAGTCTAAACCGTAACCTATGACGAAACGGTTCGGCAGGGGCAGCCCTGCATAGTCGATCCGCACGCCTTCTTCCCTTCGCGCGGGCTTCTCGAAGAGCGCGCAGCTCCGCAGACTTGCCGGCCCCCGTCGCTCTAATAACGCTCGGAGGAACGCCAAGGTTTGGCCCCGATCCACGATTCCGTCGACCAGCAGCGTGTGGCGGTCGCCTACCGGGAGGCTGCAATCCATCGCGAGCCGCGGCGGCCCCCCAGCCTCTCCCCGCGGCCCGTAGCGCTCGACACAGAGGTAATCCACCAGCAGTTCGGTGGGTCCGCCGGCCTTGGAGGCCAGAGCACGCGCCAGGTCGCTGGTGAAGCATAGCGCTCCCTTCAACACACCCAGCACGAGCAGCGGTTTCCCGCGATAATCCGCGGCAATTCGCTCCGCCAGGCGGTCCACTGCCTGCGCGATCTCGGCGGCGTCATAGACAGTCTTCACTCTTGCGAGATGATACCCCGGAGGCTACCGCGCTCGATCCTCAGGCTAATCCCAGGCTTCATCACGTACGTGCCGCTGCGACCGCCTTCGAGCGCACGCACCGCCGCTTCGACGTGGGCGAAATCGACGTCATGCAGATCGTCATCGTCGGCGAAACGTTCCCGCACCGATCGCCGCAGCTCGGCACGCCCGCTGCCCGCGCGTTCGTCACGCATCACTTCCGTCGCCCGGGCAACCGCGCGATCCAAGCCGGGAAAGAGCGGGCGCAGCGTCGCCAGCGCCTCGCGCACCGCGTTGCGCCGGCGGCTCGTGTCGGCATTGGTGGGATCGACCGCGTAGGGGAACGCGCCGGCGTGACAGTAGGCGCGCAGCGTCTCGGGTGCGACGCGCAGCAGCGGGCGCGCGAGATCGATGCCCGGTGCGAGCGGGCGGCGCGGCACCATTCCCGCCAGTCCCGCAGCGCCCGTACCCCGCAGCAGTGCGAGCAGCACGGTCTCGCTTTGATCGCGCGCGTGGTGCGCGGTGGCGACCGCGGTCGCGCCGATTCTTCGCGCTAACGTCGCGAGCTCCGCATAGCGCGCGTCGCGCAAACGCGCCTCGTCGCGCGCACGGCTTTTGAGCGATACGGCGTCGACCGAAAGCTGTAACCGCGCGGCGAGCTCCAGCACGACGCACTCGTCTTGCCAGGCCGAGGCGCGCGTGGCGTGATTAACGTGGCCGACGTGCAGCCGGAGGCGGAGCCGCGGCGCTGCGGCGTGCAGCGCGGCCGCCAGCGCGATCGAATCAGCGCCGCCGCTGCACGCCACGAGAACCAGCTCTCCGTCGCGTAGTGCGCCGCTGCGTTCGATCGCGGTTTCGAGTTCCCGTTCGGGATGCGCGCCCCTCACGACCGGCGCACGTGCTTGGCGATCTCGCGTTCGACGTCGCGCTTGGCGGCGTCGGCGCGCTTGTCCCACAGCTTCTTGCCGCGCGCGACGCCGAGCATCACCTTCGCCATGCCGCGCGTGAAGTAGAGCCGCAACGGAACGATCGTCAGCCCTTTCTCGCCGATGCGGCTGGCAAGCTGCGCGATCTCCTCTTTATGCAGCAGCAGCTTGCGCGGACGGTTGGGCTCCTCGTTGGAGAAGCTGCCCTGTTTGTAGGGCGGAATGTGCATGCCCAGCAGCCACGCTTCGCCGTCACGAACGCGCGCGTAGGCCTCGCTCAGGCTCACGCCGCCCGCGCGCAGCGATTTCACCTCGGTGCCCGTGAGCACCAATCCCGCTTCGAGCGATTCGAGGATGTGATACTCGTGGCGCGCGCGGCGATTCTCAACGATCATAGAGCAGACCGCTCGACGGGTTTCGCCGGTCGGCGGCGGCTTCGAGCCGGCCGCGCGAGACGAAGCTGCCGTCCGCCTTGGCAAGCAGGTTTGCATTACGGTCGACGATTTCGGCCTCCACGCGCAGCACGTTGCGCCGCTGCCAGGCGACGCGGCCGCGCACGTCGATCGGCTCCTCGAGCGGCACGGGACGGCGAAAGCGCACGTTCACCGCCGCGGTGACGCCGCGGTGTCCGGCAAAGCCGGCAGCGTGCGCCATCGCTTCGTCGAGCAACGCCATCACGATGCCGCCATGCGCGATGCCGCGCCAACCTTGGTACTCCGGCTTGAGCGTGACGCGCGCGAGCACGCTCTCGGAGCCCGGCTCGAGGCCGAAGTGAACGTGCATGCCGATGGGATTCTCGGGCCCGCACGCAAAGCAGTTCCCGTCATCGAACGGAACGTCGCTCATCGGCCGACGGCGAGACGATCGACGAGGAACGCAGGCAGCCTGACGGCGCGCATCTTCTGCTGCACCTCTGCGATCGGATACGCATAGCGAATCCACGTAACGATCTTGCGCTCCGTATCGTAGATCGCGAACGACGCCTCGGGATTGAGGTCGCGCGGTTGGCCGACGCTGCCGACGTCGACGATGTAGCGCTTCCCTGCTTCGAGGGAAAGCTCGCCGCCGTGCTGCATGTGCTTGTGCCCGATCTCGCCGTCCTCATTGCACACCCAGTATTCCGCGATGTGCGTATGCCCAACGAAGACGAGCGGGGCATCGGTATTGGCGAAAGCGGCCGCCGCTGCGTCCTTGTCGAGGATGTAGTCGAAGTACCGCACCGGGGCGCCGTGCACCAGCAGAAAGTCGGGAAAGCGGAGCTCGTAAGGAAGCCCGTTGAGCCACACACGGCTGGGCTCGTCGAGCACGCCCTGCGTCCACGCAATCGCGGCACGCGCCGCCGCATTGAAGTGCTCGACTCCGAAATTTTCGACGGCGGCGAGGTCGTGGTTGCCGAGCACGGCGTGACGAGAGCGTTCGCGCAGCATGGCGACGCACTCGTTGGGATTGGGCCCGTAGCCCACCACGTCGCCGAGGCTCACGACGACGTCGTCGGTTTCCAGCGAGCGCAGCGCGCGGTCGAGCGATTCGAGGTTGGCATGCACGTCGGATAGCACGGCGTACCTCACGCGCGCTCTCCGACCGGATGCGCGATATCGCGCAGCACGCCGCGCAGCGCGTGGGCGAACGCGCGCCGCATCGGCTCCGTTCCCGCGCTCACGCGAATGTAGGAGTCGAGCGGGGGCGCGCCGGGTTTGCGCACCCAGACGCCGCGCAAAAGGAGCTCGTTCATCACCTCAACGGCGCGTGGCGCCGTCCCCATATCAACGCAGACGAAGTTCGTCCGTGACTCGATGCAGGCAGCGCCCAGCTCGGCCGCGAGCCGGTAATAGTCTTCCCTCGCCAGCGCCGTCTCGTCCACGACATACTCGCGAAATGCGTCGTCCTCCAAGGAGGCCAGCGCGCCGATCTGCGCGTTGCGGTTGATGCCGTAGTGCAGTCGAATCTTTTGAAAGGTGCCGATGTTTTGCTGGGTCGCAAGCGCGTAGCCGATGCGCGCGCCGGCCATGCCGTAGGCTTTTGAAAACGTGCGCAGGCGAACGATGCGATCCTCGAAGACTGGCGGCAGCAGATCGCTCTCCTCGACGAAATCGGCGTACGCTTCGTCGAGCAGCAAAAGACAATCGTGCGGCAGCGCATCGTAGAAGCGCGCCATCTCGCGCCGGCCGATGAAGCTTCCGCTCGGATTGTCTGGATTGGCCAGATAGACGACTTTCGGCAGCTCGCGAGCGCTCAGGTCGAGCAGGTTCTGCAGATCGAGCGTGCCGTCGGCGCGATAGGCCGCGTAGACGGGGCGTCCGCCGTAGCCCACGACGTGATAGAGGAAAGTCGGATACGTGCCGCGCGTGGTCAGCGCCGGTTCGCCCGGCGCGACGAAGGCACGCACCGCCAAACCCATCACGTCGTCGATGCCGGCGGTCACCACGATCTGTTCGCTGGCGCAGCGGTGCTTTGCCGCCAGCGCGTCGCGCAGATCGAGCGATTCGGGGTCGCCGTACCACGAGAGACGCGGCAGCTCGGCGGACATCGCGGCGATCGCCTTGGGCGAGGGGCCGAAGGCGCTCTCGTTGGCTCCGAGGCGCACGAGTTCGCGCTGGTTCGTCTCGCGCATCAGCTGTTCGGGGCCGACGAATGGCGTCGTCGCCGGGAGTGCCTCGACGGCGGGGGTAGGTCGGATCACGAGGTTCGAGCTTCTCAGCCTCCTAGAAAGCGATAGACGGTTGCGATTGCGCCGGCGGGCAGCATCTCGTCACGCTCGTCGACGATCACATAGCCGTCCGCGCGGACGCCCAGGCTTACGGAAAACGACCGCATCCCAAAGGGATGCGCGAGAACGGCGTCGCCCTCATGCCGCAACGCGACCGGAACGAACCAGGTCCACCCGGGCCGCCCCTTTACTTCGGCCTCGAGCCGGGCCGAGACGCTCCCCGGTTCGACCGGCGCGCCGACCAGCGCCGCCACGATCGGCGCGGCGACTGCTTCGAGGATGAAGAGGGCCGAGACGGGGTTACCGGGGAGGCCGAGGATCGGCTTGTTACCCGCGGCGCCGAGCAGCGTGGGCTTTCCCGGCTTCACCCGCAGGCCGTGAACCACGATGCCGGGATCGGCCGCGCGCGCCACGGCGTCGGGCAGACGGTCGCGCTCGCCTACCGACGAGCCACCGCTGAGGACCACGGCGTCGCACTCGGCGATCGGCGGCGCGAGCGAGGCGATGAAGGGTTCGGCGTCGTCGCGCAGGGTCGGGTAGTGCGCCGGCGCGGCACCCATCGCGCGCAGCGAGGCGGCGATCGCGTACCGATTCGAGTCGCGAATCTCTCCGTCGCGCGGCTGCTGCGACGGATCGATCAGTTCGTCGCCGCTGGAAATTACCGCGATGCGCGGGCGGCGGTAGACGGGCACCTGTGTGATGCCCAGCGTCGCGAGCAGGCCGATATCGGCGGCACGCAGGCGGCGCCCCTTGGCGAGCAGCGGTTCGCCGCGGCGCATGTCGGCACCGCGCGGAATCACGTTTTCCCCGCTTTCGATCTTGGCGTCGACGCAGACCCGCCCGCTCTCGGCCCGCGTCTCCTCGATCGGCACGACCGCATCGGCGCCGGAGGGCAGCAGGCCACCGGTCGGGATGCGCATCGCGGCTGCGTCTTCCAACGCGCCGGTGGGCGCGGTGCCCATCGCAACGCCGTCGACGATCGCGAAACTGCCCGGCGTGAAGCGTGATTGCAGCGCGAAACCGTCCATCGCCGAACGCGCCGCGCCGGGATAGTCGTGGTCGGCAGCGACCGGCTGCGCGAGCACGCGCCCGAATGCGCCGTCGAGCGCGACGTGCTCGGTTCCCGGCGGCGCGACGGCAACGCGCGAGAGATATGCCACGATCGCCTGACGCGGTGCGAGGAGCCGTTCCGGCACGAATCCCACGTTTGGTAGGAGTGGATTTGCCGACTGCATAATGGCGCGCTTCTCCATGCTCGACATTGCTCTCATTCGACGCGAGCCCGACCGCGTGCGACGGGCACTCACTCGTCGCGGCCTCGATCCGTCGGTCGTCGACGCCATTCTGCGCTTCGACGAAGAGTACCGCTCGGCGCTTACCGGCGCGGAGCGCGTGAAGGCCGAGAAGAACCGGCTCTCGGCGTCGATCGCCCAAGCCGCCGATAAAGCGGCGGCCGCGCGCGAGTTGCGCCCGCAGATCGAAGCGTTCTCGCAGCAGATCGTGGAGGCCGAAGAACGCGCGCGAGCGCTGGCCGTAAGCGACGAATCGTCGCCGTTGCGCGCGTTGCTCGAACAACTGCCCAACGTCGTGGACGATTCGATTCCCGACGGCGCCGACGAAACCGAAAACGTCGAGGTGCGGCGCTGGGGCACGCCCCCGGCTTTTGATTTCGAGCCCGCGCCGCATTGGGAGATTGGCGAGCGCTTGGGCATTCTGGATTTCCCGCGCGCCGTGAAACTCTCGGGCAGCCGCTTCGCGGTACTCGCCGGTGCGGGCGCTCGGCTCAACCGCGCGCTGAGCTCATACTTTCTCGACCGGGCACGCGAGCGCGGCTACTTGGAAGTGGTGCCGCCGCTGCTGGTCGCGCGCAACACGATGTGGTCGACGGGGCAGTTGAGCAAGTTTGCCGACGCGATGTTCGAAGACGAACGGGCGCAGCTCTTCATGATTCCCACCGCCGAAGTGCCGCTCACCGCGCTGCGCAGCGACGAAATCCTCGAGCGCTCGGAGCTGCCGGTGCGCTACGTCGCGTCCACGCCCTGCTTCCGCAAGGAGGCCGGCGCTGCCGGGAAGGATACGCGCGGCTTGATGCGCCTGCACCAGTTCGAGAAGGTCGAACTGGTGTGGCTGGCGCCCCCGGAGTCGTCGTTCGAGGCGCTCGAAGCGCTCACGGCCGATGCGGCATCGCTGCTGGAGGAGCTGGAGCTGCCGTATCGCGTCATCACGCTCTGTGCCGGCGACACCGGCTTCAATGCGGCCAAGACCTACGACATCGAGGTGTGGGTGCCCAGCAGCAATTCCTACCGCGAGATCAGCTCGTGCTCGAACTGCACCGATTTCCAGGCGCGGCGCGCGTCGATCCGCTTCCGCCGCGACGCCGGCGCGAAACCCGAACTCGTGCACACGCTCAACGGCTCCGGGCTCGCGCTCGGCCGCACGATGATCGCGCTACTGGAAAACCACCAACAACGCGACGGCAGCGTGCGAATTCCCGAAGTGCTGCGCCCCTACACCGGCTTTGCTACGATACGTCTTGAATGAGCTCCAGGAGCACTTCGCGGTCGAGATAGCGGATGTGGCCGTGCTCACGCCGCAGCGCTTTGCGCGACTCCAGCTCGGCGATCGCCCGCGCGGCGACCTCCTTCACCGTGCCGCCGGCCGCCGCGATCTGCGACTGCGTGATCGTCGAGAGCGAGTGCGCCGAAGGAACGAGCCCGCGCTCCGGCATCGCGTAGGGAAGAAGTACGCGCGCGATGCGGCCGAGAATCGGCAGCGACCCTTGAACGGCGAGAGCGTCGGCGAGCAGCCGCACGCGCTGCGCCATCACGATGCCGAGTGCATTGGTCAGCTCGGGATAGCGCGCCGCGATCTGGGCCACCACTTCCCAGGGGATCTTCAAGATATGCGTCGATTTCGAGAAGACGGAGATGCGCGCCATCTTCAGACCGCGGTCGAAATACTCCGCGACGCCAAACAGCTCGTAGGGAAAGATCTCGTAGAGGATCCGCTCGCGTTCGCGGCCGCCGCCGTTGGCGCGCGCGACGATGCCGTCGGTAACCATTCCGAGAAACGGCCAATCGGCGTTCTCGGCCACCAGCGTCTGTCCGCGCCGCCCCGTGTGCCACATCGAGGCGTCGGCCATCTCCTCGCGCACGCCGGCGTCGAGCCCGGCGAAGGCCGGGCAGCGGCTGAGGTGGTGGAACGACGAGTCCTTCCCGACGATTTCGCCCGGCCGGTGCGTGAGGCGCAGATGCCAGACGCGGCTGGCGATACGCCGCGACTCGATGACGAAGCGGTCGGGCCGGTCTTGGGTGATGCGCGACGAGAGTGCCCGCGGCTCGTTCTCCAGGATCAGGGTAAGGCTGGCTCCGGAAGGAAGACGGTCCAGCGCCTTACCGACGAGATCGGGACGCTCCCAAACGGGAAGATTACGCAGGTCAATTTCCGCAGGTTGTGCCACGTGAGTCACGTTCTCGGCAAGCGGAGCGCTCTACTCCCTGAGAAGGTCAATCGAGAGGAGTCAGAATGGTAAGGTCTTTGGTACGCTTCCTGAGCAGCACGATGCTCGTAAGCGTGGCCTTGGTTGCGATGCCGGTGGCGGCACCGGCCCAAGAGGCGCAGGCGACGGACCTGCATTTCAACACGTCCATAACGCAAGTGTATGGTTCGCCGTATCCGCTCACGGGACGGCTCGACTTGCAGGTCTTCCCGGCAGGGCACCTGCGTGGCTACTATCACACCTCGTACTACAAACTGTTCATCCCCGTGGTCGGCGGACGCGACGGAGATTACATCTGGCTGGATATCGGCCCGAGCAGCGTCGATCTCGGACTCGGCGCCGGACCGGAAGGGCGGCTGTACATCGTGGGAACGATGAACGCTGACGGCTCCTTCAGCGGCCAGGTCTTCCCGCAACAGGCCGCCTCTCTCGCAGCGACGACGATCGCGCAAGAGTTTCCGAGCCCGCAGCCGACGTCCAACGACCAATACATCATCAAAGGTACGCCGGTCGGGGATAGCGCCCCAACGCCGGCACCGTAGCTCAAGAAGCGGTCTCCGCGCTACTTCGGACGGCTTTCCAAACGCGCTGCGGCGCGGGCGGAAGGCCGTCCATGTGTTTGAGGAAGAGCGTCAGCTGCCAGACTTGCTGATCGTTCAGACTCTTGCCGAACGACGGCATGCCGGTGAGGCGGATTCCGTGGGCGATCTTCCAGTAGGTAACGCCATCGGGATCGTCCTCGACGCCATCCTTGGCCAACTGCGGGGGCTTCTGGTAGAGGCCCTGTGCGACGTTGCTGGGCTGCGCGTCTGCCGCGCCGTGGCAGACCGCGCAGTTCGCCGCGTAGAGCTTGATGCCGGCGACCAGGTTCGCGTCGTTGAGCGGTACGGGGTTCGGCGTCTTCGGGGCCTCGCGCGAAAGCGAGGCGTGCAGCGACGTCTTCGCCATCCAGCGTTCGAGGTGCGAGGGCTTGCCGTCGGCATTCGCCGGCACGATGCCGGCCTCGATGCCGATATACCCGGCGAGACCCAAGACGACCAGAGTTGCGATAATGCCGATAACGACGCCGCGTGCCATGGGCGGGCGCTTCGACGCCGCAGCGCGCGCAACCATTCTCGCGAGTGAAGCGATAGTGAGCGGCATGAGCGTGAAGGTCTACGGAATTAACCACATTGCAATCGAGGTCGACGACATCAAGAGAGCGGTCGACTTTTACCGCGACGTCTTCAGCCTCGAGAAGCTCGACGAAGGCGAGGGCGACGCGTTCTTCAAGGTCGCCGAGCACCAGTTTCTCGCGATGTTCGAGGTGAACGAGCGTCATCCGAGCCGCACGCGTCACTTCGGGCTGATCGTGCGCGATGCCAAGCAGCTCGATGAAGTCCGCGAAAAGCTCACCGGTAAGTACGGGATTGCGCTGATCCCGCCGTTTCGCTGCGATTTCATCGATCCGTTCGGCAACCGCGTGCAGGTCGTCGACCTCCACGATGAATCGCTGGTCTGGCTCTTGCCGTATCAGGAAGTCCAGCAGGCGGGGATCGTCTTCGAGTAGGCCTCAGCTCGGGAGAGCCTGCCGCCGGCGGTGGATTCCGCGGGGCCGCCTTAACCCGCCTTAAAGGTGAGCTCGCCTGCCTTGTCGGATAAGTAGCAACCTACCCTTTCTCACCGTGCCTTACTTACTCGGTTTTACGCAAAGAAAGGGCTTCTTCCATGAAAGACACGCAGGGCCACCGTTTTGTTTTAGGTGGAGCGGTCGCTGCTTTCGTCCTCGCCGCGTGCAGCGGCGGCACCTCGACGCCTTCTGGAGCAACCTTTGCCTCCAGTCCGATCGCCGCCTACGCGAGCGGCGTCACGAAGCATCACGATTACCAGCATTCGTGGTCGCACGTTAAACCGTCCCTCACCAAGCTGCTCTACGTCTCTGACGACGTCACGGATGACGTCTACATCTACGCCTATCCGTCAGGTACGCTCGTCGCGGCAATCACCGGCTTCGTCATGCCAAGCGGGCTCTGCGTCAGGCAGCCCGGTCTCATCTTCGTTACCGACACCGGCGCGTCGGACATCAAGGAATACAAGTTCGGCGGAACCAATCCGATTCAAACGATTTCCGACGCCGGCGAGTACCCCGTCTCGTGTTCGGTCAATCCAACCACCGGGCGTCTCGCCGTGGCCAACTACGAGACGACTTCTTTCGGTCCGGGGAGCATCTCCGTCTACCCCCCGCCGTACTCCACGTCGACCGTCTACGCGGATCCGACCATGCAGAACTTCTATTTCATCGGCTATCGGCCGAACGGCAGAATTTTTGCCGACGGTATCAACACGGCCGGCGCATTTCAGCTCGACAAGTTACTCCCCCCGACATTCTCGATAATCACGCTGGCGCCGGCAATTACGACGCCCGGTAACGTTCAGTGGTCGGGAACGAGCCTCGTCGTCGGGGATCAGACGGGCAACCTCTTCTACCGCTACACGATCGCGGGCTTGTTCGGGACGGCCGGTCCGTCTTCCACGTTTACCGGAGCCTGCGACGTGCTGCAGTTCTTCGTCAACGGCGCCGGGACGAAGATCGTGGGACCCGATAGCTGCGGCACTCCTCCAAATGCGGATACGTACGCGTTCCCAGCTGGCGGCTTGCCGATCCCGCCGTCGGTAACGACGCCGCTGGGGAAACCCGTGGGCTCGGCGATCCTCAACTCGTAACGCTTCGGCGTTACGAGACGCGGGTGCGAGCGACGTGCTCCGGGCGAAAGCCGACGCCGACGAGCCTTCCGGGAATGCGCGCCAGAAACGGAAACCAGCGCACGACCTCGGGCAGGCGCCGCAGAATCGGCGCCCCGCCGCTCGCGAGCACCTTTCCGATGATGCGGCTCTGGATGAACAGTTGCAGCGTCTGCGTGAGTTTCGCGGCCGTCTCGCGGCGGCGCTGCACCGCGCGCAGGTCGCTCACGCCGAGCGTGCCGCTGCGCAGCCCAGGGCCGAGCATGTTCGAAGCGGCGACGGCATCCTGAATCGCGAGATTGATGCCGACGCCGCCGATCGGCGACATCGCGTGCGCGGCGTCGCCGATGCAGAGCAGTCCTGGCCGGTACCACTTCTTGAGGCGGTTGACGCGCACGGTCAATAGCTTCACGTCCTCCCAGGACTTTAACTCTCCGACGCGGTCGGAGAGGAACGGCACGATCGCCGCGACCTGGGCGCGGAACTCCGGCAAACCGCGCTCGTGCATCTCGGCGAGCGTTCCCTTCGGGATTACGTAGGCCGCCTGCCAGTAGTCGCTGCGATCGATGAGCGCCATGATGCGTCCGTCGCGAATGTAGCCGAACGTTTCGTGCGGATCGCTCGCGTGCTTGGTGAGGCGCAGCCAGAGCACGTCCATGGGGGCGCCCAGTTCGATCACTTCGAGGCCGGCATCGCGCCGGATCCTTGATTCGCGGCCATCGGCCGCGATCGTGAGATCGGCGCGGATCTCCAGTTCGCCGCCGGGCGTCTGCGCGCGCACGCCGTCCACCTTGCCGTTCTCCCAGATCAGCCCAACGCCGCGCGCCTCCATCATCAAGTTGAAGTTGTGCGAGCGAGTCGCCTCGCCGGCGAGGAAGTTGAGAAAGTCCCACTGCGGCATGAAGGCGAGGAACTTGCAGCGCGTCGGCAGTCTCGTGAAGTCGGCCACCTTGACGAGCCGGTCGCCGAGGTTACCCGAAAGCTCGGAGACCTCTTGATGCGGTCGTTTCAGGAAATCGTCGAGCAGGCCCAACTCGTCCATGACGTCCAGCGTCGACGGATGGATGGTGTCGCCGCGAAAATCGCGCAAAAAATCGGCGTGCTTCTCGAGAAGCACCGTCTTTACGCCGGCACGCGCAAGAAGAAGTCCGGCCATCATTCCGGCCGGACCGCCTCCGACGATGCAGCACTGGTACCGCTGCGCGCTCACCCCACGGGATTCCCCGCAAAGTAGCTATAGCGCGCGTAGTCGGCCTCGCGCTTATCGACGCGTGCTTGAGCCGCGGCGGCGATCTCTTCGACGAAATTCTCGAGCGAGCGCTGCGCGGCGTGCGGCATCAGCGCGCCGTCGATCAGCTTGCCGAAAACGTTCATCGGAATGCTGTAAGAGCCGGCCAAGTACAGCGTCGACTCGCCGAGTTCGCCGGGCTGCGCGCCCATCGTGCCTTTGAAATCGGGAAAGGCCGTCGGCAACCGCGCGGCGTGAAAGGTAATGTCGAAGGCATCGGACTGCGAGCTGCGTTCGACGGTGAGACTAATCGGAATCGCCACATAGCCGACGTCGGGGAGCCGGAGGTCACCGAGGGTTATATGCAGAGCGAAGCCGCGCCAGGGCCCTTCCTGGCGGGCAATCGCGTGCAGCATCTCACCGAGCACTTGCGCCGCAAGCTCGGCCGGCACGCGAAGCTTGCGTTCGAACCGGATCTCTGCCATGAGCGCCTCTTTCCGCCGAGGCCTGCGCTACCTGTTGGCCGGCACCGCGACGGTTGCCATGGAGGCGGGACCCTGCCCCGTGAGCAGCCGCTTCATGACGTTGCCGCCGGCGGGATACTTGAAGATGCGAATCTTCCCCTGAGCGAGCACGAGAGCATTGAGGCCTGGGGTGATCCAGCTCGTCTGCTCTTCTTTGTTGAAAGCCTTGAGCTTGATGGTTTGCGCGATGGTCGCCGAGGATCCGGAGATCTTCAGCCGATAGACCGCTTGCGGCCAGGTATGCGGCTTGCCTTTGCCCGGATCGTATCCGCCCTCGAGGGTCACCGCTTGGCCATCCCACTGAACG
>DASZGC010000064.1:0-30639 GCA_035939175.1 Candidatus Cybelea sp. | reverse complement strand
CCGGTCGGCGTCGCCGTCGAAGGCCACGCCGACCGCGCGATCTTTGCCCGCGGCGGCCTGCTCGCGCACCGCTGCCTGCAGCGGCCGCAGATCGGTCGCACCGCATTCGACATTGATGCGCGCCCCGTCGTCCTCGCAATTGATCTCGACGACGTTCGCCCCCAGCTTCCGCAGCACGTAGGGGACGACCGCGTAGGCCGCACCAAAGCCCGCGTCGACGACCACGGTGAGCCCGCGCATCGGGGGCGTGCCCTCATAGAGTTCGCGGTAGTAGTGACGTCCCAGATTGTACGAAGATCGCACGACGCCCACCGCCGTTCCGGTGGGTCTCGGCAGGTCGGGCGCGTCGAGGAGCTGTTCGATGCGCCTTTCGAGGGCGTCGGGAAGCTTGTAACCCTGCGCTCCAAAGAACTTGATGCCATTGTCGGGCACCGGATTGTGCGAGGCGCTGATCATCACGCCCGCCGCGGCACCCGTATCGCGGGTAATACACGCGACCGCTGGGGTGGGAACGATACCCAGCAGCACGGCATTGCGCCCCGCTGAAGCAAGGCCCGCCACGATGGCGGCCTCGAGCATCGTCCCGGAGACGCGCGTGTCGCGTCCCACGACGACGGGACCGTCCGCGCCGGGATCCTCATATAACACGACGGCCGCAGCGCGGCCGATTCGAAATGCCAGTTCGGGCGTCAGGTCGCGGTTGGCGACCCCGCGAACGCCGTCGGTTCCGAAGAGGGGACTCATCTCGCCGCCGCGGCGACGAAGCGCAACTGCACCCGAACGAGATCCGGCGAAACGGAGATCCCCGGCAGTTCCGTCCCCGTCGCGCCGACCGGCATCGGGCGCACCATCTCGTCGACCGCCCGCGGTTCCGTCGGAAGCGCGACGTTGACGTTTACCGCCGTTATTCCCGCCAGCTCCGAGGTGGAAGCGCGCACCGTTGCGGTGGTGGGGTGAATTCGCGCGGTGCCGACGACGATGCCCCGAGGTTGCCCGATGTAGTGAATCACGATCGGAAACGTGCGCGCTTCGATGCGCTCGATCGTCAACGTCACCGAGGCGGGACTCAGGCTCGCGATGGCGACGTCGGGCGCGACCAACTGCACGGGAACGTTGTAGATTCCAGCCCCCTTATTCGAGAGATCGAGCACCGCGCGGATCTCGTCGGGTTTGATCGCCGGCTCGCCGCGCTTGGTCGAGACGGTGACGACGGCTTCGTGATCGGTGAAGCGCGCGACCTCTCCTAGCGCGAGGTTGACCGCGGCGATCGGCACGGAGACCTGCTGGTCGTACTGCGCGCTGGCAAAGACGGGATTGGAGGCAAAGCGGAAGTACGCCCAACCCACGACCGCCAGGGCGACGGCGAGCAGCTTGAGCGAGAAGTTGTTGCGAATGAGGTCCATCTAGGAAACCTAGGACTGAACGTCCGTGTAGGAAACGTGCGACTTGGAGTCGCCGCGCGGAGCACGCAGACGCGTGCGAAGATGCGTGATCACCTCGTTGGGGCGGCGCTGCTGGCGCGGAGGACGGGTGACGGCCAGCAGCATCTTGGTCAAGCGCGTTTCGTCGTCGACTGCTCGAGAGAGTTTTCCGCCGCGCGCGATGCGAATTGCGCCGCTCTCTTCCGAAACGACGAGGACGACCGCATCGGTCTGCTCGCTCAAGCCGAGCGCCGCGCGATGGCGCGTGCCCATGCGAACCCCGGTCAGGGGCCGGTCGGCCAGCGGCAGGAGACATCCCGCGGCCTCGATGCGCCCTCCGTGGACGATCACGGCACCGTCGTGGAGCGGCGTCGCCGGTGTAAAGATCGTCAGCAGCAGCTCCTCGGAGACATCGGCCCGCAGAATCGTTCCGCTCTCGCAGATTTCCCGCAAGCCGCTCTGCTGCTCGATGACCATCAGCGCGCCGCGGCGATTGCTGCTGAGAAATTGTGCCGTGCGAGCGAGCGTGACGATGGCCCGGTCCTCCGGACGGCCGGGGCCGGGATCGCTCTCATCGCCCTGCAGACGGAATAACCCACCGCGGCCGATCTGCTCGAGCGCGCGCCGTAGCTCCGGCTGAAACACGATTGGAATCGTCACCGCGGCGCCGACGACCAGCAGCCGCAGGATCGTACCCAAAAGCGTGAGGTGCAGAAGCGTCGCAATGCCGAGCAGCCCCACGAGCACGAGAATCCCGATCAGAATCTGCACCGCGCGCGTACCGCGAATCAGCAATAAAACGTAATAGACGAGGATGCTGGTCGCGATGACGTCGATGACGTCCGAGATTCTCAGCCCTTGCCAGAAGTTGCTTAGAATCGTCGTCATCGTTCGATCAACAACTCCAGGATGCGATCGGCGGCGATCTCGGGCGTCTGCAGCCCGCCGGCCGCAACCATGGCGCGCACCTGCGGGGGCAGCGGAGAGAGCAGCTCGCTTCTTCTCCCGCTATGGAACCGGCGCAGTTCGACGTCGATTACGCCGGTGACGACCTCGGCCGATCCGGCGGCAGGATCCCACTCGACGACGACGCCGCCGGGACAGGGGAGGCAGGCCAAAATGGCCTTGGGGCGCCCCGAGTCGCAGAGCGCTTCGAGCAGCGGCGGCAAGGCTTCCGAGGTGTCAGGGAAAACTGCCAGAGCGATGATGGCGGTTTCGTATACGGTCTGCCCCGGGGCGGCTGCAAGCTCGCGGACATCGAAGCCGTCGGGCACCTCCACCGATGCATACGTACGCCCGGTCGACGCGCTCGATCGCCACGTCGCACGGCCGCCATGCGACCGCACAACGGCGTCGATCGCCGCTCGTCGCGGTTCGTCCAGAATCCCGCCGACGCTGATGGTAAGGTAGCCCACGTTACATCGAGCGTTCGTCGTGTCTATCGGAAAGAACTCCGCATGGATATCGATCGACGGCGAAACTTTTCCACGCATTGCGCAACTGCGACGCATGACGGGCCGTCGTTTTATGCCCGTGCCCGGCGACGTCGTGCACGTGCGGCTTCTCGAGGATGGCCAGGCACTCGTCGAGCGCATCGAGCCGCGCGCGCGCACCCTCGAGCGCCGCAGCTTCGGGGGACGAACGAAGACGATGGCGGCCAACGTCGACTTGCTCGTGGCAGTCACGGCACTGGCAAATCCGTCGCCGCGGCTGCCGACGCTCGACCAGCTGCTGGCGTTCGCGGAGCTCGAAGAGATCGATGCCGCCGTCATCTTCACCAAGCCCGACCTCGAAGAGTCGGGGCAGCGCGACCGGCTCCTGGCGCTTTACGGTAACCTCGGGTATCCGGCCGTCGCGATCAACCCGAAGACGGGCGAGAACCTCGACGAGCTCCGCGGCCTGCTTCGCAACCGCCGCGGGATGCTTGTCGGCAACTCCGGCGTGGGCAAGAGCACGATCTTCCGTTCGCTCGGCGGGGAAAGCGTGGTCGGCGAGGTCTCGCGATACGGCGTCGGCCGTCAGACCACCAGCGCCGCGCGGCTCTACCGCCGCGATGGAGGCTTTCTCATCGACAGTCCCGGGATCAACGAGTTCGGCTTGGGGGAGATCGACGCGCCGACGCTCGCCTACGGCTTCCGGGAGCTGCGCGAGCCGTCGCCGGCGTGCCGCTTCGCCGACTGCACCCACCTCCGGGAGCCGGATTGCAGCGTGAAGCGGTCGCTGGCCGAAGGCCGCATTGCGCCGAGCCGCTACGAAAGCTACCGCCGGATCCTTGCGGGGACCCTGGACACCCCTCTCGATAGCCTGATATGATACACGCCGTTCCGTAACCGCCGATTCGTTCGAGGAGTCTCATTGCCGAACATCAAGGCCGCCAAGAAGTGGGCCAAACAATCAGAGAAGCGCGAGACGCGCAACAAGAGCGCCAAGAGCCGGCTTAAGACGCTGTACAAGCGAGCTGTCGACTCGAACGAGGGCGCAGCCGCGACGCTCGCCGAGAGTTCCCTGGACAGAGCCGCAGGCAAGGGAATCATCCATCCGAACAAAGCCGCGCGTAAGAAGTCGCGTCTGGCCGGAGCGATGAAGCGCGCTAGCGTCGCGCCCGCCAAGACCGCCAAGAAGTCGTCCAAAGCCAAGAAGTAGCGCCCTTCGCTAGGGATCGACGTTGAGCGCGAGGCGCACTTTGCCGTCGGCGTGCGCGAGCGGCACGATGTGCTCGCGGATGAAGGCCCGTACCCTTTTCGGGGCATGGGTTTTTAGGGCGATCCGGTAGCGCCATTCGTCGTTGACGCGGGCGACCGGATACGGCGCCGGCCCCAGGACCTCGGCGGCCTCGCTCTCGCGTAAGAGCGCGGCGTACCGCTGCGCCGCGCGCACGACGTCGGTTTGCACTCGCCCGATCACCCCGACGTAGACCAGCCGCATCGCCGGTGGAAACCCAAGCTCTGCGCGCTCGCGCAGTTCCTGCCGCGCGAAGCCCTCGTAGTCGTGCTTCGCGGCAAACGCGATGGCCGGGTGATCGGGCGCGTACGTCTGCACGATCGCCTCGCCGGCGCGTCCGCGGCCGCTGCGTCCGCAGAGCTGCGCGATGAGCGCGAAGCTTCGTTCGGCGGCGCGAAAGTCGGGAAGGTTCAAGCCGACGTCCGCGGCGACGACCGCCGCCAGCGTCACCGTCGGATAGTCGAGCCCCTTGGCGACCATCTGCGTGCCGACGAGCACGTCGCCGTCGGCCTCGAAGTCGGCGAGAATGCGTGCGTGATCCCCGAGACGCGTGGTCGTGTCGGAATCCATCTGCAGCACGCGGGCCTCCGGGAAGAGCCGTGTCACCTCTTCGACGACGCGCTCCGTGCCCGCCCCCAGCTCGACCACGCTGCGCTCGCCGCACGCGGCGCAGCGATCGACGATCGCCGTCTGAAAATCGCAGTAGTGGCAGCGCAGCACCTTTTCGCGCCGATGCACCGTCAGCGCGATCGTGCAGCGAGGGCAGTGCGGCGCGGTGCCGCAAGCGCGGCAGATGAGCGAGCCCGCGAATCCGCGGCGGTTGAGAAAGAGAATGCTCTTCTCGCCGCGCGACAGTCGTTCGCCCAGCGCCGCAACCAGCGCGTCGCTGAGGATCGCACGATTCCCGCCGTCGAACTCCGCGCGCAGATCGAGCACGCGTACCTCCGGCAACGGCTGAGCCGTCGCGCGCCGGCGCAGCTCCAACAGCGCGATCTTTCCTTCCTTTGCTGCCGCATAGCTTTCGAGCGACGGCGTCGCGCTCCCGAGCAGCAAGACGCCACCCTCGAGGCGCATTCGGGCCGCGGCCACGGCTGCGGCGTGGTAACGAGGGGCCGCGTCCTGCTTGTACGATGGGTCGTGCGATTCATCGACGACGGTGAGCCTCACGTCGCGTAGCGGCGCGAACACCGCGCTGCGCGCTCCCACGACCACGTCGATCTCGCCGCGCGCGCACGCGTTCCACGCCTCGAACCGCTCGCGCTCCGAGAGCGCTGAGTGCAGCACCGCCACGCGTTCGCCGAACGCCGCGCGGAAACGCTGCGCGGCCTGCGGCGTGAGCGAGATCTCCGGCACGAGCACGAGTGCGCGGCCGCCCTCGGCAATCACGCCGCGGATCGCCTCGATGTAGACGTACGTTTTCCCGCTTCCCGTCACGCCAAAAAGCAGCATCGTCTCGAAACGCCGACGCCGCAGGGCGGCTTCGATCTCGGCCAACGCCTCGCGTTGCTCGGGCGTCGGCGGTGGCACCTCGCCGCGCGGCTGCAATTCGCGCTTGCGCGCCACGCGTTCGCTGGCCTCAACCACCGCCCCCGCGCGCACCGCGCGTGCGATTACCGAACTGCTGAAACCGGCGAGGGTCGCGTCCGCGCGCGTAACGCCGGGATGTTCGGCGACGAACGCGGCCAGCGCAGCCGCTTTTCGGCCGCGAACGCTGCTGCTTCCCGGCCGCAACACGCGAACTTCGGCCTCTCGCGTGCGCGGACTCAGCAAACGCCGCACCCGTCGGAGACTGCCGCCGCGCACGAGCGCCTGCACGTGACCGAGCAACGAGCGGCGGTCCCCGGCGCGGCGCGCGTCGGGATGGCGCAACAGCTGCTCCAACGTAAAACTCTCCTCGAACTCCTCCCAGATCAGTTCGAGCAGCCGAAGCGGCACCGAAGGATAGCGCGCGGGTACCTCGGTCTCGGCGCGCACGAGCGAGTCGCGGATGCGGGGCACGGTGCCGCCCAGGATCGCCGCTCCCAGAGCCTCCCCCAGCGTGCAGAGATAACGATCCGCTACGAATCGCGCCAGGGCAAGCCCCGTCTCGTCGAACGCGCGCGGCGCGTCGAGCCGTTCCCGCACCGGCTTGAGCCGCGTGCCATCCGCTTCGGCGGCCGCGCGCACCGGTGACACGACGTATCCGAGCACCTCGCGGCTGCCCAAAGGCACGCTGACGACGTCGCCCACTTCCAGCGTCAGCTCCGCTGCGTCGTAGGTGAGTGGAAGATCGTAACGTGACGTGCGGAGAACCGGCAGCACGTCAACGACGCGCACGAAACGTCTCGGGCGGAGCGTTCAACCGTTGGAGGACGGCGCGCACGCTACGCGGCGAACAGGCGATCCCGTACTCGACGTCGCCGATGCGCGCCGGTAACACGAACGCGAGCTTACCGCCGCGCTTCTTCTTATCGTTGCTCATCGCCGCGGCGATGCGCTCCGGTGCGAGCGTCGTCTGCAGCGGTAGCCCCCCCAGCGCCAACAGCGTGAGTACTCGCAGATGGTCGTCGCGAGAGAAACGACCGGTCCGCAATGCGAGCAGGCCGGCGGCGCGCAAGCCCAGGGCCACCGCCTCCCCATGCGTCAGCGCGTAGTTCGACGCGCGTTCGATCGCGTGCGCGAAGGTGTGCCCCAGGTTCAGCGTCGCGCGGGAGCCCGCCTCGAGGCGGTCGTCGGCGACGGCCATCGTTTTCACTTTGATCGCCGCGCCGATCACCTCGGCCCACGGCCAGCGGCGCATCGAGTGCCCCGATAGTTCTTCGAGGAGCTCGAAGAACTCGCCGCCTTCGATGACCGCCGCCTTCACGATCTCGGCGAGGCCCTCGCGCAGGCCGCGTTCCGGCAGCGTTCGTAGCGCGTCGATCTCGCAAAAGACGCCCACCGGATCCGCAAAGACGCCCGCCAGGTTCTTCCCGCCTTGCAGGTCGACCCCGGTCTTGCCGCCGATCGCCGCGTCGACCATCGCGACCAGCGAAGTCGCCACGTGGGCGTAGTCGATGCCGCGCATGTACGTGGCGCACGCAAATCCAAAGAGATCCGACGCGACGCCGCCGCCCACGCCGAGCACGAGCGAGCCGCGCTCCACGCCTGCGACGAGCAGCGCGTCGAGCACGCGCTCGAGCGTGGTCAGCGTCTTGCGTCGCTCCCCCAGGGCAAACGAGAGCACCGGCGGCCGGCCCACCGCGGCGGCGATCTCCGCGGCACGCGCGCGAACGCTGCGGTTGGCGTCGCAGAGGACTGCGACCACCGGACCACGCGTCCGCGCCAGCGCGAGCAACTCGCTGCGCGAATCCTGCGCGACGACGATCGGATAGCCCAGATCGTCGTTACGCGAACTCAAGCCCGCGGGTCGATCTTCGCGTCGCGCAGCCATTGGAGGATATCGTCGATCACCTCGCGGTCGCTCATGCAATGCGCTTCGACCACATGATCGGCACAGGCGTAGTAGGGAAGGCGCGCGTTGTATAGCTCGCGGATCGCCGCAAGCGTCGGCTTGCGCCCGAGCAGCGGGCGCTTCTGACGGCCGTGCGTCACGCGCGCGAGTACCTGCTCGGGGGAGACCTTGAGAAAGATGCTGTGCGCACCGTCGCGCAGCGCTTGGCGATTCTCCGGAATCGTTACGGCCCCCCCGCCCAGAGCGACGACGCTGCCTTCGCCGCGGTCGAGAACCTGCTCGATCGCTTCGCGCTCGTAGCGGCGAAATGCCGCCTCTCCTTCCTGCGCGAAGATCTGCGCGACCGGTCCGTGCGACCTTGCGACGAGCTCGTCGGTATCGACGAACGGGCGGCGCAGCTTGCGTGCCAGCCGGCGTCCGATCGTCGACTTCCCGGCTGCCATGAAACCAACCAACGCCACGTGACGCTTCACCGCGCGTCCGAGGATTGGGGGTTCGCGAAGAGCGCCTGCGCTTCGCGCGTGCTGCGCGAGAGATTGTCGAGCGTCTCCTCCATCGAATCGCCGCCGTACTTCTCGAGCAGCGGCTTCATCAAAGCGAGCCGCACCATCGCTTCGGCCACGATCGCCGCGGCGGGCACGACGCAGACGTCGCTGCGCACGATCGTTGCCGGCGCATCCGTTAGCTCGTGCAGGTTGACCGATGGCAGCGCCTTCATCAGCGTGGGAATCGGCTTGACCGAGACGCGCAGCACGATCGGCTCGCCGTTACTCATTCCGCCCTCGATGCCCCCGGCGCGGTTGCTGCGCCGGACGACGCTCTCGCCGTCGAGCGCGAACTCGTCGTGGGCCTGCGATCCGGGCGTCGCGGCAACCGCTGCGCCCAGGCCGATCTCGACGGCGCGCACGGTCTGCATGCCCATCACCGCGCCTGCCAGCACGCCGTCGAGACGCTGATCCGGCTGACGATTGCTGCCGATGCCGACGGGCAGCCCGTCGATGCGAATGACGAACGCGCCGCCGAGCGTATCGCCCGCCTTCTTCGCTTCGTCGATCGCGGCAATCATCGCCGCGGCGGCCTGCGGATCCGGGCAGCGTACGTCGCTGCTCTCGACGTCGTCTTGGTTCCAATCGTCGATATCTGCCTCGACCTCGCCGATGCGGGCGACGCTGCTGCGCGTTTCAATCCCGAGCGCCGCGAGGAATTGCGCGCAGATCGCGCCGAGGCAGACGCGCATCGCCGTCTCGCGGGCGCTCGCACGCTCCAGGACGTTGCGCAGATCGCGTTGGCGATACTTCAGCGCACCCGCATAATCGGCGTGGCCGGGTCGCGGATTGGTCAACGGCGGTCCCGCGCCGCTGAGGGGATCCATGAGTGCACGCACCTTCGGGGTGAGGTAGTCGCGGTTGTGCACGATGACGGCGATCGGCGAGCCGAGCGTCTCCAACCCACGCACGCCTGCGAGGAACTCGACGCGGTCCTGCTCGATCTTCATACGCGCACCCCGCCCGTAACCGCCCTGACGGCGCGCGAGCGTGACGTCGATCGCCTCGACGTCGAGGCGCAGATGCGCCGGCAGGCCGTCGAGGATCCCGACCAGTGCCGGGCCGTGCGACTCGCCGGCGGTCAAATACGAGAACATGTTCGCTGGCAGCTTCGTCGCTGCCGCGCGAGCCTACTCTACCGCACGCGTCTCGCCTCGGCGCGCCGAGCTTTTCAAGCGTTCGAGAGCCCCGCGATGCAAGCGAGTCACGTGGCGGCGCGAGTAGCCCAGACGCTGCGCCAGCTCGACCACGCTCACGCCGTCGAGATGGATCGAGCGTACGATCTGCCGCTCCAGCGGCGGCAACGCCGCCAGAATCCGTTCGACGGTCAGCCGGTCGAGGACGTCGTCGATCGCGCAAGCGGCGGCGCGCTGCTCCGCCGTGCCCAGCAGTTCGAACGATAGTACGTGACGGCTCGCGCGGTAGGCGCGAACTTCGCGTGCTTCGGCCGGCGTCGCGCCCATCCGTTCCGCGACGTCGCTCTCCGTCGGCTCGCGACCGAGCGCAGGACGCAGTTCGCGTTCGGCGGCGTTCCAGCGGCGCTCGAGTTCGCGAACGCCGCGCGGCGCGCGCACCAGACGCTCGCTGTCGCGGACGTAATGCATCAGCTCGCCGAGCACCAGCAGCCACGCATAGGCCTCGAACGGCGCGGCCTGCCCGCAGTCGTAGCGCTCCGCCGCCTTGATCAAACCGATCGCTGCGACTTGCTCGAGGTCAGCGCGATCGAGGCCGCGGCGCACGAAGCGCCGCGCTGCGCGCCGGCATAGGTACGAATACTGTAACACGAGGCGCTCGCGATCGACGAGCGCAACGGGAACTAGACGCCGTAACGGCGTTGCACGAAAGCCAAAAGCCACACCCAACCTCTGCTTCGTTGAAAAACACACCCAACGGCAACCGGCACGAGGCGGTAACCGTTGTCAACGGTTATATACCAGCAGAACGCAAAGCGCAATACTTCCGCACTAGTAAACGCTAAGCCGGGCGTCGAACCCGCGGCACGATGACGGCGCGCAGAATCCTGCTGATCGTTGCTCTCGCCGCTCTGGGCATAGCGGCATTACGCGATCTGCGCCGTCTCGGCGACTCGCTTCCCTGGAACCGGCTCTACGATTTCCAAGACTTCTACTGTGCGGGCAGCGCGCTCGACCAGGGAGGCGATCCGTATCGCTACGAGCCGCTGCACCGCTGCGAGCACGCCGTGAATCGCAGCGCCGCGTATCGCGCCGATCCCGCGCGCGTGGTTCCCGCCCCGCTTCCGCCATACGACTTTCCACCGTTGAGGCTGCTCGCTCGCGTGCCGTTCGCAAATGCACGCGTGCTCGATGCGCTGGCGGTCGCTGCGGCGGTGGCCGCGTCGATGGTGGCACTAACCGTCGTTGGCGTGCCGCTCGACGTCGCGGTGCTCGCGCTGCTGCTGCCCGCCGGCTATCTGCTGCTCGATGCAGGGCAGATCGTCCCGTTCGCACTGCTGGCGCTCGTCCTCGGCGGCGCGGCGTTGGCGCGCGGCCGCGATGCGCTCGCCGGCTTCTTCGCTGCGCTCTGTCTGGTCGAACCCCATCTTGGTTTGCCGGCGTTCGTCGCCGTGCTCGTCGTGGTCCCGCGAGCGCGCATCGCGGCGCTCTCGACGGCCATCGTCCTGGCGCTGGCGGCGCTGTGGAGCGTGGGCGCGGCCAATATCGTCGAGTACGTCACGCGCGTGCTCCCCGCTCAGGCTGCCGCCGAAACCGGCTACGTCTACCAGTACAGCTTTACGTATCTGCTCGCGAAGATCGGCTTGCCCGCCGGCGCAGCGCTGCTCCTGGGGCAGCTCTCCTACCTCGCGCTGCTGATCTACGGCATCGCGCTGGCCCGTCGGCTCGCCGCGGTTCTCAAGCGTCGCGAGCTGATCGCCTACTTGCCCGCGGCATTCAGCGTGATCGCCGGCTCGTACGTGCACATGGTTGATCTCGCGATCGCGATTCCGGCGGCACTGGTGCTCGCCTACGCGCTCCGAGGACGCAGCCGGCTCACGGCAGCGTTGGCGGTCTGCCTGCTCGCGGTGCCCTGGATCACGGTGTGGATCGTCAAGAAGCTCTTTCTCGCGACGATCCTGGTGGTAGCGCTCTTGCTCTGGCGACTCGAGGTGGGAGTGAGCATTGCGCTCGCCGCGTTCTGCGTTATCGCCGCGGCGATCTACGCCTTCCAGCTGCACCCGCCGCCGCCGTTTCCCGCGGCTGCCGCAACGACGCTGGCGCCCGGCGACCTCGCACAGAACGGGTGGGCCGCCTACGTCGCGGCTATCGGCGACGCAGCCCCCGGGTGGTTCCTCATCAAGATACCAACCTGGCTCGCGTTCGTAGGATTGCTCGCAGCCAGTACGAGCGCGGCGCGGCAACCGCCGGAAACGACGTGACCGCGCGCGCTCGCGCCATTCTGCCCGCGCTTCTGCTCGTCGTGGTCGGCCTTGGCGCGCTACGCGACCTCGCTGCCCTCGGCGGTGCGCTGCCGTGGCACGCGATGGACGACTTTCCGGATTTCTACTGCGCCGGCCGTGCGCTCGATGCGCACGCCAGTCCCTACACGTACGAACCGCTGCGCGCCTGCGAGCATGAAGTCAACGCCGGCACGACGTTCCGCGGCCAGCTCTTCGCCGGCCAACCGGCGCTGGCGTTCCCCGCGCCGCAACCTCCTTACGATTTCCCGCCGCTGATGGCGCTTGCCGGTTTGCCGTTCGATGCTGCGCGCGCGATCGACGCGCTCGCGATCGTGGCGGCGGTCGCAGCGGCCGTCGCGGCACTGGCGGCGCTCGGCGCTCCCGTCGCCCTCGCTGCGGCGGCGCTCGTCCTGTCGGCCGGTTACGCGTCGCTGGCAACCGGTCAGATCGTACCGTTCGCGCTGCTGGCGCTCGTGCTGTGCGGGCTCGCGCTCGCGCACGGACGGGATAGCTTTGCCGGAGTCTTGGCCGCGCTCACGCTGATCGAGCCGACGGTCGGCGTACCGGTCGCGGCGGTGACGCTGCTCTTCGTGCCGCGGGCACGGACCGCACTCGTTGCTACGATCGCGTCTCTTGCGCTAGTCACCATCGCGCTGATCGGACCGCGCGACACTTGGCTCTATCTCACCGGCGTTCTTCCCGCGCATGCCGCCTCCGAAATCCACTTTCCGTATCAGTACAGCCTTACCTACGCGTTGGCGTTCCTGGGAGCGTCGGATTCGGCGGCGCGCGTGGCGGGCACTGCGTCGTACGTGGTCATGCTGATCGTCGCAATCGTTGGCGCGCCGCGCGCCGCGCGCGGTTTACAGGCGCGCGAGCTCATCGCGTTCGTACCGGCACTCTGCGCGCTCGTCGGCGGAGCGTTCCTGCACCAGGAGGAGCTGTGTTTCGCGATCCCGGCGGCCACGATCGTGGCGCTCCGGAGCGCGGGCCGGGCACGCGCCATCGCGGCGGCGGCGCTCTGCGTGCTCGCAATACCCTGGATTACCGTTTGGAGTTCGAAGCATCTCCTGCTGGCGGCGCTCTTCGCCTGCATCGTAATTCTCTGGAGCCTACGGTTGAACGTGCGCGCCGCCGCGCCGATCTTCGTCGCGATCGGCGCCGCGCTCTACGGCTTCGAACTGCATCCGCCGCATCTGCCGGTGCCGGTTGCGGGTTCGCTCCATCGCTACGATCCCCACGAACTCGTGCAATATGCGTGGCGAGATTACACGCAGGCGCGCAGCACCAGGGATCCCACGTGGTTCGCGATCAAGCTCCCGGAATGGGCCGCGCTGCTGGCGACGCTCGCGCTCGCGCTGCGACGTGAACGGCCCGTCGACGGCGCTGCGGGCGAGAAGGGAAGTGCTTAGCCCGCTTTTGCTCGGCCGAGCTCGATTTCGCGCCGCATTTGGATCCAGCCGCGGAAGTTTGCTTCGAACTCGGCGTTGCGCGCCGGCGTCGCCACGTGTTCGAAAGGGCTCAAGTGGCGGTCGTGTTCGAGGCGATCGAAGAGTTCGAGGTCCTTTTCGATCTCGCGCACGCCGGCGTGCGTAAGATAGGAGACGCGCGCGCAGCGAGCGACCGAGATGCGCCGGCGGATCTCTAGGTCGAGTGCCTGCTCGTCGGGCTGCAGCAGCGGCGTATGCCATTGGCCATAGGGCACCGTTTGCGGCCGGCTCTCGCCGAGCGCCTCGCGCATGAGCACGGCCGCCGCGCGCAGCTCGGGCTGCGCGTTGGGCGCGCAGCGAAGCTCGAAGAAATTCGTCCACTCCGTCGCGGTGACGATGACCGTGTGCCACAGAAACGGTTCCAAAAGGCGGTTCAGCTCCTGTTTGTGCACCTCGAGCGCCATCATGCGTTTCGCGTGCTCGACGGCGGCGTCGCGCGCCTCGAGCCAAATGCGGCGCGCCGCAAGGGCCTCGCGCTCGCTCAACACGTCGCTCGCGCTCATCCCGGCCTTGTTACGCCCCCACTCCAGCGGAATCGCCGGATCCTTGCCAACGCGCTCGAGTAACCTCGCCGTGGGCACCGCGCGCGAGCTGGCGCTATTGCGCGAGAAGACGCGGTGCGTGTTGAATTCCGCTAAGACGAAGCGCGGGAACGTGACTTCCAGCGTCGTCAAGCGGACTCCGGCGGGACTCACGGAGTCCAGTAGGACCCGCGCGGAGTAGGCCACGTCCTAGCCGCGGTAGCGAAGGAACGCCGGGACGTCGATATCGTCCATCGTCACGGGCGCGACCGCGTCGAGCTTTCCGCCCTCGAAGGCGTACCCGGCCGCGCTGCGATTGCGCCGCCCGCCGAAGCCCGCCGCCAGAACGGTAACGCGCACCTTGCCCGACATCGAAGGATCGATCGAGGCGCCGAAGATGATCTGCGCGTCGGAATCGACGGCTCGGCTGATCATTTCGGCGGCTTCGTTGACCTCGTACATCGCCATGTCCGGGCCGCCCGTGATGTTGAAGATCACGCCCTGTGCGCCTTCGACGGTCGTCTCGAGCAGCGGCGACGCGATCGCCTTCTGCGCGGCGTCGGCAGCGCGGTGCTCGCCGGTGCCCTCGCCGATGCCCATCATCGCCGAGCCCGCATCGGTCATGATCGTCTTGACGTCGGCGAAATCGAGGTTGATCAGTCCCGGCTGGGTGATGAGGTCGCTGATGCCGGCGATGCCTTGACGCAGGACGTCGTCGGCGTAGGAGAATGCCTCGTTGAGCGGCGTCTTCTTCTCAATGACTTGCAGGATGCGTTCGTTGGGAATCGTGATGAGGGTGTCGACCTTCGCCTCCAGTTCGGCGATGCCGTTCTCGGCGATCTGCATGCGCTTCTTGCCTTCGAAGGCGAAGGGCTTGGTAACGACCGCGATCGTCAGCGCGCCGGACTCGCGCGCCAGTTCGGCGATCACCGGCGTCGCGCCGGTTCCCGTTCCGCCGCCCATGCCGGCGGTGAGAAACACGAGATCGGCGCCTTCGAGGATCATCGCGAGATCCTCACGCGACGCTTCGGCCGCCTCACGACCCAGCGTGGGGTTAGCGCCGGCGCCCAGGCCGCGCGTCTGACCGCCGCCGATGTGAACGCGGTTCTCCGTCAGCGAGCCGCGAAGCGCCTGAACGTCGGAGTTGACGGCAAAGAAGTCGACCCCGGCCAGGCCGCCCGCAACCATGCGGTTCACCGCGTTGCAGCCGCCGCCGCCGATGCCGACGACCTTGATCGTCGCCGAATGCGCGGACTCAGATGCGGAACGTCGCACGTCGGTCATGTCTTCGGGTTCCTCCATCGAGAAAAAGTTTAGTTCCATAGGTCCGCGAGCCAGCGCTGAACTCTTGCCCCTACCCCGCCGCGCCGCCTCGCGTGCAGCGCCGCGTCTCCGTTTCCGTTCGTGCCGAAGAGCACGAGCCCGATCGCCGTCGAGTACTGCGGCAACGTCATCGCCTCGGTCAAGCCGCCGATGCTGGTGGCGCAGCCGATGCGCACGGGCAGATTGAACACGTCCTCGGCAATTGCCTCGATTCCCGGAAGCAGCGCGCCGCCGCCCGTCAGCACGACCTCGCCCAAGACGAGATCGCGCGGGACGTTTTCGACGACCTTCTGCCGAGCCATGCGCAGCGTCTCCAAAACTCTGGGCACGACGATCTGCCGCAGCTCGCCCGTCGTGTGCTCTCGCGTCGCACGCCCGTCGAGCGTCCGGACGGCAAACGGCTCCCCGTTTTCGTTGGCGCCCAGGCGCTTCTTCACGTCCTCGGCCTCCGAGAGCGTCGTCTTGAGCCCCAGCGAGATGTCGCTGGTCAGCACGTTGCCTCCGACGGGAATCGTCGCCGTATAGATGGCGCTCCCCAGCGAGTAGACGGCGATGTCGGTGGTGCCCCCGCCGATGTCGAGGAGCACGACCCCGACCTGCTTCTCCTCCTGCAGCAGCGTCGCCGCCGAGCTAGCCAGCGGCTCGAAGACGACGCCGCTGGTCTCCAGACCGGCACGCTCGACGCATTTGAGAACGTTGGTGATGAAGCTGGTGCTTCCCGTGACGATGTGCGTGTCGACCTCGAGCCGGCCGCCCGACATCCCGATCGGATCGCTGACGCCCTCTTGGCCGTCGACGGTGAAGTAGCGCGGGAGCGCGTGGATGATCTGGCGATCGCTGGGGAGGTTGATGATCTTGCTCGCGTCGATGACGCGGCGCACGTCGCCCGAGCTGACCTCACGGTCCTCGCCGGAGACGGCGACGACGGCGCGGTTGTTCGTGCTGCGAATGTGGTCGCCGGTAATGCCGACGACGGCTTCGCTGAAGTGGACGCCCGCCATGCGCTCTGCGCGCTCGGTGGCGGCCTCGATGGAACGGATCGTCTCGTCGAGGTCGACGACGACGCCCTTGCGCATGCCAAGCGTCGGCGCCTCTCCGAACCCTACGATCTCGAGCCCGCCCGGCCCGTTCGTCGCAACGACCACGCAGGTCTTGGTCGTTCCGATGTCGAGCCCGCAAACGGTCTCGTGCTTCATGCGCTCCGTCACCTACTCCCGATCAGTCGCCGTCAACCCCGATATATTGTGGCTCGTCCGCCCGACTCCTACTAGCGGTAGAAGTGGCCGGATGGATTGCCAAGCCTTGGCGGGCACCCGAGCTTCTCCTTGAGGACAACCGGCCGACTTGTGTGGAGAGCCTGTGCACAAAAAGAAGTTAAAAAAATCTCTCGTCCCCTGGCCGTCCGAACCGACTTACGATATGATGCAACATTAATTGCACTCACGCGCTGCACTCCTTACTCACGGGGGTCATTTTTTAGTGAAACGTACGCTGGCTCTGCTCGCCCTTGCAATCGGCTCGCTCGCGCCTCTCGGCGCCCTCGGGGCGACCGTTGCCGCGTCGTCCATTCCCGACGGAACCTACACGGCCACCGTGCAGAAGGTCGTCGATGCGAAGCACGTGGACGTCCTTTTAGAGAACGGCTCCGAAACGACGCTGCCCGCAGGGCGCTCGTCGGTCGACTTCTCGAAGCTTCAGCCGAACGACCAGATCAAGCTTTCGCTGATCAGCGGCAGCGTCATGGTCTATCTCGACCTAACCACTCACTAGTAAACAATTACCGGCGCAGAAGGCGCTCGCAGGTCGATCGTCGCGACGTGCCGCGGCTGCTTTCGCACCTGCGCCACGATCGCGTTTGCCAACGCGATCCTTTGGTGCAGGTCTTCCGGATCGCCGAGCAGCAGCCGCAGGCCCCCGTGCAGCGTTGCCGTCAGCTCGCCGTAGCCATCGAGCTCGAGCCGCGCGGGTGCCAATCCGCCGGCAGCCAACGTTTCGTAGGCATCGCGTAACCCACGCGCATCGGCCGTCGTCACGAAACCGCCCGCAGCCGGCGCGGTGACGGCCGGCAAAGAGAGGACCGGCAAAGGCTCCTCGCCGCTCGCGTCATCGAGAACGCGCAGCGCCGCGTCGACGACCACGCTCTGCCCCCCGGCGTCGAGTATCGCAAATGGCGTTCGCTCCCGCACGACGATGCGCACCGAAGACGGAGGAATCCGATGGATCCAAACCGAGTCGACGTACGGAATCGCGCGAATCCGTGCGGCGGCGGCGTCGGTGTTCTGCAGCCAGAGGCTGCGATTCGACGCGATCCGCGCCTGGTGAAGCACCTCGGCGGTGGGCACGCGGTGGTTGCCGTAAACCGCGACGCTCTTTGGAAAGAATCCCGGCCACAGCGCCGCAAACGCCGCGGCGCCCGCCACGACGGCGGCGGCGAAGGCGATGAGGATCCAGAACGGGCGGACGCGTGCGGCCGGCGAGCGTTTGACGCGCCGCGCCTTCGCGTACGCGCCGCTCATGCGAGCACGTACTTTTCGATCGCTTCTGCCACGCCGTCGCGCCCCACGTCGCCGACCACCGCGTCGGCCACCGCGCGCAGTTCCGGCGGCGCCGAGCCCATCGCGATGCCAACGTGGGCGACCTCGAGCAACGGAGCGTCGTTCCAAGAGTCGCCGATGGCGGCCGTGTCTTCGAGCGGCACGCCCAAACGCGCGGCCACGAAACGAAGCGCGGCGCCCTTGTCGACCTTGGGATCGAGGACTTCGACGAACTCCGGCAGGCTGCGGGTCACGTAGGCCCGCGCTCCCAGCGCCGCGCGCAGCCGCGCCTCGTAGGCCTGTGCGACGGGGGCGTCGGCGACGATCACCGCCTTCGTCGCCGGACTGAAGGCAAAGGCTTCGCGCAGGGAGGGCACGATCACCGGCTCCGTGCGCGCCAGCGATGCGTAGAGATCGGAGAAGCGGTTGCGCGCCTCGCAGTAATACTCGTCGTTACGGTAGAGCTGCAAGTGCATACCGTCGCGTTCCGCACGAGCAACAAGGTCGCGCACGACGTCGTTTTCCAGTGCCCGGTGATCGAGCACTTCATCGGAGACCGGGTCGACGATCGCCGCGCCCTGGTAGCAGATCACCGGCGTCTCGAATCCGAGTTCGCGGGCAAACGGCAGGGTTGCCCGGTACATGCGCCCCGTCACGAGGCACCCGGCCACGCCGGCGCGCTGCATGCGTGCGATTGCGTCGCGAACGCCGCTGGAAATCGCGAGGTCGCGGCCGACCAGCGTCCCGTCGACGTCGAATGCGACGAGGCGGATCATCCGTACGCGTCCAGCGAGCCTTCACGGACTCCCGCCGGCGCGAAGATGCGCTCCAGTTCGCCGCGCACTCGCGCGTCGCCCGCGATGGCGCGCGCTACGCGCTGCGAACGTCCGCGCACGTGCATCACCACCGGAACCTCGCCGGGCAGTTCGTCGATCAGTCGCGCGAGACGATCGATCTGCTCGCGATCGGTCACGTCGACGTGCCAGCTGCGAGCCTGCGCGAGGATCGCGCTGGGCGGCGGAGGCACGAACAGGCTCACCTCGTTGGCCGCGACCGAGAGTTCGGCGCGCGGTTCGTCGCCGGGCGCCGGTCCCGGACGCTCGCGCACGCGCAGGCGCCCCTTCACGATGAGGATCTCGTCTTCGTCGAAGAGTTCGGCGAACTGCGCGTACGTTTTCGAGAAGAGCACGACGTCGCAGAAGCCGGTCGTGTCGGCGAGTTGCGCGATCAGAAGCTGCTGCCCGGCTTTGGTCAGCGTACGCCGCACCGAGGTGACGGAGCCGGCCACGGTTACCGCTGCGTCCTCCGGGATATTCGGCAGCTCTTTCATCGGCGTCGCGCCCGTGCGCGCCAGTGCAGGCGCAAATTCCGCCAGCGGATGTCCGGAGACGAAGATGCCCAGCGTTTCGCGCTCCCACGCCAGCATCTCGCGCGTCGTCGGCGCGGGCACGAGCGGCAGCCTCGGCGTGAGCACCGGCGAGGCGGCTTCGCCGCCGAAGAGCGAGACCTGTCCCAACTCCGCGTCGCGTGTGGTCCGCGCCGCCAGCTCGAGCGCCGTATCGAGCGCGGCCAGCTTCTGCGCGCGGCTTCCGGGCAGCGAATCGAGCGCGCCGCACTTGGTGAGCGCTTCGAGCACCCGCCGGTTGACGTGTTTGGCGTCGACGCGCGAAGCGAGGTCGAAGAGATCGCCGAAGCGTCCGCCGCTCTCGCGGGCTTCGATGATCGCGTGCACGGCCGCCTCGCCGACGCCCTTGACCGCGGCCAGCCCGAAGCGGATCGAGCTGTCGGCTACCGCAAAGTCGACGAGCGACTCGTTGACGTCGGGTGCCGCGACCTCAATACCCATCTTCGTGGCTTCGTCGATGTACTCGACGAGCTTGTCGGTTTTGTCTTTCACCGACGTCATCAGCGCGGCCAGATACTGTAGCGGGTGGTTCGCTTTCAAATAGGCCGTCTGCAGTGCGATCCACGCGTACGCCGCCGAGTGCGACTTGTTGAAGCCGTACCCCGCAAAGGGTTCGACGAAATGAAAGATACGCTCGGCAAGCGCGCGGTCGATGCCGAGCGTCGCGATCGCGCCTTTCACGAACTTCTCCTGATAGATCGGGATCTTCTCTTTCTGCTTCTTCCCGATCACTTTGCGCAGCTCGTCGGCTTCGCTGACGGTGAATCCCGCGATCTCCCGCGACATCTGCATCGCCTGTTCTTGATAGACGGCGGTGCCGTAGGTCTCGGCGAGAATCGGCTCGAGCTTGGGGTGCAGGTACTGCGGCACCGATCGTCCGTGCTTGGCCGCGATGTACTGCGGGATCCAATCCATCGGCCCGGGGCGGTACAGAGCGACCAGCGCGACGATGTCCTCGAAGCGCGAAGGCTGCAGCTCGGCGCAGACTCGCTTCATCCCTTCGGACTCCAACTGAAAGACGCCCATCGTCTCGCCGCGCCCGAGCATCTCGTACGTCTTGGCGTCGTCGAGCGGAATCTTCGAGAGCTCGAAGCCGTCGTCGATCGTCCGGCGGATCTCGCGGACCGCGTTCTCCATCACGGTGAGATTGCGCAGTCCGAGGAAATCCATCTTCAACAGACCGATGCGCTCGATCCAGTTCATGTCGTACTGCGTATTGATGCCGCCGTCCCCGAAACGCACCAGCGGCGTATACTCCACCAGCGGGCCGGCGGAGATCACGACTCCCGCCGCGTGAGTGCTCGCGTTGCGCGCCAGACCTTCGATCTCTTTGGCCGTGTCGAGCAGCTTGCGGATCTCGGGCCGGGTAGCGTAGATCGCGCGCAGCTCGGGGATCTGTTCGATCGCGCGCTCGATATCCAGACCCGTCGGACCGGCCGGGATCAACTTCGCGATGCGGTCGACGTCGGGCAGCGGCACGCCCAGCGCGCGGCCGGCATCGCGCACCGCGGCGCGGGCGGCCATCGTGCCGAACGTGACGATCTGCGCGACGCGGTCCTTACCGTACTTTTGCGTGACGTACTCGATCACTTCGTCGCGGCGCTCGACGCAGAAATCGGTATCGATGTCCGGCATCGAGATGCGTTCCGGGTTGAGAAAGCGCTCGAAGATCAGGCCGAAACGCAGCGGATCGAGATCGGTGATCTTTAGGCAATACGCGACCAGCGAGCCGACGGCCGAGCCGCGCCCGGGCCCGACGGGGATGCCCTGGTCGCGCGCGTATTTGATGAAATCCCAGACGATGAGGAAGTACGACGAAAAGCCCATCTTGATGATGACGCCCAGCTCGTACTCCAGGCGTTTGCGCAACTCGGCGTCGCCGGCGGCCCGCTCGTCGCCGTAGCGCTCCCGAAGGCCCTCCTCGCAGAGCTCGCGGAGGTACGCTTCGTCGCTTTTGGGCAGGAGCGAAAGCCCCTGCGGCACCGGATACTGCGGCAGGTGGAAGATCTTCTCCGGTATCCGGATATCGACGCGGCTCGCCAGCGAGACGGTGTTCTCGCACGCCTCGGGCAGGTCGCTCCACAGCTCGTACATCTCGGCGGCCGGCTTCAGATAGAACTGGTCGGAGTAGAACTTCATGCGGTTGGTGTCGGAGACGGTCTTGCCGGTGCCGATGCAGAGCAGCACGTCGTGCGCGCCGGCGTCCTTCTGCTCGAGGTAGTGGGAATCGTTGGTTGCGACGAGCGGCACCCCAAGCTCCCGGCCGATCCGCACGAGGCCCTCGTTGATGGCGTCTTGCTCGGGCATGCCGTGGCGCATGACCTCGATGTAGAAGCGGTCGCCGAAGATCTCGCGATAGGTTTGGGCGTTGCGGCGCGCGGTAGCCTCGTCGCCGCGGAGCAGCGGTGCCGCGACGAGCCCCGACATGCAGCCGGAGAGCACGATCAGACCATCGTTATGCTGCGCGAGCAACTCCAGGTCGATGCGCGGCTTGTAGTAGTAACCCTCGAGAAAGCCCTTCGAAACCAGTGCAACGAGGTTGCGGTAGCCCACGAGATCGGCGGCCAGGAGCGTTACGTGCGCTTCGTCGCGGACGCTGCGGTCGAGCCTTCCGCGGGGAGCCAAGTACGCTTCGCAGCCGAGGATCGGGGTGAGCCCGTGCTCGCGCGCGGCGTAGTAGAACTCCATCGCGCCGTACATCACGCCGTGATCGGTGAGCGCGATGGCCGTCGCTCCCGATTCGGCGGCTCGCCGGCAGAGGCGGTCGATGCGACAGGCTCCGTCGAGAAGCGAGTATTCGGAATGGACGTGCAGATGGACGAACTGACTCACCTTTGCATCCACGTTTACCGTGCGCGCCGCAGCGGGACCTGCGTGGCCGTGGGCGAAAGGCGCGCCCGAAAGGAGCACGTCGAGCAATGCAACTGGAACCGTACCTCTTCTTCCACGGCCGCTGCGAAGAGGCGCTAAACTTTTACAAGGAGTGTTTGGGAGGCGAGATTACGTCGCTCCATCGCTTCGCGGGATCGCCGATGGAGTCGCAGACCGATCCCTCCTTCAAAGAGAAGGTCATGCACGCCAGCTTCGAAGCCGGCGGCGTGAAGTTCATGGCATCGGACGGACGTCCCGGTCCCGCGCCCGACGGCGAAGACGACATCGCGCTTTCGCTGGCGACCAACGACGCCGCCGAAGGCGAACGCATCTTTACCGCGTTGTCGCAAGGAGGCAACGTCGAGATGCCGCTCGCCGATCAGTTCTGGGGCGGAAAGTTCGGTCAGTTCACCGACAAATTCGGCGTCCAATGGATGATGAGCATTCACTAGCGTTGGGGTGGCAGGCCTAAATCGCGTGGGCGTCTCTTAGCATTTGCAGGACGCGCTGGTCGGGCAGCGCGTAGACGGTTGCGCCGTTGCGGCCGGTCATCGTCGTGGCCTCGAAGAGCGCATCGTAGATCGCGGCCTGCGTGGCCTCTGCAGTCGCGCTATAGAGCAGGTTGAGCGCTCCTTCGTCTTCGAGGATGCGCGTTTGCGGCGCCTCCACCGTGAAATCGGCGGTGCGCTCGAAAACGTGCGTGGTTGAGAAAGCGACGATGAGGTCGCCGCTGCCGACCGACGAGGTGAGCCCCGTTCTCGCCATGCCCATCGCCGCGCGCAGCGCGAGCGCGCGCAGCTGGCGGCCGTCGAGCGGCGCGTCGGTGGCGACGACGATGATGATGCTGCCTTCGACGATCCTTCCGCGCAGCGCCGTGCGCTTGGGAAAGATTGGGTGGTATTCGTCCTTCAAGATATTGCCGACGGGCACGCCGAGGATCGAAAGTTGCCGCCGGCTGCTGCTGGTATTGTCGTTCACCAGCACGCCCACCCGATAGCCGCCGGCGTCGCCGGGCAGCGTGCGCGACGCCGAGCCGATGCCGCCCCTAAAGCCGAAGGCGTTCATGCCGGTGCCCGCGCCGACGCTGCCGCGCGCGAACTGGCCGGCCTGCGCCGAGTCGAGTAGCCGCACCACGTCGCCGGCCGTTACGGCTCGCGCCTGGATATCGTTGAGGAGGCCGTCGTCGCACTCGCCGACCACCGGCAGCGGTACGTCGTCACCCCGGCCGACCGCCGGGTGGTGCTCGATCACCCAGCTCACCACGCCGTCGGCCGCCCGCCCGACGTCGAGCGTATCGGTAAGGACGACCGGCTCCTCGAGGTAGCCCGCTTCGTCGATCCAGTGGGTGCCGGTCATCTCGCCGTTGCCGTTGAAGGCAAAGAAGGCCGCCGAGACCTTATGGTCCCAGGGATCGGTATTCGGCAGCACGGCCGTCGCGCCGGTGCGGATGTCGCTGCCTTCGATTTTTGTCACATGCGCTACCCGCACGCCGGCGATGTCGGTGATCGCGTCTAGCGGCCCCGGCGCGAAGAAGCCGAAATGGAAGGGCAGCACGGCAAGGATAGGAATCGCAAGCATCCAGCGCATGCTTCCTGCATTGGACTCCGCCCAAAGGCGGCCTGCAGGCACGTCTGCGCGCCATGGGAAAGCACGCAATAAAGCCATCGAAAAACAGGAGGGGTTCGTCATTCTTTCGCTTCCGGAAAAACTCAAAGTCGTCAAGCTGTGGGAAAACCTGTCGGCGCCCGAACTCATCGAGCACGCAATCGTGCGCGGCGAGGGAGTCCTCGGCGCAGACGGACAGTTGATCGTCGACACGCGGCCGCACACGGGCCGTTCGCCGAAGGACAAGTTCTTCGTGCGCGAGCCGTCGAGCGAGGAACATATCGACTGGAGCGAAGCGAACCAGGCGATCGCGCCGGAGCGTTTCGACGCGCTCTGGGATCGCGTCGCCGCGTACCTTTCCGAGCGCGAGGTCTACGCGCTCGACTGTTATGCCGGCGCCGACGAACGCTACCGCGTTCCAGTGCGCGTCTACACCGAGCTTGCGTGGCACAATCTCTTCGCGCGCCACCTCTTCATCACGCCCGAGCGCCCCCCGCAGGATTTCGTTCCCGAATTCACCGTGGTCGACGCCGCGCTCTTCCAGGCCGATCCCCAACGCGACGGCACGCGCTCGGGAACGTTCGTCCTGGTGAACTTCGCTCGCCGCATGATTCTGATCGGCGGCACGCGCTATGCCGGCGAGATCAAGAAGTCGGTCTTCACGGTAATGAACTACCTGCTCCCGCTGCGCGACACGTTGCCGATGCATTGTTCGGCCAACGCCGGCAGCCGCGGCGACGTCGCCATCCTCTTCGGCCTTTCGGGAACCGGGAAGACGACGCTCTCCTCCGATCCCAGCCGGCCGCTCATCGGCGATGACGAGCACGGCTGGTCGAACGATGGCGTCTTCAATTTCGAAGGCGGCTGCTACGCGAAGGTCATTCGCCTTTCGCAGAAGGCCGAACCGGAGATCTGGGCCGCAACCAATCACTTCTCGACCGTCATCGAAAACGTGGTCTACGACGAGCAGACGCGCCGGCTCGACGTCGACTCCGATGCTAAGACGGAGAATACGCGCTCGGCCTATCCGCTCGAGTTCATTCCCAACGTCGTCGAGGGCAGCAGGGGCGGCCATCCCCGGACGATCATCATGCTCACCGCCGATGCCTTTGGCGTGCTGCCGCCGATCTCGAAACTCTCGCGCGAGCAGGCGATGTACCACTTCCTTTCCGGTTACACCGCAAAGGTCGCCGGAACGGAACGCGGTATCAGCGAGCCGCAGGCAACGTTTTCGACGTGCTTCGGCGCGCCGTTCATGGTGCACCATCCGACGGTCTACGCGCGCCTCCTCGGACGCAAGATCGAGGAGCACGACGTCGCTTGCTGGCTCGTCAATACCGGTTGGACGGGCGGCCCCTACGGCGTCGGGCACCGCATGTCGATCGCGCACACGCGCGCAATGGTCAACGCCGCGATCGAGGGGCGCATTCCCGCCGAGTACGAAACCGAGCGGTTCTTCGGATTAAACGTTCCTAAGAGCGTGCCCGACGTGCCGCACGAGGTGCTCAATCCACGCAATGCGTGGGCGGATAAAACAGCTTACGACGAGCAAGCGGTCAAGCTGTCGCAACTCTTCTACGACAACTTCAAACGCTTCGAAATGCACGCGCTCGATTCGGTCAAAGCGGTCGCGATCAAGCCGCTCGGTAGGTCCTAATCGCAGGTTCACGCGCTCGGCGCGGACGGCGCGTAAGATCGAGCCTATGAAGATCAACCTTTTGACGGCGGGCGCGCTTCTTGCTGCGCTCGCAATGCCGGTCGGCGCCTCTGCCCAGCAAGGCCAACCGGCCGCTGGCCAGGCCCAAAAAGCGACGCCGAGCGCAGCGAAGATCCAGCATCGCTGGATGAAACGCCTCGGCAATCTCAACCTCTCCGGCGACCAGCAGCAGCGCATCCAGTCGCTCATCGATCAATACTCGCAGGCGCACCCCCAGGGCAGCCCGCGCGATCCCGGCGCGGCCCGCGACCTGCGCCACCAGATCATGGGCGTGCTGAACAGCGACCAGCAGAATCAGTACCGCCAGCAGATGCGTGCCCATCGCGAGGCGATGCAGCAGCGCTCCCAGCAGGGTGGCGGTCAGTACCAGGGCGGTCAGCAGGGTGGCCCGCAAGACCAATATCAGGGTGGCCCGCAGGGTGGCCCAGGCTCCTATCAAGGTGGCCCGCAGGGTGGCCCAGGCCCCTATCAGGGCGGCCCGCAGGGTGGCCCAGGCCCCTATCAGGGCGGCCCGCAAGACCAGTACCAGGGTGGCCCGCCGCCGGGTCAAGGCCCACCCGACCAGGGGCAGGGTCCCCCGCAGGGGCAGGGTCCCCCGCAGGATCAGGGTCCGCCTCCGGGTCAAGGTCCGCCAGCCTAGCGATTAGGGCGCCCGGCGTGAGCCCCGGGCGGTAAGGGTAAGGACTCCCGTGAACACACGTGTGATGCGCTCGGGAGTCTTTTGTTTTGCGCTGCTGCCCGCCACGCTCTGCGCGGCCTGCGCGCTCCCAGTCGCCGACGCGCAGCCTCCGCCGGGATTTGTGGCAGAGGTGGTCGCTCACATCGATGGCGCGCGCGAACTGGCAGCGCTTCCCAGCGGCGATCTGCTCGTCGGCACGCGCGGCAGCGACGTTTACGTCGTTCCGCATCCTCTGGAGAGCCCGGGCGAGCCACGCGTCTTCGCGTCGCTCGACGACGGTGCAGCCGCGGGCGTTGCGTACAGCTCGCAGGAGCGCGCGATCTACGTCGGCAGCGAGCACGGCGTCTGGCGCATTCCCTACGATGGCGAGCGCACGGCTCGCGATGTCAAAGAGATCGGCCGGGTGCGCACCGGGCCAGAGGCGCCGGGTACCGACGGCGACGTGCACCGCACCACGTCGGTCGCCTATGCGGGAGGCCGGCTTTACGTCTCGGTTGGGTCGTCGTGCAACGCCAAGATGGACGGCGGCGCGAAGCCCTGCGCCGAGGTCGATCGCACGCGCGCGGCCGTCTCGGAGATGAGCCCCGACGGCGGCGCGCTCTTTGGCCGCGCCACGCGCATTCGCAACGCAATCGCGCTCGCCGTCAATCCGCAGACCGATTCGCTCTGGATCGGCGGCGCGGGACAGGACGAGCTTCCCTTTGGTCATCCGTACGAGTTTCTCGACAACCTCTCCGCGCGCAGCGGCGATACCGACTACGGCTGGCCGCTCTGCGAGGAGAATCGTCACGCCTACGTAGCGGGCGCGGACTGTTCGGGCGTCGTGATACCGCTCGTCGTGATTCCGGCGTACGCGACGGTTATTTCAGCGGCGTTCTATCCGCTGCACCAAGCCGGCGCTCACGCGTTTCCAACGAAGTATCGCGGCGGGCTCTTCGTCGCGCTGCACGGATCGTGGCACCTCGACTCGCACGGTTGCTACGTGCAACCCGCGCGCGTCGTTTTCGTTCCGATGAACGGCGACAAGCCGGTAAAGCCGGTCGACTGGACGAACCCCGACACGCAATGGAGCGATTTCTTCACGGGGTTTCAAACCGGTTGCCGGGAGCGCAGCGGACGCCCGACCGGTTTGGCGGTGGGTTCGGACGGCAGCCTCTTCGTGGCCGACGACGCGTCGGGCTCGATCTACCGCATACGTCCGGTTCGTTAAGCTTCCACTGACGTGCGCGAAGCTTTGGCGATCCTCGTCGGCGGCGGCCCCGCTCCCGGCATCAACGGCGTCATCGCTTCAGCGGCGATGGAAGCGTTCAAGTGCGACCTGCGCGCGATCGGCATCTACGACGGGTATCGCGACTTGGCCGCCGGACGCGAGCCGAAGACCGTCGAGCTGACCTTCGATCACGTCTCGCGCATTCACACCAGCGGCGGCTCGATTCTGCGCACGTCGCGTACCAATCCGGCCAAGGACGACGCCACGCTGGAACGCTGCGTCGACGCGCTCGACGCGCTGAACCTGCGCTATCTCGTGTGCATCGGCGGCGACGACACCACGTACGGCGCCACGCGCATCGCGGAGCGCACGCAGGGACGGCTCGGCGTCGCGACCGTGCCCAAGACCATCGACAACGATCTCCCCCTCCCCGACGACGCACCGACGTTCGGCTTCGAGACGGCGCGTTCCGTCGGAGCCGGCATCCTGGAGAGCCTGATGGAGGACGCGCGCACGACGGAACGCTGGTACGTCGTGATTTGCATGGGGCGCAAATCCGGCTCCTTGGCGCTGGGCATGTGCAAGGCGGCCGGCTCGACCGTCGCGGTGCTTCCCGAAGAGTTTGCGCCTAAAGCGACGTTGGCCGCCGTGGCCGATACGATCGTCGGCTCGATCGTCAAACGCCGCTCTCTCGGCCGGCAACACGGGGTCGCGGTCGTCGCCGAAGGCTTCGCCGAGTTGATCTGGGACGACGTCTTCCACACGGGAGAGCACTTAGGGCGCGACTCGTTCGGCAACGTTCCGCTCGCCGAGGTGCCGCTCGGCGCGATCCTGCGCGACGCGGTGCGCGCGCGGCTCGCCGAGATCGGCGTCGATTCCGTCGTGCACACCAAAGACATCGGTTACGAACTCCGCTGCGCGAAGCCGGTGGCGTTCGACGTCGACTACACGCGAACGCTCGGATTTGGCGCGGTGCGCTATCTCGTCGACGGCGGGAGCGGCGCGCTCATCGCCCTCTCGGGAGGCCGGGTGAAACCGCTCGGACTCGGCGAGTTGCTCGATCCGCAGACCGGCCGCATCCGCACGCGTCAGGTCGATCTCACGACGGAGGCCTACCGCGTGGCGCGCGACTACATGGTCTACCTCGAGCCATCGGACTTCACGCAGCCGGAGCGGCTCGCTGCGCTGGCGGCGTGGACCAACCTCGATCCCTACGCTTTCCGCAAGGACTTCGAGTACGTCGGCCGCCCATGAATATCTCCCTTAGCCCGCGCCAACGATGAAACGGCCAGCGTGCGGTAACTTCTCGACGACGGCGAGATCGATTCCGAGGTTGTCGGCCACGAGCCGCGCCGGATTCGACGCCAGCCACGACGAGAGCGAGATCTCCTGATAATCCGGACTGTTGAAGGCGACGAGGATCTGCGTCTCCTCGTTGCCGATCTGCCGAATGTAGTGGCCAAAGCCGCGGTTGACGAACGCGACGTCGCCGGCAGCGAACTCGTCTTGCCGGTACTTCCCGTTTGCGCCGAAGACGCCGATCTCGGAGCGGCCTTTGATGTAGTACTGCCACTCGTCGGCGTTGGGATGCCAGTGCAGCTCGCGTAGACCCCCAGGTTTGAGCGTGAGCAGCACGCCGGTGATCGTCTTTGAGATCGGGAACTGCCGTTGCGAGACGAGTTGTTCGGTGCCGCCGGCGAAGTTCAGCAACGGCGCGACGCCGAGACGAAACTTGTGATTGAACTGGCTGGGCGCGAGATCGCGGTTGAGCGCCGGCGGCGCGGCGTTGGGCGGAACCTCGCCCTGCACGATGTAGACTTCTTCTTTCGGAAGTTTGGCGATCGCCCCGGCAGGCAGCGAGAGGTTCTGCGCGAGCACGTCGGCTGGTGTGTGCGCCAGCCAGTCGGTGATGCTGAAAGTGCCGAACTCCGAAAAACGGCCGTCGTCGAAGATCAGCAAAAAGTGGCACTCGCCGGGGCCGAGCCCTTGAATCGAGTGGCCGTGCCCTTTGGGGAAATACCAGACGTCACCCGGCCCGAAATCGGAGATCTCGCCGTCGCCCGACGGCGCGATGACGGTGACGCGGCAGCGGCCGCTGATCACGTACGCCCACTCGGCCGCGATCGCGTGCCAGTGCAGCTCGCGCAGGGCCCCGGGTTCCAGTCGCATCGAGACCGCCGCAAAGCTCGTCGACACGGGAAACTCGTCGACGGTGTGCTGGCGCGCCGAGCCCGCGGCCCCGGTCCAGCCCTTAGCATGCTCGAGATCGAATTTAAACTTCGGCAGATCGCTCATGAGGGGCTCCCCAACGAGTCCAGCAGCGCTTGGGCCTTGGCGGCGCCGGCGTCGTCGTTTTGGATCTTGTAGTGCTTGAATGCGTCGGTTGCCGAGGCCCGAGCATCGGCGATATGCCCGAGCTTCTGTTGGATCTGGGCCCGCAAGAGGTAACCGTCGGGGTCGTCGACCGCGTTGCCGATGTAGCGGTCGATATCGTCGAGCGCCGACGAGTACATGCTCAAGTTGTACTTTGCCGCCGCCAACCAGTAATACGCGCCGTTTTGGGTGCTGTCCAAGGCTAACGTTTTATCGAAGTCGCTCGTCGCCGCGGTCCACTGTGCTTGCGCGATCTCAACCTGCCCGCGGGCAAAGTAGGCGTTCTCTAGCTGCGGGTTCATGGTAATCGCCCGCGTACAGTCCGCAATCGCCAAAGCGTAGTCCGATAGATTTCGGTACACTTCGCAGCGTACCGCGAGCCCGAAGGCAGAGTTCGGCGAGAGCGTGAGGGCTTCGTTTGCATCGCTTAGGGCGCGTTTGTTGTCTCCGGCGTCGATCTCGAGCATCGCTCGCTCGCGGTAAGGGTAGGCTGAGTGACCGTCGAGTTCGATTGCCTTGTCGCACGCCGTCAGGGCTTGGGCACTCTGATCGACCTCGCGGTACGACTGGCAGAGCGACGCGTAGGCATAGGCGTAATCCGGGTTCACCGCGATGGCGGCGCTGTAGTCGGTGATGGCGGACTGCTCGTCGTCGAGCGCCTCGTAATCGTCACCACGGTCGACGAGTGCGGTCGCGTCGTTCGGGTGCTCTTTGAGGTAGGGATTGAGGATTGCGATGGCTTCTTTGTACTTACCGCCGGCGTACAGTTGCTCCGCTTGGACCACGGCGGGGGCGGAGGCTGCAGTCGCGGCCGCAGTCGTCGAAAGCACGAACGCGCCGGCGAGCAATGCGCGATGAAGCGCGAGTGGCATGGTGATCTCCCGTTAAAAAGCAAAGAGCCCACCGTGCGAGCGGCGGGCTCATTTGCTTGGAGATTAATCTGGCACCGTCCTACTTTCGAGGGGCCCTGCGGCCCGACTATCATCGGCGCTGGCGGGCTTAACTGCCGTGTTCGGGATGGGAACGGGTGGGACCCCGCCGCCATGGGCGCCAGAAACTTTTCAGTTGTTGATCCCCGTCGCGATGGCGAGCCGGAGCTCTAGCCGATCGCGCCGGGAAACTTCACGAAAACTGTACAGAGAAGAACTTCCAGTGCCACGAGAGCGGTGCGTAGTTAATCAAAATTTCCGAGCGATTAGTACCGGTCAGCTCCACGTCTTGCGACGCTTCCACCCCCGGCCTATCAACGTGGTAGTCTACCACGACTCTTCACCCTTTCGGGATTGAGATCTCATCTTGGAGTCAGTTTCACGCTTATATGCTTTCAGCGTTTATCTGATCCGAACATAGCTACCCGGCTATGCTCCTGGCGGAAC
>DASZGC010000063.1:0-2182 GCA_035939175.1 Candidatus Cybelea sp. | reverse complement strand
GTCGGCGCGTGCATGACGCAGCGGCCGGAGCTGTTCGGCGCCGCGCTGCCGGCGGTCGGCGTGCTCGACATGCTTCGCTTCCAGCATTTCACGATCGGCTGGGCGTGGACGTCGGACTACGGTTCGTCGGACGATCCGAACGACGTGCGCACGCTGCTCGCGTACTCGCCGTACCACAACGTGCGCGCCGGAACGCGCTATCCGGCGACGCTGATCACCACCGGCGATCACGACGACCGCGTCTTTCCGGCGCACTCGTTCAAGTTCGCCGCCGCGCTGCAGCACGCGCAAGCCGGCGACGCGCCGATCCTGCTCAGCGTCGAGACGAAGGCCGGACACGGCGCGGGGAAACCGACCGCGAAGCAGCTCGACGAGGTGGTCGAGCGCTACACGTTCCTGACGAAGGTCTTCGGGCTGCCCGGTTCCTGACGGCTACGGTTTCGGCGAAGCCGCGGCGGCGGGCGCCGGAACGGTCTGCTGGCGGTGCACGCCGAGCTTGTCGAGCGTGTCGCTCGCGGCGCTGACGATCTGCACCGCCGCGTCGTGGTATTGCGAGTTCGAGCGGTCGGTGTTGCGCGCCGCCGAGTTCCCGGCGAGTCCGTTCGATGCGGAGTACGTCTGCGACTGCGGCTGCCACTCGACGACCTTGTCGGCGAGCGTCTGCGCGTCGCGCAGCACGGCGATTGCTTCGGCGCGCGCACCGGTCGCAGCCAGCGCCCGGCCTTCGACGACCATGAACTGCGCCGCGCGCGTGCGATCGTAGTTCACGTATGGCTCTTCGTAGGTGCGGACGACCGCTTCGGACTCGCACGTCTTGTACGCGTCGGCGGCGGCGCGCGATGCGGCGAGGATCTTCTTCAGGTCGTTCGTCGCCGAAGCGTCCTTGAACTGGACGACCTTCGGGACCGCTCGCGGGCAGATCAGATCGGAGTAGGGTGCGTCGGCTTGCGCGATGCGGGCACCCGCACTTACGACGAGAGCGAACGACGAGAAGAAGAGGACCGATTTGGCGATGCGCATGAGGACACCCGGGAGAACGAAGACCAGGACGGTTTAGTTCGGCTTGACCGGTGCTGCCGCGGGTGCGCCGAGCTTCGCCAGCTCATCATCGGCGGCGGAGCGGATCGCCTTCGCGGCTTCTCTGTAACGCGAGCCGTTGCGGTCGGCGTTTCGCGCGGCGGAGTTGCCGCCCGACGACGGGCCGGCGTCGTCGGAGTTGGAAGGGCCGCCGCCCGTCGACGACGCGTGCCACGTCTGCGACTCGGGCTGCCAGCCGAACACGTCGTCGGCGAGATGGCGCGCGGTCTTCAGCACGGCGACGGCGTCCGTCGCGTTCCCGGTCGCGGCGAGCGCCCGGCCTTCGACGACCATGAACTGCGCGGCGCGCGTTTTGTCGTAGTTCACCGTCGGCTCGACGGCGACGCCTTTCGCGACCTGCGCATCGGACGCGCACAGCTGATATGCTTCGGCGGCGGAACGTGCCGCGGCGGTGATCTTCGCGACATCTTTCGAAGTGGCGGCCTCATTGAACGCGACGACCTTCGGCACGGCGCGAGGGCAGATCGTGTCGGCCGGAGGCGTGTCGGCGGCAGCGGGCCGAGCGGCGGCGAGCGCGCCGAGCGCGACCGCCACGCAGAGCAAACTCTGGGGGCGCATGTGGAAATTTGCTCCGGCTGCGGCTCGGCCGCCTGCCGGAAGCGCGCGGTAGGGTTCGTTACGTTATGGCCGCGGCGACGGCGAGGTGTCGTACCGCTCGAAGGTCTCCGGGGTCGGGCGCGAGAGCGGCCGGCGGCGGCCCGGCGGGAGGCGGCGCGGGTGCGGCGTCGCGTGATGCTTTGGCTTCGGGCTCGGCGAGGCCAGATAGCTGCGCGGATCGACGATGATCAGCGGCCGCCACGGACGCGGCGCCGCGGTCCCGTTGCCGGTTCCGGGCGGCGCGGTCTGCGCGGTGGACGGCGGCGCGAGGCTCAAAACAAGCGCCAGGAGGGCGAGCAGGGCGGCGAGCGGCTTCACCTCCACATCGTACCGCATGCGCGCACACTCCCAGCCTCGTTGACAAGGGCGCGGTGCTGCCCTAGACTAAGCGCCGACGCCCCGGGCCATTAGCTCAGTTGGTTAGAGCGCATGCTTGATAAGCATGAGGTCCATGGTTCGAATCCATGATGGCCCACCACGTTCGCCT
>DASZGC010000062.1:0-22220 GCA_035939175.1 Candidatus Cybelea sp. | reverse complement strand
GGCCCGACGATCCAAAGTTTGCGGGCCGTTGGTGCCGTGCGCAGCCAGAGCGGAGCAGCGACCAGCACGAACGACGGTTTAAATAAGACGAACGTGTGTGCCAGGCTGTTGGCATTCGGCCGGGTTATCCTAACCATCATGGAGCGCATCGAGCGCAATCGCCACTGCAGCGATCGCCGCGGATGTAAGTTTGTGTCTCATAGCGCTTCTTAGGGGCCGAAGGCGACCGCGATTGGGTATTGGAGGCCGAGGGTGATTTTGCGCACCAGCTTGATGCCGTTGGGCTGATACTCCAAAACGCAGCAGTAGTAATCGACGACGTGCAAGTATCCCGACGGTCCGATCGCGATCGATAAAGGGTACCAGACGTCTTGCGTGATCGTCCGCAGGATCTTCGTTTTTCCGGGAGCGTACACGGTTACCGACGCTTCGAGAGTACCGTCGCCGCCGTTGAGCACGTAAAGGTTGCCCGACGAGTCGAAGGCTAACCCGAGAGGATCGGCGATGCCGTTGCGTATCGTCCGGATTGGTTTGGAGCCCCCTAACGGGTAAACCGTCACGGTATTAGCCTTGGAGTTTGAGACGTAGAGATTATCCTTGGCGTCAAGCGCGATCGCGTACGGATACGATACGCCGTCGCGGATCGTCCGCACGTATTGCTTCTTATCGGCGTTATAAACGGTTACGGAGTACGGGCCCGTCCCGCTGCTGCCGATATTCGCAACGTAAAGTTCGCCGGAGCTGTCGAACGCCAGCGCCTGGACGCCGGCGACGTTCTTGACGATCGATTGGAGGTACTGCCCGCTGCCTTTTTCGTAGACGGTCACGGAGCTATTCGAATTCCCTACGAAGAGGTTTCCCGAACGAGCAACTGCCAGGGCGATCGGCCCGCGCACGCCGTCGCTGATCGTCAACGCCGGCACGCTGCCGCCCGGAGCATACTCGGTGACCGTCGACGAGCCATCGTTGGCAACGTACAAGTTCGCCGCGGCGTCGAATACCAGCGCCCAGGGCTGGTCGATACCTTCCGAGATAGCACGAAGCGGCTTGCTCGATCCCGGTGCATATACTTCGACGGTACTTTTCCCGAAGTCGGCGACGTAGAGATTTGGTACCGAGGCCTGGCGCGCCAGAGGCGGCGCAGGCGGTTCATAGGGCCGTGCGGCGGACGCGTTGGGCTGCGGCATCGCAGAGCCGCCGCATCCGGCGAGCATCAGCGCGATCGGCACCACGGCCGCAGCCAGAGACCCGCGGTGGCTTTTGCGTTTCATAGGGAGATTGTGCCCGGGCGCGCGCGGCTGGGCCACGCACACTCACACAGCTTACGCGCACAACTCCTCGATTCGGGCCAAGCGCCCTTCCCAGGAAGGGAGCGCCCTACGCGGCCGGCATGGGCCGGCACGCCGCCGGCGCGAGCGAGCGGATTTTTGGCCGGGATTCACTCCGGCTTGCACCCTGCTATTTAGGGTGTTATAATGCCTGTTGTCATGAGGAAACTCGAAGTGGCCCAAACCGGAGTCCTCAACGCTGGGGATGCTCACAGTAAGGCGATGTCGCTTGACATCGCCGAGGGGGTCGACGTCTTGGTGGAGCTTCTCGGGGCAACAAGCGTTGCCGCGCTTGGGGGAGTCCAGGAGACGCGAGCCGTCCAGCAGTGGATCAACGGGGACCGAGAGCCTCAACGAGCCCATACGCTGCGGTTTGCCCTTCAGCTTTCCTTGATGATTTCAACGTATGCCACGCGCGAGGTGGTAAGGGCTTGGTTTCACGGTTCCAATCCAAACCTGAACGACGCGACGCCGCTTGCCCTGTTACGCGATCAGCCTCTAGAGACGGTCCAGGTTCCCTTGATGGTCGCCGCGCGTTCCTTTGCGGGGCGGGACGGCGCGACGTAGGCCCTCGTCAGTCCCAGGTAAGTACCCCACCCCGGGAAACGCGCGCGGATATCGTGCGCGCGCGAGAGACGGCGAGCGTCATAACAATTACGCGCTCCGCGAAACACAGGTCTTAATACCATAGCGATCCGGCGCAAGATCGCGGCTTGTTTGTAATTGCGAAAGGAGTAGCATTGAAGTAAAGATTCTTCTTTACGAAAGCGTGAAATCAAAAGATGCATCCGCCCGTACGTGGACCCAACGTTGCAGCGCCATCCACAGTGGCCAAAGACTCAAGCCCCGGGACGGTTGTCATGATCTTTTCCGGTGAATACGACATCTCGGTCAGGAGCCAGCTGAGAATCGATCTCGCTCGCATTGCCGCTACGCCCAAGGTCGTGTTCGATCTTTCCGAGGTCACGTTTGTCGATGCGGGTACGATCGGCGAGCTGATGCGATTTCACGACATGCGAGCGTTCATGCAGCTTCAACGCGAGACGATCGTCGCGCAGGACCCACACGTCGTTAAGATCCTCCACCTCATGAACGTAGGCACCCTCTTCAGCCTCACTGAAAGCCTCCTCCTGGCCGTCCCGCGATTTGAGAGAGTCGCCCTACAATATGCACGTTCGGTTGCAGCTCAAGAGGTGCCGGTAAGCGTGGTCCATCGAAACGGAGCAGTGGGGCGCACGCCGCCTGAGGACTTTGAAAAGGGGTCTGGGCCATCGCAGATGGCATCGTAAGCGCTCACCCGAGAGGAGCAGTTTTTTCGCCGCTCGTCGTTTGGGAGCGAAGGCCCTTAGAACGTCTGGCCGTTGTTGAGGGCGATGCCTTGAACGACGTAATCGCCGCCGACTTGGAACTTTTCGTGCAGCACGTTGGGGCTGCCGTTTGGATTGAGCAGCGGGTAGGGAGAGACCCAGATGTCGCCGGTGTTTAGGCTCGATACGTAGAGATTTTGTTCCGAGGACGTGATCGCCAGCTGTGTGGGGATATTCTTGACGCCGACTTCGAGTGTCGGGATCGTGTCGCCCGGCGGGAAGACGTCGATGCGATCGGTGCCCTGGGTCTCGACGACGAGAATCGTTCCGCCCTTGGTGACGATGACGCTCTGCGGCGCATTGAGCGTCATCCCCAAGACCTTACCGCCCCATCCGTTGCTGCTGAACTCCTCGATGCTCGGGGATTGACCGCCTCCGCGATAGGCCGCGTACAAGTTTCCCTGAGTATCGAAGTCCATGCCGTCGACTTCCGATCCCTCGGTTTGAAGGGTGCGCTCGATCGTCGTTCGGCCATGGCGATATTCGACGATTCTTCCGTTGTTTGCATTGCCGACCCACAGGTCGCCGGAGGAGTCGACGATCGGGTAGAGCGGTCGCGATAGACCGGCCGAGTAGGTGCGAAACGGCGTCGTCGAGCCGCGGTGATAGGCGACGACGGTGTTCGAGCCCGAATTGGCGACGTACAAGTCTGCGGAGCTGTCGATCCAGAGTCCATACGCCGAAGAGACGCCGTCAGCGATCTCACCCACGGGCGAACGATTATGTCCGCGCTCCGGATAGATCAGCACGCTGTTGCCATCGGCAACGTAGATGAGGCGCTCGAGCGTCGCCCCGGGCTTCATCCAGCCGTGCGGCTTGCGCCCATCGAGCGGTCGCGCAGCGGGCGATGCGAAGGGCTGAGGATTCGCGAGTGAGCCCGGCGACAACGCGGTGGGCGAGCTTGGGGCGTTGCATCCGGAAAGACCGGCGCCGAGCAGCGCGACGATTGTTACGAAGGCCGTGCGAGCGTGCCCGTTCATCGCGGATAGCTCACCGCGGCGCCATATGGTTCGTGCAGCCGGCCGACTCGTAGCGTCGCTTTGCCGCCGATGGGGTAGCGATAGAGGCCGACGTCGTTGAGGTTGGCATCGGGCCCGATGAGGTTGGTTGCCTGAATCCAATAGCCGACGACGTCCTGCGAATCGGAGAGCACGGTCGTACCGACGACCTGGCCGCCGGCGCCGTCGGTGCGATAGACGGCCGAGGCGACCGAGTTTTGATACATCTGATCGCCGACGTCGACGTGCTTGCCGTCCCATTGCACGTTGCCGGGGAAGTAAACCGTCGTATCGAGCGTGATGCTCGTGAACTTGTATTTATTGCGCGGCAGCTCGGCGAACTGGAATGCGCCGGAGGTGTTCAACCCGTCGACGTATAGGTTTCCGGCGCTGTCGTAGCCGCAGAAGTACATGTAGTAGATGTCGGGATCGGTGAGAATCAGTGGTTTGCCCGTCGCGTGGTGGTAGATCGCGATGCTGCCGCGGCCGCTGGCCGTAGTGGAAAAGTTCGCCACGGCAACGCTGCCGGTGATCGGATTGACGGAACATCCTAGCGGATAGACGCCGGGATCCTTTAACGTCGCGATCGGCTTCGTGCCCCCATGCGCGTACTCGACGACGCTCGCGCCGCGGTTGTTGCTAATCCACACGTTCCCCGATTTGTCGCTGCAGACGCCGTCGGGGCCGTTGAAGCCCGTCAGCGTTCCGACGACCGTGTCGTGTTGAAAGACCAGTACGTCGTCTTGCGAGAACTCCGAGAGGTAGAGCAGACCGCACGGCGGCAAGACCTCGTCGTAGGCGCAGCCGGTGTTGGCGGGGGCGAGCATCCACGAGCGCTCGCGGTTGGGGTGAATCGAAGCCGCGCGAAACGGGGTGCCGGCGGGATCGTGAGCGGCGGCAGGCATGGTGAAGTTGCCTGGTTGCATCGTTGGAGCGCTGCAGCCGGCAAGCGTTAGGACGATTGCCAGAGCGACCTTGCGCACTATCGTGAGAGACTACTAACCGGGGTCAACTTTTCCTGCCGCCGGCTTCCCGACCAGGCTCACCATCACGAAGACCGCCACATTGGCCGCGAGCGCGATGAAGCCCGCGTTGAGGCCCCATGGCGCCACGTTCATGGCCGCTAGCGGAATCGCCACCGCCAAGCCGCTTGCGATGCCGGCCGCAACTCCCCATGCCGTTGCACGCTTCCAGATGAACGAGCCGATCACGCCGGGCGCGAACTGCGTGATTCCGTTGTAATAGAGCAACAGCAGTTCGACGACGGTGCGCCCGGCGAGCAGCCATAGCGCGAGCGCCAACAGCGCGACCACGACGACCAGCACGCGCGTGAGCAGCGTACGCGACGAGTCACTCGTCGCCAAGCCGAAGCCGTCGCCGGCGACGTTCTTGGTGATCACGCTGGCCGCCGCCAGCAGCAGTGCCGATGCGGGAATCAGCGCCGCGAGAACGCCCGCAGCGGCGACGAGCCCCAGCACCCAGGGCGGATAGAAGCGTTGCACCACCAGCAGAAACGACTGGTCGACCGCGGTGCCTTTGAGCCCGGGAATGATCAGCGCCGCGGAAAAGCCCGCGAGCAGCATTAGCGCCACGAACGCCTGATAGAGCGGCAGCAGCATCGCGTTGCGCCGCAGCGCGGCGTCGCTGCGCGCGCTGAAGACCGCGCTGGTCGAGTGCGGCCCCATGTAGAAGCCGAGCGCGGTGAGCAGCACCGTCGACATGAACCACGTCGTGCCGTGGAACGCGCTGCCGTGCGGCAGCGTGAGCACTTGGGGATGCACCGCGATCACGCGGTCGAACATCGCCGCCGGCGAGCCGAAGAAGCGCACGGGCAGCATCACGCCGGCAAAAAAGACCGCGCCCAGCACGAAGATATCCTTCACCACGCTGGCCCACGCGGTGCCGCGCAAGCCCGCGCCGAACACGAAACCCGCCAGCACCAGGAACGCCACGATCACCGAAGCCGTCGCGTCGTACACGCCGTAGCCGGCGATGCGCAGCAGAATCTGCAAACCACTGAGTTGCAACGCAACGTACGGCACGAGCATCAGGAACTGCAGGCACGCGATCCCAATCGCCAGCGCGCGGCTGCCGTACTGTGCTTCGAAGAAATCGGGCCCGGTAAGCAGGTTGCGCGCCTTCCCCACGCGCCAGATTGCCGGCGCGAGAAAATAGCCGATCACGTAGGCACAGGCGCCGTAAGCTAGTGCGTAGTAGGCCGGTGCGCCGCTCGAGTACGTGAGCCCGGCGATGCCGAGAAACGTAAACGTCGTGTAGATCTCGCCGGCGAGCAGCACCCAGAGGAAGATCGTGCCGAAGGAGCGGCCGCCCACGATATACTGTGCCGGATCCATCTTGATGCGGCGCACTCCCAGCAGGGCGAAGCCGATCGTACCCAGCACCGTCATGGCGACGATGCCCAGCGCCGTCGCTGGGCCGTTCACCAGCGGCGATCCAGGCGGCCGATCGTCCAGATGAAGGCGGGCGTCAGCGCCGTCCAGCCGACGATCCAACAGAAGAAGAACGGCATCCCGAAGAGGCGCGGCTCGATGCGGTTCGCCAGAGGCACGGCCACGCTGAGCGCGGCGATGGGGATCGCGGCCAGGATCGCGCGCAGCGCCGGTGCGCCCGAGGGAGGGGTAGGCCGCATGGCGGCGCATTTGCCTCGCTATGCAGCAACGTCCTTCGTTTATCGGGCCGCTCGTCGTTATTGGCATCGTGGCGGTGATCGGTATCTTCATCGCCGGCACGTACAACTCGCTGGTGACGCTGGGGCAAGCCGTCGACGCGCAGTGGGGCCAGGTGCAGAACGTCTACCAGCGGCGCGCCGACCTCATTCCCAACCTCGTGGCCACCGTCAAGGGCGCGGCCAACTTCGAGAAGAGCACCTACGAAGACGTCGCCAAGGCGCGGGCCAGCGTCGGCCAGATCTCGCCCCAAGTGGTGCAGAACGCGATCAACAACCCGCAGGATTTCACCAAGTACGCCGCCGCGCAGGATCAGTTAGGCTCGGCACTGTCGCGGCTGCTGGCGGTTGTGGAGAACTATCCGCAGCTGCGAGCAACTGAGAATTTTCAAACCCTCCAAGCCCAGATCGAAGGCACCGAGAACCGCATCGCCTTCGAGCGCCGTAAGTACAACGACGTGGCGCGCGCGTTCAACACCAAGCGCGACACCTTCCCCACGGTGATGATCGTCGGGCTCTTCGGCAGCCGCTTCAACGAGAAGTCCTATTTCCAGGCGCAGCCCGGCGCGCAACAGGCCCCGGTGGTGAACTTCAGCCCGTGACGCACGAAGAGCAGGTTGCGATCGGCCAGGCCATCGCCGCCGCCGAGACCGGCACCAGCGGCCGCATCGCCGTTCGCGTGCTCAACGAGCGGAGCGTCGACGCCTTCGAGCGCGCCAAGGCCGAGTTCGGGCGCCTCGGGCTGCATCGCCACGACGGCGGAAACGCGGCGCTCGTGCTGGTGGCGCCCAACGCCCGGAAGTTCGCCATCATCGGCGACCGCGCGCTGCACGAGCGCGTGGGTGAAACCTTCTGGAACGACGTCGTCGCGGAGAGTCAGCCCTACTTCGCGCGGGGCGCGACGACCGAGGGCATCATCTACGCCGTCGGGCGCTTGGGCGAGGCGCTGCACCAACATTTTGCGCTGCCGGCTTAGCGCGCGCGCCGCGCTAGCCGCGCTCGCGCTGGCCGCCTGGGCCGCGCCTGCGCTCGCGGCCGATTTCGCGCTACCCACGGTGCCCACGCACTACGTGACCGACAACGCCGGCGCGCTGAGCGCCGCGACGCGCGAACGTATCGAAAACGAGTTACGCGCCTACGAAACGCAGACCGGCCATCAGGTGATCGTCTGGATCGCCTCCACCACCGGCGGCGTGCCGCTGGAAACCTATACCGGCGAGAGCGCCGATGCATGGAAGATCGGACGGCGCGGCCACGACGACGGCGCCGTGCTCTTCCTCTTCATGCGCGACCGGAGGGTGCGCATCGAGGTGGGCTACGGCTTGGAGAGCGCGCTTACCGACGCCGACGCGCATCGCATCATCGCCGATGCGATCTTGCCGCCGATGCGCGCGGGCAACGTGGACCTCGCCGTGTCGCACGGCGTCGACGGGATGCTGTCGACGATCACGCCGTCGTTCGTGAGGCCGCCGCGCGCGATGCGGCATCCGCCGTTGCAAACGTTCATGTGGTGGCTGATCGTGCTGCTAGGAGGGCTTTTCATCATGGTACGTTTGGCGGCGCTGGCGCGCTACGGCTATCTCGTGACGCGCGAAGGGTCGGCGGACGCGATGCGCGACATGAAGCGCTCGAAGTTCTGGGGCACGCATGGCACGCTGAGCCGCTTCGGCTTCGCCGGCGCGGGCGCGTCCGGTGGTGGGTTTAGCAGTGGCGGCTTTTCGGCGGGCGGCGGCAGCTTCGGCGGCGGAGGGGCGTCGGGCGGATGGTAGTGCGCGCATTGCTGCTGGTGATACTGGCGCTGGTGATTCCGCCCACGCCCAATCATTTCGTCACCGACAATGCCGGCGCGCTCAGCGAGAGCACGCGCGCGAGCGTCGAGAACGAGCTGCACGCGTACGAAACGGCGACCGGACATCAGGTGATCGTTTGGATCGGCCAGAGCACGGGCGACACCCCGCTGGAGACGTATACCGGCGACGCGGCGCACGAGTGGCGCGTCGGACGGCGCGGCAAAGACGACGGCGCGATCCTCTTCCTCTTCATGGGCGATCACAAGGTGCGCATCGAGGTCGGCTACGGCTTGGAAGGCTCGCTCACCGACGCAGACAGCTCGCGCATCATCCGCGACGACATCGTGCCGCGCATGAAGGCCGGCGACGCCGACGGCGCGGTGGGCGCGGGCGTAGCCGCGATGCTCAAAACGATTACACCCGATTATTCCGGCGTCACGCCGCCGCCGGCGCAGAGTTCGAGCGGCTCGGGCTTCGGCCCGGCGCTGCCGGTCGCGATCTTTGCGCTGGCGTTCGTTCTCTTCATCACGTTCTTCGTGTGGGTCGCGATCTCACAGAGTCGCCGCGCGAAGCGTTATGGAGGTGCGGTAAAGAGTGGTGGGGGTAGCAGCAGCAGCGGCAGCACAATCTTCTCGTCGAGCAGCAGCAGCGACGATAGTTTCAGCAGCAGCGACGACGACTTCGACGCCGGCGGCGGCGATTTCGGCGGCGGCGGCGCTTCGGGGAGTTGGTAAGTGAGAGCGCTGCTGCTGCTGATTCTGGCCCTGGTGATTCCGCCGACGCCAGATCACTACGTCACCGATAATGCCGGCGCGCTCTCCGGCAGCGCGCGGGCGAGCATCGAGAACGAGCTGCACGCCTACGAGACGGCGACCGGTCATCAGGTGATCGTCTGGATCGGCCAGAGCACCGGCGATACACCCTTGGAAACCTATACCGGTCAGGCCGCCGATCGTTGGAAGATCGGACGGCACGGCAAAGACGACGGCGCCGTGCTCTTTCTCTTCATAAAGGATCGCAAGATCCGCATCGAGGTGGGCTACGGCCTGGAAAGCTCGCTCACCGACGCCGATTCTTATCGTATTATCAATGACGTCGTGCGCCCGCGGATGCGCGCGGGCGACGTCGATGGCGCGGTGCAGAGCGGCGTGGCGGCGATGCTCACCACGATCACGCCGTCGTACGCGGGGGTGACGCCGCCGCCGCAGGCTGCCGAATCCTCCGACGACGCGCAAAGCTCGGACTGGGTCGTGATCGTCGGGCTGATCTTTTTCGGGCTGGGCATTTTGGCGGTGATCCTCAAGATCGTGCGCGCGGCTCGCTACGGCTATCTCGTGATGCACGAGGGGAAGCTGCAGGCGCAGCGAGACATGCGGCGATCGTCGTTCTGGACCGGCGCGTTCGTCGGTGCGATGAGCAGCGGTGGCGGCGGCGGTTGGGGCGGCGGAGGCGGCGGCTTCTCAGCGGGCGGTGGTGGTTTCGGCGGAGGCGGCGCTTCGGGGGGTTGGTGATGCTGCTCGCCGCGCTGCTGCTAGCCAGTTCGCTACCCGCCGTAGCGACGAGCGACTACGTGACCGACCAAGCTGGAGTGCTGTGGCCGAGCACCAGGCAGTGGCTGCAGAGCGAACTAGCCGCCTATCGCCAGGCGACGGGGCATCAAGTGTACGTGTGGCTGGGGCAGCGTGCGGGTCAGGCGCCGCCGGAGCAATGGGCCGGCGACGATAGCGCGGTGCTCGAGGTGTTCGTTGCCGATTCCAAGGTGCAGATCGTGGCCGGCCCGGCACTACGCGGTTCGTTGAGCGAGGCGCAGAGCGAACGCATCATCGACGATGAAATACTGCCCAAGATTCGCGCGGGGCATCTCAACGGCGCGATCACCTACGGCGTAGCGGCGATGCTGCAGACGATTACGCCGGGCTTTGCCAACGTCGCGCCGCCGAAACCCACGCCGCAGGTCGCGGCGCTGCGCGCCTTCACGTACGTCGTATTCGCGTTCTTTGGGATCGCGCTGATCTTGGGGGTGGCGACGCGGGCGGTGGCACGATGATCGCGCTGGTGCTGGCGGCGGCGATCACCGGCTACGACGTGCTGATCTCGGCGGGGCACGAAGGGCGCCCGGCGAGCTGCGCGCACTTTCCGCAGCACAAGTGCAACCTCGGCGCGGCCGGCGAGCGCGAATGGACGCCGATCGTCGCCGATACGGCGACAGAACTGCTGCGCATCCAAGGGCTGCGAGTCGCGCGATTGCCGGCCGATTTCAGCGGCACCTATAAAGTGAAGGTTGCGGTGTTCATCCACTTCGATGGCGCGAGCCCGCCGTGCACGAGCCGCGCGTCGGTTGGTTATCCGAAAGGACAGAGCGCCGCAGCGGCGCGGGCGTGGAAGAAGCTCTACGCGCAATGGTGGCCCTACGGCTTCGAGCCCGACAATTTTACCGTCGGCCTGCGCGAGTATTACGCCTACAAACAGGTGAGCGCGAGTGCTGGGAGCTTGACGATCGAGCTGGGCGAGATCACCTGCCCGGCGCAGCACGGCTGGATGGCGACGCGGCTGCAATGGATCGGAGCGCTGCTGGCGAGATTTTTGAGCGAGCGGGCGACGGCGTCAGCGGTGCCGGCGCGCGGACGAGGACGGTAGGCTGAAAGCGAAGACGTTGCCGCCCTGATCGGCACCGTAGACGCCTGAGGGCACGACGACCATCGAAGCGTTGATGAAGTACTGCGTGGGATAGCTCCACAGCGTTTGACCGTTGCTCAGATCGACCGCCACGAAGTCCTTGTTGAGTCCGACGAAGCCGATCCCCGGAACCAGCGCCACGTAGCCGACGAGCCGGTTTTGCATGGTGTCTTTCCAGAGGACGGCGCCGCTCTCGCTGATGCCCTGCAGCTCGGAGTGGTAGCCGTTGAAGACTTCGTTGGGTTTGGCCGTCGTGAGCAGGCAGAACTCGCCGCCGCCGTTGCCGGATCCCGATCCGGAACCCGAAACCGAACCGGCGTAGAGCCCCGTGCCCACGACGATCGTCGTGCCGTCGGTGGTGGGTGAGGCGAAGCCGCCACGCCACGAGGGGTTGCGCGCGAAAGGATTGAGATCGGCGCTCCACGCCATATCGCCGCTGCCCGCGTTGACGGCGTAGAAGCTGCCGTTCTTGCTCATGAAGTGCACGAGGCCGTCGTAGAGCATCACGCCGCCGCCAGTATCGGCATCGGCGGTAGAGCGCTTCACCGCGACCGTGTTCCAGGCGACGCTGCCGTCGGGATTGAGCGCGACCGCGCCGTTGGCGGTGGGAACCGGCGCTTTGCAGGTGTTGCCCGTTCCGAAGATCACGTGCGCGCCGTCGTAGGCCATCGCGCCCCAGACCGAGCCGCCCTCTTTGGGCGCGGGATCGACGTTCCAGCTCCATTCGACGTTGCCCTGAACCTCGTTGATCGCCACGAGGCCCCCTTGCAAACAGAGCGGCGGATCGCCGCCGGCGCGCCCAGCGTAGACCGTGCCGTTGGCGACCATCAGCGCGCCACGCACGAGCCCGTGCACCTCCTGGCGCCAGACGAGGCTGCCCGTGAGCAGGTTCAGCGCGAAGACGTAGGATGGGAGCCGGCGTTTCTTCTGTTCGTTGCCGACGAAGACCAAGCCGGCATCGGGGTCGATCGCGGGCGTCATCTTGGCCTGGGAGTGCATCACGTACTTCCAGATCACGTGACCGTCGGTGGTGCTGAGGTCGTAGACCACGGAGCCGATCGAGTGCGTGCCCAAGGTTACGACGATCAGGTTTCCGTCGTAGACCACCGGAGACGAGAAGATCTCGTCGCCGAGGCTCTGCTGCCAGCGCAGCGCGAGGCTCGGAACGCTCGTTGGCGTGAGATTGGTAACGGTGGGGTTGAGGCCCTGGCGCAGATTATTGTACGCGAAGGTCGGCCAAGAGTCGGTCGACCCGCTGGTCTGTCCGATGCCGCCGAGTTCGACGTTGGGCACCGCCTGCGGGCGCGCGCCACAAGCCGCCGTTGCCAAAGTCGACGTAACGACGACGGCACCGAATAGCAAGCGCGAAGCTATGCGGAAACAGCTCACGCGGATATGGTAACAACTTTGAGAAGCGTTGACAATCGCTAGCGCCTGCGCGAGGCGATGGCGAAGGCGTAGACGTTGCCGCCCTCGTCGGCGCCGTAGACGCCCGAGGGAACGACGACCATCGAGGCGTTGATGTAGTCCGGCGTTGCGTAGCTCCAGAGCGTTTTCCCGTCGCGCAGGTCGAGCGCCACGAACGATTTGTTTAGTCCGGCGAAGCCGATGCCCGGCACCAGCGCCACGTAGCCGACGAGCCGATTCTGCATCGTTCGCGTCCAGAGCACGGTGCCGCTAAGGTTGAGCGCCTTGAGCTCGGAATGGTAGCCGGCGAATACCTCGTCGGGTTTGGCCGAGTCGAGCAGGCAGAACTCGCCACCGCTGCCCGGCGTGGAGCCCGCGTAGAGCCCGGAGCCGACGACGATCGCGGTGCCATCGGTCGTCGGCGAGGCGAAGCCGCCTTGCCACTGGCCGGGAAGGGTTGGATTGAGTTCGGTGCGCCAGGCGGTCTGGCCCGTTGCCGCGTTGAGGGCGTAGAAGTCGCCATTCTTGCTGATGAAATAGACGCGTCCTTGGAAGCGCATCACGCCGCCGCCGGTATCGGCATCGTCATACGAGTGCTTGACCGCGGTCATGTTCCAGTCGACGCTGCCGTTTTGGTCGAGCGCAACCGCGCCGTTTGCGGTGGGCACCGGAGACTGGCACGTGTTGCCGGTTCCGAAGATCAGATGCCCGCCTTGGTAGCTGATCGCGCCCCACACGGAGCCGCCCTCTTTGGGGTTCGGATCGACGCTCCACCTCCATTTGAGGTCGCCGCCGATCTCGTCGAACGCCGAGATGCCGCCCTGCGAGCAGACGGGCTCGTCGCCACCGGCGCGACCGACATAGAGCGTGCCGTCGGCGACGAGCAGCGGCCCGCGCACGATCGCGTCGAGCGACTGACTCCAGAGAAGGCCTCCATCGAGCAGCCGCAACGCAACGACGGACGACGGGTCCTGGCGCACTCGGGGATCGGTGCCGACGAAGACCATACCGGCGTCGGGGTCGATCGCGGGCGTCATCTTCGCGCGGGAGTGCATCACGTATTTCCAGATCGTGTGTCCGTCGGCGGTGCTCAGATCGTAGACGATCGAGCCGGCGGGGGTGAGACCTTGCGTGACGACGATCATGTTTCCGGCGTAGATCACCGGGCTGGAGAAGATGGCGTCGTTGAGATCTCGCTGCCAGCGCAAGCTCAGCGTTGAGACAGTCGAAGGCGTGAGATTGGTCACGGCGGGGTTGAGGCCCTGACGCAAGTTGTCGAACGCGAAGGTCGGCCAAGAGTCAGTCGAGCTGCTGGTCGCTGCGATACCGCCTCCGATCGGAAGATCCACGTTGGCGGCAGCCGGCGGAGGCGCGCCGCAGCCCGCCGTTGCCAAACTCGATGCGCCGGCGACGGCGAAAAACACGCTCCTTGCTACGCGGGAGCAGCTCACCTCGATATGTTAGCAACACTGAAAAGCGTTGACAATGGAGCGCCACGCGCGGCTCGCCGGCGATCCGCCCTCTGGAGGGCAGCCCTCTTGGCGGTGCTTGAGAGACAAGGCAACGACACAGCCCTCTTAGAACGCGGAACGATGGCCCAGGCGGAACAGACCGGACCTTTCGATAGTCGCGCCGCCGATGCGCCACTTGCGCGAAGGCGGATCGTCAAACGCCTTGCCGCCTCGGCGAACTTCCCGGTGTTGCTCCTCATCGCTCCGGCAGGATACGGCAAAAGCGTGGTGCTGCGGCAATACTTGGGCTCCTTGCGGGAACGGCGGAGCTTGTTTTCTCTGCGAGCCGAGCACTCCACGCTCCTGAGTTTCTTGCGGGGCTTCGCCGAGGCTCTGAGTGAGAGCGCGCCCCACGCGCTGGCCTCGCTGGCTGGAGCCTACGAACGGAATCGAGCCTCGCCGCAGTGCGGCATCGAACTCGCCCGATGGATGCGCGCGCACCTTGAAAGCTACGTCGGCACAATTGCGCTCGACGATCTTCATATCGCCGATGGCGACGACGAGATCGCGCGTTTCCTGACCGCACTGATAGAACAGAGCAAAGACGCGATCCGTTGGATTCTCGTGTCGCGCTCGATTGCGGGACTCCCGGTTGGCAGTTGGCTGGCGTACGGCGATGCCGATTCGCCCATCGATGAGGCCGACTTGCGCTTCACCCTCGAGGAAGCGAAAATGGCGGCCGGCGAGCTCGGCCTCTCGATTCGCGACGACGAACTCAAAGATCTCGTCGACCTTACCGGCGGTTGGCCCGTAGCGATGAGCTTTGCCTTGCGAACTTCGACGCGGTCGTCGGATTTGCGGAAGGTTTCATTGCAGACGCGCGAGATGATGTACCGCTTTCTGGCAGAACAGGTGTATGCGGAGTTGAATACCGACGAGCGCGGACTGCTGGAGGTCGCGACTTCGCTGCCCAGCATCGATATCCGCGTTCTGGAGCGTGCCGGGTTCGACAATGCGCTGCAGATCGTCGAGAGGTTGCGGGAAAGCACCGCGTTCATCCATGAAGATTCTCCGGGTACGTACCAGTGCCACGACCTCTTTCGCGAATTTCTACTCCACCAAAGCGCATTGAGCGGCAAACGGTCACAGCGTAACGCGCAAGAAAGAGCCGCGCGAGCGCTCGAAGCAAACGGCGATATCGAGCACGCGATATCGTCGTATGTGGCGATCCCGTCGCGTTCCGATTTGCTGCGGTTGCTCAAAGCACATGGGTTCGATCTCCTGGAGCGAGCGCAGAGTGACGTCGTCGCGCGAGCGATCGATGCGCTGGACGAAGGAACGAGGCGTCAGGATGCGACCGTTCTTGCGTTGGAGGGTACGCTCCACGCGATCGCCGGGCGGTTCGCCCGAGCCGAATCCTTTCTGCAACAGGCGCTCCGGCGCGGGAGCGGCGCCCGCGACCTCGTCGCGATGGCGAGCTTGCGCCTGGGGACGATGGTGGCAAACAGGGGTGAGGACGCCACGGAACTCCTGTTACGGGTCGGCAGCGACCGGCAGCAGAGCATCGGGTACCGGGCCGAAGCGATGTCGCTGGTCGCCGGGCAGCTCGCCGTACGCGGCGACGCGCAAAATGCCGGCCATGCGGTGTTCCTCGTCGAGGAGATGTTGGATGCGGTCGATAGCGAGACCGTGCGCGCAAAAGCGCTGCAGAGGATCGGCATCGCTTACCACCACTTGGGTAAAGCAGAGCGAGCCTTTGAGGTATTGAATCAGTCCGTCGAGCTTGCGGACGATCTGCATTTGTATAATCTCTCGAGTCGCGCCAATGCGGTGCTATCGAACCTGGTCCTACACGAAAGCGACGACGTCGAACAGCAACTACGCTACGCGCAGGCCGCGGCCGATGCAGCGGTCAAAGCCGGCGACACGTTTGCGCTGCAAACCGCATTACTGCAGATCCTCAGTTCGGAGATGCGGAAGGGAAACTCCCAGGAGAGCATCGTGATCGAGCGCCGGATCAATATGCTCAGACAGAGCGAGATATCGACCAGGTACCTCATGATCTTTCGTGCGACTCGGCTCGCCTGGGAAGGGCGCTTCGGAGAAGCGCATCAGCTGCTCTCTCCATGCTGGAAACTGACGGCCTTCAGTTTCGATCGGGTCGCTACTGGCGGAGAATGCGCGCTCTTTTTAGCGATGGACGGCAGACGCTCGGAATCTGTGGAGATCCTTCGCGAGATCCGTAAAGACATCACGGCGGTCGAGAGCGCGGGACGCTTCCGTTTCCGGCTCAAAGCGATTACTGCGACCCTCTGCGCGCTTGCCGAAGCGAAGAACGGGCGGCACACGAATGCCGAGCGCATTCTCCGCTCGATTGAAGCGCAAGGCGACCGAGTCGTCATTTCCGCCGCTAGGATCGTTGGTAAGTTTTTAGCGACGCTTCGGGACGGTTCTTTGGGCGGCGCCGATCTCGTTCGCGAGGCGCTGGGCGTGCTCAAAGCGGGGGACTACGGCGACATCGCCCGGCTCTTTGAGGCGGTCGAAGCGACGCTGGCGGCAAACGTCGTCGAACGTGGCCGGCCGAAGGTCCTAACGCGCTCGGAGATCGAGGTGCTTCGCTTCCTTGAAGAGGGGCTCGCTCCAAAGGAGATTGCGGAGCGAACCGGACGCAGTATCAATACGGTTCGGGTCCACGTGGCAAACGCGATAGCCAAGCTCGATTCTCACGGCCAGGTGGAGGCGATTCGGACGGCACGGAGGCTGCACTTGCTCTAGAGCCGCGACGTGACGGCCACCCAGGTGGCACTCTGCCGTGGCATTCTGGCAGCATGGACGAGTACCTCATCGGGGCCGGAGCCCTCCTGACCGCAGGTCCGAGCGCTACGATCCGCAGCGCGACCCTCCACGCTCAGGCCGAGCCGGCTTTGGCGCGCCGGGTTCGGGCGGCTCTTTTCGACTTCGAATCGGGGCGTCCAGAGGATCTGGCTCAGGCGCTCATCGTGGCCGCCGGGTGGAGCGGCCACCGCTTTCGTGAGGAGGTCGTCGGACCACTGCTGGCTCAGCGCGAATGCGCACTTGCCGACGTCCTCGCGACCCTCGCCGATGCGGTCGGCACCGGCGAGGTCCACCTCTTTGCACGCTGGCAACCGGATTCGGCGACCCTCGATGCCCTCCGAAGCCGAGGGGTTCGCATCGAATCGCATCCGCTCGAGGCCATCGGTCAGGCGGCATTGATCTCCGGTCAGCGCGTCGAGCGCTGGCAGCCTGGCCGCGCAGCGTAAGCAACCGGGTTCAGCCCCTTCCAAGGGTCCCAACGCACGATACATCGTACAGATGATGATCATGCCAAATGCCCGCGTTGCGGTCATCGACGACGACCGTATGGTTCGGGAGATGTTGGAACTTGGACTCTCCCGCGAAGGCTACGAGGTTCGCACCGCCACCGATGGACTTGCGGCGCTCGATCTCGTAAAGGTTTTCGATCCGGAATTAATCGTGCTCGACATTATGATGCCGAAAATCGATGGCGTAACGCTCTTACCGCGCCTGCGCGAGATTACGCAGGCACCAATCGTAATGCTCACTGCTAAGGGCGGCACCGAGGATAAGGTGCGCTCGCTCAGCTCCGGCGCCGACGATTATCTCGTCAAGCCGTTCGTCTTCGAGGAGCTGATTGCGCGCCTACAGGCCAAGCTTCGCCGTCCGCAACTGATCGAAGAGAACGTGCTGCGCTGGCACGACGTCTCGATCAATCCAGGCACCCGCGAGGCCTGGCGCGTTAAGGACCCATTGGAATTCACGCAGCGCGAATTCGACCTGCTCGAGGTCTTCATGCGCGAGCCGCGGCGCGTTTTCAGCAAGGACCATCTGCTCGAGATCGTCTGGGGCCACGACTTCGAGGGCGGCCCCAACATCGTCGAGACCTACATCTCCTATCTCCGAGCAAAGATCGACCGCCCGGGCGAGCCGCACTCCTTCATTCGCACCGTCCGAGGGGTGGGATACGGCTTATCGCAGTAATCCTCTCCATGCGGTCAACCCGAGGGGCAGGGCACCTCGAAGATAACGTGCGGCATGGCGCCGCAGCAGATGACCTAGGCGAATGAAGCTCGCGGCTCGGCTTTCGGCTCTATATGCGGCCCTGCTCGGCGTTACCGTGCTGGTCGTGATCTTTGCTTCCTCGGTTTCGCTGGTCTTCGAGCTGCAGCGCTTCTCGGGCGACGTGATGGTCGCCAAGCACGAAGAGGCGCGCATCTTGGTGGATCAGGCGCGGCGCCAAGGTCTCTCGCTGCAGCAAGCCGCGCCCGACATCGTCAACGCACTCTCCGGCATCGGCATGCGGGTGACGGTCTACGATCTCAAAGGCCGCTACCTTGCCGGCGATAAGACGCTGCGCCCCAAATCGCTCGAGCGCGTGCTCGCCGTCGGCGGCATGTCGCACTTCATCCCAAAGGCGCAGCGCGATCCGCAAGAACTCAAAGCCTACGGCAGCGGCGCGCCGCCGCCGCCAGCCGATCCCACGCGACTCGAGCCGCTCTCGCTCACCTACGTCGAAGGCGGCTACGTCGGCTTCGCCCCCTCGTTCCCGCTGCTGATGGTCTCGTTGATTCCCTATTGGCGCATCGTGCTCACGATCGCGGCCGCGGCGATTCTGCTCTCGTGGTTCGTCGGGCGCCTGTTCGCGCAGCAGTCGCTGCAGCCGATCAATGAGGTGAGCGATTCGCTGCGCGCACTGGCCGACGGCGACTACACGCAACGCCGCTTCATCATGGCCGGCGGCGACGAGATCGCCTCGCTCACCGCCGCCTTCAACGACGCCGTCGCCAGCGTGGCTACGGCGATCGAGCATCGCCGGCAGGCCGAAGCGCGGATGCGCCAGTTCGCTGCCGACGCAGGGCACGAGCTGCGCACGCCGCTCACGGTGATCGCCGGCTACATCGACGTGCTGCGCCGCGGCGCCATCGACGAACCGCGCATCGCGCGCCAGATCCTCGGCACGATGTCGCTCGAGAAGGAGCACATGCGCGGCCTCATCGACCGCCTGATGCGCCTCGCACGCCTCGATTCCGAAGCACCGCCGCGAATCGAAGGCGTCAACGTGGCCGAGCTGCTGCGCAGCCAGTGCGACGCCGCACGGCGTCTCGACGACCGCCGCGTGATCGACTACAGCGTCGAAGGCCTCGAAAGCGTGCAAGCCGACCGCGCCGAGCTGTCCGAAGCGGTGTGGAACGTGATCGAGAACGCGCTCAAATACGCACCCGACGCGCCGATCCACTTGCGCGCCGCGCGCAGCAACGGCCACGCCACGATCACGATCCGCGACGAAGGCCCCGGGATGGCGGAATCGGAACGCCTCCACGCGTTCGAACGTTTCTATCGCGGCGACCAGCGCGGCGAGATCGGCGGCACGGGCCTCGGGCTGGCGATCGCCAAACGCGCGGTCGAACGCTCGGGCGGAGCGATTGCCATCGACAGCGCGCCGGGCCACGGCACCGCGGTCACCATCACCATTTAATCCGCTCTCAGCATCGTTTCAGGCTCGGCAAGCAGCGCTCGCCTATAATCGGCGGCGATGCGTGGTTTCAGCTCGCGGGCGTGCTTCGTCCCTTAACGTGACGCGGGTTGCGTTTGCGATGACGATGGCGGCGGTCGTTTTGCTGAGCGGCGTGCCGGCGTTGGCGCAGTCGGATAGCGGTGAGATCGTCATTACCGTGAACGATGCCGCGAGCAAGCATCCGCTGGATCTGGCGCGCGTGCTGCTCGACGGTCCGGTGATTACTTCGGAGATCACCACTTCCAGCGGCAAGGTCGACTTCACCGACGTGCCCGACGGCATCTATCGCGCGCGCATCGTCAAGCGCGGTTACGACAGCCTCACCTCGGCCTCGTTCGAAGTGCTCGATGGACGCTCGATCACCGTCGCGTTTTCGCTGGCTCCGCAGAATGGCGGGCTCAAAGTGATCGGCCAGGTGACGGCCAAATCCACCGCCGCGATCTCGGCGACCAGCATCGATCAGAACTCGCCGCAGCGCCGCCTCTCCAACGATCTCGCCGACGCGCTCAATAAGCTCTCGGGCGTGAGCGTCTCCACCTCGAGCGACGACTCCGACGCCGCGCAGACGATCTCGCTCGAAGGCCACGACGCCTCGCAGACGCAGCTCACGCTCGACGGCATTCCGCTCAACGCGCCGGGCAGCGCCGGCAATCTCGGCGGCTTCGCCAACGATCTCTTCCAAGGCGCCGCGGTGCACATGGGCCCGTCGCTGGGTGGACTGGGAGGCTCGGTGAACTTCAGCACGCTGCAGCCCACGCTGAGCTGGCAGACGCAGCTGCAGCTCTCCACCGGCAGCAACGGCCGCTACAACTACTCCGCGGCCGAGACCGGCTCCGACGGCAAGCTCGGCATTGCGGTGCAGAGCGTCGACCGGCTCTACCCCAGCCTCGTGGACGGCGACTATTATCTCGACGCCAGCGGGTTGAGCTACGTGCACGACGGCGACAGCACGATCTCCGGCAACGTGATCACGGCGCGCTATGAGTTCGGCGACTCCAACTCGCTCACCGGGCTCTTCATGAACTCCACGCGCGATAGTAACGTCGTTTGCCTGCGCTACAACGGCGACCCCCAGACCTCGCTGCCCTGCGGCTACGGCCCCAACAATAGCGATCAGAGCGACGTGCAGCTCTACTCGCTCACCGACAACGCGCTGATCGGCGCCACGCAGCTGCAAGGCTCGATCTACTCGCTCGATTCCAGCAGCCTGCTCGACGAACTGAACCGCTACGTCAACGCCGAGCCCTCGCCCACCGGCTACTCCAGCGACACGCGCTCGACGGGCTACGTGTTCAACGCGACGTTGCCCGCGCAGGAGCGCCACACGATCTCGTTCCAAGCCTACGGCACGCAGTCGAGCTTCACCACCACGCCGCTGGTGCCGCAGGCCGCGCCCTACTACAACGGCTCGACGTCCACCGAGTACAACGTGCTGCAAGCCACCGACACCATCCATTCCAGCGACAAACTCACGCTGGCGGGCTCGGCGGGCATCAGCACCGCCACCGGCAACAGCGGCATCTCCGAACTCGCGAGCATCGCGGCCACCTACAAGCCGACCACGCGCGATACCGTTGCCGCCTCAGCGGCGCTGGGCGGCGCGGCCGCCACGCAGGGCCGGCTCCAGATCCTTAGCGATCCGGCGTCGCTGCGCTTCGATTGCAACGGCAAGGTGGCCTACGGCAACGCGCCGGGCCAGCAGCCGCAGAACAGCTCCTCGAACTCGCTGCGCGTCAGCTACACGCACGAGCTGCACGGCGGCAACGTCTCGCTCTCGCTCTATCGTCAAGAGCAGAACGGCGTGCTGCTGCCCGTCTACGTGAACGGCCTCATCATCAATCAGCTCGGCGAGCTACCCCCGGGCTATCTGCAAGACGTGCAGTCGATCTACAACTCGCCGGCGGGCTGCAACGCGCCGGCCGGCACGCCCTTTAACGCGCAGCAGCTCTACTTCACCACGCCGGTTGCGGGCGTGCAGCGCCTCTACCAAGGCGCCGAACTCACCGGCTTCGTGACCCTGGGCAACCTCGTGGTCGAGCCGTACTACAATCTCACCGGCGCGCAGGCCAACTCGTACAACTACATCTTCGACAATCCGTACTCGATCACGATTCCCAACCAGCAGCTGCCCAACGTGCCGCTGCAGAAGGCCGGCATCGTGCTCGACTACAAGTCGCCGCGCTCGATCTTCGAGTGGCTCGCCGACGCGCAGCACACCGGCAGCAACAATCCCAACAATCTCCCGGCCTACACCACCTACGACGCGGGAGTCACCGCGCAGTTGACCCGCGGGACGCTCACCTTCGCCGCCACGAACATCACCAACGCCTACGCCGGCGTGTTCGCCAGTCCCGAGAATGCGGTGCCGTTTACCACCGCGGGAGGCTACGTGATTCCCAACATCGCGCGTCCGCTCGCGCCGCGCACGTACTCGGCCACGTACTCGGTGAAGTTCGGCCAAGGCCTGGCCAGTTCGCAGACCGCGACGGCATTCCACGCGCGCGGCAGTGGAGGGGGCGGCCTCTTCGGGCGAGGTCCGGGTGAGGGCGGTCCGGGTGGCCCCGGCGGCGCAGCCTCGGGCGGCAACGGGTTCCGCTCGCTCTTCACGCCGCTGCCGACGGCGCCGCCGGCCGATCCGTTCGCGGCGGCAACCAACGCGCAGACGTGCAGCTCGGAGAACGCGCCCAGAGCGCGCCAGCTCGCCGGCGAGTTGAAAACCTACGCCGCGCAGATCGACGCGGCGCACGCGGGAGCCGGCTATCCGGCAACGATGCCGGCGCCCTCGCTGACCGACGCGACGGTCACCTATCACGGCTTAGGCACCACCTACGCGCTTACGATCACCCCGAAAGGCAGCGCGACGCTGCGCGCGCTGGCGGGTTGCCTCGTGCTGCATATCGCGCGTGCCGACGACGTAACGCAGCGCAAACTCTACGCACCGCAGAGCCCGCTCTTCTTCGTGC
>DASZGC010000061.1:0-98914 GCA_035939175.1 Candidatus Cybelea sp. | reverse complement strand
CGGCGGCGACTACGACGAGAAGCGCGTACGCGAGGACCTGGGGCGCCTCACGCTTGGCACGAAGGTGATGAGCCGCCACGCTCACGCAGTGCTTGACCTTTGCCACGGAAACGCCGCGTACGGACCGTTCTTGAACTTTATGGAGCAGATCGGCGTACTTGAATCCTTCAAGGCCCACGAATGGCTCGCTCGCACTACTGCAGAGTACCTCAAGGATTGCCGAAAGCTCGGCGTGGAGCCTTGGGAGATCGTCGCGTTCGGCATGGCGCCGGCGAGCTGATCGTAAGTAAAGCCGACAGCGTCCTTCGCGAACCGTACAGCCGCGGTGAACAGCCGCATTCGGTCGAGTTCACTCGCCTTGGCGCACCGATTGTTTGTGGGGTTCGAGCTTGAAAAATCCATCGTTTTCGCGCGCCTTTTTTCAGCAGACGCGCCCCCGCCTCCTGGGATAAAGTGGTGCTATGTCGTATCGAGGGCGCCCGAAAGTGCCCACAACGCTCCTGCACACGCTCATCGTGAGCCGCTATGGAGGGATCCTAGCCTTCGCCGAAGCCGCGGGCCTCGAGCGGAGCACGGTCAGTCGCTGCGCGAAAGGCGACCGCGTATCACAACGCGTTCGCGCGGTCGTAGAGGCCACGTTCGGCGTTTCGCTCGAGCGTTTGCAAGAACCGATCCTCAAAACGACGGCGGCGATCGCACACGAAGCAGGCACGCGCGTATGAGCCTCCTCGATGCGAAGCGAGTCGCCGAGCGAATCGGAAGCTCGATCCCCTACGCCAGAAGTTTGATGCAGCGGGGCGCAATCGAATCGTTCTCCCTTCCCACCACGAAGCCGTCGCGCAAAATGCTGCGGTGCTCGCCGGAGGCAGTCGAACAGTTTCTCCTAGCCCATGCCGTCGAGGTCGACGCGAACACGTAACGCCGGCGCTCGCCGGCTCTATCCCGGAGGTTACAAATGCCAGAGACCGATACCGTGGCGATCAACGAGACCGCGACGCAGCGCCTTGTGCAAACGCAGGCGCAAATCAAGGGCGTAGAGGCGAAGCTCCAGAGAAACGACGAGGATTTGGTCGTTGCGCTCGTCGATCGGCGCGACACCACGCAACTAAAGGCCGAGCGCGCACAGCTCGAGGATCAACTCGCGGATTTGCGCAAGCAGTTGCCCGTACTCGAGAAGCGCGCGCTCCGCGAACAACTGCGCGAACTGTACGCCGCGCGAGAAGCGGCATTTGCAAGGCAACAACTCCAATCCGCCGTGATCACCGCCAAAAGGCGAGCGATGGAGGCCGCGCAGGTCGGCTTCGCCGAGGCGCAGCGCGAGTGGGACAGGGCCAGAAATCAGGGGTCCGGCGTTTACGAGGCCGATCTTGCGATCCGGAGATTCGAACAGAAGTACCCGCAAATAAAGCTCGAGGAGGGCACGTAAATGCGCAACAATCCAAAGATCGACTCCATCATTGCGGACGTCGTCAAAGACGTGCTCGCCGGCGGCGTTCGCAAAACCAAGGGTGCGAGGGAGCGCGTTTACAAAGCGCAGGACGGGACGCCCGAACCCGCAACGTTGAAGCCCGAGCTCCTCAAAGTGGACTCGGTCGAGGATATCGTAAAACGAGTGCTCGCGGATTCGCGGAAAGCGCGCGTCGTGCTCTCAAAAAAGGCTGGCATGGTCGCGGTTCGCGAAGCCGATTTAGGCGACGCTGCCGCGGCCGTGTTATCGGCAGCGCGCGGAACTCCACAGCAATCGCTGAAAAGCCGGCCTCCGACCCGATTGGAGATCGAAAAGGTCGCCGGCGATCGCAACGTGCGCGGTGTCGACGAGATCACCGCGACGATGAAAGCACAGCGCCTAATCCGCTTAGGGAAAATCTGAAACGAATGTCGGGCGCGTCCGTTCGGTGCTCCTGCGCGGCGCGCACGATAGCCCGGCGTATACGAGGCATCGCCGGATGGCGAGTGCACCGAGGGGGGTCTCCCAGGACCTTCTCGGCGCGTACGCATGGCGCGCGCACCGAGGGATGGTCCTTCCTTCGGTGCGTCGCCTCTCTTGATAATCGTGAGGTAGTATTGTGCAAAACTAAAGCCCCGAACGCGCAAAGTTCGGGGCTCCCAGGGGACTGCAGATCGTATGTTAACGCTTCCGCAGTCGGGAGCAAAAGGCCTTGGTAAAATCCCGTGTCCATTTGCCCCACTCCCGGTGGCCGTGATCGACGACGCGCAGCTAAGCGACGGCGCTCTTCGAGCGTACGCAATCATGCTGGCGGTACGCGACGACGATCGCTGCAGCATCGGGGAGCGGACCCTTGCGAAGCGGCTTCACCGATCGCCCCGGACGGCGCACTCCTACATACATGAGCTGGTCGACCGCGGTCACGTGCAGGTGATGAATGCTGAATATGGGCGTCGCAGCACGTACCGTCTGACCGCCCTAACCGCAGCAAACGGCTTCAGCAGTCCGCATGATCCCAAGGTGGGACCGCAGCAAAATCTCGCAACCACCGCAGCAAATGGCTTCAGCGCAACCGCTGAAAGCGGCTTCAGCTATCCTAGAGTAGATATATTACCTAGAGGCGACATTGAAAAAGAAAACGACGACGCGGAGCTGCGCGAACGTGCCCGCCTTCGTCTCATGGAGCTATTCGGTCGCACGAATGGCACCGAGAAAGAGTGCGAACGCGAGGCCGAGTCGCTGCTTCGGTGGTGGCGCTCCAAGCGCGAACGTTTACTCGAGCACGTCGCCGACGCCATCGCAGATCCGAGTTTCGGTGGAAAGCTTGCCCCGATAGTCGCCTGCGTACGATGGAAAATGCTAAACGATAAGTCGACGCGCAGCCGCGCGGCTGCGACAGGTCAGGAGGCGCTCTAGTGCCGCGCTCGTGCTCGATCTGCTCCCATTCCGAGGCGAGCGCGATCACGAAGGCCCTCGGCAGCCAAAACGGTTCGCTACGAACCATCGCGTCGCGCTTCGGCGTCTCGCACACGGCCTTATCGCGGCATCGGGTCAACTGTATGGGCATCCCGCCGCGAACGAGGACTCCTGCGGCGCCCGTCGAGCGCGTTGCGCCGGCTGCAACGTTTCGTTTCGAATCGCTCGAGCCGAAGGTGCTCATCGCCGGCGCTGCGCGGTTAGTCGACGAGGCGCTCGAGCTGCTCGAGAACGCGAAACGGGCGGATGACCAGCGAACCGCGCTTAGGGCGTTACGAGAGGCGCGCGACGGCCTCGCGTTGCTCATGCGCGTGGCCGGAATGCTGACGACTGACGGGGCGGCGACGATCTTGAACGACAACCGCCAACTTCACGTAGCGCTCGACGCACGGAGCCTCGACGAGTTGCTGGCGATGCGATCTGGCCTCGAGGAGCTGCCGGCGATCGAGGGCGAGCGGTGCTAGTCCTCGGTTTCACGGCGCGCCGTCGCGTTGTGCCGGCGCATGGTCTCGGCGAGATCGCGGCGGCCAAGCAGCTCGAGCAGCGCGATCTCGACCATGCCGCTCATCGAAACGTAGACTCCTTGACGTTTAAGGGCTCCTCGCGCTTCGTCGATGCGCGCGGCCGTCTCATTGGTCACGCGGACGTTCAAACGGGCGTAGGCGGGCGTCTCTGGCCTCTTTTTCGGCATACCGGGAGAGGTTCGACGGCCACCCCGGCGCTGCTAGGCTGCAGCAGCGTTGCGCTGTTCCGTAAGAGTGCTATACTAGGGGTTACAGAACCAAGAACGGGCGTTGCCGGGAGTGTAACAGAGGAAATGAACGGAAAGATCGTCACTTATCTTCGGGTCTCGACCGAGCGGCAAGGCCGGAGCGGCCTCGGTTTGGAGGGTCAACGGGCGGCCGTCGAAGCGTTTTGCGCTCGCACGGGCGCTACAATCGCTCGCGAGTTCGTCGAAGTTGAATCCGGGAGGCACGACGGTCGGCCGAAGCTGGCTGAGGCCCTTGCATTTGCTCGCCGTGCGAAAGCCAGGCTGCTCGTTGCCAGGCTCGACCGTCTGAGCCGTTCGGTCCGATTCATTGCGACGGTACTCGATAGCGGCGTCGAGTTCGCGGCCGCCGACCTACCCGAGGCGAACAGGTTGCTGCTGCACGTTCTCGCCGCAGTCGCCGAAGCCGAGGCCAAAGCGATCAGCGACCGCACGAAGGCCGCGTTGCAAGCCGCTAAGGTGCGTGGCGTCAAGTTGGGCTCGCATAATCCCCGCGTACCCTGGCTGACGCGAGAGGCCCGCCTCAAGGGCGCTGCGCTCGGATCGCAAAAGCGCAAACGCGACGCTGCTGAGGCATATCGCGACTTGGCGCCGATTGTGCAGAAGCTCCGGAACGATGGGCTCACTCTTCGCGAGATCGCGAACCGCTTGAACGAAGATGGCCAACCTAGGCGCAGCCAGCGCGCTTGGTCGAAGGTTCACGTTTACCGGCTTATTGCGAGGATGGAGACGGCAGCATGACGACAACCGGCGCGCCTCAATCGCTCAGTACCGTGTCCCAATGGCTCGGCACGTTTTTTGGATCGAAGCTTTGGCCCGGCATCGGCGCTTTCGCGACGTGTCTCGCCGCAACGGGAGCCCTCGTTGCCGGATATCTCGCGTGGCGTAGCCTGTGCGAGACTCGCAAGGCCGAACGAATAAAGCATACCATTCAACTCCTCGACTCGACGTCGAGCCAGGGTTTCGCGGATATCCTAAACACGGTTTTGAAGGCGGCCGCCCCCGAAAACGTTCGGACGATGGTGCAAGCGCGAGTCCAGCAAGGCAGCCCTTCGGAGTCCGATCAACTCGCTGGCCGTATGTTGGCAGGCTACATAAGCTACGCAGCAGATCTTATCTCGTCACGCATTGTCGATAATCGTTTGTTCGTGCATCGCTCGGCCCTACAGATCGCGCTGGCGGTTTACATCTACGAGCCGGTCATCGCGGGTTACTTCCGTCAGGCGTTAGGCAGGCAGAACGCGGTGGTTCTGATCGAAGAGTGCATCAGGTACGCTCGAGCGGTTGCCGATGAGACCGGCGTTTATCCCCAGCTAAAAGACTTTTCGCTCTCACAAGACCTTATCCGTCGGGGCTATAAATGATCGACGTAACGCCGGCGAAGGCGCAGGCCGCCCGCGCAGCGATCGACGCTGCAATCGCACGTAAGGCGCTCCTGGAGTTCTGTTCGCTGATCTATCCCGAGTTCGTCGCAGCGCCGCACCTTACGCTGCTCGCGGGGTTGCTCGAGCAGGTCGAGCGCGGGGATCTTCGCCGGCTGCTCGTCACGTTGCATCCGGGCGCCGGCAAGAGCGTACTGCTGCAGGCGTTCGCGAGCTGGTATCTCGGCCGCAATCCGCGACGCAAGCTCATTGCGGCGAGCGCCGGTGCGGAGCTGGCCGAACGTAACAGCCGCGCGTCGCGCGCATTCTTCGGCGATCCGCGCTGGCCGTTTGCCGACGTCGAGCTGTCTAAGGCGACGACGGCGATGAACCGTTGGGATACGACGCAGGGCGGTGGGCTTGTCGCGATCGGCGTCGGCGGCATTATCACCGGCTTCCGCGCGAATCTCTTCGTACTCGACGACTTGCAAAACGACGCACTTTCGATCGGCGAGCGCGATGCGTTGTGGAAATGGTTTCGCGAAGTACTGATGCCGCGTCTCGAGCCGAACGGCGCGATCGTACTGATTCAGCAGCGGTGGGGCGAAGATGATCTGCCGGGCCGCATTATGGAGTCGTCAGAGGGCGGCGAATGGCGCGTCGTAAGATTGCCGGCAATCGCCGAGCCGAACGATCCGCTCGGCCGTGCCGCCGGCGAGTCGTTATGGCCGGAACGCTGGCCGCTGGCCGAGCTGCAGCTCCGCCGAGAGTCGATGGGGCCGCGCGCGTTCGAATGCGCCTTCCAGGGCAATCCGGTGCCCGCGGAAGGCAACTTGATTAAGGCCGAATGGCTGCAGCGGTACGACACGCCGCCGGCGGAGTTCACGAAGATCGTGTGCGCGCTCGATTCCGCGTCGAAGCTGGGCGTTCGGAATGATTACAGCGCGATCGTGAAGATCGGCGTCGCGCGTAATGCGTTCTACGTGCTCGACGTCTGGCGCGGCAAAGTCGAGTTCCCGGCGCTGCTGCGGCGCGTCGACGCAGTCAAAGACGACACGCCGGCGCCGTCGACGATCTACGTCGAGGATACGAGCAACGCGACGGCGTTAATCCAGGCGCTAAAGCAAGAGACGCGCTTACCGATCGTGCCGGTTACGGCGAAGGGCAGCAAAGAGTCGCGCGTCGAGGGCATCACCGGCCTGCTCGAGGCGAAGAAGGTCTTTTTCCCTAACGAAGCGCCCTGGTTGCTTGACTTCGAGCGCGAGCTGCTCTCGTTTCCCGCGGGGAAGCACGATGATATGGTCGACGCGCTCGTTCTCGCGCTCTCGCAAGTGCAACCGCGACGCTCGCGCGCATGGGGCTTCACGTTCGGGGCGTTCGGCGGCGCGTCGGAGATCGAGGGTGCGAATGAGGAAGAGACGGAATGGTGGCGCACGTTCTCGCGCGACTGTGACCGCGAACGCGCTGCGCGCGAGGCCGAAGCCGCAGCACGTGACGCTGTTGCGGGTGCTTTACGTAAAGGAGAGGCATAGAAACTGATGATTGAAGCATTCATGGTTCATGCGGCACTCGCTGAGGAAGAGGATGATGGGTGGGTTTGGCTCGACTCTACGTTCCCGACCCGGACCGTCGTTAAGGTGGAGAGGAAACACGAGGGGCGCGCATTGACCGTATATTGTCAATCGCGCAAGCTCGACCATAACTATGTCCGCCGCTACAACAGCGCAGATACAAACAAGATCGACACCGCTAACTGGCCCCACGTTATGGTGATGAATGAGTGGTACCGTGATAAGCTTGGATCGCTGAAAACGATGCAAACGGTCGAGCTTAGAGTCACGGCAACATCGAAGGCGTGGCGGTGGCTTTGGAACCTTCGCGCTGTTATAGAGCATCCCAATATTGTAGCGCGCATAGGTGCGAAGCTGGGAATCTTAGGAGCGGTGCTGGGAGTGTTAGGAGCGGTCCTGGGCATCATTAGTATCCGGCTGGGCATTCTTGCTTTGGCTAAGTAGAAAGTTATCAGCTACGTGGAAATGTGCGAACGAAGAAGCATAAATGAATCGACCGATACGTCGCGTCTAATCGAGGGCATCGTCGGCGAGCTGAAGAGGGCCTTTCGGGTGGCGCGTTCGATCACCGCTTCGCTCTACGGAATCGCGCGGATGTCCGCGTGGGCGCGCGCCGGCGAGAAGCTCGCGGCGGGCAACCCGAAGCCGCTCGTGCGGCGTGTGAGAAACGGCTTCATTCTCGGCCAGCTCGGCCGCATTCTCCGAAAGTAGGAAAGGAAACGAACGAACGAATGAATGATGACGACAAGCGCCTCGTGCGAGTGATGGTCGAAGAGGAGCGCCTGCTCTTGGGCGACTTCGACTTTCTCAGACTGCCTTGCCGTGGCGAGAACGTCCGCGTGAACGACGGCGTATTCGTCGTCACCAAAGTGCTCCATAACGTTGGACCGAAGGCTCGGCGCGTAGCCGCCCTCGCGGTTCGGCGGATGCACTCATACGACGATGACGCCCTCCGTGGGCTCGAAGCGGCCTTCTTGCGTTCGCCTGAGGAGGGTCTATCGTGAGAGGCCACTTCACGCGAAAAACGTACACCGACAAGACCGGCAAGCTGAAGAAGATGTCGACGTGGAGCGTTTGCTATGACGCGCCGCATGAGCCCGGAGAACCACGTAAGCGCCGAGTGAAATCCGGCTTCCGCACCAAGAAAGAAGCCACGGAGTGGTTCACAAGAAAGGCCGAGGAACTGCGGCAAGGCATCGCACCAACTGACGATCGGATAACCGTCGAACAATACCTTAGGCAATGGCTTGAGTCGATCGCTGATTCGATCTCCAGTTCCGCATTACACGCGTATCGGAATCACGTCATGGTGCATATTATCCCGGCGCTCGGAAAGGTTCGGTTGACTGAGCTGCGGCCGGAGCATATAGAGCGCGCCAAAGTAAAATGGGCGGCTAGCGCACCCAAGCGGCGGAAGAAGGAAACGGTCTGCGCCCCCCTCTCTGCGCGCACCGTGCGTCATATCTATGAGACGTTGAACGTTGCGCTCAATCGCGCGAAACGGCAGCGACGGATCATCGTCAATCCGTGCGAGCTGATGGATCCGCCGCGAGTCGAGCAGAAGGAGATGCGCGCGCTCGATTCCGCCGGCGCGGCAGCGCTGCTCAAAGCCTGCGAGCAAAGCATTATCGGCGCCGCGATCGTGACGAGCCTCGGCACCGGCTTGCGCCGCGGCGAACTGCTCGCGCTTCGGTGGGGCGACGTTGACCTCGAGGCTGGTTTACTGACGGTGCAGCGGGCGATCGAGCGCGTTGATCGCTGCTCGCGGTTCAAGGACCCCAAGACGAAACGATCGCGCCGTACGATCAGCCTGCCACGCTTCGTGAGGGATCGCCTTCACCGGCATTACGTGGAGCAGGGCGAGCGGCTCTTGCACGACGGCTTTGGGCGCCCAACGCCCTTGACGCTAATCTTCGAGCGCGGTGGCGAGGCTTGGGTGCCCAACACGTTCAACACGGCTTTTACGCGGATGCTACGCGCCGCCGGCGTCCCGCACATTCGGCTGCACGACCTTCGGCACACATTTGCGTCGATGGCGCTCGACGCTGGAGTCGACCTCAAGACGGTTTCAAATGCACTCGGGCACTCAACGATCTCGACGACGGCCGATATCTACGCGCACGTGACGGACGCGCTGATGCGAGACGCCGCCGAGAGGATCGACGGCGCTGTATCGGCGGCGCTTAGCAAGTCCAGCAAAGCTTCTTGAAACCGCAGCCGACTGATTTTACCACTTGTCTGCAGGGCCGCATGGCTGCCAGGCGTACGATAGCAACATGAGTTTAGCTATTGATATCGATCTGGTAACCGACGTGCTCCTCGCAGACGGATGGCACCATGTAGAAAACGACTCCTTCGAAATCGACGCCTACGAGTTCCTACAGACCTGGTTCAACGAGGTTGAGAAGTCGCAGTCACGCCTGCTTGGCGGCCAGGAGGCGCTGGTACCATCGCGCGGCTTCTTTTTCTCTGAGCTCCACGGCGGCGAGGATGTGGCGACCTACGGCCCGATAACGAGCATCATCGCTCTGCGGGCGCGTCAACGTACTGAGGCCGAAGAGCGCGAGCGCAAGAAGTAGCCGCCGACCGGATCCGTCTCAGTTTTCGTAAGCCGGATCCGATCCCCAAAGATCGTCGTCATCGAGCCAAACCTCGACGCCGTGATCTGTCAACCGACAAAACACGGGCTCCATTTCGCCCGTGTACTCGTTCGGATTCCAAATCGTAACCCTGCCGCTTGGGTAGACGTAGGAGACGGTCTGGTCGACGCCGTTCCGATAGACATATGCGTGTTGCAAAAAGCCCAGGATGAGATTCCAGTCGAGGTTACCGCGGCCATCACTTGGCAAGACGATGATCCCGGGGTTTTGATCCGGCTCAACTTCGTGGGGATTCACGAAGCGGCGGTCGTGCGTAATTAAAACGCGATCTTTTCGCTTTGCCTCGGCCAGGACGGCATCGTCGGGCGCCTTTCTAAGCGCCATTGGAAGTAGGACTGCGCTCACGCCCAGCCCCTGCAGAGTCTTTAGCATCGAAATATCGATATTGTTGTCGAGAATAAATCGCGTCGGCGGACTATCGTCATCGTCGGTTCCACCGAACCTCGCCCAACGCGGCACCTAACGCACCCCGAGGCGGCGCGTCACCAAACCGTCACCAATCTCCCCACTTTGGTCCTCTTTCCTGCGTAAATCTGGTGGGGAAGGTGGGAGTCGAACCCACATGAGTTGCCTCGGCCGCTTTTGAGGCGGCTGCGTCTGCCATTCCGCCACTTCCCCTGCGGGGCGCTCATTCGCCCCGCCTAAACGACGCGCCTCGGCGCTAGCGGCGGAGCGAGCGGGGCAGCCTCGTTGCCGGCGCCGGCTTAGGGCTGCGTCGATTGATCGAGAATGCGTCGTGCGTCGGTGGCGCCGGCGACCGTTCGGACGTCCAACCGCATTTCGACAGATCGCTTGGCAAAGACGAGCGTCACCAGCTCGGCACCGCGCGTTGTGCGCGCGTCGCTACGCTCGACCTCGCCCGGACGCCAGCGCAGCGTCGCCAAGCGCGTTCCGTGGAGGACACCGACCGCGTCGCCGCCGGAACCGCGCAGAACGCGGTCGCCTGCACCGAAGGCAAAGCCGGAGATGCTTTCCAGGTGCGCCGTCGAGCGCGCGTCGGCGGGGGTAAACTCTTCATCCACGATCATCTCGCTCTCGCGAAGCGCGAACGTTCGCTTGAAGCGTGCGCCGCCACGGGGAAGGTCCGGCGCTTCGTACTCGCAACTGACGCGCACCACGGCAAGCGCATCGTTGCGCGAGCAGGAGTATTCGCGGTTGAACGTTCCCGCCGGCAGCGGATGGGTGTACGAGCCGATATAGTCGCGCGACGACGGCGGCGGCTCCGGAACGACCGCGTCGCGCAGAAGGCCGATGCTCGAAGCGGCATTGCCGTCGCCGCCGCTGCCCAGCTCGGCGACTCGCGCACCGGCAAAGGGCGCAAAGACCACGCGCAGCCGCGCCGTCGCGATCTCGGTGCCGCCGGGATCGCCAAACGGCGGCGGGGTGCCCCTTGGCGCGGGAGCACCCAGCGAAACGGAGGCCTCACCGACGCCGACCGGAACGATTCGCGTGCTGCGCGGCGCCAGCGTGAACGTGCCGACCCGCATGTTACGGCCGCGCACGCGCGCCGTAATGCCGCTATACCGTCGCGTCGCGTTGCTCGAGTTCACCGCAACGACGAACGCGTAGGTGCCGTCATCGGCGAGGAGCACCGTCGCACCCGTCGCCTTACGCGCACCGGCAACGTGCAGCGATCCGGGCTCGGAAACGAGCCGGCCCGCACCGCGCAACGCTCGTAACCGCGTCGCCGACGCCGCGGGGAGCCGGCGCATCAATGAGCCCGACGACGGGAGCGGAAGAAGAAGCCGTAGCCCCTTGCTCGTTTGCGCGTCGAGCGTCGCGAGATCGACGAGCGTACAGGTGAGCCCTCGCGCGTCGCAGGACTGCTGCGCCGCGCTCGTCGCGTCGGCGAGGTCGGAGAAATCCGCGTTGCTCAACGATCCCGGCGCGAAGAGGCTCGGCGCCCAGACGATCGCCGCATCCCCGGCGACGTGCGTCTTTGCCAGCAGCGTGCCGTAGCGCGCGACATCCTGGCCAAAAGCGCGCGTCGGTGCGTAACGAGGCGCTGCTTTCAAATCGCTGGTGAGCGCGGCGTCCCAGGCGTACGACCAGTTCGCCCACGGCGCTTCCCACCCGTGAGGAAAGATCGTGTCCTGCACCGGAAAGTTCACGATGCCGTGCGCGCCGTCGCGCAGCAGCTCGGCCAGCGCGAGCGTCGTATTCGTCGGATCGCTCGGGCGCGGCGCGCCTTCGTCGGCGCCCTGCAGCCAGCCGGCCTGAAATTCCGACTGCATCACCGGCAGCGCGCGCTGCGTCTGCAGCAGTCCCGTCGCAAAATCGAGGTTGGCGAGATCGTGCTCGTTGATGTGATACTCGCCGCTCTGATACCAGTTGCCCCACGCCCACGCCGGCGACGCGCTGGGCACTTTCATCTCGTACGTGTTGAGAAAGAGCGGCACTCGGCTGCCGGCTACCGAGCGCACCGTGCGACGCAGCCAGTCGACGTACGCGTGCCAGTGGGGCGCCGGCCAGGTGTCGTTATTGAGGTAGGCACCCTGATCGTCGTCGAGGGCGATCGCCAGCACGTCGTGCGCGTACGGCTCGACGGCGTGCAGCACGTCGCGCAGCCAATCCGCCGCAGCGCTCAGATGCGTGCCGTTGGCGAGCCACTCCGCAGCCGCCGCGTCGGCCTGCGTATTCTGCAGCGTTGCGGTTGCCGGATAACGTCCTTCGAGCACGTCGTGCAGCGGCATGCGGTAGGGCGGCGTCTCGAGCAGCCACGCGGGATAGCCGCCGTTGCGCCACTCGTTGCGAATCACCGGCCCGGGCCGGAGGATTATGCGGAAGCCGTCCTGGTGGATGAGTTTGAGCAGCCCGACGAGATCGCGCCGCGGATCGGTCGCACCGGTAAAGTCGCGCACGCCCTCGGCCGGCTCGTGCCAGTTCCAGATCACGTAGAGGTCGATCGTGTTGATGCCCAGCCGCTTGTACGCTGCTAGCGCGTCAGGCCACTGGGCTCGCGGGATGCGCTCGTAGAAGAACGCTGCGCCGTAGACGAAGAAGGGCCGACCGTCGACGCCGAACACGGGATAGCCGCGCACCTGCGAGATGCGCGACACGTCCCAGTTCGCCCAGCTCGGCGCCGCGGCGTCGGCCACGGCCGGCGCGGCAAACGCGAGCAGCAGCAACGCCGCAAACGGCCACCACCGCTGCCGCTTTGCAGCGACCGCATAAACGACTGCGCCCACCACCAGCCAGCCGACGCCCAGCGTTATCGCCAAGGCGCCGGTGAAGTAGAACGCCAGCAGCCAACCTGTCAACGCCACGATCGCCGGCAACGGATAGAGCGGCATGCGAAACGGTGCGTCGCGATCGCGGGAGCGCAGAACGGCCAGCGCTGCGATTTGCGCCACGCCTTGAATCAGCACGATGCCGGCGGTGAGAAACGCGATCACCTGATCGAGCGTGAAGAAGCTCGCGATCAGCGAGAGGCCCCCGACGACGAACAGGGCGACGTGCGGGATCTCCTTGCGCGGGTGCAGCCGCGCGAACGCCGGCAGAAACGCGTCGTCGCGCGCGGCCGCGAACGGAATGCGCGAGAAGCCGAGCAGGTTGCCGTAGAGCGAGGCAAAGGCCGTCACGAGCACGAGCAGCGTTACCGCAATCGCCGCCTGCCGTCCCCACGCGTGTTCCACCACGAACGCGCCGACGTACTGCGCCTGGGCGGTCGGCGCTCCGTGGGCGTCGAGCAGCGTTTGCCACGGCACGGCGCCGAGTACGCCGACCTGCAGCAGCACGTAGAGCGCGGCGACGATGAGGATCGAGAGCAGAATCGAGCGCGGAATCGTGCGCGGCGGGTCGATCACTTCGTCGCCGAGCAGTGCGACGTCTGCGTAACCCACGTAGTCGTAGAGCGTGATGTAGAGCGCCGTGCCGAAGCCGGCGAGAAAGCCGCCGCCGAAATGGAAAGGGGCCGCCAGGTGAAACGCGCGCGTGAAGTCGGCGTGGGTGAGCCCGGCCACGGCCACGAGCGCGACGGTGAGCGTCGCCGCGACCGCCAGCGCCGCGCCGAGCGCTGAAACGGCGCCGGTGCGGCGGTAGAGCAGCAGCATCGTCACCGCGCCAACGCCGATGGCGGCTGCCGCGTGCGCCGCACCGCCGTTGAGCACCGGAGCCAGATACGCCGCGTAGTTGACCAGCCCGATGTAGCCGCTGGCCAACAGACACGGCGCGTAGAGCAGGAACTGCCAGTTGAAGAGGAAGGCCAGAGCGCGCCCCAGGCCGCGCTCGCCGAACGCGTGGCGCAGATACACGTACGTTCCGCCCGAGCCGGGCAGGCGCGACGACAGCTCGGCCCACACTAGCCCGTCGCAGAGTGCGACGACGGCTCCCGCGATCCAGCCGATCAGCGCGAGTGGACCGCCGAGCGCCGCGATCACGAGCGGAATCGTCACCAGTGGGCCGATGCCGATCATCGTGATGACGTTGATCGAGATCGCGCCGCGCAGATCGATCGCGCGCTTCATCACTGGCGGCTTTTCGCGGCCCGAGGCGGCCGCTCTTGGTGCGCCGAAGAGCGGCTGGAATGAGCGAATCCTCTGAAGTCTCGCGGCTCCTGAATCTCGCAGGTACCCTGCACGTCGATTTCGTGCGCAGCGCGGCGCTCGAGGGCAACCCGCTGCGCGATCCGGCAACCCGTCCCGTCGCCGTCTACGTGCCGCCCGGCTACGATGCGGAGGCCTCGACGCGTTACCCCGCAATCTACGTGCTGCACGGCTACACCGCCGACGTCGCCGCGCTGGTATCGGCGCGCCCGTGGGAAAGCAACGTCGTGCAGTGGGCCGACCAGATGATCCTCGCCGAGCGCCTGCCGCCGGTAATGCTGGTGCTCGTCGACGGGTTCACGCGCTTGGGAGGATCGCAGTACGTCGACTCGGTGCACAACGGGGCCTATGCCACGTACACCGTGCGCGACGTCGTCGGGCACGTCGACGCAAAGTATCGCACCGTCGCGGCCGAGGGCGGCCGAGCCGTCGTCGGCAAGTCCTCGGGCGGTTTCGGTTCGATGCACCTCGTACTCGAGCATCCAGGAGTCTTCGCGGCTTTCGCGTCGCACAGCGGTGACTCGTACTTTCCTTACGCGCACATTCCCGCGTTCGCGACGCTCCATCGCAGCCTCGAGGCCTGCGGCTTCGACATCGAAGCGTACGTCGAGGGCTTCGAGCGCCGCCCCAAGCACGCCAACGCGGAGATCACCACGATGGAGATGCTCGCCTACGCGGCCGCCTATTCGCCACGGAGCGCCACGGCGTTCGACATCGACCTGCCGTTCGACCGCCGGACGGGCGAGCTGGACGAGGCGGTCTTCAACCGCTGGCTCGCCTTCGATCCGGCCCAGCGTATCGCGAGCCATGCCGCCGAGCTGGGCAGGCTGCGCCTGCGCTACCTGGATTGTGGGCGCCGCGACGAGTACAACCTCGATATCGGCTCGCGTGTGGTCGCGCAGCGCATCGCCGCCTTGGGGCTCGACGTGCGTCACGAGGAGTTCGACGACGATCACCGCAACGTGGGATACCGGTACGCTATTTCGCTTCCGGCGCTCGCCGCCGTGTTGGATCGAGAATGAAACAACAGATCGTCTTTATACTCGCGTTCGTGCTCGCCGCAAGCTCGAACGCGCTCGCTCAGGAGGCCTCGCCGTCACCCGCGCCGGATCCTCACTTCTACACCGATCCCGCGATGAATTACACCGCGCCGCCGGAGGCGGTTCTGGCGGCACGCACGTACGTTCCGCTGAGCGAGCTTAACGATCAACTGCAGCCGGTCGCGATGTGGCTCCTGGATCCGGGCAAAGAGAATATGCGGAGCATTCAGATCCAGATGGAGAGCTACAACGGATCGGTCGACGAATGGGAGTCGGAGTTCGAGAGCCAGGCGCACAACCAGCTCGACGGGGTGCTGATCCGCAACAAGACGGCGATTACGCTGCAGAATGGCATGCCGGCCTATTTCGTAGAGGCGGCCTACGGCAGCGGCTTCGATTCGCGTAAGGAGTTCGCGATCGTCTGGGCGGACGGCCAGCGCGGCATCGTGCTCGCGGAGAGCGGCCGGCTAGGCGACGCGTCGCGCGCCGAGGCGATGCGCGTGCTCACGCAAGCAACGGCCGTTCGCTATCCGACAAATCAGCCGTAGCGTCGAGGGTTTGGCGCAGGTCTTCGATCAGGTCCCGCGCGTCTTCGATGCCGACCGAAAGACGGAGCAACGCGTCGGTGACGCCGCGGCGCTCGCGCACCTCTTTGGGGATCGAGCCGTGCGTCATGCGTGCCGGATGGCAGATCAGCGATTCCACGCCGCCTAGGCTCTCGGCGAGGCTAAAGTAGCGGAGGCTGGCGGCAAAATCCAGCGCGCGCTCCACCGAGCCGCGAAGCACGAAGGAGAGCATCCCCCCGAACCCGCTCATCTGCCGCCTGGCTAGCTCGTGCTGCGGATGCGAGCGCAATCCCGGATAGTAGACGCGCGCTACGTCGTCGCGCGCTTCGAGAAACTCCGCGATCTGCTGCGCGTTCTGCGCGTGCTCGCGCATGCGGATCGCCAGCGTCTTGGCGCCGCGCATCGTCAACCAGGCGTCGTGTGGTCCGGGAACCCCGCCGGAAGAGTTTTGCGCGAACTTGACCCGATCGAAGAGATCCGCGTCGTCGGTGATGGCCACGCCGCCGACGACGTCGCTATGGCCGTTGATGTACTTGGTGGTGGAATGAACCACGATCTGCGCTCCCAGCGACAGCGGCTGCTGGAAATACGGCGTCGCGAAGGTGTTATCGACCGCGACGATCTGTTCGGGCCGGCGCAGCGCGGCGATCGCGGCGATGTCGACGATGTTGAGGAGCGGATTGCTCGGCGTCTCGATCCAGAAGAGCTTCGTGCTGGGGAGAACGGCCGCCGCGACCGCCGCCGGGTCGCGCATGTCGACGTAGGTGAAAGAGAGGCCGTACCGCGAGTAGACGCGTTCGAAGATGCGATACGTTCCGCCGTACAGGTCGTCGCCGACGACAACGTGATCGCCCGCGGAGAGCAGGTTGATCACCGCCGACGTGGCCGCCATGCCGCTCGCGAACGCGCTGGCATAACGCGCGCCTTCGAGCGATGCCAGTTGGCGCTCGAGCGCCAGCCGCGTGGGATTGATCGTGCGGCTATAATCGAAGCCTTTGTGCTGGCCGACCCCGGCCTGCGTGTAGGTGGACGTTTGATAGACCGGCACGATCGTCGCGCCGGTGGTAGGATCGGCCTCCTGGCCGACGTGGATCGCCTTGGTCGCGAACTTCACTTGCTGATGACGTCGGAGCTGGTCGAGAGGAAGCTGATGATGTCTTGACGGGTGAGCACGCCGATCGGCTCGCCGTCGTCGGTAACGACGATGGCCGGATTGGCGAGGGTCAGCAGCTTGTACGCGCGTTCGATCTCTTCGAACTGTTCGAGCGCCGGAAACGCACGCCCCATAACCTCGGCGACGGGCTGATGGAGGATGTCGGCGTGGTCGAAGACGCTCTGCATCACGCCCACGTCGTTGACGCTGCCGACTTGCTCGCGGCCGTGCATCACGGGAATCTGCGAGATTTCGTACCGGCGCAGGAGGTCGAGAGCGGTTTTTACGGTGTCGTCCTGCTGCACGGTGATCAACGAGGGCAAGGGCGTCTTGGTTCGGAGCACGTCGCCGACGGTCGCGCGCCGTTTGGCGTCGGCGAGAAAACCGTTAGCGATCATCCAGTCGTCGTTGAAGATTTTCGACATGTAGCCGCGTCCCGAGTCGGGAAGGATGACGACGACGATAGCATCGGGCGGGAGCGTCTTAGCCAGGCGTACTGCGGCCACCGCGGCGGTTCCCGACGATCCTCCGACCAGCAGGCCCTCTTCGCGCGTGATGCGCCGCGCCATGAGAAACGAGTCGCGATCGGAGACGCGCACCATTTCGTCGATCACGCGCAGATCGACGGTTTCGGGCAGATAGCTCATTCCGATGCCTTCGACCGCGTACGAGCGCGGAATATCACCAGAGTAGATCGATCCCTCCGGATCGGCTCCGACTACGTGAATCGCCGGATTCTGTTCCTTGAGGAATCGCGCCGTGCCCGAGATCGTGCCGCCGGTGCCGATGCCCGCGACGAAGTGCGTGATCGCACCCTCGGTCTGCCTCCAGATCTCGGGACCGGTCGTGTGATAGTGCGCGTCGGGATTGAAATGATTGTGGAACTGATTGGGTTGGAACGCGCCGGGAATCTCGGATGCCAAGCGGTTGGCGACGCCGTAGTACGATTCGGGCGAGTCGGGGGGCACGTTGGTCGGCGTGATCACGACGTCGGCCCCATAGGCGCGCAGCAGGTCGATCTTTTCGCGCGACATCTTGTCGGGCATCACCAGAATGCAGCGATACCCGCGAATCGCCGCCGCCATCGCCAGCCCGGTGCCGGTATTGCCGCTCGTCGGCTCGACGATCGTGCCGCCGGGCCGCAGCAAGCCTTGGCGCTCCGCGGCTTCGAGCATCGCCACCGCAGGGCGGTCCTTGACGCTGCCGCCGGGATTGACGTACTCCACCTTGGCGAGCACCAAACAAGCGGCGTCGTCGACGACCTTGTTGAGCTTGACCAGGGGCGTGTTACCAATCGCGTCGAGCGCCGTTTCGCAGTAGGCGAATTTGGGCACCCGCGACGATGGCGCGGTACTTGCCATAGGAGCGCCGCCTTCCGCGCGGCGAACAGCTTCACCTATGAATTCGTTCGCAGGGCGGCTCCTCGCAGCGTTGGCGCTGCTCTCGCTGGGCATGCAGGGTTGCAACACCGATTCATTACCGCCGGCGGCGGGATATGCGAGCATTGCCGGCGTCGTGGTCGACGCGGCGACGAACGCGCCCATCAACGGAGCCGTCATTACGCTCGATACGGTTCTCAATGCCACGACCGACGCCACCGGGCATTTCTCGTTCGACAAGGTGCCGAGCGGCATCGCCGATTATGCGGTTACGGCCACGGGCTATCAGGCGCTGAACTCCAGCGCCACGATCGAGCCCGGTAAACCGTTTACGCTGAACTTGACGCTTTCGGCGCAGGCGAGCCCCGGCCACTAGCGGGATACGCGCTCGCCGGTTTGACCAGCGTCGCGCGTTGCGCGACCGTGCGGTCGACGATGCCGAGCACGACGTTCGCGAGGCGGTCGGAATCGTGGCGCACCGTGTCGGTTTCGCTGATTACCGGGGCGCAGACCGGCTGGAATCCCATCGCTGCGACACGGTCGATGTCGGGGGTGACGGGCACTTGGCCCTCCTCCGCGTACGCCACCAGCAGCCGTGACGGCGGTTCGTCGTTGACGATCATGTAGTCGCAAACGCGTTCGCCCGCGTTGGCGAGCAGCGCTTCGAGGTGATCGGCCGCGGTCATGCCGGTGGTTTCGCCGGGCTGCGTCATGACGTTGCACACGTAGATCTTTACGGCGTGGGCGTCGGCGACTTCGCGCGCGACGCGGCTGACCAAGAAGTTCGGCGCGACCGACGTGAAGAGCGAGCCCGGACCGAGCACGATCGCGTCGGCGTCGCGAATCGCCGAGATCACCTCGTCGAGCGGCGCGGCAGCCGGCGGATCGAAGAAGACGCGCTTTATCGGGCGGCCGGCGTTCGAAATATTCGACTCGCCTTCGAGGATCGTACCGTCGTCGAGCTCGGCGCAGAGGCGCACGACGCCGAGCGTCGCGGGCAACACGCGCCCCACGACGTTGAGCACGCGGCTCGATTCCTTGATCGCGTGATCGAAGTTGCCGGTAATGCCGCTCATGGCGGCGAGAAACAGATTCCCGAACGAGTGACCGCTGAGCCCCTCGCCTTCGGTGAAGCGGTAGCGGAAGAGATCGGTCACCAATGCTTCGTCGTCGGCTAGGGCGACCAGACAGTTGCGGACGTCGCCGGGTGGAAGCACGCCCAGCTCCTTTTGCAGGCGTCCCGACGAGCCGCCATCGTCGCTGACGGTGACGACCGCGGTCAGGTTGCTGGTGCGCCGCTTGAGCCCGCGAAGCAGCGTCGACAGGCCGGTGCCGCCGCCGATCGCCACGATTTTGTAGCCCTGCTGCAGCCGGCGCCCCGCCAGCGCCTCCCGGAAACCCTTGACGTCGCGCCCGCGCGCACTGCGCGCCACGGCGCGCAGCCACATCGAAAGCCCCGCCCAGATCGCGGCGATGCCGGCCACGCCGAGGATACCGGTGAGATAAACTGGTGAGAAGTAATCGTCGACGGCGTCGTCGAGCACCTCGTTGACGTGCAGGCCGATCCCCTGGGCGATGAACCAGCGCGAGATCGCGTCGAGCAGGAGCACGATTCCGAAGATCGCGAGCAAGATCCAGCGCTTCACGCCGATGCCGGGAACGAGCCACTGCAGCGATCGCGTCAAACGCCCGCGCATCAGGCCCCCCGCGAGAGATCGCGCGCCTCGAACGCGACCTCCAACCGCTCGTCGCGGGCGAATCGTTTCGCGAGGTGGCGCCCCACGTAGACCGAGCGATGCCTACCGCCGGTGCAACCGATGCCGATCGTCAACTGCGACTTCCCCTCCGCCAGATAACGGGGCAGCAGAAAGACGATCAGGTCGGCGACCTTGTCGAGAAACGGGCGCAGCGACTCGTCGGCTTCGATGAACGCTCCGACGTCGGGATCGTCGCCCGTCTTTCCGGTTAGCGACTCGTCGTAGTTCGGATTTCGCAGAAAGCGCACGTCGAAGAGCAGATCGAGATCCGTGGGCAGGCCAAACTTATAACCGAACGCGACGAACGTGACCGCGAGCTTGACCGGTCGATCCGTCACGAACGCCGTGGCGATGCGTTCCTTTAGCAGACCGTGCGTGAGGTTGGTCGTGTCGATCACGATGTCGGCGCGCTCGCGAAGCGGCGCAAGCAGCCGGCGGTCGGCGTCGATCGCTTCGCGCACGGAGCCCGTCTGCGCGAACGGATGGCGACGGCGCGTTTGGCTGAAGCGGCGTACCAGCAGATCGTCGTCGGAGTCGAGGAAAAGAACCTTGGCATCGTGGGTACGCGTAATGCGATCGATCGCACTGCCCGCGTCGCCGAGGCGCTCGTCGCCGCGGAGATCGAGAGCAACCGCAACGTCGCGCACGTTGGAATCTTCCAAGGCGGCAACGACGCTATCGAGCACGGTGGGAGGAAGGTGTTCGATGCAGTAAAAGCCCAAATCTTCGAACGACTTAATTGCCTGACTCGATCCCGCACCGGAGAGCCCCGTAACGAAAACGATGCGCAGGGAACCCATATGAAGCTCTTTTCGCCCGAGCGCGCCAACGCCCTCATCCCCAAACTGGAACCGCTCGTCGAGGAGCTGTTGACCAGGCGCCGGGAGCTTGCCATCAAGCTGCTGGAGTCCGATCCGGCCCTCCATCATTCCGGGCCTTCGCCGCGGCCGAGGCTGGCAATTCCACGCTCCTCGCTACCGGCGCCGCGCTTCGCCGAGGCCAAGCACGAGATCGGCCGGCTGATCTACAAAATCGAGTCGTACGGGTGCGTCGTCAAAGATATCGACCTGGGGCTCATCGACTTTCCCTCGATGCGCGGCGACGAGGCGATCTATCTCTGCTGGAAGGCCGGCGAGCCGGAGGTTGGTTACTATCACGGCATCGACGAAGGGTTTTCCGCCAGGAAAGCCCTGATTTAGCCCAGCTCTTCGCCTCGGCGGGCTTAGGCGTCGGCGGAGGCGGTTTCGGGCTCGGCGGCTAGGAAATCTTCGGCTAGGCCTTGCAGGCGGACGTCGCCGAAATCGGCCGTGTAGGCGCCGCCCTCGGCGCCGATGATTTCGCCGGTATCCGGGACGCTGGCCAGTTGCGGAACCTTGGAGCGAATCTCGTCGGGAATGCGGACGCGGTCGCCGATGGAGAACGCGCGCTGATCGAAGAGCGCGTTGAGATGCTCCAACAGCATCGAGAGCGGGATTCCGTAATCGTCGCTGATCGCGCCGATCGTATGCGACTCGCTGATCGCGCAGTTCGAGCAACCGCCTAGATGGAAGCGCGCGAAGACGCGGCGCGCACCGGCGTGAAGCTTGAATGCTTCGTCGACGGTCATTTCGGGCGTAAAGGCCTGTTGGTTCATCGTACTCATCCTATTCGCCACAACGCCGCTGGCGCCCCACCGGTTGCGGGAAGTGCAGCGGAGCACGCCTATAAGCCGGATTCTGTACCCGCTTTCGCGGGCGATGACCATCTATCTGGGGCGCGCGTTACCGAGCGCCTCGGTGCGACTTAGCTCGTTGGACGGGCCGTCCGTTTTTTGTCGAGCGGTCTTGCTTCAGGTGGGGTTTACCCGAGCCCGCGTCACCGCGGAACTCCGTGAGCTCTTACCTCACGATTTCACCCTTACCCCAAAATGCTCAGGCATTTGGCCCAGCAGCAGAGCCGCCGGGTTCCCATCATATCAAGCATTCCAGGGCGGTATGTTTCTGTGGCACTTTCCTTCGAGTTGCCCCGACAGGACGTTATCCTGCACCCAGCCCTGTGAAGCCCGGACTTTCCTCCCCGCAGGGCGGTCATCCAGCGTGCTCCGCGCCGCCAGTATACCACGCGGCGATCATGTCGGCCGCCTCGAGCAGGCGCGGGCCGGGGCGGCTCAGATACGCATTGCCGTCCATCGCCAGCACCCGCCCGCCGCGGCTCGCCGGAAGCGCACGCCACTGCGGCACGGCGTCGAGCGACGCGATCGCGCGGCGCGTTGCATCGAGATCGAAACCGCAGGGCGCAACGACGACGGCCTCGGGCTGCGCGGCCGCGATCTGATCCCAGCTCAAGCGCTGCGAGTTTGCGCCGGGATTGCCCAGAAGCGGCTCGCCGCCGGCGAGTTCGATGAGACCGGGAATCCAGTGCCCGGCGCTCATCGGAGGATCGGTCCATTCCAGCACCAGCGTGCGCGGCCGCGATGCGCTCGCGCAGTTGCGCTCGTATAGCGCGGCCGCGCGTTCTTGCAGCGTCGAAACCGCCTCTCGCGCCGTGGCGACGCGGTTCGTCAGCTCGCCGAGCAGCGCGATCGTCGCCAGTACGTCGTCGAGCGAAAACGGCTCCAGCGAGACGACGCGCGGATCGGAGCGCAGCCGCTTCGCGGCGCGCGCCACGATCTCGTAAGAGACCGCGCACACCGCGCACAGTTCCTGCGTAACGATGAGATCGGGCTGCAAATGCTCGAGCAGCTCCGAGTCCAGATGGTAGAGGCTCGACCCTGCGTGAAGCGCGGCGCGCACGTGGCGGTCGATCGCGGCGGGGTCGCGTTCTTGCGGACCGATCGACGAAGTGACCTGCGGCAAGCCGCTCGCTTGCGGCGGATAATCGCACTCGTGGGTGACGGCAACGACGTCGCCGCCCGCGCCGATCGCAAACAGAATCTCCGTCGCGCTCGGCAGCAGGCTGACGATGCGAACGGCGGTTACTCTCCTTGAGCCAGTGAGTAACCGCGCTCGCCGTTGAACGTATAGAGCCCCTCGGTCTTGATCACGTCGAAGCCGGCGGCGTGTGCCGCCTCCAGCAGTCGCACCACGTGCCCGGCGGTGAACGGCGTGCCGTCGGCCTCGAAGCGGCAGCACCAGTGGTCGCTCCAATACGTGTCGGGATTGCCGTTCGGCCAGACTTTCGTGCCGCGATTGCTGATCGTCGTGAGCCGCGTGCCGTCGACGTCGAACTGCTGCATCATCGTGGCGATCCCGTCGGGGTCGCCATCGCGGCGGTCGATGAAGAGGTCGACGCCGGCGCGCAGCTTCATCGGGGGCTTTCCGGCCGGCCGGATCGCGAGATTCATGTGCACGTCCTTGTCGTACTCGACCGGCTTGAGATTCTCGGGCTTCTCACCCAGACGCGCGATCACCGCATCGGCGAACTCCTTGGTGCCCACCTTCCTGCGCGACGTGCCTTCCTTGAAGATGTCGTAGGTGTGCACGCCCTCTTCGATCGTCAGCAGCCAGGCGTTGTGCACGGTCTCGGCGACGGCCGGCTGGCCGACGTGCACGAGCATCAGAATGGCGCCGTGCAGGAGACCCGAGGGATTAGCGAGGTTTTGCCCGGCGCGGCGCGGCGCCGAGCCGTGGATCGCTTCGAACATCGAGCAGTGATCGCCGATGTTGGCGGAGCCGGCCAGGCCCACGGAGCCCGTAATCTGGGCGGCGACGTCGGAGAGCACGTCGCCGTAGAGATTGGGCATCACGATCACGTCGAACGCCTCGGGCGTATCGGCCATCTTCGCGGCGCCGATGTCGACGATCCAGTGCTCGTTCTCAATCTCGGGGTACTCTTGGGCGATCTCGGTGAAGGTGCGGTGGAACAAGCCATCCGTGATCTTCATGATGTTGTCTTTGGTGAAGCACGTGACTTTCTTACGCTTGTTAGCGCGCGCGTACTCGAAGGCATAACGGATGATTCGCTTGCTTCCCGGCCGCGAGATCAGCTTGAGACACTGGGCCACTTGGTTGGTCTGGCGGTGCTCGATGCCGCCGTACACGTCCTCTTCGTTCTCGCGGACGATGACGACGTCCATCTTGGGGTGCTTCGTCGCGACGTAGGGATAGAGCGAGGCGCACGGCCGGAGATTGGCGTACATCCCCAGCGTCTTGCGCACGGTCACGTTGAGGCTCTTGAAACCGCCGCCTTGCGGCGTCGTGATCGGCGCTTTAAGGAATACCTTCGTGCGTCGCAGCGAGTCCCAAGACGAAGGTTCGATGCCGTTACTCAAACCTTTGTTGTAAACCGCCTCACCGATCTCGATCGGCTCGATCTCGAGTTGCGCGCCCGCAGCCTCGAGGATGCGCAGCGTGGCGGTCATGATCTCGGGTCCGATCCCGTCGCCGTAAGCGACCGTTATCGCCGTCATCGGGCCTCCACGCAGCGGAACTTTGCGTACACGTAGGGATAGTCGCCGAAGAACCAGTTGCGGAACGAGCGACGAATCAGCGCGCGGGGGGTCACGGGGCTAGCTCCTTTCATGACGTAGTGTTTGCCGTCGAAGAAATCGGCGGAGTACTGCGGGTACGAGGCCATCGGCGAAAAGCCCGGCAGCGGCGCAAACGGCGTCGACGTCCACTCCCAGCCATTGCCGATCAGATCGGCGACGCCCCAGGCGCTCTCGCCTTCCGGATGCGCGTCGACCGGTTCGGGATCGAAGCGCGCGAAATCGAAGTTTCCGCGGCGCGGGGACGGCTCTTCGGCGCCCCAGGGAAAGGCTCGTTCGTCGCCCTGCGGCGTGCCGAACGCCGCGCGATGGTACTGCGCCTCGGTCGGCAAGCGCACGCCGGCCCACCGCACGTAGGCCTCGGCCTGGTCGTGCGTGACGTAGACCGGCCACGAGTGCGGCAGCGGAATCTCTTCAAATTGCAGGCGCAGGTGCCACGCGTCGTCGCCCCGTCTCCAGAAGTGCGGAACGGGGCCCCCTTGCTGCACGAAGCGCAGCCAGTCGCCGTTGGTCACGGGGTATTTCGCGATCGCAAACGCGTCGACGTCGACCTCCATCCGGCCGTACTCGTTGTCCCAGCCGAAGGGAATCTCGCCGGGCGCGACGCCCAGGGTGGCGACTCCGGCGCCGATCTCGCGCGTCTGGGCGCTCGGTGACGGTGAGTCGCGATGCTCTTGTGCAACGAATCCCTTGCGACTCAAGTCGAGCTGATGGAAAATGTACATCAGCGTCTCCTGATGCATGTTCTCGTGCTCGAGAATCGTGTAGGCGGCCTGCGCGCCGCGCAGCAACGGGCTCGCCGGATCGTCGATCGGGGCCTCGCGCAGCGCGCGCTCGACGCGCTGGTCGCAGAGTGCCGCGAACTCCGCGACGGCCGCACGTGGCGGCCAGTCGCTGCGGTCGTGCCCGCGGGCCTCGGTCAACGACGCGGGATCGATGCCCCGCTCGAAGAGCCGCTCGAACGCGGCGTTACTCGAACCTTCGCCCAGAGCGCGAACGACGAGCGTCAGGAGGCTGAACGCCGGGATGTGTCCTTCGTAGAAAGCGATTGGATGGCGAAGCGGGATCGGACGATCGTAAAACGCGTCGTCGTGAACGAGCGCGAAGAGTCTCGCCGTCTGCTCGCGATTGCGACGGTACCAGTTGAGCAGGTGCTCGCGGTCGAGCGCGGCACCGGCGACCATAGCCATTAGAGAGTTCCTCGTTTCTCCTGTTCGCGCTCGATCGAGACGAAGAGCGCCTTGAAGTTCCCCTTGCCGAACGAAAGGCTGCCCTTCCGCTGGATGATCTCGAAGAAGAGCGTGGGCCGGTCTTGCAACGGCTTCGTGAAGATTTGCAGCATGTAACCCATATCGTCGCGATCGACGAGAATCCGCAGATCGCGCAGCGTTTCCATCGCCTCGTCGATCTTGCCCACGCGCTCCTCGAGCATGTCGTAATACGAGTCGGGCGTGTCGAGGAACTCGACGCCGTTGGCTTTGAGCGCGCGAATCGTCGCGGCGATGTCGTCCGTGCGGATCGCCATGTGCTGTACGCCCGCACCGTGATAAAAATCGAGGTACTCCTCGATCTGCGACTTTTTCTTGCCTTGCGCGGGCTCGTTGATCGGGAACTTGACGCGATGGCGCGCATCGGTCATCACCTTGGAGCGCAGGGCGGTGTACTCGGTTGAGATGTCCTTGTCGTCGAACGAGACGAGCTGCGAAAAACCGAACACGCGGGCGTAGAAATCGCCCCAGGCGTCCATTTCGCCCCAACCGACGTTGCCCACGCAGTGGTCGATGAACTGCAGATTCGGCGTCTGGACGGCCGCGATGCGCTTGTGCGCTTCCACGAATCCGGGCGCGAAGACGCCGGTGTAGCCGTTGCGCTGGATGAACGAATGAACGGTATCGCCGTAGGTGGCGATCACCGCGCGCAGGAAGCGCCCGTCGGCGTCTTCGATGGTGGCAGGTGCCTGCACGACGCGGGCGCCGCCCTTGACCGCCATCTCGAATGCGGCCTGCGCGTCGTCGACGAGGATGGCGACGTCTTTGATGCCGTCACCATGCAGCGCGACGTGGCGCGCGATCTCGTCGTCGGGCACGAGGCTGGCCGTGAGCAGAAAGCGGAGCTTGTTTTGCTGCAACAGATAGCTGACGCGATCGCGCACTCCGGTCTCTGGGCCCGCGTACGCGATCTGCTCGAATCCGAACGCCGACATGTAGTAGTGGGCAGCCTGTTTGGCGTTGCCGACGTAGAACTCGACGTAATCCCAGTCGATCTGTGCCAGCGGATTGCTGCGCGCCTCGGTCGCGATACTCATGCGCTGCGACTTGGCGAAGGCGCGGCGGCGGCCCTGTCGCGAAAGCAGGCTCCCATGGAGACATCCGTCGCACCGGAGCCGTCGGCACGCACCGCGTTTGCCGGCCTGGTCGACTATGCGGGACTCTTCCCTCCGGCAAAACTCGCAATCGAGCAAGCCGCACGGGAGTACCGCGAGGCCCGTAACGGTCCGCACGCCTGGATGCTGGGGCGGTTCATCATACCCGTCTCGGTGCTAGCCTCGAATCCGCAGGCGGTCGATGCGGCCTTTTCGGCGATCGTCGACGTTCTCGGCGACGAGGCGCGCTGGTTCGAGGAAGTCGCATCGCGGGTTGCCGCCGCCGCGGATCTCCGCCAGCGCGGCGCGCGCATCGAGGCGCTCGAGATCGCGCTGCCCGCGAGCGTGGTGAGCGCAGGTGAGTTGGCCGCGCCGTTGCGGCACTTGCGCGAGCGCATTGCCGCCGAACGTCTCGACGATCTGCCGTGTTACGTCGAGTTCACGCGCACGCCGGGCGAGATGCCGAACGTTACGCGCGCGCTGGCAGCCGCCTCCGGGGCGGGATTACGCGCGAAGTTGCGATGCGGCGGCGTGACCGCGCAAGCGTTTCCCAGCGTCGACGAGGTCGCCGATTTCATCGCGGCGGCAGCGGCGCAACGCGTCGCGTTCAAGGCGACGGCGGGCTTGCACCATCCGGTACGCCACATCGACGCCGCGACCGGATTTCCGATGCACGGCTTTCTCAACCTGTTGACGGCCGCGGCGCTGGCCACGCGCGTTTCGCGCGAGATGCTGCACGCCATCGTCGCCGAAGAAGATGCGGGCGCGTTTACGTTCTCGCCGGCGACGTTGCAATGGCGCAGCGAACGCATCGACTCAACACAACTCGCGGCGGTGCGCGATGCATTTATCGCCTACGGAAGCTGCAGCTTCTCGGAGCCGGTCGAAGATCTCACCGCGCTCGGCATGCTGGCAACGAGATGAACGAGCACGACGCGACGACGGATCCGCAGCTGGAATCGTGGGTAGCGGTGCCCGACGGCAGCGACTTTCCGATTCAGAACCTGCCCCTAGGCGTTTTCGAATCCGGCGGTCGCGCGCGCATCGGCGTCGCAATTGGCCAGGAGATTCTCGATCTGCACGGTGCGGCAACGGCAGGGCTGCTCGACGGCGCGTGTCCGCGCGAGCTCGCGCAGGCCCAGCGCCTCAATGCGCTGCTCGCGGCGGGCTCCGCCATCTGGCGCTCGCTGCGAGAGCGTCTCTCCGCGCTGCTCGCACGCGACGGCGACCCGCGATTGCGCGACGGCGGCCCGGCCCTGTTCTTCCGCCAAGAGGCGGTTGGGATGCGTTTGCCGATGGAGATCGGAGATTACGTCGACTTCTACTCGTCGCTCGAGCACGCAACGAATCTCGGGCGTCTCTTCCGGCCCAACGCCGAGCCGCTGCTGCCGAACTGGCGTTGGCTACCGGTCGGCTACCACGGGCGCTCGAGTACCATCGTGATCGACGGCACGCCGGTCCGCCGGCCGAGCGGCCAGCGCAAGGCCCCTTCCGAGGCAGTGCCCTCCTTCGGCCCGAGCCGGCGGCTGGACATCGAGTTGGAGATGGGCTTCGTTACCGGGCCCGGCAACGAGCTGGGCCAGCCCATTGCCGTCGATCGTGCGATGGAGCACGTCTTTGGGCTCGTGCTCGTCAATGACTGGAGCGCGCGCGACGTTCAAGCGTGGGAGTATCAGCCGCTTGGGCCGTTTCTCGGGAAATCGTTTGCGACTACGATCTCGCCGTGGATCGTCTCGCTCGACGCGCTCGCACCCTTCCGCGCGCCGGCGCCCTCGCAGGAGCCGCCGCCCCTCGAATACCTGCGCGCGTCGGCAGCCCTTGCCTACGACATCGAGCTGGCGGTCGACTTGCGCACCAAGGAGATGGCGCAGCGCGGCGCGGCGCCGCAGACGATCTCGCGTACGAACTATCGCGAGCTCTACTGGAGCATTGCGCAGCAATTAGCGCACGCCACCGTCAACGGTGCGGTCGTGCGTCCGGGAGATCTCTTCGCATCGGGGACGATCAGCGGCTCGGAGGCGCGCAGCCAAGGAAGCCTGATCGAACTGGCGTGGAACGGCGAACGCCCGATCTCGCTCTCCAGCGGCGAGACGCGGACTTTTTTGGAGGATGGCGACGAGATCGTGCTGCGCGGCTGGTGCGAGCGATCCGGAGCGCGGCGCATCGGTTTCGGCTGCGCGCGCGGGCGAATCGAACGCGCGATCTAGCGCTTCTTAGGCTTGTGCCGGCAACTCGATCCAGGAGCGGAAGTAGGTAGGATCTTCGCACTCGATCGCGGCCTGCGCCAGCTGCAGCGGGCGGAAGGTGTCGACCATGACCGCGATCTCGTCGGTCGACGTCTTGCCGAGACTCTGCTCGACGGCGCCCGGCTGTGGACCGTGCGGCGCGCCCGCAGCGTGCAGAGTGATCGATCCCTCTTCGACGCCGCGACGGCTCATGAAGTTGCCGCTAACGTAGTAGAGAACTTCGTCGCAGTCGACGCTGGAGTGATTGTAAGGAACCGGTATCGCCAGCGGGTGATAGTCGAAGAGCCGCGGCACGAACGCGCAGAACGCGGCGCCGGGCGCATCGAACGTCGCGTGCGCCGGCGGCGGCTGGTGCAGCTTGCCGGTGATCGGGGCGAACTCGTCGATGTTGAAGGCGTAGGGATAGCAGTAGCCGTCCCAGCCGACGACGTCGCACGGGTGGTTCTGCACGACGTAGATCGCGTTGCGGCCGCCGTTGGTCACCCGCACCTCGTACTCGCCGCGGGCCTCGACGGGCGGCTGCAGCAGCGGAGCGCGGAAGTCGCGCTCGTAATAGGGCGCGTGCTCTTCGAGCTGCCCGAACTCGTTGCGGTACTTGCGCGGAATGGTCACCCTGCCGGTCGATTCGTGCACGAGCATTCGCGTCGGCGAGGAGGGAACGACGCGATACGTGGTGCCCGTGGGAATCACCAGATAGTCGTTGGGCCGATACGCGAGCTCGCCGAACTGGCTCTCGATCGTCCCCGAGCCCTGATGGATGAAGAGCAGCTCGTCGCCGCCGGTGTTCCGATAGAAGTAGTCCATCGGACGCGCTGCCGTGGCGACCGAGATCACGATGTCGTCGTTGCCGAGCAGCGGCGTGCGCGACTCGAGCGCGTCGGCGCCGGTTAGGCTCAAGGCCGGCGTCTTGAAATGGCGGTTGCGCAGCGGCTCGTTTGGCGCGAGCAGGACCGGTGGCCGGTCCCACGCGCGGACGTCGAGCGTCGCCGTGGGCGGGCGCTCGTGATAGAGCAGCGAGTAGACGCTCTCGAATCCCTTGGTCGAGAACAACTCCTCGGCATAAAGGCCGCCGTCGGGCCGGCGAAACTGGATGTGCCGTTTATGCGGTACGCGGCCCTGACAGACGTACGACGGCACCTTAGCCGGCGCTCTCCTCGGCGACTGCTGCTACCGCGGCACGCTCCGTTGCCGCAAAGCCGTTGGTCTTATGCGAGCCGTCGCAGAACGGCTTCGTTAACGATCCGCCGCAACGGCACAGCGCGATGTTCTCGCCCTGCACTTCATACTGGTTGCCGTCGGCATCGGTCAACGTGACTTTACCGCGCACGAGGTACGGGCCGCTCTCGCGGGCTTTGATGATCACTTCGTCCATTGCGACGGCCTTCGACGGGCCGCTAAGGCGTTCCGTTCTCGCTGCCGAGCTTGAACCCCGCGGTCGTTTTGAGCACGCCGCGCGCGAGGACGTGTCCGGCGATCTCGCTTTGCAGGCGTACGGCGCTTAGCGGCTCCGGAGCCGCCACGCGCGCGACGTCGAGTGCGTACACGGTGATCGTGTAGTTGTGAATGCTCCCCGCCGGTGGACACGGACCGTAGTAGGCCGTCGTACGGGCCGAGGTCTCGCCTAGCTGCTCGGGGCGCAGCACCGCCTCGGTTGGGAACGAGTGGGTGGAGGGCGCCACGTTGTAGACGACCCAATGGTAGAAGCCGCCGGGTATCGGGGCGTCGGCGTCGTGCATCACGATCGCGAAGGATCGTGTGCCCTGCGGCGCGCCGCTCCAGGCAAGCGACGGCGAGCGGTTCTCGCCGTAGCAGTCCCGCGCCATGAAGGCCTCGTTGAGAAGGCCGCCATTGATATTGCTGCTCGAGACTCGAAGCGCTGCGGGCGAGGCGACCGAGGCGACGACGAAGGCGGCGGCGAGTACGCGAACCATGAAAAGATCGTTGGCGCCCTATGCTATCATGGCCTGGCCATGATGGGAGTTGGGCTTCACGCGGCGTAAACTCGTGAACCCCGCCAGAACCGGAAGGTAGCAACGGTAAGCGAGCACTTACGGGTGCCGTGATCAACCTGACTCTCGTCGTGGTCCTCTTATAAAGAAGAATGATGCAGCAGCTTTCAGCGTTTTATGCGGCGATCGCCGCTTTTGCCGGCGCCTGCGTGGTGCTGGCCATCTACCACGCCATGGTGGTCCGTCCGCGGCTGCGCCGCGATGGCGAGTTACTTGCCGTGCACGATGAGTTGATTTCGGGCGGTTCCTCGGGCGCCGCCGATCGTCTCGGCGCGCTCGAGAGCGCGAGCGGGGCCTTGCGAGGCGCGCTCGAGGGGCTCGCCGGGCGCACGGCGGCACTCGAGGCACTGGCCGGTACCGACCTATCGCGCTGCGGTTTCGTGCGTTACGACGCGTTCCGCGACAGCGGAGACGGCCTCTCGTACGCGCTTGCGCTGCTCAACCGCCAGGGCGACGGCGTGGTGATCACCAGCATCTACTCGCGCAACGACACGCGCACGTTCGGCAAACCGGTGGCGGCATTCATACCGACCATCGCGGCATCGACCGAAGAGCTGGAGGCTATCGAGCGGGCTCGCGTCGCGGTTTCGTAGAAGCCTTCGGGCGTGAACCTCTTTACTTGCGATTTGGTGCAGGCGCTGCAATGGATCGTCAACCTATACACGATCGTGCTTTTCGTCTATGCGGTGCTCTCGTGGATCCCCGACCTCAGAGGCAGCCGTTTCTCGTACGTGCTGGCATCGATCGTCGAACCGGTGCTGATGCCGATCCGCCGGATCATTCCCCCGGTCGGCGGCTTCGATCTGGCCTTTTTGATCGTGCTGCTCTTCCTTCAGCTCTTTCTTCGCCCCGAACTCGTGCGGCTCGCGTTCAACGCTTGCGTTCCATTGATGTGAGCGGGGACTAAGGTGCTCAAAACCGACCGCGCGCACCGCATCGAAGTCGCCGAGAACGTCCGCAACTTCTGCATCATCGCACACATCGATCACGGAAAGACGACCCTCTCCGACCGGCTGCTCGAGATCACCAGAACGGTGGCGGCGCGCAACCTCGAAGAGCAGGCGCTCGACGCGATGGACCTCGAGCGCGAGCGCGGGATCACGATTCGGATGCACCCGGTCACGCTGAACTACCGCGCGCGCGACGGCGAGCTCTATCGGCTCAACCTGATCGACACGCCGGGGCACGTCGACTTCTCCTACGAGGTGTCGCGCTCGCTCGCCGCCTGCGAGGGTGCGGTGCTGATCATCGACGCCGCGCAGGGCATCGAAGCGCAGACGCTGGCCAATTACCACCTCGCGTTGGAGCACGATCTCACGATCATCCCCGTGATCAACAAGATCGACCTCCCGGCCGCCGATCCCGACAGGGTCATGGGCGAGGTCGAGGAGCTGCTCGTAATGGAGAGGAGCGAGTGCATTCTCGCCAGCGCCAAGAACGGCGTGGGCATCGAGGAGATCGTCGAGGCGATCGTGCATCGCGTCCCGCCCCCCAAGGGCCACCGCGACCACCTGCGTGCTCTGGTGTTCAACGCGCAGTTCGATCCGTATCGCGGGGTGGTGAGCTACGTGCGCGTTGTCGACGGCAAGCTGGCCGCGGGGACGCGGTTCGTGTCGATGGCGCACCAGCGCGTGTTCGAGTGCACCGAGGCCGGCATCTTCACCCCGCAGATGCAGCCCGTCGCATCGCTCGAGGTCGGCAGCGTGGGTTATGTAATCGCCAACATCAAGTCGCTCGGCGAGATCGATGTCGGCGACACGATCACCTCCGCCAGCGATCCGGCGCACGTGCCGCTCGCGGGGTACCGCAAGGCGGTGCCCATGGTCTATTGCGGCCTCTATCCCAACGAGGGCGAGTACGACGGCTTGCGCGACGCTCTCGAGAAGCTCAAGCTCAACGACGCCGCGCTCGTCTACGAGCCGGAAAGCTCGGTGGCGCTCGGGTTCGGCTTTCGCTGCGGCTTTCTCGGGCTGCTGCACATGGAGATCGTCCAGGAGCGGCTCGAACGCGATTACAACCTCGGGCTGATCGCAACGTCGCCCTCGGTGGGGTTCCGGGTGGTCGGCACCGACGGCACCGTCACCACGATCGACAATCCCTCGAAGCTGCCGCCGCCAACGGCTATCCGCTCGATCGAAGAGCCCTACGTCAAGGCGACGATCATCTCGCCGCCCGAGTACGTCGGCGCGATCATGGAACTCACCCAGAACCGGCGCGGGGCACTCGACAATATGGAATATCTGCACGACGGCCGCGTGATCATGACCTACGAGATGCCGCTCATCGAGGTGATCGTCGACTTCTTCGACGCGCTCAAATCGCGCACGAAGGGTTACGCTTCGCTGGATTACGAGGTGATCGGTTACCGCGAGGGAGATCTCGCGAAACTCGAGATCCTGCTCAACGGCGAAGTGGTCGACGCGCTCTCCTTCATCGTCGCGCGCGACAAGGCCGCGGCGCGCGGGCGCTTGATGGCCGAAAAGCTCAAGGAACTGATTCCGCGGCAGATGTTCGAAGTTCCGATCCAGGCGGCGATCGGGGGTAAGATCGTCGCGCGCGAAACCGTGACCGCGATGCGTAAGAACGTGCTCTCGAAGTGCTACGGCGGAGACATCACGCGCAAGCGGAAGCTCCTGGAGAAGCAGAAGGTCGGCAAAGAGCGGATGAAGCGCGTCGGCCGCGTCGAGCTGCCGCAGGAAGCGTTCATGGCGGTCTTGCGGCTGGGAGAGTGACGTGGTCGAAAAGACGTACGTCGCATCGCACAACGCGGGCAAGATTCGCGAACTCAAAGCAATCCTCGCCGGCGGTTTGCAGCTCACGGTGCCGCGCAAGTTCGCCGACGTCGCCGAGGACGCCGACTCCTACCTCGGCAACGCGCTGCTCAAAGCGCAGGCGTTGGCCGAGACGTTGCGGCGCCGCGGCACGCCGGCCAACGTGCTGGCCGACGACAGCGGCCTTGAGGTCGACGCGTTGGGCGGTCGCCCGGGCATCTACTCGGCGAGGTACGCCGGCGCCGACGCCGACTGGCCCCAGCGGCGCGCCGCGCTGCTCGCCGAACTGCGCGGCGTGCCGCCATTCCTGCGGACGGCGCGCTTCGTCTGCGCGCTGGTTCTGCTCGCGCCCGGCGCCGAGGCGGTTACCGCCGTCGGCGAAGTGAGCGGCTTCGTGCTGGAGGCTGAGGTGGGCGCGAACGGTTTCGGCTACGATCCCATCTTTTTCTATCCGCCGGCGGGGAGCAGCTTTGCGGTGCTCGGCGAGAAGGAGAAGAATGCGGTGAGCCACCGGCGGCGCGCGGCGGATAACTTGCTGGCCGCGCTTCGCGGGTGATCGTTCGCGCCTCCGTCGACGACGTTCGCGCGATCGTGCGGCGTCGCGGCATGGATGAAACCTCGCAGCGGCTCGCACTGCACTGCGCGGAGGCCGGGACGGCGTGGGCCGCGCGCGACGAGTCGGAGGTCGTCGGCATCGCGTTGGCTCTCGACCACGACGACGAACGATACCTCGGCGATGTTTTCGTCGAGCCGTCCTTTCGCGGTCAGGGTCTCGGGCGCGCCCTGCTGAGCGCCGCGTTCGAAGAGGCCGGCGATCGCGCGCGCACGATGCTCGTCGAGCCGTCGGATCTTGCGAGCTTAGCGCTTGCGGCGCGCTACGGTTTGCGCTTGCGCGAGCCGGTTCTGCAGCTGGCCGGAGCGATCGCGCATGAGGAAGAGCTGGCAAAGATGGCCGCCGGCGATTATCGATTCGAGGTGGCGGCAATTGACGCCGAGGCGCACGGCTTTGGGCTGCGCGCGCTCGACCGGCAGACGCGCGCCATCGCCCGCGACGAGGATCACGCGGCCTTTGCGCGCGAGGCCAGCGGCTGCGCGTTCTTCTTACGCGGCGAGTTCGTGGCGTATGCCTACATATGGCCCGACGGCCGCGTTGGGCCGCTGGCCTGCGCTTCGCCCGCGTATCTCGTGCAGATTCTCGCGTTCGCCCTGCGAATGCTCACCGAGGAAGGCGCCTCGTGGTGCGCGGCGCTGGTTCCGGGATCGAACCTTCGCGTGACGCGCGCGGCGTTGAAATCCGGTCTGCGCATCACGGGCGCGCTGGCACTCGCGTCCGATTCCAGTGATGGCGATCTCTCGACGTATGTCGGCTGTCACGCGCTGCAGCTGTAGTAAGTGTAGGATAGGGGAGGAGACTGCGAAGCGTGAAGTCCGTCGCGCTATCCGTCGGGGCGTAGCTCAGCCAGGTTAGAGCGTTCGCTTTGGGAGCGAAAGGCCGGAAGTTCGAATCTTCTCGCCCCGATATTTGCCCCGCGTGGTATCCTGTCTAGGGTCTCATGCCTGGCCGCGCGCCCGTGGTCTAACAGGATAAGGCACGAGTCTTCTAAACTCGAAGATGGGGGTTCGAGTCCCTCCGGGCGCAGGTGGGCTCGGCCGTCGATCGCCGGCTAGTGAGCGGCCGGCAGGGGAAGAATATCTCAGTCGTGGTGACTGTAGCTCAGCTGGTTAGAGCGCCGGTCTGTGGCACCGGAGGTCGCGGGTTCGAACCCCGTCAGTCACCCCAGATAACGAGCGGGCGCCTTTAGCTCAGTCGGTAGAGCAGCGGACTTTTAATCCGTTGGTCCCGGGTTCGAGTCCCGGAGGGCGCACTTTCTCCCTCGCCCGAGCGGCCGGGAAGCGAACCTTGGCGGCGAACGTTATCCCGACGGTCTTTACCGTCAAGAGGAGCAAAACTCGTGGTCCGATTTGAATCCCATCGCAACGCGCTCGCTTTGTGCGCCGCGCTCGCCGTATTGGCGGGCTGCAGCGCGCTAGGTTCGCCCAGCGTCCCGCGAGACGCTCAGGCTTTCGGAGCGGCGGCCTCCGGCGGGAGGGCGCGGCACGCGAAATCCGACGGGGAACTTCTCTACGCGACGATCGGCAATAACACGTACGTGTACGGCTATCCGTCCATGAAGCCCGTGCAAACGCTCAAGACCGGATGGCTTGGGTTCAAGGGCGGTTCGGATTCGAATAACGGCAATATGTGTTTCGATACGTACGGCCCGGTTTATGTGTACGCGCACGGCGGTAAGCAGCCGATTGCGAAAATCGACCCATTCTCGAACGCCGACACGTTCGACTGCGCCTTCGATCCGACGACGCACGATCTGGCGATCACGATCATGAACGGCGAACAAAAGCCGCAGGTCGTCGTCTATTCGAGCCTTTCGGGCAATCCGGCGACGTACGCCGATCCGAACATGGCCGACTACTACTACGTGGGCTACGACGACAACGGCAACTTGTTCGTCGACGGCATCGCCGGCAGCGGTCACTGGCTGCTCGACGAACTTCCCAAGGGCGCAAGCAGTTTCGTCGAACTCACCGTCGACGGCGGGCCGCCGGGTTACGACACACTGCGCTGGGACGGCACGTACATGACCGTTCGGTGCCTCAAGGTGATCTACCAGTTCACGGTCTCCGGGTCGACGGCGACGATCGTCGGCACGACGTCGCTCAAAGGCGACAGCAACTATTCCGAGGACACGATCGCCGGCGACGCGCTCCTCGCCGATCATCCCGGCAAATACAACGGGAGCAGCCCGCACGACGCGCGGCTTCTGGGATTATGGCACTACCCGAAGGGCGGTAACGCGTATGACGTGGTCAAGATCCCCAGGCCGAGTAAGAAGGACAGCCTGGGCACGGTGCTCCTCTCGGTCGCGCCTAGCGAGTGACCGCGTTCCGACCGCTCTTTGCGCTCCTCGCGGCCGGCGCCGCGATGCTGCCGTTTGCGGGCTGCGGGACGAGCATGCTTCAAAAGGAAGCCGCACCGCAAGAGGCGACGCGCGCTGCGTCGGGAGCGAACGGAACGCTGATCTACGCGACGATCGGCGGCCGGACGTTCGTGTACACCTATCCCGGTTTGACGGAGTCGGAGAGAATCAAGACGGGATGGCTGGGTCTGCTGGGAGCATCGAACTCGAACAACGGCGATATGTGCTTCGACACGGGCGGTCCGGTGGATATCTACCGGCACGGCGGCACGTCGGCGCTGGCCACGCTCGAGCCCGCGTCCGGCGCCGATACGTTCGATTGCGCCTTCGACCCACTGACCAACGATATCGCCGTCTCGGTACAGAATAACGCGCAGGGAGGCTCGGTCGCGATTTACACGTCGCTTACCGGGAAGCCAATCGCGTTTTCCGATGCGAATCTTCAGCGGTACTACTACGTCGCTTACGATCGAAGCGGCGATCTATTTCTCGACGGTACCACGTCGAGCAATCACTGGCTGCTCGACGAACTGACGAAGGGCGGCAAGGCGCTCACGGAACTGTCGCTCAACGAGACGCTGCCCGCGTACTCGACGCTCGCGTGGGACGGAAAATACATGACGCTGCGGTCCTCGCACACGATCTATCGCTTTACGGTCTCGCAGACGGCCGCGACCGTGGTGGGGACGACGGTGCTCGATGGCTCGAAGAACTCAAACGAAGCTCTGTACAGCTACGTCGAGGGCGGTCAGACGTACGCCGTGGCGTTTGCCGATCACCCGGGAACGTACGAGGGACGTAGCTCGCACGGCGTGAGGTTGTTGGGGGAGTGGGCGTATCCCGCCGGCGGCAAACCCATGCAAGTGATTGCCGTTCCGGCAAAGAGCAAGCAGGATCGATTGGGCGCCGTACTCCTCTCGGTCGCGGCCACACCAACACCAACACCAACACCAACACCGACCCCAACCCCATCCCCGACGCCGACACCGCCGCCTGGCCCTTAGACCGCGTCGTTGCCGAAGGCGTTCGCGATGGAAACCATTGGCTCCAACGTTAAGCGGACTTTAAGTAAGCAGGGCAGAACAATCACTCTCGGCGGCTTATCCCCGTTCCGACCACGTCGTTAGGCCTCGGCAGTCTTTGGACTTTAGAGGGAGGCCAAGATTGAGAGCACGTTTTGAGGATGTTTTGGAGACGCTTCATGCCGATCGTTATGCTGCTTGGCATCGCGGCTTGTGGTGGCAACGGCAGCGAAACGCTCGGGACGCACGCTCTGACGTCGGCGCCGACCTTAGAAGAGCCGGGCGTTTCAGCATGCGCCGGAAGCCGTATCGGCCAGGCGCAATGCGACGCGCTGGTGCGACTCGGCACCAACCCGAACGTCCCCGGACTCTCTGCAACCAACCTGGAAGCGGCATACAAGCTCACGAGCCATCTCAATCTCGGCGGTAATCAAAAGGTCGCGATCGTAACGGTGGGCGACAATCCAAACGTCACGAGCGATGTGCAAACCTACCGTGTCGCCTTCGCGCTTCCCGTGCCGGCGCACCTAAAGAAATACAATCAGCTCGGACAACAATTCGCTTACCCGCCGGGTAACGTCTCGTGGGGTCTCAATACGGATATGGCTGCCGAGATGATCTCGGCAAGCTGCCCGAAGTGTCATATTCTCGTCGTCGAAGCGAACTCTGCGAATTGGAGCGACCTCCAGACGGCCGAAGCCGAGGCCGTGACGCTTCACGCGAAGATTATCGAGAACGGCTTCAGCGGCACCGGAGCAAACGTAGCGTTCTTCTCCACTCCGCACATCACGTACGTTGCCGATTCCGGCGACGCCGGCTATGGCATTGAGGATCCCGCGGATTTCGCCAGCGTCGTATCCGTCGGCGGTACCGTCCTCACGCAAGCCCCGATGACGCCGCGCGGTTGGACCGAAAAGGTTTGGAATGGGACGGGCGCGGGCTGCTCGACCGTTACGAAGCCCGCTTGGCAGGGCGATCCCGGATGCACCTTCCGGACGGCCAACGATGTCTCGGCGGAAGCGGACCTCAACGTCGCAATATACGATAGCTACACCGCGCCGACGTACACCGGGTGGCTCGTCGCCGGCGGCACGAACGTTGCGTCGGGCCTCGTTGCCGGGATCTTCGGGCTAGCCGGCAATGCAACGGCCCAGAACGGCGGCCAGACGTTCTGGATTGCGGCGCACCAAGCGCATCTCTATCCGATTCTCAGCGGCAGCGACGGCAGCTGTGGGACGACGTGGCCGTATTTGTGCGCTGCCGGAACCGCACAATACGGTAACTACTCGGGCCCGAGCGGCTGGGGATCGCCCAAAGGCATCGGCGCGTTTTAAGGAAGGGTGCCGCGAGTGCGATGGGCAAAAAGCCATCGCCGTCGGCAGCATAAGACGCGCGCACCGCTAGCTCAATTGGTAGAGCAGGTGACTCTTAATCATCTGGTTCCCGGTTCGAGTCCGGGGCGGTGTAAAATCCCCAAACCCTCGGAGTTCGCTTCGAGGGTTTTGTCTTTACGCGATGTCCGCTAACGCTTGCTAGGGCACGTGAAGCAGCGAGCGAATGCTAGTTCGGTGCACGGGCTGGGACTGACGGCTGCTGGATCGATAATGTGGACGCTCTAGGCGAAAACCACGGCGCGCAGTCCGTTCCAAAGGGTAGTAACATTACGTATGGGCCGACATACGACGCGCCATTCTATGCGCTTGGTCAGCCAGGCATGACTCAACTGACGATAGATGACAGCTTTAAGGATTACTTCATGTACCGTCCGCATGTTAGTGGCTGGAATTCAATTTGGGTGAACTTTGCCCTGATGCAGTGGGCATGGGGAGGCACGGCAACGCTCCAGGCCAACAACATTTGGACTCTCTCAAGTGGTTTCAGCGGCATAACGTCGAGCTTACAGGCGACGACACTCCCGGTCAGCTGGGCCGGAATCTTACCAGGTGTCCCGGGAACCTGTCCCAATGGCCCTGCTTTTACGATAGTCCCTCACGCGACCAACAAATTCCAAGCAAGACCTCCGCTTCACCGCGTTCGGAGCGGTGAATAATCCCCAAAGGACATACTAGAATGCGCGTGTCGCTCCAACGATCAATATTCTTTGCGACGACACTGTTTGCTGCAACCCTAGGCGCGGCAACGGTGCCGGCATATGTCGTCCGAGCGTCAGGAACTAGCCTCTTTTCAGTGCAGCTTGAGACTGACAAGACCGTCTACCATACCCGCGAGCCAATCAAGGTGCGCATAACAATTCGCAATATTGCTGAAAGTGAGTATGGCGTACGCGCCTTCCCGCCTTGGCTGCTCAGCGACCTCATTATTGTTGATGCCCAGGGTAAGACGGTGACGCCTTCCGTCACGCCAACTCACCCGGGTTTTAGAGGGGACTCAAAAGCCTGGGGGATCGCACCTGGAAAACGTGTCGTTCCTGGTTACTACGCGTTGGGTAATAATGTTACATTTCAGGAATGGGTGCCAATTGCGTTTTGGGGTTACGAACTGGCCCACCCCGGCTTCTACACGGTCGTCGTCACCCCGAAGCTGGTCGCTTGGCCACTAACGAGCCCCCGCCCCGACTATTCGAAGTTCCCCAATGCAGCGCCGTCTACGCCCGTCCGGATTCAAGTAGTACTCTAACCTTCGGCACAGCGCGGCGGTCTCGGAGCGTCCAGCTGGGGCGGTATGGTTGCTCGACTTGCGATCTCAAATTGACGGGGGCTCCGAGTGCTCTGTAACGATGGCGACGGAAAGAATGTGGGCCGACATGCTGGAGAAAAGAGCCAGATGGGAGCGGAGGTCCTAGAAGGGCATTTCCCCGCCGCGGCCCCAGCCCTAAATCTGGGTTTCTCGTGCCGGAAAGTGATTTCAAAATGAGCGACGACAAAGACCTCAACAAGGAGCTCGATGACGTTAGCGGCGGCATGGGCGGTGGGCTGGGCAAATCCCCCGTTCACGAGCGCAACCTGGCCGAGCGCGACCTGAATCCGCAGCCGCTGCCGCCGAGGCAAACGCCGCACGAGACGTAAGATCTCGGCGCATTTCAACAGCGGAGAAGAGCCCCGTCGCACGAGACGGGGCTTTTTTCTGTCGGCAACGATTAGAAATCTAGTTGACAATCCCGGCAGCATGCAGTATCGTTGCTACTACAAATCTAATATCTCGAAGGAGAGGATCGCGGTGCCCCGTCGGAAGTCGGTGGTTTTGACCGACCACGAGCTACGGCTCATGGAAGTTCTTTGGCAGAAGGGCAGCGGGACCGTCGCGGACGTCGTCGCCGCACTCGGTCCGCCGCCGCTCACCTATAGCACCGTCCTTACGACGCTTCGCACGCTCGAGCAGAAGGGGCACCTCGCCCACCAAGAGGAGGGGCGCGCCTTCGTCTACCACCCAACCTTCGCGCGCGCCGACGCCGCGAGATCGGCGATCGGTCACGTGCTCGACCGTTTCTTCGGCAGCTCGCCGGGCGCGCTTGCCGTCGCGCTGCTCGATGATGCGCGGCTCAACGATGCCGACCTTGCCGACCTAAAAAAGGCGCTCGCGCGTAAGAGTAAGGCCAGCCAATGACGCTCTCTATCCTCTTTAACGGACTTTGGCAAGGCGCGCCGATCGTGGCCATAGGCTTGGTGCTCTCGTCGCTCGTGCCGCAAAAGAACGCGACAACCCGAAGCGCGCTTTGGCTGCTGACGTTGATCGCCCTTGCGATCGTTCCGGTGCTCACCGCGGTCGCGTCGGCGAACGGCGCGACGCTCCCTGGCGCGTTCCATCCACATTCCGCAGCGACGGCGTCGTATCGCATCACCCTCATCCCGATCGGCGGCGTAATGCAACGCGCCGACGCGTGGCTGGGGCGCTTCGAGCCGTGGATTCTCGCGGCGTGGCTCGTCGGAGTCGGCGCCAACGCTTTGCGCCTCTGCGCGAGCCTGCTGAGCATCGCGCGCATCCGCCGCACGGCACGCCCGTCGCCGGGTGCGGGGCCCGGCGTGCTCGTCTCCGATGTGGTCGCGATTCCCATCGTCGCCGGACTCGTGCAGCCGGCGATCGTCATTCCGCAGGATCTGCCGGGCCGCATTACGCCGAGCGACCTCGCGCGAATCGTCGCGCACGAACGGGCACACGTGCGTCGCCACGACGGCCTATGGAATCTCGTCGCGAGAACGATCGAGGCCGTCCTGTTCTTCAACCCCTGGGTGCGCCTCGCGTGCGTCCGCCTCTGCGAAGAGCGCGAAGTCGCCTGCGACGACTGGGTGGTCGCAAACGCCGGCGGCGCCGGTGAATACGCCGGCGTGTTGGCCGCACTCGCGCAGAGCCTGCGTGCGGCGAAACCGCCGCTGCTCACGCCCAGCGCGCTGCGCTCGCGCCATTCGCTCGTGCGCCGCATCGAACGCCTCGGCGCCGACCCTGGCCGCCGTCTTACCATCAACCCTTACGCCATTGGAGGTACTCTCGTGATCTTCGCCATCGCTACTATCGTGCTCTCGGCCCTCTCGCCCGCTCTCGCACTCGCGCCCACGGGAAATACCGGCGCCGCAGGAGCCGTCTCCTCGCGCACGCTCGCCGCGTCGTGCGCCAATCCCAATGTCGAGGCCACGGTCAAGAATCCCGTTCCGCCGCAGATGCCGCACGGTTTCAAGCAGAGCGGAAAAGTCGACGTCGTCGTTACCATCGCGGCCAACGGGCACGTCACCGGAACGAAGATCCTAACCTCCAGCGGCAACGCGGCGATCGACGCGGCAATCGTCAAGGCCGCGCGCGAGAGCACGTACTCTCCCAAGATGGTGAAGTGCCAGCCCGTCGCCGGCTGGTACGACTTCCACGTCGAATTCAAACCGAACTAATGGCGTTGCCTCTTGTCCGTCCTTCCACTGCGCTCGGGATGTCCCTGACTGCGCTCAGGATGACAGTGGGGCGTTACCAGCGGCGGGCGGTTAGGGCGTAGTCGGAGTCGGCGCCTCGCGGCACCAGGAAGTAGATGACGATTGCGAGGTAGGCGCCGAAGCTGAGAAGCGGGAGCACGAGGCTGACGAGCGTCGCCGCAACGTAGACCGCCCATCCCGTGCGATAACCGCGAACCGTCGCGGCGATGATCTCGACCGCGACCTCAGGCGAGAACGCCTTCGCGCGGACGAGATGGGCGAGGATAAGATTGTAGAACGTCGCGCTGCACGAGAGCACCAGGCCGTAGAGGAAGGCCGCGGCGGAGAGCGTCGGATACGAGCCCAGCGTCGTCGTCGCAAACGGAATCAGCACGGCGCACGCCAGCAGCCCGAGGTTCCAGAAGACCGTGCGGCGATCGACGTGCTCGACGAAGCGGAAGAGCGCGTGGTGGTTCTCCCACATTACGCCGATCACCGAGAAGCTCAGCGCGTAGGCGATGAGGTTGGGCCAGAGATGAAGGAGCGCCAGGGTGAGTTCGCGGTTGCTCGGCAAACGCAGAACCGGCAGAACGAACCCAAGCGCGAGCAGCGTGATCGCAAATGCGAACACGCTGTCGGAGAATGCCTCGAAGCGAGCCTTGTTGATGTGCGGTGCTCTCCCTCTCTCCGGCGCTTGCTCCTGCGGCGCTTGACGGCGGGAATGCGGGATTCCTTGAGGCGGCGTTCGAACGCTCGGTTACCCGTGAGAGTCTCGTTGGCTGAGGCGGTCCCGTGATCGAGTTCTTTCTCAAGCGCCCCTTCTTTGCAGGCGTCTTGAGTTTCGTCGTGCTGCTCGCCGGTCTCGTGACGATTCCCACGCTGCCGATCGCGGAGTACCCGCAGATTTCGCCGCCCACCGTCACGGTGACGTCGCAGTATCCCGGGGCCAGCGCCGCCATGGTGATGCGCTCGGTTACGACGCCGCTGGAGATCAACATCAACGGCGCCGACGGGCTGCAGTACATGCAGTCGTACTCGAGCGCCAACGGCACCAGCACGATCGTCTGCACGTTCGCGCTCGGCACCGACCCAACGACCGACCAGACCAACGTGCAGCACGGCGTCGACCTCACGCTTTCGCAGCTTCCGCCGGCAGTGCAGAACTACGGCGTCTCCGTCACCAAGGCATCGGGCAACATCACCATCGCCGTCGCCATGCTCTCGACCAGCTCGGCCGTCTCCGACGTGGCGGTGAGCAACTACGCCGACCTCAACGTGATCGAAGAACTCAAGCGCATCCCGGGCGTCGGTCAGGTCAACGTGCTGGGCGACCGCACCTACGGCATGCGCGTCTGGGTGGATCCGCATAAACTGCAAGCCAACGGCATATCGCTCGACACCGTGCTCAATGCGATCCAAAACAATAACGCCGACGTCGCACCCGGCGCGATCGGCCAGCCGCCGACCGGCGGCTCGCAGCCCTTCCAGATCCCCATCCAGATCAACGGACGGCTGCAATCGCCGCAAGAGTTCGAGCAGATCGTCGTCGCCACCCAGCCCAACGGAGGCTTCCTGCGCCTGGGCGACGTGGCTCAAGTGCAGCTGGGCGCGCAAAACTACATCACTTCGGCGCGCTATAACGGCGAGACCGCCGTCGTCCTGGCCGTCCTCGGCGAGCCGACGGCCAACTCCCTAGAGATATCGAATAGCGTTCGCGCGACGATGGAGCGCCTATCGCCGCGCTTCCCCGCGGGCATGGGTTACGCGATCGCATTCGATACATCGGATTTCGTGCGCGCCTCGATTCGCAGCGTGATCGGCACGCTCGTGATCGCGATCGTGCTCGTCATCCTGGTGATCTTTCTGTTCCTTCAAAGCTGGCGCAGCACGCTGGTCCCGTCGATCACGATACCGATCTCGCTGATCGGCACCTTCGCGGCGATGAAGCTTTTCGGCTTTTCGATCAACACGCTGACGCTCTTCGGTCTGACGCTGGCCACGGGACTGGTGGTCGACGACGCGATCGTGGTGCTCGAGAACATCGTCCGGCACATCGTCGAGGATCGCGCGTCGCCGTTCGAGGCCACGCTGCGCGCGATGCGCGAGATCGGCGGCGCCGTGATCGCCACGTCGCTGGTCCTGATGTCGGTCTTCATTCCGGTGGCGATGCTGCCCGGCACGACCGGCCAGCTCTTCAAGCAGTTCGCCTTGACGATGGCCGCCTCGATCGGTATCTCGCTCTTCACGGCGCTCACCTTTGCGCCCGTCCTGGCCCTCAACGTCGTGCACGGGGTGGAGCCGACTCGCAACCGGCTTCTGCTCTGGTTCGACGGACGGATCGCGGCCCTCACGACGTGGTACGAGGCGTCGGTCCCCAAGCTCGTGCGCCGGAGCAGACTCATCGGCGCGATCTTCCTCGCCGGGCTCGTGCTGCTGGGCCTGACGTTCCGCGCTACGCCGAAGGGCTTCATTCCCGACGAGGATCAGAGCCTGCTCTACGTGGTCATCACGATGCCGGTCCAATCGTCGATCGATCAGACGACGACGGCCGTCAAACGCATCGAGAGCATTCTGCTGGGAATGCCGCAGGTCAAGGGCGTTACCTCGGGCATCGGCTTCGGTCTGGCCAACAACGGCTCCAATCAAGCGACGATGTTCGTGCAGCTGCAGCCGCTCTCGCAGCGAAAAGGAGCGGAGAACGCCGCGCTGGCCCTTCAATACGATCTTTACCAGCGCTTCCGAAAAATGCCCGGAGTAACGGCGCTGCCGGTCAACCCCCCGGCCATTCCCGGCCTAGGCGCCACCGGCGGCTTCGCGATCGAGATCCAAGACATCAATAACCTGGGGCTGCCGACGCTCAACAAAGTCGGCGCGGCGGTGCTCGCGCAAGCCCAGCACGATCCCGCGCTCGCACAAGTGCGCCTGCCCACGCTCTACACGGGCACCTACCTCGTCACGAAGTTCGACCGGTCGAAGGCGCTGGCGTTCGGCGTCTCGCCGTCGGCGTTCTTCGATACGATCGGCGCGACGACCGGTTCGACGTTCGTGAACTTTTTCGATTACGGCACGCGCTCGTACCAGGTGCTCGTTCAAGCGAAGAGCGGCCAGCGCGCCGCTCCACAGGATCTTTCGCGCATCTACGTCGCCAACGCGGCCGGAAACATGATGCCGGTGAGCCAGTTCCTGCATACGGGACTCGCGCAGGACAACGTCGCGATCATGCGCTTCAACGAGTACAACTCGTTCGAGGTCGATGGCTCCGCGGGTTCGGGCGTCAGCTCGGGCACCGCACTGAACGCCATTGCGAGCATCGTGCAGAAGAACCTACCCAAGGGCATGGCATACGATTGGAGCGGCATCGCCCGCCAGCAAGTCCAGAGCCGCAGCCAGACGATCCTCGTGTTCGGCATGGGACTGCTCTTCGTGTTCTTGGTGCTCGTGGCACAGTACGAGAGCCTGACGACGCCGTTCGTGATCATGCTCGCGGTACCGCTGGCGCTCCTGGGCGGCGTGGGCGCGATCTACATCCGCCGTCTGACCGAGATTGCCGACGAGATCGTGCGCTCGCTCCTCGCGGGGCACCCGGTGCCGATTCCGGTAACGGCATCCGACGTGTACGCGCAAATCGGTTACGTGATGCTCATTGGATTGGCGGCGAAAAATGCGATCCTCATCGTCGAGTTCGCCAATCAGCTGCGCGCCGCCGGTCAGAATGCAATCGACGCCGTGACGCACGCGGCGGGGACGCGCTTGCGGCCGATCCTCATGACGTCGATCGCCTTCATCTTGGGCATCATGCCGCTGGCGTTTGCCAGCGGAGACGGCGCGCAGTCGCGCATTTCGCTGGGCACGGCCGTTTTGGGAGGCATGCTCGTCTCGCTGGTGATGAACCTGGCAATCGTGCCGGTGCTCTACGTGGTGGTCAGCGATTTGAGCGAGCGGCGGCGCCGGCGCATCTCGCCGCGCCCCGAAGATCTGCCGCCGCCGCCGATTCCGCCCCAGCCGACCGCAAGCGGGCTATAGCCCGATAAGGCGTTAACGCACCCGGAAGGAAAAGGATAGGGTACGTTCTATCTATGAGGGTCGCGCCGGGCAAGTGGCGGAACTGGCAGACGCGCTGGATTTAGGTTCCAGTGGGGCGACCCGTCAGAGTTCGAGTCTCTGCTTGCCCACCAATGGAGCGCGTTCGCGCGCTCCGGCCGCCTCAGCCCTCACGGTCTCCGTGACGATAATAATGAGGATGTGCGGAAGTAGCTCAGTGGTAGAGCATCGCCTTGCCAAGGCGAGGGTCGCGAGTTCGAATCTCGTCTTCCGCTAATTTTCTATGACCAGCTCAACCTTAACGCGACTCGCCCCAACCCAAGTAGCGTTGGAGTTCTCGATAACCGGCCCCGAACTCGCGGCGGCCGAAGAGCGCGCCTTTCGCGAGCTTTCCCGGGACGTGCGCCTGCCCGGATTCCGCAAGGGCAAAGTGCCGCGCAAGATCTTCGAGCAAGCCTACGGCACGGAAGCGGTGACGAGCCGCGCATTCGACGATGTCGTGCCCGAGGTCTACGCCAAAGCAATTCGCGAGCACGACCTCGATCCGGTCGATCGGCCCAAAGTCGAGGTGCTCGAAGAGAACGACGGCCGGCCGACGCGCCTCAAGGCGACCGTCGAAGTACGTCCCACCATCGACCTTGGAGAGTACAAAGGCGTCGCGGTCTCGGTGCCTTCCGCGCATATATCGGAAGCCGACGTCGAGCGCAGCCTGCAGGCGCTGGCGCGCGAGCGTGCGACGCTCGTTCCGGTCTCGCGTCCGGCGCAGTTCGGCGACGTCGCAACGCTCGATTACACGGGAACGATCGACGGAGTCGCCTTCGACGGCGGCAGCGCGCAAGGCCAGAGCATCGAGCTTTCAGAGGGCCGATTCGTTCCGGGGTTCGTTGCGGGAATCGTCGGCATGAACCCGGGCGAGCGTAAAGACATTGCGGTTACTTTTCCCGACGATTATCCGTCAGCCGAAGTGGCCGGCAAACCGGCGAGTTTTGCGATCGCTCTGCACGACCTCAAAGAGTTCGAGATGCCCACGATCGATGACGCCTTGGCCCGCGAGGTTTCCGGCAGCCAAACGCTCCACGAGCTGCGCGCAGACGTGCGGCGGCGCATGGAGGCCGTTGCGACCGCACGCCGGCGCCGGGCGATCGGCAACGCCGTCGTCGAGCAGCTGTTGCGCGCGCATGAGTTTCCGCTGCCGCCCTCAATGGTGGAATCGGAGCTCGACCGCCTCAGCGAGGAAGCGGCGAGTGAAGGCGGTTCGCGTGACGACCTCCGCGAGTCGTTGCGCGCTCAAGCTGAAGCGGCGGTGAAGACGACGCTGCTCGTCGAGCAGATCGCCAAGGCCGAAAAGATCGTCGCCACGCCGGCCGACATCGCGGCGGAGATCGAACTGCTCTCGCGCCGCTACGGCCAACCCGCCGCGCGAATCCGTAAAGCGCTGGGAAATAACTTACTTTCGTTGATGGATGGGATCGTCCGCGGCAAGACGCTCGATCTGCTCGTCGATCACGCCCACGTCGAGGAGGCCCAAGAAACTACGCCGCCCGCGTCGTAGTTATACGCAGCATGGGACATTTAGTACCGATGGTCGTGGAGCAGACCGCGCGCGGCGAACGCGCCTACGATATCTATTCGCGGCTCCTGAAGGACCGCATCGTCTTCGTCGGCGGGGCAATCGACGACCACATGGCTAATCTCGTCATCGCCCAGTTGCTCTTCCTGGAAAAGGAAGACCCCGACAAAGATGTCGACATGTACATCAACAGCCCAGGGGGCAGCGTAACCGCCGGCTTGGCGATCTACGACGCGATGCGGCTCATCAAGCCCGACGTCGCCACCATCTGCATGGGATTCGCGGCCTCGATGGGGTCGATTCTCCTCACGGGAGGCGCTCCGAGCAAGCGCTACGCCCTGCCGAATTCCAAGGTCGTCATCCACCAGCCGTGGGTCTCACAGATCGGCGGCCAGGCCACAGACGTGGAAATTGCCGCCCGCGACCTCATCGCCACCCGGCAGACGGTGGCGCGAATTTACGAGGAAACCACGAAAAGACCGCTCGACCAGGTTCTCAGGGACATCGAACGGGACTACTATATGACTGCCCTCGAGGCCAAGGACTACGGGATAATCGACGAGATTATCGAAAACCGTCAAGGCCTGCCCACGCCGGCATAACGGGTTTTTGGAGGAGCCCCCGGACGTTCAATGTTCCGATTTGGAGACGATAAGGGTCAGCTAAAGTGCAGCTTCTGCGGCAAATCGCAGGAGCAGGTCCGCAAGTTAATTGCCGGGCCTGGAGTTTATATTTGCGACGAGTGCATCGAGCTCTGCAACGAGATCATCGAGGAAGAGCTCTATAAGAACGTCGACGAGAACCTCCGCCTTCGCAACATCCCCAAACCCAAAGAGATCAACCACATCCTCAACCAGTACGTGATCGGTCAGGAGCGCGCCAAGAAGTCTCTTGCGGTGGCGGTCTACAATCACTACAAACGGATCAACGCCGGCGGGACGGCCGACGACGTCGAGCTGCAGAAATCCAACATCCTGCTCGTCGGCCCCACGGGTTCGGGCAAGACCTACCTCGCGCAAACGCTCGCTAAGATCCTCGACGTGCCGCTGGCCATGGCCGATGCAACCTCGCTCACCGAGGCCGGGTACGTCGGCGAGGACGTCGAGAACATTCTTCTCAAGCTGATCCAAGCCGCCGATTACGACGTCAAGCGCGCGGAGAAGGGCATCGTCTACATAGACGAGATCGACAAGATCGCTCGTAAGAGCGAGAATCCGTCGATTACGCGCGACGTCTCAGGTGAGGGCGTGCAGCAGGCGCTGCTCAAGATTCTCGAAGGCACCACGGCCAACGTGCCGCCGCAGGGGGGCCGCAAGCACCCGCACCAAGAGTTCATCCAGATCGACACGACCAACGTGCTCTTCATCTGCGGCGGCGCCTTCGACGGGCTCGAACGCATCATCGAATCGCGCGTTGCCGCCAACAACATGGGATTCCGCGCGCAGCCGGCAGGGCAGCGCGACGTGCGCATCGGCAAGCTGTTCCAGCAGCTGATGCCCGAAGATCTGCTTCGCTTCGGCTTGATTCCCGAGTTTATCGGCCGCCTGCCGATCGTGGTGACGCTCGACGCGCTCGACGAGCTGGCGCTGCGGCGCATCCTCACCGAGCCGCGCAACGCACTCGTGCGCCAGTTCCAGAAGATCCTCAACATGGACGGCGTCGACCTGCAGTTCACCAAAGAGGCGCTCGTGGCGATCGCGCACAAGGCGCAGCGCCGGAAGACCGGCGCGCGCGGCCTGCGCTCGATCCTCGAAGAGACGATGCTCGAAGTCATGTACGACCTGCCCTCGCTGCAAGGCGTCAAGAAGTGCGTCGTCAACAAGGACGTCATCGAGAAGAAGGAAGCGCCGACTCTAATTTACCACGACCAAAAGAAAGACATGCCCGCCTAAGGGAGCAGATTTGCTCCAGCGCGTCGTCGCGGCGGCTCTCGACTACTCTCGACTACTAAAGAAAAGAAGCGCCGATTTCTCCCAGCTCTTCGTCGCGAAGGGCCTCGATCACGAGAGAAAACTTCGGCCCTTCGCTCCTCAATCTGGACGAAATCAACGCTTCTTTAAGGGAAGTGGCGTCTTTTCGGTTGCCGGCCCTTCGGCTCTGAGAGGCGGGGCGGAAGCGGGTGCGGAACGGTGGCGAACCGATGGACCTGCCGAAGCAGTACGATCCTCAGGCTACCGAACCACGCCTATACGCGCAATGGGAGCGCAACGGCTACTTTCACGAAGAGCCCGATCCTGCACGGCCGCCGTTTATCATCTGCATGCCGCCGCCCAACGTCACGGCGCGCGCGCACCTCGGGCACGGATCGACGTACGCGCCGATGGACGTGCTTACGCGCTTTCACCGCATGTTGGGCAACAATGCCGATTGGCTGCCGGGCGTCGACCACGCCGCCATCGCCACCGAGGCCGTGCTCGTGCGCGAGCTGGCCAAGTCAGGCCGGCGGCGCGAGGACGTGGGACGCGAGGCATTCATCGAGCAGGCGTGGGAGTGGTCGCGCACCTACGGCGGTCAGATCTTCGAGCAGTTTCGCCGGCTCGGCTTCGGGCCGGATTGGGAGCGCTCGCGCTTTACGATGGACGATGGCCTTTCAGCGGCGGTGCGGCGCGTCTTCGTGCAGCTCTATCGCGAGGGGCTTATCTATCGCGGGACGCGGCTGATCAACTGGGATCCCACCGCCAAGACGACGGTCTCCGATGCGGAGCTGGAGTACGTCGAGCGCGACGGCTCGCTCTGGCGCGTTCGCTACCCGTTCTCCAAAGACGACTTTTCTAGCGGTATTGAGATCGCGACGACGCGTCCGGAGACGATGCTGGGCGACGTCGCCGTCGCCGTGCACCCGAACGACGAGCGCTACGCGAGCCTCGTCGGACGAACGGTCTGGCTGCCGCCGCTCTTCGATCGCGCCATTCCGATCCTCGCCGACGAAGCGGTGGATCCCGAGTTCGGCACCGGCGCGGTGAAGGTGACGCCCGCGCACGATCAAGTCGACTATGAGATCGGTACGCGCCACTCGTTACCGATGCCGTCGGTCATCGGCACGGACGCGCGCATCACCGGCGCCGACGTCGGCGTCGGCCCGTACGCCGGTCTCGATCGCTACGACGCGCGCAAGCGCATCGTCGCCGATCTGCAGGCTGGCGGCGTGCTCGTCGACGAGCAGCAGCATCGGCACGCGATTGCGACGAGCGAACGCAGCGGCGACGTCGTCGAACCGTTGCTCTCGCTTCAGTGGTTCGTCAAAATGGCGCCGCTCGCCGAGCCCGCGCTCGAAGCCTACCGCGACGGCCGCGTGCGCTTCGTCCCCGAGCGCCACGGGCGCACCTACGAACGCTGGCTCGAGAACATCCGCGACTGGAACGTGTCGCGGCAGATCTGGTGGGGCCATCGGCTGCCGGTCTGGTACATGCCCGACGGCACCGAGGTCGTCGCCGAAGACGAAGAAGAAGCCAAACGAATCGCGATGAATGCGTACGGCACCAGCGACCTTACGCGCGACGCCGACACGCTCGATACGTGGTTCAGCAGCGGCATCTGGCCGTTCTCGATTCTGGGCTGGCCGCGGCAGTCGGCGGAGCTGAAATGCTGGTATCCATCGCAGGCGCTGCTCACCGGGGGCGAGATCATCTTTCTGTGGGTTGCGCGGATGGTGATGCTCGGTCTGCACTTCATGGGAGAGGTTCCGTTCCGCGACGTGGTGATCACCCCACTGGTCTTCGATGCGGCCGGGCGCAAGATGTCGAAATCGCTCGGGAACGTGGTCGATCCGATGGACCTCGCCGAGAAGTACGGCGCCGACGCGTTCCGGCTCTCGATCATGCGTCAGATGCGGCTGGAAAGCCAGGAGGTTCGTTATCAAGAGTCGCGCTGCGAAGAGGCGCGCAACTTCAACAACAAGATCTGGAACGCCACGCGCTACCTGCTCGCGCTGCCCGAAGGCCTCCCCGAGCCGCTGACGCTGCCGCAGCCGCAGCGCCTCACCCCCGCCGACCGCTGGATCCTCACGCGCCTGCGCGAGACGGTCGTGCGGATGGGCCAGCTGCTGGCGGCGTACGATTTCGGGAACGCCGCCGAAACCATCTGGCGGTTCCTCTGGTACGGTTACTGCGATTGGTATGTGGAAGCGACCAAAGCCGAGCAAAACCGCGAGACCCGCGCCGCCGTACTCTCGTTCGTTTGGAACAACGCGATGCGGCTGCTCCATCCCATCGCGCCGTTCATCAGCGAAGAGATCTGGCTCGCGCTGCCCCATGACGGGCCGACCATCGTGACCGCCGCCTGGCCCGATGCGCTCGAGATTCCCGCCTTCGAGCAAGATGCGCGCGACTTCGAGCTGCTGATGCGTGCGGTCGAGCGCGTCCGGACGCTCCGCGCCGAATCCGGGCTGCATCCCAAGGAGCGCGTGGCCATCGAAACGCCGGAGAACGTCCCCGGCGCGCTGGCGGAACTGCTGGAGCTGCTGGCCGCCGGAACGATCGAACGCCGCGCCGCCGAAGGCGATACCCTCGAGGAGGCCTTGAGCGCGCTGCGGGTACGCGCGCCGCAGGGCGTCCTCGAAGAGCGATATGTCAAAGAGGCCGCGCGTCTGCGCTCCGAAGTCGAGCGGGGGGAGAAGAAGCTGAGCAACGAGGCGTTCGTAGCGAAAGCGGCCGCCGACGTCGTGGCCAAGGAGCGCGAGAAGCTCGATGGTTACCGCGCCGATCTCGCGCGCGCCGAAGAGGCGCTGCGGGCGCTGAGGGAGCCGGTATGACGGCGACGACCGCACGCCGCGCGGTCGCACGCCGCGACGAGATCGGGCGCATCATCGCGCGGCTGGCCCATCAGATCGTCGAACCCAACGAAGCGCAAGGCGGCGTCGTCGTGCTCGGCGTCCGGCGCGGCGGCGAAGCGCTGGCGGCGCGCATCGCAGCGGAGATCGAGCGCATCGCCGGGCGCGCGCCGGCGCTCGGATACCTCAACATCAATCTCTACCGCGACGACCGGGTGACGCACGAGCATCCCGAGTCGCAGATTCCCGTCGACGTGTCGGGGCGGCTCGTCGTCGTCGTCGACGACGTGCTCTACACCGGTCGCACGATTCGCTCCGCGCTCGACGCCGTTACCGATCTCGGGCGGCCTGCCGCGATCCGCCTCTGCGTTCTCGTCGACCGCGGCTTGCGCGAGCTGCCGATCGCGGCGGACTACGTAGGCCGGCTGGTGCCGACTACCGCGCAGCAGCGCGTGAAAGTCGTGCTGGGAGTACAGCCGTCGGAAGCCGACGAGATCACGATTTGGGGAAGCCCCGATGCGGATACGCCGTAGCCTTATCGACCTGGACGATCTCACGGCAGAGGAACTGGCCTACACCTTCGAACGCACGGCGGAGTTCGAGCGCACGCCTCCCGCGCCGCGCCTCGGCGGAAAGACGTGCGTGAACATGTTCTTCGAGGAGAGCACGCGGACGTTTACGTCGTTCAACATGGCCGAGCTGCGTCTGGGCGCCGACGTCGTCAATCTTGCGCCGCGCCATTCGAGCCTGGCGACCAAAGGCGAGACGCTCGAAGACACGGCGATCACCCTGGGCGCCATGGGGATCAGCGTCCTGGTCGTGCGTCACCCGGAAGCTGGCTTCCCGGCGCGCATCGCCCGCAGTTTCGACGGCCACGTGATCAACGCGGGCGACGGCGCGCACGCCCACCCGACACAGGCGCTGCTGGACATCTACACGCTCATCGAGGAGTTCGGCGATCTCTCGGGCCGCGCGATCGCCATCGTCGGCGACGTGCTCCACAGCCGCGTTGCCCACTCCGCGATGCGAGGGCTGCGCCGCTTAGGTGCGACGGTCGTGCTCGTGGGTCCGAAGTGTTTTCTCCCCGAGAGCTACGCCGCCGACGGCATCCGCGTCGAGCGCGATTTTGACGCCGTGCTCCCCGAAGTCGACGCCGTGATCCTCTTGCGCATCCAGCGCGAGCGTTTCACCGAGATGGAGCTCTCCGATGACGAGTACATCGCGGCCTACCGGCTCGATGCGGCGCGGCTGCGCCGTTTGCGTCTCGAGGCGATCGTCATGCATCCCGGACCGTACAATCGCGGCATGGAGCTCGACGACAGCGTTCTCGAGTTCGCGGGGTGGCGCTACGCGCGCCAGGTGCATCACGGCGTCGCGATCCGCATGGCGGTGCTCGACCTCCTCGTCAACGCGAGAAGCGCGTAAGCCGCATCATGGCCGGCCTACTGATACGCGGCGGCAGAATCGTCGATCCCGTGGCGGGAATCGATGCTCGAGGCGATCTGCGCGTCTCCGACGGCCTGGTGATCGAGCTCGGGGCGCAGCTCGAGCCGCGAGACGACGAACGCATCATCGATGCATCGAACGCGATCGTGGCTCCGGGCTTCATCGATATGCACGTGCATTTGCGCGAGCCGGGCTACCCCGAAAAGGAAACGATCGCCACCGGCACCGAGGCCGCCGTCCGCGGCGGCTTCACGGCGGTCGCATGCATGCCCAATACCAATCCCGCGCTCGACGCCGCAGAGACGCTCGGCGATCTGCAGGAACGCGTCGCTCGCGACGCGCGTTGCCGCGTCTATCCGATCGCGGCGATGACGCTGGAGCGCAAGGGATTACAGCCGTGCGACTACCCGGCGCTCGCGCGCGCCGGCGCGGTGGGCTTCTCAGACGATGGCGATACGGTGCGCGACGCGCGAGTGATGTTCGAGGCGGCGATGCTGGCGCTCGAGACGGACGGCGTATTCATCTCGCACTGCGAAGATCCGAGCTTCGCCAGCGCGTCCGGCGCGCCGGCGATCGCCGAGGACCTTGCGGCCGCGCGCGACCTGCTCATCGCGATCGCGACACGGAAGCGCTGGCATATCGCGCACTGCTCGACGGCGCGGGTGATCGAGCTGATTGCCTGGGCGCGAGAGCGCGGTGCGCGCGTCACCTGTGAGGCGACGCCGCACCACCTGATCCTCACGTCCGACGTCGCCGCGGATCTGGGGCCGGCCTCGCGGGTCAATCCGCCGCTGCGCACGCAAGCGGATTGCGCGGCGCTGCGGCGCGCGGTCTTCGACGGCACCCTCGACGCGCTCGCGACGGATCACGCACCGCATACGGCGCGTGAGAAATCGGGAGAAGACGCTCCCGCCGCGCCCGGCTTCTCCGGGCTCGAAATCGCCGTCGGCGCCTACGCACTCGCGCTCGAGGGACTGCCGCTCGCGCGCTTCATCGAACTGCTCTCGTGCAATCCGGCGCAGATTCTGGGGGTCGCGGGCGGGACGCTGCGCGCGGGCGCGCCGGCCGACGTTACGATCTTCGCCGAGCGCGAATGGATCGTCGATCCCTCGCGCTTCGCGTCGAAAGGAAAGACGACGCCGTTCTCCGGGCGCCGCCTTCCGCGTCGGGTCGTCGCGACCGTCGTGGCTGGAGAGATTCGTTACCTTGCTCCGGAGCTCGCCGCATGAGTGCCGTCGAAGGGCCCCGCGCCGCGCTGTTCTTGGCCGACGGCAGCCGCTTCGACGGCTACGGTTTGGGCGTGCAGACGACGACGTTTGGCGAGGCGGTGTTCTACACCGGAATGACCGGCTACGAAGAGGCGCTGACCGATCCGTCGTACGCCGGGCAGATCCTCACGTTCACCTATCCGATGATCGGGAACTACGGCATCTCCGGCAGCGCCTCGCAGTACGCGCGGCCCTGCGCCGCGGGAACCGTGATCAAACAGATCGCCTACCGTCCCTCGCACCATCTCTGCAAACAGACGCTGCCCTCGTGGCTCGACGAATGGGGCGTGCCTGCGCTGGTGGGCGCCGACACGCGCGCGATCACGATCGCGCTGCGCGAGCACGGCACGATCTGGGCGGCGCTGGCCGTCGGCGATGCCGCGCTGCGAGACGCGGAGCGCGAACTTGCGGCGTTCGCGCGCACGGCGAACACGAAGGGCTTGGTTCCCAGCGTAGCCGCAAAGAACTCGTTCGTCGCGGGAGCGAGCACCGGCATGCGCGTGGTGCTGATCGACTGCGGAGTCAAGCGCGCGATTCTCGAGCAGCTTGCCGCGCTGGGCGCCGAGGTTATCGTCGTTCCCTACGATGCGAGCGCCGCCGAGGTGCTGGCGCTGGAGCCCGACGCCGTGGTCGTCTCTCCGGGCCCAGGCGACCCCACCGACCTCGCCGCAACGATCGAGTCGCTGCGCGAGCTCGTCGGGCGCAAGCCGCTCTTCGGCGTCTGCTTGGGGCATCAGCTCTTGGCGCTGGCGTGCGGCGCGCAGACCTACAAGTTGCCGTACGGGCATCGCGGAGGGAATCAGCCGGTGATGGAACTGCAAGCGCAGACGGTGCTGGTAACGGCGCACAATCACGGGTATGCCGTCGACGCGAGGACGCTTCCCGACGAACTCGAGGCCACGATGACCAACCTCAACGACGGGACCAACGAAGGTTTCCGTCATCGCACGCTGCCGATCGCCGCGGTGCAATTTCATCCCGAGGCGTCGCCCGGACCGTTCGACGCCCGCTACCTTTTTGCGCAATGGCTCGCAAGCTTACCGCGCCGCTAGTCCTCGCGGTCGTCGCGTGGTGCGCGCTGGCTTCTGCGTCGAGAGCGCAGAGCCTGGAGCGCCTCACCGTGGAGTCGTTCGCGCTCTCGACGGATGCGGCGCGGCCGCAGGTCGACGCGCCGTTTCACCTGATCGTCTCGCTCCGGGTGCGCGAGCAGGTGAGCGAGGTCGACAACCTCGACCTTCCGATGCTGGCGCAGCTCGAGTTGCTCGGCGACGAGCGTTCGATCGTCAGCGATTCGCGTGGAACGCAGTACCGCGAAACGATCACCGTCGTCGCCCACGCGCCCGGCGCGATCGCGATCGCTCCCGCCACGCTCCAAGCGATCGACGCGCGCGACGGCAAAGCGAAGGAGTGGTACACCAACGATCTGCGTCTGGTCGCGGTGAACTCTCCGGCGAACGTCATGCGCGCGGGCGAGCACGCGGCCGTGTGGGCGCTGGAGATCGCCGTCGCCGTCGTCGCCGGAGGCGCGGTCGTCGCTTTGATCGTTCTCGCAGTCGTGCTCGCGTCGCGACGCAGACCGGTCGCGGTCGCGGTGCCCGTCGCCGCGCCGGAGCCGCCGCCGCTGCAGCGTACGCACCGGCAAGACGTGGAAGACGCGCGCGCCGTGCTGGGCGCCGAGCGAACGCGAGCGACGGCGATCGCCGTCCGCGCCGCGATCTGGCGTTCGATCGGCGCTTCCGAGGGCGCGACGCTCGGCGACGTGCTCGCACGCCCCGGATGCAACGTTAGCCCGCTGCGCGAGACGCTCGTCGCCCTGGAGCGCAGCGCCTTCACCTACGACGAAGATCTGACGGCCGCGATCGACGACGCCGTCTCCGCGCTGCAACGTTATTCGGAGTCGCTTACGTGAACGCTCAACCCGCCGACCTACGCGCCGCTTTGGCCAAGACGATCGTCGGCCAAGAGAGCGTGCTCGAGGCGCTGCTGCTCGCGCTGCTCTCCAACGGCCACGTGCTGCTGGAGGGGCCGCCGGGGCTTGCCAAGACGCTCGCCTGCCGCTCGTTGGCTGCAGCGCTCGAGGGTGAGTTCAAGCGCATCCAGTTCACGCCCGATCTCTTGCCCTCCGACATCGTGGGAACGCGCATCTTCGATCAGCGCGAGAGTGCGTTCGCGACCGTCTTGGGGCCGATCTTCGCCAACGTCGTGCTCGCCGACGAAATCAACCGCGCGCCCGCAAAGGTGCAGTCGGCGCTGCTCGAGGCGATGCAGGAACGGCAAGTGACGATCGGGCTGGCCTCGCACGGCTTACCCGATCCCTTCGTCGTGATGGCCACGATGAATCCCCTCGACTCCGAAGGCACGTACGCGTTGCCGATTGCCCAGATGGACCGCTTCCTGATGAAGGTCAACGTGGGCTATCCGACGCGCGACGAGGAGCTGCAGATCCTCGACCGCTTCGCGATGGCCGACACGCAGCCGGTGCGCGCGGTGGCGAGCCTGGCGGACGTGCGCGCGTGGCGCGAGCAGGCTCACGCCGTGCACGTCGACGAGAAGCTCAAGCGCTACATCGTCGACCTCGTCGCGATCACGCGCGACGCCCACGCCGTCAAAGTGACCTCAAAAGCGGGAGCGTCGCTTCGCGCCGCCGACCTGATCGACTACGGCGCGAGTCCGCGGGCGACCCTCGCACTAGCCTTCCTGGCGCGAGGCCGCGCATTGTTGAGCGGCCGCGACTTCGCTTTGCCCGACGACGTGCGCGCGGTCGCCGCGCCGGCGCTGCGCCATCGCATCGGCTTCAACTACCGCCTCGCAACCGAAGACGTCAGCGCGGACGCGGCGATCGACGCGATGATCGCCGCGATTCCCGCACCGTAGCGTCCGGAGGCTCGCAGCGATGACGGTTCGGGAGGCTCTTCTGCGCGCACGGCGCCGGCCGCGACATTTTGGTGCCGGTTCGCCGACGATCTACCGCGGCGACGGTTACGAATTCGTCGAGCTGCGCGCCTACGTGCCCGGAGACGACGTGCGCCGCATCGACTGGGCCTCGACCGCGCGCTCGGGGGAACTGCAGTCGCGCGTGGTGCTCGAAGACGTCACGCTGACGCTGGCCGCGATCGTCGACACGTCGGCTTCGATGCGCGTGGGCCGCCGGCGCCCGCTGCACGACGCCGCCGGCGAGGCACTGCACGATTGGTTCGGCGCGGCGACCGGCGAGGACCGCTGCATTCGCATTGACGGCGCGGCGATCACGCCGGCGGCGCTGCAGCGCGGCTCTCGTCACGCTGCGGCCGTTTCGCCGGGTGCGGGCGCGTTCGACCTGCTGCGGAGCATACGCACCGCGCGCGCGGCGCTGCCACGGGGAACGGCGCTGCTGGCGGTCTCCGATTGGTTCGACCTCGATGCCGGCCACGACCGCGAACTGGCCTCGCTTGGAGCTCGCTTCGACTGCACGGCGCTGATCGCGCGCGATCCCTGGTACGACGAGTTGCCGCTGCGCGGCATCGTCCGTCTGCGCGGTGCCGAAGGCGGCGCGGTTCGAGCCTTCGTGGGCGCGCGAGAGCGCGCCGCCTACCATCGCGCGGTGCGCGCGCGGGAGTCTGAACTGCTGCACCGCTTCGAACGGGCGAACTGGCGCACGGGCGTGCTGCGCGAAGAGGACGGCCGCGCATCGCTGGCGGCGGCCTTCGGGTTGCGCGCGTGAGTATCGACCATCCGGCGCGGCTCGTGCTGGGAATCGCCGCGTTCGTGCTGTTCGCGCTGCTCTACGCCGCGCTATCGCGGCGTGCGACAAAGCAGGACCTCGCCTACAGCAGCATCCCGTTCTTCACCGGCGCGACCAAGCCGCGCACCTGGATTCCGCGCGCGCTGCAAGCGCTGTGGTTGCTCGCGTTCGCCGCGGTAGTGCTGGGCGTCAGCGGACCGCACCTCAAAATGCTCGTGCCGGCGCGCGATGGCAGCGTCTTCATCTGCATCGACACGTCGGGCTCGATGGCGTCGACCGACGTCTTTCCCACGCGCGCAGCCGCTTCCAAGGCCGCGGCTCGCGCGTTCATCACCGAGAGCCCGCCTGGCACCAAGATCGGCGTGATCTCGTTTGCCGGGGCGGCGGGCGTCGTCGTGCCGGCCAGCGCCGATCATCAGGCGGTGCTTGCGGGTCTCGATCAGATCCCCGAGCCCGATGGCGCGACCGCCATCGGCGACGCGCTCGCGCTGGCGGGACGCATGCTCGGCAACAAAGGACATCGCGTGGTCATATTGATCACCGACGGCGTAAACAATTCGGGTACCGATCCGATGGAGGTGGCGCGCGCTCTCGGCGCCCATCACATTCCGGTCTATACCGTCGGCATCGGCACGCCAAACGGCGGCCTGATTCCCGGAACCAACGAGGAAGCCACGATCGATGAGGAGGCCCTTCGCGGCTACGCGCAGATGAGCGGCGGCGCCTACGCGCGCGTCGAGAACGCAGGGGAACTGCGCGACGCCCTTGCCCGGCTGGGGCGGATCACTTCGCTGCAACTGCAGCGCGTCGACGCGTCGCTGCCATTCGCGGTGGCCGGCGCCGCGGGAATGCTGCTGGCGTTCCTCGCGGGGTTGGGTCTTGGGCGTTATCCGTGAGCGCGCCGCTGGAGCTGCTGGAGCGCTGGCTGCGGGACGCGGGCGGCCCGGATCGCCTGGAGGCGGTCACGATGTGTTTGGCGACCGTCGACGCGCGTGCGCGGCCGTCGGCGCGCATGGTGCTTTTGCGCGGTCTCGACGCGCGTGGCTTGCGCTTCTACACTTCCTACGAAAGCCGCAAAGGGCACGACCTCACGGCCAACCCGCATGCAGCAGCCGTGTTATACTGGCCCGCGCTCGGAAGACAGGTGCGCGTGGAGGGTGACGTCGCGCCGCTCTCGGATGCGGAATCCGACGAGTACTTTGCGTCGCGGCCGCGCGGTCATCAGCTTGCCGCCTGGGCGTCGGAGCAGAGCGAGCCGCTCGAGGATTCCGCGCTCCTCGAGGAACGCTACGCGCACTTCGAGGGGCGGTTCGAGGGAGAGGACGTACCGCGTCCACACTCGTGGGGCGGCTATCTCCTGACGCCGGCGTACCTCGAGTTTTGGCAGAACCGGCCCAACCGCATGCACGAACGCGTCGCTTACACGCGCGACGGCCTTCTTTGGCGCGCGGCGTTGCTGCAACCGTAAGGCCGCCAGGGGCCGGCCACCCGCTCCCGTAAAGAGTCTGCCCCAGTGTCGCGGCGGAACGTCATGGTCATTGGCTCGGGACCGATCGTCATCGGTCAGGCCGCCGAATTCGACTACGCCGGCGTTCAAGCGTGTCGCGCCTTGCGTGAGGAAGGCCACCGCGTCGTCCTCGTCAACTCGAATCCCGCCACGATCATGACCGATCCCGAGATCGCCGACGCGGTCTACCTGGAGCCGCTGACCGCGGCGTCGGTCGAGGAGATCATCGCGCGGGAGCGGCCCGACGCGCTCCTGCCGACGCTCGGCGGCCAGACTGGGCTCAATCTAGCGGTCGAGCTCGACGAAGCCGGCGCGCTGAGCCGCTACGGCGTCGAACTGCTCGGCACGCCGATCGAAACGATTCGCCTTGCCGAAGATCGCGAGCGCTTCAAACTCAAGATGCAAGAGATCGGCGAACCGGTCGCCGAGAGCGCGATCGTCACCGACGTCGAACAGGGCGTCGCCTTCGCACAGACGGCGGGCTATCCGCTGGTCGTACGCCCGGCATACACCCTCGCCGGCACCGGCGGCGGCATCGTCGCCAACGAAGCGGAGCTGCGCGCGACGCTGGATGCCGGACTCAATGCGAGCCTCATCCATCAGGTGTTGCTGGAGACGTCGTTGCTCGGCTGGAAAGAGATCGAGTACGAAGTGCTTCGCGACGGCGCCGGCAACTGCATCGTCGTCTGCAACATGGAGAACATCGATCCGGTCGGCGTCCATACCGGCGACTCCATCGTCGTCGCCCCGTCGCAGACGCTCTCCGACGTCGAGTACCAGATGTTGCGCTCTGCGAGCATCAACGTGATCCGGGCGCTCGACGTGCAAGGCGGCTGCAACATCCAGTTCGCGCTGCACCCTACCAGTATGGAGTACGCGATCATCGAGGTGAATCCGCGCGTCTCCCGCAGCTCCGCGCTCGCCTCGAAAGCGACGGGTTATCCTATCGCCAAGATCTCGACGCGCATCGCGCTCGGCTACCGGCTCGATCAGATCGAAAACCCCGTAACCGGGGTCACCAAGGCCGCCTACGAGCCGACGCTCGATTACGTGGTCGTCAAGATTCCACGTTGGCCCTTCGACAAGTTCCCCATCGCCGACACGGCGCTCGGCACGCAGATGAAGTCGACCGGCGAGGCAATGGGAATCGGGCGCACGTTTCGCGCGGCGCTGCTCAAGGCCGTGCGCGGACTCGATCTCAACCGCGAGCGCCTGACCGGGCCGCTGCGCGAGTGGAGCGAAGCCGAGCTGGAAGCGGTCGTCGCGCGTCCGACGCACGAGCGGCTCTTCGCCGTCGCCGAGCTCATCGCGCGTGCCGACGATCGCGATGCGGCAATCGAGCGCATCGCAGAGCTCTCGGCGATCGATCGTTTTTGGTTGTACGAGATCTCCGAGCTCGTGAGTATCGAAGAGCGCGCCGGTTCGGGCGCCCCCAACGGCGAGCGCGCGCGGGCGCTCGAGGCGGGATACTCCACGGCCGGCTTCGGCGGTGCCCGAGGCGACGGCGTTGCCCGCGGCGACGGCGTCGCGTTTCGCATGGTCGATACCGCCGCCGCCGAGTTTCCCGCGAAGTCGCCCTACTACTATCTGTCGCGCGGCGAACAGGACGAGATGCGCCCAACTCCCTCGGAGGCCGTGGTCGTCGTGGGCAGCGGCCCGATTCGCATCGGCCAGGGCATCGAGTTCGACTACAGCTGCGTGCACGCGGCGTGGGCGCTCAGGAACGCCGGACGCTCTCCGGTGGTCGTCAACAACAATCCGGAGACCGTCTCCACGGATTTCGACGTTTCCGACGTTCTCGTCTTCGAGCCGCCCGGCGCCGACGAGGTCGAGGCCGCATACCGCGCGACCAACGCGCGCGGCGTGATGCTCGCCTTCGGCGGTCAAACCGCGATCAATCTCGCGGGCGAGCTGGCCGCGCGCGGCGTGGCGATTGCCGGCAGCGATCGCCGCTCGCTCGACATGGCCGAGAATCGCGAGCAGTTCGACGCTGCGCTCGCGCGGCTGGGCGTCGCGCGGCCCGAGGGGAAAGCGGCGCGCAGCTTCCGTGAGGCTCGCGCCATCGCCCGCGAGCTGGGCTTTCCGGTGCTGGTCCGTCCGTCGTTCGTCCTCGGCGGCCGTGCGATGGAGATCGTCTACAACGAGGCGCAGCTCGCCGCCTACGCCGAGTCCGCGCCGGCGATCCTCCACGACGCGCCGCTGCTGGTCGACAAGTACCTGCGCGGTCTCGAAGTGGAGGTCGATGCCGTTTTCGACGGCCACGACGTGCTCATTCCGGGAATCTTCGAGCACGTCGAGCGCGCCGGCGTCCACTCCGGCGATTCGATCGGCGTGTATCCCACGCAAGTCGTGGGCCCGGCTCTCGAGGCGCGCATCGCCGAGGTGACGCACGCCATCGCCAAAGAGTTGGGCATTCGCGGATTGATCAACATTCAATTCGTCGTGCACGACGAGCAGCTTTACATCATCGAAGCCAACCCGCGCGCGAGCCGCACGGTGCCGATCATTCAGAAGGCGACCGGCATCAACATGGTCGCCGCGGCAACTCGCGTCGCCCTGGGAGAGCGGCTGCGAGAGATGGAGTACGGCATCGGCCTGCAGCCGCGCGTGCCTTACGTAGTGGTAAAAGTTCCGGTCTTCTCGTTTTCGAAGATGCGCGGCGTGGAGACGATCTTAGGGCCGGAGATGAAGTCGACCGGCGAAGTGCTGGGGATCGACGATACGTTCGGCGGTGCGCTGCGCAAAGGGTTTCTTGCCGCCGGCATCCGCCTGCCGGGCAGCGCAGCGCGCATCCTGGTGTCGATCGCCGACGAGAGCAAAGAAGAGTCGATCGAGGTGCTGCGCGCCTACGCCGCGCTGGGGCACCAGCTGGTGGCCACGCCAGGTACTCACGCGATGCTGGCAGAGGCCGGGATGGTTACCGAGCGCGTCAACAAGATCGCCGACGGTTCGCCGCACGTCCTCGATCTGATCGCGGCGCGCGCGGTCGACCTGGTCGTCAACGATGCAAAGGGAGCGAGGGAAATCTCGGATGACTACAAGATTCGCCGCGCGGCGGTCGAAGCGAGCATTGCGTGTTTGACGAGTCTGGATACGGCGCGGGCACTGGCGGAGGCGCTCGCAAGCAAGGCCGGTCCGCCGCGCAGCCTTCAAGAGTACCGCACCGCGGCGACGACGAGCGTCTCGTAGAAGATCCAGGCGAGCCGCGCGTCTTCGTGCTCGGCGGTAATGGCACGACGCTGGCGGCTACGAGCAGTTTTCGGGCCCCCGAAGGTGCGACCCGGCCAGATGCGATCGTCACGCTGCGGCTCGTGCCACTCGCGTACACGCCGCGCGGCGTCGAGATCGGTTCGTCGCTCCAAGACGTCGGCGTGCCGTTGCGCGGCATCCTCGACTGGGTCGATCGCACCTTTCCCCCCGAGGACGAGCGCACGTTCATCGCGTCGGTGCGCGACGTGGAGCTGCTCGCACGCGTCGGCTGGGAGGCGCCCTTCCCGGAGCGTCTCGACGAGCGCAGCGTACTGAACCTCGAAGACCTTCCCGACGAAATTGCCGAGGGGCTGGCGCGCCCGCAATGCGAGCTCGTCGCCTGCGCGGCCTGCCGCGCGCTCTGCGTCCGCGATGAGTTCGTGTGGAAAGAGAAACAGTTGTGCGCCTGGGATTACCACGCGCAGGTCTTCGGTAAACGCGGCCCGTGGCACGAAGGCGTCTACGAGGAACGCCACTTCGACGACGTTCCCTTTTGCGCGTACGTTGCGCCGCCGCTGCTGGTCGAACTGGGCGTCGAAGAAGTGCTCGCGCTCGCCGCGCTCGGCGGCGGCCTGCCCCTTCAGATCGTCAACGCACTGATCGCCGGCGAGTCCTCCAGAGCCTACATGGCGGTGAAGACCGAGTTGGGTTACTCGCTCCTGCGCGAAGCATGACCAATCGCGCGATTCGCGATCTCGCGACCTTCTTCGTCGCGCTCTTCATCGTGCTCGCCGTACGCCAGATCTACGTTCAGGTCGTGATCGCTCCTTCGATCGCGGCGCGGCCCAACAACCCGCGGCACGCCTTGCTCGACGCGTACCGCGGGCGCATCCTCGCAAGCGACGGCACCGTACTCGCTCAGACGGTCGCCGGGAAGCGGGAGTATCCGTTCGGGCCGCAGACTGCGGCACTGGTGGGTTACGACTCGCAGCGGTACGGCAGCAGCGGCATAGAGGAAGCGTTCGATCCCGCTCTTTCGCCCCCCGACTCGGGCGGCGACCCGGTCGAGCAACTTCGGCAGCTCGGTGCGACGCTCTCGGGTTCGCGCGCGCAGCCGCGCGGCGCCGACGTCATCACGACGATCGTACCCGCGATCCAAACGGAGCTCTACGCGTCGCTGGCGCGCTATCCGCGCGCTGCCGGCGTGGTGGTCGATCCGAACAGCGGCGCCGTCCTCGCACTGGCCAGCGTGCCGAGCTTCGATCCAAACGGCTTCGATGCGGCCTTCGCATCGCTGCGCGACGACTCGAGCGCGCCGCTGCTCGATCGCGCGCTCGACGGTCTCTATCCGCCGGGCTCGACGTTCAAGATCTTCACGGCCGCCGCGGCGCTCGATAGCGGCGCGGTGACGACCGACTCGCACTTCGAAGATCCGGGATATCTGCAGATCGGCGACTTCACGCTGCACGACAACGAGAGCGAGGCGACCGGCTACGCCGACCTTACCACCGCCTTCGCGCTCTCGAGCAACGTCGACTTCGCGCAAATCGCACTGAAGATGGGCACGCCGACGTTCTACGACTACCTCCAGCGCTGGAGCATCGGCGCATCGCTCGATTTCCAGCTGGCGGCGCAGCCTTCGCGCGTGCCGCCACAGGCGCAAATCGTCCCGGGCGAGCTGGCGCAGATGGGCTTCGGGCAGGGCGCACTGCTCGTCTCACCGCTGCAGATGGCGCTGATCGGCGCGACGATCGCCAACGGCGGGAGCGAGCCGCGTCCGTACGTGGTTCGTCAAGTGGTTCGCGACGGCGTTGCGGCCAGCGTTTCGGCGACGGGCACGCTCGCAGACCCGGTATCGAGCGATACCGCAGCGAAAGTGACGAAGATGATGATCGCGGTGGTCGAGCGGGGCACCGGCACGCCGGCGCGGATTCACGGCTACAGCGTCGCCGGAAAGACCGGCACGGCGACCAATCCGCTGGGGCGGTCGCACTCCTGGTTCGTCAGCTTCGCGCCGGCGGATCGCCCGCACGTCGCCGTCGCCGTCGTCGTCGAGAACGTTGGCTACGGCGCGACGTACGCCGCGCCGATCGCGCGCGACGTCATGGAGACTGCGCTCCAGAGCCTCGGAAACTCCGGCCCTTGACCACCGAGCAAATCTTCAACAACCGTTATCGCCTCGACGGTAAGCTCGGCGAAGGCGGGATGGCGACGGTCTATTGCGGCACCGATATCTTGCTGCGCCGCCGCGTCGCCATCAAAGTGCTGCGGGAGCAGTACGCCGCCGACGAAGAGTTCGTGCGCCGGTTCTACCAAGAGGCCGAATCCGCCGCAAAACTCTCACACCCCAACATCGTCAACACGTTCGACGTCGGTCGCCAGGACCACACCTATTTCATCGTGATGGAGCTGGTAGACGGCGCCACGCTCGCCGAGATCATCGCCGCCGACGGAAAGCTCCCCGAGCCCGTCGCGATCGACTATGCGGCGCAGATCGCCAGCGGTTTAGCCTACGCGCACCGCCAAGGCTTGCTCCACCGCGACATCAAGCCGGCGAATATCCTCGTTACCAAGGACGACGTCGTCAAACTCTCCGATTTCGGAATCGCCCGTGCGGTCTCGCAGCAGACGATGGCGCTCACCAAGCCCGGTTTGGTGATGGGAAGCGTCTACTACATCTCGCCCGAGCAGGCGCAAGAGCACGAGGTTCACGAGACCTCCGATCTCTATAGCCTCGGCATCGTACTCTACCAAATGCTCACCGGAAAGCTGCCCTATACGGGCGAATCGCCGGTGACCGTCGCGCTCAAGCACATCGGCGACCCGGTTCCCACTATCGACGTGCGCGCCGCCGGGATCAGCCCGGCCCTCGCCGCGATCGTCAACCGGCTGCTGCAGAAGAATCCGCTGAGCCGCTTTCAATCGGCGAGCGAGCTGGCGACGGCTCTGCGGGAGGCGCGCGAGCGTCCCAGCGTGGCGGCCTTCCGCATTACCGACGACGCCGTCGGACATACCGCCGCATCGCGCACGCTGCCGCCGCGGCGCTCGCCGATGCCCGATCGTTCCTACGACGGCGACGATGGCGAACGCTCCGGCCGCGGTCTGTGGATCGCCTTCGCGCTCGTCATCGTGCTCTTGGGCGCGACCGGCCTCGGCTATCTGATCTTCGCGCACCCGCTCTTCGGAGGCGCCGGCACCCTCGTGGAGGATTACACCGGTCTCACGCAAGCGCAGGCGCAACAGGCCGTCGTGAATGCCGGTCTGCGCACGCGCTTCACCAAGAGCGCGAGCGAAACGGTGCCGCCCGATCACGTGATCCGGCAATCGCCGCCGGCGGGCACGAAGGTCGAGCCGAATCAAGTCGTCGAGTTGGTCATCAGCAACGGTAAGCCGCTTCTCGGCCTGCGCGACGTGCGCGGCTTCAGCGTCGACGACGCGCAACGCGCGCTTCAGCAGGACGGTTTTGCGGTAACGCTGCGACGGCGCTACGACAGCACGATTCGCGACAACGTGGTCGATCAAATGCCCAAGCCCGGCGCCAAAGTTACCGGCGGCAGCCGCGTCACCCTGGTCGTCTCCGACGGCCCCGCGCCCGTGCTCATTCCCAATTTCATCGGCATGAGCGTGGAGAAGGCGCAAGCGCGCGCGAGCAACATGGGGATCACGCTCGACACGTCGCAGACGATCGTCGGCGCCCCGGTCGACACGATCGCATCGCAGAGCGTCGCGGCCGGCAGCAAGGTCGACCGCAACGCGACGGTACGCGTGGTCGTAAATACCGCGGGAGCGTCGCCCGTTGCCGCGACGCCGGCCGCCAACGGTCCGGTGGCGAATCTGCCCAGCGTGACGGGCCTCGACCTCACCTCGGCGCGCGAAACGCTGCTGCAGGCGGGCTTCCAGTACGACGTCCGCTACGCGCAGCAGAGCACCAACAACGGCACGATCGTCGCTCAAGATCCGCCGGCAGGCCAAAGCCCGCAGGGCGCGACCGTCGCGATTACCCTCTCGGTCTCGGGTGAGGTGCCCGACACCGACGGCATGACGCGCGAGCAGGCCGTCAAAACCCTCTCCGACGACGGTTATCAAGTCGCGAAGTGGGAGTACACCACGAGCCTGGGCACGGGCGGACGCGTCGTGGGCACCTATCCCGCTGCGGGGACGTCGCTGGCGCCGGGCTCGTCGGTGACGGTAACCGTGAACGGAGCCGCGCCGCCCTGAGCGATCGCACTCTGCGAGTCCTCGGCATCGATCCGGCGCTGCGAACCACTGGATACGGCGCCATCGAACTGCGTGCCGGAAGCGTGCGCCTCATCGAAGCGGGCGTCGTCGTACCGCGCCCGGGCGGCTCGCTCGAGGAGCGGCTGCGCGAGCTGCACGCCGGGATCTCCGAGGTCATCGCCGCGGTCGAACCCGAGTCGATCGTGATCGAGGAGCTCTATACCAGCTATAAGAATCCGCGCGCCGCGCTTCTGATGGGGCACGCGCGCGGCGTGCTCTGCCTGGCCGGGGCACAGGCCGGCGTCGCCGTTCACACGCTCGGGCACGCGCGGGTGAAACGCGCGCTCGTCGGCTCGGGAGCGGCTCGCAAAGAACAGGTCAACGCCATGGTGACCCAGCTGCTGCACCTGCGGCAGCCGCCCAAACCCAACGACGTCTCCGACGCGCTGGCCCTCGCACTGGCTTTCCTCAATCTCGCCGTGAGCCGCGTAAAGCTCGGCCGTGTTCTCTAGGATTTCGGGCTCGCTCGTCGAGCGTAGCGGCGAAACCGCGCTGGTCGAAGCGGCCGGCCTCGGCTACGAGATCGTGCTGCCGCCCTGCATCGCCGAGAAGCTACCGCGCACGGGCGAGCGGGTTGCCTTGGAGATCTACGCCGTGTTGAACGTCGACGGCAACAGCGGCCGCTTCACGTATTACGGCTTTACCAATGCGATCGAACGCGACTTCTTCGAAGCGCTGCTGACGGTCGCGTCGATCGGTCCGCGCTCGGCGGCGCGGGCGTTCTCGCTGCCGATGTCGACGATCGCGGCCGCGATCGACCGCGGCGATTACGCCGTGCTGCGCAGCCTTCCCGGCATCGGCCAGCAGAAGGCGCGCGACATCGTCGCCAAGCTGCAGGGGAAGGTCGCGAAATTTCTGCTCATCCAAGATGCACCCGCCACGTCGTCTGCGGCCATTCCCGGGTTTGCCGACGAAGCGCTCGCGGTGCTGCTGCAGCTGGGCTATAAACGCGCCGAAGGCGAAGCGATGATCCGCCAAACGCTCGAACGCCGCTCCGACGTCGACGAGGCGGAGACGCTGCTGGCGGAGATATACCGCGCGAAGTCGGCGAAGGACCAGGCGTGAACGAACCCAACGCGCGCCGGCGATTACTGGGGCCCAACGACGTTGCGGCGGAGAGCAAGCCCTCCCCGGAGGAACGCGTCGTCGACCCGCACGACACGCTCGAAGACGAAGTCTTTGGCGTCTCCTTGCGTCCACACAGCTTCGAAGAGTACGTGGGCCAGGAGCGCGTGGTCGAGAACCTGCGCATCGCGATCGCCGCGGCCAAGCAGCGCGGAGAGCCGTTGGAACACGTGCTCTTCTACGGACCACCCGGCCTTGGCAAGACGACGCTGGCCGGGCTGATCGCACGCGAGTTGGGCGCGAACTTCCGGCCGACGAGCGGCCCGACGCTGGAGAAGCCGAAGGACTTGGTGGGCATCCTCACCTCGCTCGAGTCCGGCGACGTGTTCTTCGTCGACGAGGTGCATCGTCTGGGTCACGTCGTCGAAGAATTTCTCTATCCCGCCATGGAGGACTTCCAGATCGACTTCGTGGTCGACCGCGGCGCCTACGCGAAGACGCTGAAGCTGCCGCTGCAGCGGTTCACCCTCGTGGGCGCGACGACGCGCGCGGGCATGCTCACCGCTCCGCTGCGCGAGCGTTTCGGCATCGTGCACCACCTCGACTATTACGCAACTGCCGATCTCGAGCGCATCGTGCGCCGCTCGGCGAACGTGCTGGGCGTGCCGATAGAAGAAGACGCAGCACGCGCGATTGCGTCGCGCAGCCGCGGCACGCCGCGCGTGGCGAACCGTCTCTTGCGGCGCGTGCGCGACTTCGCGGAGGTGCGCGCCGATGGCCGCGTCACGCTGCCGGTCGCGCAGGAAGCGCTGCAGCGCGAAGGCGTCGACGAGTTGGGCCTCGACCGGCTCGACCGTGCCTTCCTCGAAACGCTCGTCGTGCAGTACCGCGGCGGCCCCGCCGGGATCGCGGCAATCGCAGCATCGCTCACCGAGGATGCCGACACGCTCGAAGACGTCGTCGAGCCCTATCTCCTCAAGGCCGGGTTTCTCACGCGCACGGCCAGCGGCCGCCGCGCCACCGCGCAGGCGTACGCGCATCTCGGTCTCGCCGGCGCCGCGCCGGCGCAGGACCGGCTCTTCTAGGCCCCTCGCTCGGTGATGAAGCGCTCCGCATTTCTCGCCCTTGCCGCGGTGCCGCTGCTCCCGGCGCGAGCGCGCGCGCAAGAAGACGCAGATCCCGCGACGACGTCGTCGCGACCGGCGCTGCGCGTGCTGCTGGGAAACGGCGATGCGACGCCGGCGGGTGACGGCACGTTCTCGTTCGGCGGGCGATCGTATCGCGGTTCGTTTTCACGACTGCAGGACGGGCGCGTCGTCAACGTCGTCGACCTCGAAGCTTACCTGTGGAGCGTCGTTCCGCGCGAGATGCCGCCGAGCTGGCCGGCCGCCGCGCTGCAGGCGCAGGCGATCTGCGCGCGCACCTACGTGCTGCAGCGCAGCGATCCGCGGCGGCAGTACGACCTCGTTCCGTCGGAGGTCAATCAAGTGTACGGAGGCATCGCAAACGAATCGCCCGCAGCCGCGGCCGCCGTCGACGCGACCGCGGGCGGCGTGCTCACGTACGACGGCGCGTACGCGCAGATCGCCTACTCGTCGTGTTGCGGCGGGCACACCGAAGCTTCGGCCGACGCGTGGGGCAGCGCGCCGCTTCCCTACCTCGACGGCGTCGTCTGTACGTGGTGCGCCGCTTCGCCGAACTATCGCTGGACGGCTACGTTCGAACTCGACGCGGTCGCCGCGCCGTTTTCCTCGGAACTCGCGCCGCTTGGCAGCCTGACCGATCTTCGCATCGGGCAGCGCGACAGCAGCGGACGCGCGCGCGCCTTCACGCTGGTCGCGCAGCGCGGCAGCCTCGACGTGAAAGGAACGGCGTTCCGCCTCGCGGTCGGCGCGCGCGCGCTGCGCAGCCTGTTGGTGACCGGCGTACGGCCGCCGCAGGACGGAAGCGTGGCGCTCGACGGCGGCGGCCTCGGCCACGGCGTCGGCCTCTGTCAGTGGGGCGCGCGCGGGATGGCGCAGCAGAATCGGGGTGCGCAGGAGATCGTCGCGTACTACTTTCCCCAAACGCGAGTCGCGTATCTCGGACGATGAGCGATCGACGGCGGCATACGATTACGAGCTGCCGTCCGAACTGATCGCGCAGCATCCGGCACCGCGACGCGACGCGAGCCGGCTGCTGGTACTCTCCGGCGGCTCGATCGCGCACCGCACGTTCGCCGATCTTCCGGGACTGCTGCGTCGTGGGGATCTGCTCGTGCTCAACGAGACGAGGGTGATTCCTGCGCGGCTCTTCGGAGTACGCGACGACGGCGGGCGCGTGGAACTGCTGCTCCTGCATCCTGCAGACGGGCTGCGCTACGACCCCGAGGCGCGCCGCTGGATCGCGTTGTCGCGCCCGGCGCGGCGGCTGCGTGAAGGCACGCGCATCGCCTTCGGCGAGCTGGGCGAGGCCGTCGTCACCGCACTGCTCGCGGAAGGGATGCGCGAGGTCGAGCTGCGGCCCAGCGTTGGGTTCGAAGAGTTTCTCGCGCGGGCGGGGGTGATGCCGCTGCCGCCGTACATTCACACCGACCCGTCGACCGTGGGGGATCGCTATCAGACCGTCTTCGCGCGAGTGCCCGGTAGCGTCGCAGCACCGACGGCTTCGCTGCACTTCACGCCCGAAGTGCTCTCAGGCTTGGAGCATGCGGGGGTCGAGATCGCGCGCGTCTCGCTCAACGTCGGTTTGGGTACGTTTCGGCCGGTGAACGTGGAACGCGTCGATCGGCACGAGATGCACGCCGAAGCGTACGAGATCTCGCCCGCGGCCGCGCAGAGCATCGAGCGCGCCCGCACGGTTGGGCGACGCGTGGTCGCCGCGGGTACGACCGTCGTGCGCGCGCTCGAGGGCAACGTGGCGCAGTTCGGCCGCATCGAGCCCGGCGAGCACGCAACGTCGCTCTTCATCCGGCCCGGATTTCGTTTCGCCGCGGTCGACGCGATGATCACGAACTTCCATCTCCCACGTTCCACTCTGCTGATGCTGGTGAGTGCCTTCGCCGGGCGGCAGGACGTGTTGCGATCCTATCGCGAGGCGATCGCGCACGGATATCGCTTTTATTCGTTCGGCGACGCGATGCTGGTGGAGCGCTAGCCGTGCGTTATCTTACGTTCGCCGCGCCGGGCGGCCCCGACGTTCTGATGGTGGCCGAGATGGCGGCACCGGTGCCGGCGGCCGGCGAGGTGCTGATCGCGGTCGAGGCCGCCGGGATGTCACACGCCGACGTCATGCAGCGCGCGGGCAACTATCCGCCGCCGCCCGGCGCATCACCGATTCTCGGCCTGGAAGTCGCGGGAACGGTTGCGAGCGCCGGCGACGGCGTCGACCGTTGGCATGCGGGCGACCGCGTCTGCGCGTTGACCAACGGCGGCGGCGACGCGGAGTTCGTTGCCGTGCCGCAGGGCCAAGTGCTGCCGATTCCGCAGGGCTGGAGCGCGGTCGAAGCGGCGACGCTGCCCGAGAATGCATTCACGGTGTACGACAACGTCCTCACGCGAGCGCGGCTGCGCGCGGGCGAACGCCTTCTGGTGCAGGGCGGAACCAGCGGCATCGGGTCGACCGCGATCATGTTTGCCGCGGCGCTCGGCGCGATCGCCTACGCAACGGCCGGCAGCGACGAAAAGTGCGCGGCATGCTTGCGCTTCGGCGCCACCGCGGCGATCAACTATCGCAGCAGCGACTTCGTCGCCGAAATCGCGCGGCTTACCGGCGGCTCGGGCGTCGACGTCGTACTCGATCTCGTGGGCGGCGACTACCTCGCGCGCGACCTGGCCGCGCTGGCCCTCGACGGCCGGATCGCGTGCATCGCGATGCCGCGTGGACCGAACGTCGAGCTCGACCTGCGCAAACTCTTGGCCAAACGCGCCGCAATCATGGGTTCGAGTCTGCGCCCGCGCACCGCGGCGGAAAAGGCCGCGATCGCGCGCCAACTGGAGCGCCACATCTGGCCGCTGCTGCCGCGCCGCAATCCGATCGTACCGGTGATCGACTCGGTCTTTCCGTTCGACCGCGCCGCCGAAGCGCACGCCCGCATGGAGAGCAGCAATCACATCGGCAAAATCGTCCTGGTCCCCGAGCTGTCAGCGTGAGCGACTGCGCTCGGGACGATAAACTGGGGTTAGTGGTAGATCGATTGGCCGACTGACGAGGGGCCCGTCGCCATGAAGAAGAGCATCGGGATCGAGAGCATCGTGTTAACGCGCGAGGCGAGGAAGGCCAGTCGACGCGCTTTGGCCTTCTCTTCGTCGGCGGCGGGGACGATGCCGAGCAGCTTCTTTTGGTTCGGCCAGATGATGCCCCACACGTTAAGCAGCATGATCGTCCCCAGCCACGCACCGATGCCGATCGGCGCCATCGCGCCTTGCAGCGTGAATGCCGATACGAAGCCGTTGCCGCCGGCCGGTCCCGGAAAGTTCGCCAGCAACGCGGCTCCGAAGACCCACGTCACGACCGCGCCCCAGCGGAAGAAGAGGAGCGCCCGCGGCATCACGTACTTCGAGATCGGGCCGGCTTCGCCGGCCGCGGTCGCTTCTTTGACCGCCGCGGCATTCACGAAGTTGAAGAAGTAGAGCAGGCCGATCCACATGATGCCGGCCATGATGTGGAACCAGCGAAAGATCGGATCGTTCCACATGGGCTACGCTCCCGTTCCTACGGCGTGCGATACGATCGCCCGCGCGATGAAGTAGAGAACGACCGTCAAGATAAAACCGCAGATGACGGTTCCCCAAATCGAGTCCAACGGATTCTTCAATGTACGCCTCCTCGGATTCGCGGTTCGATTCGAGCCCTGTTGCGCGTCATTCCGCTTGCTCCTGCCCCAGCGAATCGACCTCCTGGGGCCGCGCGACGATCGTCTTTGCGTGCGTGTACCACACGAGTCCGGGAGGTGCCGCGCGCTGTTTTCGTACGTGCTTGCGCAGCGTGTAATCGACGGCGGCCGACACCGAACCACGGGCCTTGGAGTAATACGCGGCGAGTGATGCGGCGGCGGTAACGTCTTCCTCCGGAACCTGTTCGCGACCGTCGCGCGAGAGGATCACGTGGGCGCCCGGCACGCCGCGGGCGTGAAACCAGAGATCGTCCGGTTTGGCGAGGCGGAAGGTGAGGTCGGCGTTCTCCACCGGCGAACGGCCGACGAGGATGCGGGAGCCGCCGCCGGTGCGCACCTCGAGCATCCGCCGTCGACGCCGCGGGGCCGCCGCCGTGCGGCGCGGCCGCCGCTGCGGCGTCAGCTCGTCGACCGCCGTCTCGACGTCGGCGAGGTCCTCGTCGGCGGCGCGTTCGCCCTCCCAGCGCAGCGTCTCCACCGCCTCGAGCACGCCGCGGACGGCGCCTTCGCGCTGCGTCACGTGAGGCAGCGCGTTCCTTAGCTTCTTGTAACGCGCGAAGAGCTGTGCCGCGCGCTCCTTGGCTTCGTCGCGCTCGGCCTCCGGCAACTCGTGCAGCGTGGCGAAAATCCCCTCTCCCTCGGCGCGCAGGCTCTCGCGTTCGCCCGCCGCACGGCGCTTCGCGGCCAGCGATTCCAGTTCTCGCAGGAGCCCCGCCTCGCGCTCCCCCAGACGCCGCAGTAACGCGTCACGCCGGCGAGCGCTCAACTCGCCGCCGGCTCGGCGTGCCTCTTGCCGCCGCAGCTCCCCAAGGACCGCCAACAGCGACGGTTCGCGCGCGAGCGCGGCATCCTCGAACCCGTCCAAGGGAAGAAGCGAGGCTTGCACCAGCGCGTCGTTGCGGCGGTAGACGTACAGGGGTTCGTTGATGTTTGCATCGGCCGGTGCCGGCGCGACCTCGAATGGATGCTCGGGCAGCGGCGGCAGCGCGTACGGCGTACCCGCGATGACCGCTCGCCGGGCGTTCTGCGCGGGCGTGAACTCCTTGTAAGCGGCCACGACGACGTCACCCTTGACCAATACGAGATTGCCGAAGCGCGGCACGAGTTCGATGAAGAGTTCGACCTCGTCACCCACGCCGAAGCGCGAGCGCGTCGCAAAGCGCAGCCGCAGCAAGCGATCGAATCGGCGCGACGACACGGCCGTCAGGATCATTCCGGCGAGCGTGCGCGCGAGCGCTCGCACGAATCCCGGCTCCTCCATCACGCCCAGCTCGTTCTCTTCGAGCGTCACCGCCGGCGGCGTCGAGAAGAGGTCGATCGCCATCGCCACCGGCGCGCCGCCGCGGCGAAACATCAGCGCGACTCTTCCGTCGGGCAGCAGACCGGCATCTTGAACGCGAGCTCCGCGCAGCCGTTCGTCGAGTTCGCGCGCGAGCCGCGCGATAAGGACCCAGTCGGTGCGCATCAAACCTTCCCTAGCGTGAAAGTGCAAATCATCCTTGCCGCTCTGCTTCTGGTGGCATGCAGCAGCGCCTCGCCGGCTCCCAAGGGCTGGGCGCCGGTCGCGGGAGCACAGAACGACTGGACGAGCGGGAGCGGCGACGCGCAGCAAGAGTACTCGTATACCAAAGCCGCCTTCGACGGGCTGCTGCAGGACGAGGCCTCGGCGGTCACCATCGACGCGCTGCTCCATCGCGGAGCGGCGAGGCTGCACGGAAGCGTACCGTTCGCGGCGTGCCCGGGCCAGGCGGGGCTGGCGACCTTCACACTTCGCAATGGGGGGACGCTCCAGGTGGGATTCGCGGTGCGCGACGGGGAGGCGACGCGCGCCGTCTATACGCGCCCCCAGGGCCAGCCGGCCGACCCCGCGGTCGCCGCGGCGATGCAGACCGTTCTCTGCGCAAGCTGACCTCGCCGGCAACCCTTCCTTCCGCTCGGAGGCTCCCCCGCGGCGCCGGCGGCATCATCCGGGCCGGCCCTCGCCGTAGGTTCGCCCCCATCCGAGCGTGAAGGGTAGAGGAGTTGAGCACGGGACCCGGTCTGCTGTTCGTAGTCTCGGGGCCCTCCGGGGCCGGAAAGGATACCCTGGTCGAGGCCTTGCGAGAGCGCCGGCCGAACCTGCGGTACTCCGTTTCGGCAACGACGCGGGAGCCAAGGCCGCAGGAACGCGAGGGGGAGCAGTACTTCTTCGTCTCGCGAGCCTGGTTCGATGGCCTGCTCGCGGCGGGACGGCTCCTCGAATGGCGTGAGTATAACGGCAACCTTTACGGGACGCCGCGCGATTACGTCGTGGAGACCTTAACCGAAGGCTACGACGTCATCATGAAGCCCGAGGTCAACGGTGCACTTGCGGTGCGCGAGACGTTCCCGGACGCCGTGCTGATCTTTCTGGTACCGGATCGGTTCTCGAATCTTCGCGAGCGGCTGCTCGCTCGCCGAACCGAAACCAACGAGGAGATCGCGCGGAGGCTGGAAATCGCGGCTCGCGAGATGAAGTCCATCCGTGAGTTCGATTACATCGTCGTCAACGAACAGGACCGCTCCGAACAGGCGGTTCGCGATTTAGAGGCGATTTTGCAGGCGGAGCGCTTTCGCATCCACCGCTACCCGGACGATTCGATAACGCGCGTCGAATCGTCATAACGTCCGTCTTTGAAAGGAATCATGAGCAAATCCGTCTTCGGCGACCTCGACGCCCTGTTGGAGCACGCCGACTCGAAGTTCAGCCTCGTCAACATCGTCACCAAACGGGCGCGCCAGCTCAACAACTGGATTCGCGTGCAGCAGCTTCCGGCGACCGACCGGCGCGAGTACTTCGCCAGCGAGCCGCTCGTCGATCGCGAGACGATCAACCCCAACAAACCGGTCTCGATCGCACTCGACGAGATCGCCGAGGGGAAGATCCAGTACAAACGCACGCGCGAAGGCATCAAGTAGGCGACCCCGAGGGACTGCAGCGGTGTGCGGAATCGTCGGCTATATCGGGCAGCGCGACAGCGTGCCGATCATTCTCGACGCGCTCAAGCGTCTGGAGTATCGCGGCTACGATAGCGCCGGCATCGCGGTCATCGACGACCAGGGGTGCCTCGCCGGAACGAAGGCCGAAGGCAAGCTCTCGCGCCTAGCGGAGCGGCTGCGTAACGGCGACGCGATCTCCGGTATCGTCGGCGTCGGGCATACCCGCTGGGCGACGCACGGCGCTCCCTCCGACGCCAACGCACATCCGCACCTCGACTGCGGCGGCAAGATTGCCGTGGTGCACAACGGCATCATCGAGAACTACGCGTCGCTGCGCGCCCGGCTGATCGAGCTGGGGCACGTCTTTACGAGCCAGACCGATACCGAGGTGCTGGCGCATCTGATCGAGTTGCACTACGACGGCGATCTGGCCGAGGCGGTCCGCCGCACGCTTCACGAGGTACGCGGCGCCTATGCACTCGGCGTCATCTCCAGCGACGATCCCGACCATCTCGTATTCGCGCGCAACGGAGCGAGCCCGCTGGTGCTGGGAGTCGGCGAAGGCGAGATGTACGTCGCCTCCGACACGCCGGCCATTCTACCCTATACGCGGCGCGAGGTCATCCTGCACGAAGGCGAGATCGCGGTCGTCGGCCGCGACGGCTTCTCGCTCTCCGACTATTCCGGCGCGCGAATCGAGCGCGAACCGGTCGCCATTACCTGGGACCCCGGCTCCGCCGAGAAGAGCGGCTACAAGCATTTCATGCTCAAGGAGATCTTCGAGCAGCCGCAGGTGATCAAGGAGACGCTAAGCGGCCGCATCGACGAGGCGGGAGACGTGCATCTCGCCGCCGAGCTGGGGGCGGTCGCGCCCGAGCTGCTCCAAGCATTGAGCAAGATCGCGATTACGGGGTGCGGCACGGCCTATCACGCCGGCTTGGTGGGCATGTATCTGCTGCGCTCGCTCGTGCGCCTGCCGGTCGAGATGGAGCTGGCCAGCGAGTTCCGCTACGGCGATCCGGTGATCGACCCGACGACATTGGTGATCGCGATGTCGCAATCCGGCGAGACCGCCGACACGATCGAAGCGGTGCGGATCGCCAAGCAATCCGGTTCGAGCGTGCTGGGCATCTGTAACGTGCTCGGTTCGCACCTCACCCGGCTTGCCGACGGCATGCTCTACACGCGCGGCGGCCCCGAGATCGGCGTGGCCGCAACCAAAACCTACGTGACCCAAGTCATCGCGATGACGCTCTTCGCGCTCTACCTGGCGCGCGTGCGCGGCACCGCCACGCAGCGCCGCCTACGCGAGATCGCCGACGGCACGAAGCTCTTGCCGGCCGCCGTCGACGTGGTGCTCGATACGTCCGACGAGATCCGCCGCGTCGCGCGCGCGCTGCGAAAAGCCCAGAGCGTGCTCTTCATCGGGCGCTTCGTCAACTTTCCCACCGCTTTGGAAGGCGCGCTCAAGCTCAAGGAAATCTCGTACATTCACGCCGAGGGCTACCCGGCGGGCGAGATGAAGCATGGGCCGATCGCTCTGCTCGATTCGACGGTGCCCGTCGTCGGTATCGCGACCGACGATCGGGTGCGCGAGAAGATGCTCTCGAACCTGATGGAGTCCAAAGCGCGCGAAGCGCCCGTGATCGTAGTTGCCAATTACGGCGACGAAGAGGTGCGCGCGATCGCCGACCACGTGTTCTGGGTGCCGAAGGTCGACGAGCTGCTCTCGCCGGTCGTCAACGTCATTCCGCTTCAACTGCTCGCCTATCATATCGCCGACATCGAAGGCAAAGACGTCGACCAGCCGCGCAACCTCGCCAAAACCGTCACCGTCGAATAATGATCCGCAGCGACGGCCGGCGGCCCGACGAGTTGCGGCCCGTCACGATCGAACCCGGGTTCTTGAAATACGCCGAGGGTAGTGCGCTCATCGGCGTCGGCAACACGCGCGTGCTCTGCGCGGCGTCGGTCGAAGACCGCGTGCCGATGTGGATGAAGGGACGAGGCACCGGCTGGGTGACCGCCGAGTACGCCATGCTGCCGCGCGCGACCGCCGAGCGTACGCAGCGCGAGGCTTCGAAGGGGCGTCTCGGCGGGCGCACGCACGAGATCCAGCGCATCATCGGCCGCGCGCTGCGCGCGGTGACCGATACCGCGAAGCTGGGTGAGCGCACGATCTGGTTGGACTGCGACGTGCTGCAGGCCGACGGCGGCACGCGCACCGCCGCGGTGACCGGCGCGTACGTCGCGCTCGAGCTGGCGCTGCGCACGCGCTTCGATCCGGGCGACCGCGCGCGCTGGCCGCTGCAGGCGATGGTTGGAGCGACCAGCGTGGGCATCGTCCACGGAAGCCCGCTGCTCGATCTCGCCTACGACGAGGATAGTCAGGCTTTGGTCGATATGAACGTTTTCATGACCGATGCCGGGCGCTACGTGGAGATTCAAGGAACTGCGGAGGCCGCGCCGTTCGACCGGCAGGAGCTCGACACGCTGCTGCAACTTGCCGAGGGCGGCATTCGCCGGCTCTTCGAGGTGCAGCGCGCCGCGCTCGACGCCGCGCCGGGCCATGCCGGTTGATCCCGCCCTGCGCGATCTGGTAACGCGCGTCGGCGCGTTCCACGTCACCGACCGCGCGCTGGCGCGCGCCCAGCGCGCCATCGAGGCCGCCCTCGAGACGGGCGAAGTCGCGCCGCAGGAATGCGACCGCTACCGCGAGGCCGTGCGCCGCTACTTCGAACCCTTCGCGCGCGAGGCGCGGGCCCATCTGCGGGACGTAGACCGGCGTCTGGAACATCTTAACCAGGTGGTGTTCAACCTGACCGCCGAGCGCGGCGTTGCCGTGAAGCGCATCGAGGCCACGCAGGGCGTCCTCGCCGCGCTCGCTGCGCAAGGTGCGACGTGAAGCTGCTGGCGCGCGTCGGCCGCGCGACCACCGACTTCTTCGAATACACCGGCGGCTTGGCGTTGCTCTCCGCGGAGTCGGTCGGCTTCCTCGTGAGGCTGCGCATCCGCGTTGCCGAGACGATCTCACAGTGCGCGCTACTGGGCGTGCAGTCGCTGGTAATCGTGCTGCTCACCTCGCTCTTCACCGGCATGGTGATCTCGCTCGAATCGGCGCAGCAAGCCGTGGCCTACGGCTTCTCGAGCTTCGTCGGCGGCGCGGTCGCCTACGCGTCGGTGCGCGAGCTGGGCCCGATGCTCACCGGAGTCGTGGTCGCGGGCCGCGTCGGCGCGGCGATTGCCGCCGAGCTGGGCTCGATGGTGGTCACGGAGCAGATCGAGGCGCTGCGCTCCATGGGTTTGGAGCCGTCGCGCTTTCTCGTGGTACCGCGTCTGCTCGCGCTCTTGATCATGCTGCCGCTGCTCACCGTTTTCGCCGACGTCGTCTCGATCGTCGGCGGGATGTGGATCGCCCAAGCCTACGCACACATCCCCTACAGCGACTTCATCTCGTCGGTGCGGCAGTCCGTCGACTTCAGCGACATCGTCAAAGGCCTGCTCAAAACGTTCGTCTTCGCGGCCATCATCGTGATGGTGGGCGCCTACCAGGGCCTCTCGACACGCGGCGGCGCGGCGGGCGTCGGAAAATCCACCACGTTCTCGGTGGTGCTGGCGATCATCTTAATCTTCGTCTCCAACTTCGCGCTGTCGTTCGTGCTTTTCGGCGGCCGATGAGCGAGAACGGAGATCTGATCGCCAGGATGCAGGGCGTCGACCTCGCCTTCGGCGACCGGGTGGTGCTCAAGAACTGCACGCTCGACATCGTCGAAGGCGCGATCACCTGCATCATCGGCCTCTCCGGCGCCGGGAAGTCGACGATCTTGCGGCTGCTCGACGGGCTGCTCGTTCCCGATGACGGCCACGTTTTCGTACGCGGCAAAGATCTTTGCCACATGTCCGAAGAGCAGATCAATCAGGTACGGCAAACCATCGGCTTCTCGTTTCAGTTCGCCGCCCTACTCGATAGTCTCACCGTCGGCGAGAACGTCGCCCTTCCGCTACAGGAGCACAGCAAACTCCCGCCGGAGGAGATCCGGCGCACCGTGCTCGACGCACTCGAGAGCGTCGGCATGCTGCACGCCTACGACAATCTTCCGGCGGAGCTTTCGGGTGGGATGCTCAAGCGTGCAGGTTTTGCGCGCGCGATCGTCACCCGGCCCGAACTGGTGCTCTACGACGAGCCGACGACCGGACTCGATCCGATCGTCAGCAAGCTGATCACCGAAACGATTCTCAAGCTCCGTTCGAAGCTCAACGGAACCGCCGTAGTGATCTCGCACGACCTGCCGTCGATCTTTGCCATGGCCGATTACATCGCGATGCTCTTCGAAGGAGCGATCATCGCCTACGATACCGCCGATCGCATCCGTAACTCGAGCAATCCGATCGTCCAGCAGTTCTTGAAGGGATCGGAAGCAGGTCCAATCCCGATCTAGCCCCGATGTGCGCCGCGCACTTTGCAAAGTTGGTCGCTTAGCCGCGGCGGCGCAGGCACGCTCCGTGTTCGCGCAAGAACGTGCCCAGCGCGCTGGGGGCGACGCGCCGCAGCAGCTGCCGCAGCGCGATCTCGACGACGGAGCTTTCGCTCACACGGTGTCGCGCGGCGACGGCGCGCAGCTCCTCCGCCACATCGACCGCGATGTTGACGGTGAATCGTTGGGCATCAGCCGGGGCGCCGACCCGTTCCGATAGCACGCCGGCCCCACGTTGCTCGCGCCTGTTTCGCATCGTTGCCCCCACTTGCGATTCTCTTCCCCCAAAATCCCGTCGCTTACCCGAGTCGCGCGTGCGACGGCTTACCGGGCGCTAAATTGCGCGGCGCGCGAGGCTCTCGACCCTCGAAGAATAAATAGGTTACGGCATATGACCAAGCAGGCCCAGGTTGGCGCATTCACGATCGTTGCGATCCTGCTTCTCTTCGGGGTCTTTTACCTCATCACCGATTTTGGAACGCGGCACACCGGATATCGAATTGGCGTGCATTTCCGGTCGGCCGCGGGCCTGACGTCGGGGGCACAGGTATACTTCAGCGGCGTCGAGGCGGGGTCGGTAGACTCGGTGCAGTTGCTGCCGGACAACACCGTCGAGGTGATCCTCGCGATCAAGAATGAAATCGACGTACCGGCTGCCTCGCGTTTCCTCATCCAAGCGCCGCTGACGGGATCGCCTGCCCTGGTGATCGTGCCGCCGCGGCAGAAACCGCCGGTCGCGCTGCTGCCGCGCGAAGTACTTCCCGTCGCGCAGCAGCCCGAAGGACTCAACGGCTCGAGCATCGGCGACCTCCTGGCCGAGGGCCAGGGCGAGATGAAGAAGCTCAACACGATCATGAACGAGCTCGAGTCCCGTACGCCCAGGCTGCTCGATACGCTGCAGACGACGCTCGACAACGCCAACTCGCTAACCCTCACGACGAAGGCCTCGATCCAGCAGGTCGCCGGTCAACTCTCCGCGATGGGTGCGAATCTGCAAGGCAGCTTGAGCGAGGCCAGCGCCAACGTCGTCCAGCTCTCGCAGACGCTCAACGGCGCCGCGACCACCGACTCGAAGAAACTCGGCGTGCTGCTCGACCAGTTCACGTCGACCGCCGTCGCGCTCAATCGCTCGATGAACGCCCTGGAAGGCCTCGCCACCGACCCGCAACTCAAACAGAACGTGCTCACGACCACGCAGAGCATCGCCGAAACGACGGCGACGCTCGCCGCGCTGGCCAAGGATCTGCGCACGGTCACGGGCGATCCGCAGACGCAGGCGCAGCTACGTAACACGATCGCCAACCTCGACGCGGTGATGCAGAAAGCCAACGCACTCTTAGGCCAGCTCGGTGGAACGAGCAGCGTCTATGGCGTCGATTCCGGCGCGGCGCCCGCGCCGCTGACGGTCCCCAGCAGCTCGCCCTATCCCGGCGAGGCGCCCCCCTCGCAGCCTTCCGGGATCTCGCCGCAAGCGCGCGCCAACGTGCAGAGTAAGCTCGCGGGGCTCGCGCGCAATCTGATCAACATTCAAGTGCGTTTGAGCGGACTCTCGCCGCAGCACAACCCCGGCCTCAATCCCGTCCTCACCAGCAGTCAGGGTCCGTTGGGCGACATCAACCTCGTCGTGCTGCCGCACTCGACCACCAGCGTAATGCTCGGCGCCAACGCGATCGGCAACAACACCACCTGGAATGCGGTCCTCGAGCAGAAGAAGGGCGACTTCCAGCTGGGCGCCGGCGTGCTCTACTCGCAGGTCGGGGTGCTGGGCGCCTACGCGCCGATCCGCGGCTTCGGTTTGGAGACGCGCATCTACGACCTTACCTATCCCATGATCGACCTCTACGGCAACCTCCACCTCGCCCCCGGCGCGCAGCTGTTCTTCGGCCAACGCGACATCACGCACGCGTCTCGTCGGAACACGATCGGGCTGCAGTACCAGTTTTGAGCGGGCCGAAAAAGGTCGGCGTCATCGGCACCGGCGCGATGGGGACGCTCTTCGGCTATCACCTCGCACAGAGCTGCAGCGTGACCGTGCTCGACGACAATCCCGAGACCGCCGCGGCCGTTGCGTGCGACGGTCTGCGCGTCAACGACGAGCCCGCGCGCATGGTGAACGTTGCCGCGCATCCGCGCGACCTCTTCGGATCGCAGATGCTCTTTCTCTTCGTCAAGGCCGTCGACACGCTGCGGGCGCTGCGCGCCTTTGCGGGAGAGCTCGACCCTGCGGCGCCGGTGATCTCGCTGCAGAACGGCGTCGGTAACGAAGACGCGATCAAAACCGCGCTCGGCGGTGCGGTCCCCGTGGTGCTCGGCGTAACGACCGAATCCTCGCAGAGCGTGGGCCCGGGCCACGTGCGCAGCTCGCGAGAAGGCAACACGCTAATCGGCTCGACGACGGCCTCCTCGGCGATTGCGCGCGAGGTGACCGAGCTGCTCAATCACAGCGGGCTGCGCGCCTGCGTGGTCTACGACATCCGTCCGCATTTGTGGGGAAAGCTGGTCGTCAACGCGTCGATCAACGCGCTCTCCGCGCTGCTCGAGTGCAACGCCGGCGAGATTCCCACCGACCCCAACGCCGCGCATCTCGCGGAAGCCTTAGCGGAGGAGACCGCGGGCGTCGCGGCCGCGTTGAAGATCAACCTTCCGTTCGTTAATCCTTGGCAGTACGTAACCGAAGTCGTAGCCGTGGGAGCCGACGCGAAGAGCTCCATGGCGTACGATTTGGAATCGGGGCACCCGAGCGAGATCGACCACATCAACGGCGCCGTCGTTGCCTTCGGCCGGCGCACCGCGACGCCGACGCCCTACAACGAAGCGATGGTGCGGCTGATCAAAGCGCGCGAAGCGCTCTTGCGAGCCTCACGGCTGCGGCTGCAGTCGTAGCAGCCGGATCGACCCCGAGGCGCTCTCGACGTCGACGCGCCGCGGACCGCCGCCGTTGACGGCCCCGTCGATCGTCTCGGAACTTCCGTTGGAGACGCCACGCAAGCCGAAATCGGTGAAGAGCGTGCCATTGGCAGTGTGCAGGTGCACGGTAAACTGCGCGTTCGCGCTGATGCTTAAGTCGACGTCCCCGCGCTGCGTCGAGAAGTGCAGCGTTCCGGGCCAGTCGGTCGACCCCATCGTCACTTTGAGCGCGCCGTCGCGCACCGCGGCCTGCGCGTAGCCTGGAAGCATCAACGCCACGTTGCCGCGACCGGCGGTCACCTCGGCATTACCGGGGATGTCGGTAACGTTGACGTCCCCCTGCTGCGAATGCACGGCGACGTCGACGCCGTCGGGTGCCCGCACGAGCAGCGCCGCTAGGGGCTGCGGGGCGTCGATGACCACGCCGCGCGGCACCGCGCGCAGCGTCGGCGCCGGCGGAGGCGTATTCTTGGGGATCGCGGTCGCCGCGACCGTGAAGACGTTGTGCGGCTGCGAGGTTTCCGGCGCGTACACGTTTACCGGCGCATTGCCGACGTTAACCGTAAGCGTTGCGCCGGGGGACAGGGCGCCGACGGTCGTGGTGTAGGGCGACGTCCCGTTACAGCCGACGGCGGCGAGCGGCGTAAGAAGAAGCAGAAGGAGCGGAATAGACCGATTCACGCCGGTCGCTCTTCGCGGCCGCATCGGTGGTATACTCGCTGCCATGAAAGCTCTATGGATCGCCGCCGCGCTCGGATTGCTCGTGGCGGGTTGCGGCCGCGGCTCGGTACCCGCCCCGGGAGGGGCGCCCGGTTCGGCGGCGGCTCCCTTAAGCCAGACGCGCTGGATCCCCACGGCGGGTACGTCGTATCAGATTCAGTACGACGGTAAGCTCGATCTGAGCAACGACGCACAGGTCTACGACCTGGACATGTTCGACACGTCGGCGTCGGTCGTCGCGCAGTTGCACAAGATGGGAAAGCGAGTGATGTGCTACATCTCGGTCGGCACCTGGGAGCGATGGCGCCCCGACGCCGGCAAGTTCCCCAAGAGCGTGCTCGGCCGCAAGGACGGCCACTGGGCCGGCGAGCGCTGGCTGGACATTCGCCAAACGAAGATTCTGGAGCCGATCATGTCGGCGCGTTTGGCGTTGTGCGCGAAGAAGGGCTTCGACGGCGTCGATCCCGACAATCTCGACGGCTACCAGAACAAGACGGGCTTTCCGCTTACGTATGCGGAGCAGCTGACGTACGACACCTGGGTCGCCACCGCAGCGCACGCCGACAATCTCACCGCCGATGAAAAAGGCGACAACGGCCAAGTGAAGGACCTCGTCAAGGTGTTCGACTTCGCCGTCGTCGAGCAATGCTACGCGCAGCACTGGTGCGATCAGTTCACGGTGTATACCAACCAGAACCGTCTGGTTGTCGACGTCGAATACAACGACCAGGTAAGTCAGTCGCGTTTCCTAGCCAAGACCTGTCCGAGCGACAAGGGTTACAACGAGACCCCGATCCTCAAAAAGCTGCAGCTCACGGCCTGGATCGTCACCTGCTCGCAGTAGGCGGAATATGTCTCTTTTAGAGATTCACTTTATCGGGGCGATCGTGAAGATCGTTCCGCATCCACCGAAGGAGGATCTGGTGTAGTAGCAGTTCCCGCTGCCGCCACCCCCCTGTTCGGTTACGCCGTAGAGGGAGCCGTTCATCTCCGTTAATGCACCGGTCGGATATCTTCCATCTGTCCCGCCGGCAAAGTCGTGCAGAATCGTCTCCGTACCCGAGGTCGTGAGGGCATAGATGATGCCACAGCCGGACCGAATCATTGCACAAGGATGCGAACCGCCGAGGTAGGTGGTGCCGTAGAGCTTCCCGTCAACCTCGATAACCGAGTTTGGTAGAATTCCATCCTTCCGCGTGCCCTTGAAGGAATAAACTATACGCTTCTTGCCGGACGGGCTTACGGCAAAAATGGTGCCCAAGTAATACGCGCCACCGACCGGCGTTGCGCCATAAAACTCGTCGTTGTAGACGATCAGCCCTTCCGCCGGGTCGCCGCCGTCATGACCCCCGGCGAAGCTATAGACCACCCTCTCCTTGCCGTCCGGAGTGATTGAATAAACGGTGCCTGCGCCGTGCGCTCCACCTTCCGTTGTTGTGCCGTATAGAACACCCTTGTACGGAACGAGGCCGGCAGTCGGCGCGTACCCATCCGTCGAGGGACGAATGCAGTCAAAGTTATAAAGAACGCTATGCTTGCCCGACGGCGTCACTTTGAAAACTGTTCCACACGTGCCACTGGGGCTGGTATATTTCCCACCGTATTCGGTCGTACCGTAGAGTACGTCGTCGAGTGCAACGACGTTCGCCATAGGCGTGCCTCCGTCGGTTCCCCTGAAGTTGACTAATGTGTGTTGTTGACCGGCGATCGTTAGTGCGAATACGGTTCCCGTCGGTACGTCACTGTACGCGTATTTTCCGCCAGCCTCGGTTGTGCCGTAAAGCTTCCCCTTGAGCGCAAGGAGGCTAGCCTGAGGAAAAGCGCCGTTAAGTGAGTTGAAGTTGAAAAGCACGTGGGTGCTGCCGTCCGCGTTCGTTACGAAGACCGTTCCGCACTGGTCGTTATCGCAGCCATTACCGCCGCTAGAGGTCGTGCCATAAAGCTGCCCGTCTAATGTGACTAATCCGCTGGCGGGCAACGCGCCCCCCGCTCTCCCGGGAAATCTATAGATGACCTGGTAGCCCGAGGTATCGCTCCGCTCAGGCGCGGTGGGCGCGGCGGTCGAACCGGCCGCCGTGTAGGGCCCTGAAGGGTTGCCGCAAGCGCTAAGCGCTAGGGCGGCCGCGCAAAAAAGCCAAACTCGAGCGAAGCAAAACCGCATCTCAACAAGCCTTTCTAACAGCTGCCGACGACTTCGTCGCTGGGAGAGAGATACCCGGAGCGGCAGCGCCCGCTGCCCCCGAGCGAAGCGAAGGGGGCCAAGCCTGAGTCGCCCATCTTTTGTCGCATTCGCGGGACCAGCCCGAAGGGGTCTCCTCATCCCGCGCGAATGCGATAAAAGATTTATTATGTCTTATTCGAAGGAAGATGGGCACGTCCGGGATCTGGTGGCCTACCTACTGACGGAGCGGAGACGGAGCCCGCTCACGGCGGCCGCCTACGAGCGCGACTTGCACGAATTTGGGGCCTTTCTGGCCGCCCAGCACGATCGAGACCCCGAGGCGCTGCCCGATCCCGCGCTCGTGGCGGTACGGGCGACGTCGATCCGGCGCTACATCGCCTACCTTTTCGATACGCGGCGTTACGACAGCCGCACGGTCTGCCGCAAGCTGTCGTCGATTCGCGCCCTCTATCGGTTCCTCAAGATTACCGGCGTCCTGGAGGACGATCCGGCCTCGGCGATCCCCGGGCCCTCGATCGCGAAAAAGCGCCCGGCGCCGCTGAAGGTCGCCGAGGTCGCCAAACTGCTGGGCACCTCGCTAGCCGGCCGCTCCGAGGTGATCCGCCGCCGCGATGCCGCGATCATGGAGCTGTTTTACGCCAGCGGCCTGCGGCGAGCCGAGCTCGCCGGCGCGCGGCTCGCCGATCTCGACATCGCCGAACGCACGATTCGCGTGACCGGCAAGGGGAATAAGGAGCGGACGGTGCTTATCAATCACGCGGCCGCCGACGCGATCGAGGCCTATCTGCGCGTGCGTCCCCCCAGCTCCGACCCCGCGATCTTCTTGGGAAGAGGCGGCAAAGGGCTCTCGCCCAAACACGTCTGGCGCATTTTCCGCGACATCTATCGCGTCAGCGGCATCACCAAACACGCGAGTCCGCACACGCTGCGCCACTCGTTCGCCACGCATCTCGTGGAGAATGGCGTCGACCTCGAGACCGTGCGCGAGCTTCTCGGACACGAAAGCCTGGCCACGACCGGCGTCTACTTGCAGCTCGCAATGGGTCATAAACGCCGCGCCTACGACGAAGCGCATCCGCGCGATCGCATGCCTGACGCCCCTTGATCGCGGCGTTCGACGCGATCGTCCGGCAATGGAATGTGATCGCATTCATCGCCGGATTGATGGGGATATCCGCGGCAGCCGACGAGAGCGGCGCCTTCGGTTGGATCACCGCGACCTTGCTCGCCGGCGCACGCGGTTCGCGCCGGCGGCTCTTTGTCTACCTTTTTCTAACCGGTGCGCTGCTCACGCTCGCGCTCTCGAACGATGCCACCGCCATCGTGCTCACCCCGATCGTCTGTCGCGCGGTCGTGCAACGCGACGATCTCGACGCCAAACCCTTTCTGTTGGCGTGCGCGTTCGTCGCTAATACCGCGTCGTTCGGGCTACCGTTCTCCAATCCGACCAACGTGCTGATTCTGCCGCACCCGCAGCTGATGCCCTACGTCGAGCGGCTCGGCGTACCGCAACTCGCGGCGATCGCGATCAGCCTGGGCATATTTCTCTTCTTCTTCCGCCGGCAGCTCGCAGGCCGCTACGAAGCGCCGCCCTCGCATGCCCTCGGCGGTCGTGAGGCGTGCATGCTGCTGGTGCTCGCGGGCATCGCGCTGGCGTACGTCGTCGCACTAGCGCACGGATGGGCGCTCGGGCCCGTCGCGCTCGTTGGTGCCGCGGCCGCGATCGCCGTCGCCGGTAACGTCGTCGCCTGCCTGCGGCACGTCTCGTGGAGCACGTTGGCGCTGCTGGCGGCGCTCTTCGTGGTCTTCGACGTGCTCGATCGCAGCGGACTGGTCACCGCGGCGCTCCACGGCATCGAAGCCGTATCGCGCGACGGCACGCTCGCGCTCTATGCGATTGCGGCCGGCGGCGCAGCGTTGCTCAGCAATCTCTTCAATAACCTGCCGGTGGCCGTCGCGGCATCCTACGTCTCCGCGCATAACGGTTTGGCGCGGCTGAGCTATCCGTTGATCGCCGGCGTTGCGCTGGGGCCGAATCTGCTCGTCTTCGCCTCGCTCTCGACGATCCTATGGGCGGGTATCGTGCGCCGATACGGCGTCCGCGTGAGCGCGTGGGAATACTTGAAGCTGGGCGCGCTCGTCGTGCCGCCGTGCCTCGCCGTTGCCGTGCTCTGGCTCGCGCTTACAGCCGGAAGTTGAGCGTGCCGGTCACCTGCATCGGTTGCACGACGCTCAGGAAGCCCGTGTTGTTTCCGTTGAACCAAAACGCGTAGGGATACTGCAGCTGCGGCGGCGGCCGCTGCGCGACCGAGTTGGGATAGAAGTTTCCCGCCGGATAGAGGAAGTTCGTCGGCAGCGAACCGTAGGCGCAGACCGACGGATTGTCCCAGGCGTAGCCCCGCTGGCCGCAGATGTCCAGCAGGTTCGTGAAGTTGAGGCGCGCCGTCACGCGCGGGCTCACGTCGTAACTGAACGCCAGACCCATCTGCAGCTGCCACGGCTGCTTGAACGCGCCCAGGTTGTCGTAACCGTGCGTAAACGAGTCGGGAATGAAGAGCGGCAGGCTGCCGAAGTCGTCGCACGACGCCGGATCGGGGGCGTTGCCATGCGCCGCGCGCCACGACGGCGGCGGCTGGTAACACGAGGTGGGATCGAACCCCGGCCACTGCGTCGGCGAGCCGTATTGCGCGCCGGAGCCGAAGTTCCACGCGTTGGTCACGTTGAACCGCTGATGCCGGTAGTTGAGGATAAGCGCGGCAACGTAGGGCACGGCAAACCCGTTGGCCGCCGCTGCCGGTCCGGGAATCACGTCGTACGTCGGATACCACGCGGTATCCGAGAAAATGTTCTGATACGGTTGATCGTAGTAGGGGTTCTGCACGACGCCGGCTTGGTGGCAGTTGTTCGTGCCGGTGCCCGGCGTGTAGCCGGAGCCTTCGTAAAAGTAGCACTTGTAGCCGCCGTGACCGCGCAGAAACGAATCGTACTGCTTGATGTAGTCGTTGAGCTGGTCGATCACGTTCTGGCTGGAGTTGCTGAAGTTCTGATAGCGGATTTGGCTATGCGTGAACGTAAACGCCAGCTGACCGCTGAGGCCGTCGCGTGAGAAGTCGCCCTTCTGCACGGCCAGCTCGACGCCGCTGCTCTGCTGGCTGCCCACGTTGAGCTCGGATTCCAAACCGCCCTGCGGGTCGATGTAGAAGTTCTGGAGCTGATCGCGCGTCGCGCGGAAGAAAGGCGTGACTTTCCAGCTCCAGTCGGTGCCGCGCACGTGATGTTCCCAAGAGAGGTCGTAGTTGTACGACGTGTCGGGCCGGATCAAGTGATCCGGCGAGTTAAAGCCGTAGCCGTAGAAGTGCTCCCCGAGGAACGCCGGAAGGTCCTGTTGCAACGTATTGTATTGCGAAACGCCCGAGTTCGGCGGCCGCGCGTACACGCCGAACGACGCGCGCAGCACGTCGTTGGGATTGAGCGTGTAGGTCGTGCCGAGACGCGGCTCAAAGCGTGCGAGCGTATAGGCCCCACCGCTAACGTTCTCGAGCGGACCGTACGGCGATTGCGCGAGCGGCACGGTTTTGACGCCGTTAACGACCGGACATGGTCCGATGCCTTCATTGGTTCGGTCGATGGGCTTGTTGTTGTTCACGCCCGGCGCGAAGCAATACTCCGCGTTGTAGGCGTTGAACCAGAACGCGCGAGCGGGATCGTTGGGGCTCGTGTCACCCAAGATGTACTGGAAGTCTTCGAGGCGCAGGCCGGCGTTGACGTTGAGACGGTCGTTCGGGTTCCACTGGTCGTTTACCGAGTAGCCGCTAAAGGCGGTGTGCACCTGATTGATCTGGCCGTTGAACGTCGTATTGGTGACCAGCCACTGCGGATCGACGCCGCGAGCGCACGCCGGCGGCTTCGGACTGCCCGAACACGAGTAGGTCGGGGGCGGCGACGGATCGCTCAGGGTTCCGGGAGACTGGTCGTAGCAGCCGATTTGATCGCCGCTGCCGGGGTCGTAGCACTTGCCGTTGGCCCCCACGTAGTTGGTGATGTCCCAGTCGGGTGAAAAGTAGGTGACGTCGTAGCGCTGCAACGACGAGTACTTGTACGCGGCCGTCGCGGTGAGCAGGTTCTGCGAGCCGAGCTGGTTGGCGTAGGTCGCGTTGAAGCCGTAGGTGTGGTCGGGCAGAAAATACGGCAGCTCCCAACCGTAGAGCGGTTGCGCGTCGGAGTTGGGGCCGTTGATGTCCCAGTTCGAATAGGTCATGTAGCCGAAGAGACGCAGGTACGACTGCGCGTCGAAGACGTGCTGGTACTGTAGTTTCTCGGTCGAGATGCCGTTGTCGTTCGGGTCGCGGATGTTGTCGGGCAGCAGCCCCTGGAACGCATGCTGCGGGCTGTTTGGATAGAGATACTTCGTCAGATCTTGCGCCACGAACGGCTGCATGGGCGCCCCGTGGTAGAGGTAGCTGTCGTCCCAGGTCAGCGGGCCGTAAAGCGCCTGCACCACGTTGCGGCCGAAGTCGTTAATCGAGCTGAAGTATTGGTTGAGGCTCTCGCTAGTGATCCACATGGCTTGGATGTCGTCGCGCAGGCCGTTGCTGTGGTGCGGGAGCCCGAAGTGCAAGTTGACGACGTTGTCCCGCAGCGACTGCGTCGCCAGCCCGAAGCCGAGCCCGCTGGTGAAGAGCACGGGCGAGTTCGCGCCGGTATACACGAAACCGTTGGAGACGCGCGGATAGGGCAGGTACGAGAGCGGCGTGCACGTCGTCAGGCCGCAGGTGTAGCCTGGCACCGCGCTCACCGGATAGAAGAACGAATCGGGAATGTCGGAGCCATCGTTGCCGTTGACGTAGCGAAAGTCTTGACTGCTTCCGCCAAAGCCCACGTAGTAGCTGAAGAGACGGTCCGGGGTCGCGCCGCCGGCCTCGATCGAGGCCTGATGGTAGAAGGCGGGATAGCCCACCGAGAGCGCGCCATCCGCGTAACCCGGCGAAGTTCCGGTCTTGATTACCTGGTTGACGTATCCCGAAATGCCTTGCGCGTCGGAGCTGGCGGGAACGCCGCCGGTATAGACCTGCACCTCCTGGCTGCCAAGCGTCGAGAGCATCGACTCCGGCGCGTTATCGTACGACCGATTGACGGGAATGCCGTCGAGCTCGTAGCCCACCTGATCGATGTCGCCGCCGCGAATGTGTACCGTTTGGTACCAGCTGTTTTCGCCTTGATCGAGCGAGACGCCGGGCACCGATGCGATCGCGCCGTACGCGTTATTGAGGCTTCCGGGGCCGGAGAGTCCTTGCGCGGCCTGCTGCCCCGTGGCATTGATCGAGTAAACGTCGCCGGTCGTGCCGGCTTTGACGAGGCTTCCGGCCGATTGCGCCGCAACGCGGCCGATCGTCTTGAGCGCGACGATCAGATGCACGGTATAGTTCTGCACCTGGTCGGCGGCGACGACCGCGCCGCCCTGCGAGAGCGCGTCGTAGCCGTTCTTGCTGAACGAGAGGGTATACGTATCTGGCGCGAGCGTCAGAAAGTGAAAGGCACCCGTCGCGTCGGTGGTGGCGGTGGCTCGCTGCGACGGTGCGCTGGCAATCACGGCCACACCGGAGATCGGCGCCAGCGTTCGCGCGTCGAGAACGCGCCCCGAAATCGCGCCGGTCGTTCCCGCGGCGCCCCGCCACGGTGTCAGCATCGCGAGGACGAGTAAGGCGATCAGCGGCGCTTTGCAACGGCTCATGCGGGAGTTTATGGCACGAGAAACCGCCTGCCCTCTTAGTCGGCGACCCAAGTACGCGTTAGGAAGAGCCAGAAGGCAAGGCCGGCATACTCGCCATAACGCGCAAATGCGCGACGGATCGTCGCGTCGCCGGCGCGCTTGCGCTGCGCCAGGCGCAGATACTGCGGGCGCGTCCAGGAGTCCAGCACGAGAGGCCGGTGCCTTCCGAGCAGCTGCATCACGTGCGCGGCGCCGTACGGACCGATGCCCGGGAGCGCCAAAAGCCGCTCCTCCACCTCAGCATCGCTGATGCCACCGCCACCGGCGAGCGATTCCAAGTCAAGCCCTCCCGACGCGACGTCCTGTGCGATCGCGCGAACGTAGGCTCCGCGGTAGCCCATTCGCGCGACGTCGCGATACCATTGCAGCCCGGTCCCCGCGAGAAGTTCGGGTTCGGGAAACGCGCCGCCGCCAAGGGCTACCAGCGCGCCGTTCATACGAATCGTCGCCGACCAGGCGCAGTTGGTCGTGCAAATCGTCTTGATCACGTCTTCGAACACGCTCGGACTTGCAAGGATGCGTCCGGCGCCGGCGGCCGCCCATGCGAGAAGCGGATCGCCGGCGATGCGCGCGTAGAACGGCGACAGATCGTCGCCGTAACGAAACATCCGCTCGACGATCGCACGTGCACGAGCGGTGTCGCGAACGCCAAGTGCGTGCGACGCCTGCACGGCGAGGCCGCCGTCACGTTCCTGCAGCACCAGCTCCACGATGCGCGCGTTGAGGCGAACCGCACGCCGGTAGCGTGCGGGAGCCTCTTGCACCGCCGCCGGCGGCAACTGCGCACAGCCGTGCGAGTGGATCGTGCGCAGAAACGAGATCGGTTCGCCGCCCGCGCCTCGTAACGGCAGTTCGAAGATCGTGCGAACGGCTATGCCACGTAGGAGATGTTGACGGCCACGCCGGCCGCTTGGGCGCGCATCAGCACGCCGTAGACTGCGTCGAGCTCCTCTTCAATCGAGGCGATCTCGACGGCGGTTACCGCGAAGCGCGCCGCGTGGGTCCAGAGCAGCCGCCGCGCGCGCTCCAGTGCGCTGTGCAGCCGCTCCGGCGTCGCCTCGAGCACCGGCCAGTCGAGGTCGCCCTGCGCTGGAACGACGCGCCAGCCCCGTCCGGAAAGGAAGGCAACCTCTTCATCGGGACCGAGTGCGTGGGGAACGGCGGAGAGGACGTCGACGGCCTCCTGATCGGCCAGGGAGAGGGCCAGACCGAACTCACCCAGGCGCAGGATATAGCGAAAGAACGAACTGCTCCCCACGGTGTAGGCGCCGGCCGGCGAGGCGACGTTGACGTGGATCGGTTCGGGATCGCGGTCGTTCTTACGAGAGCCGCTCATGCGGCGTAGTTCGTTCGCGCCTCACAGGAGTCCGTTTGTCGCAAACGAGATGCGAAAAAAACCGGCTAGGCCGGGATCAGGCCAAGCTCCCGAACGGCGTCGCGCTCCTTGCGCAGCTCGTCAAGCGTTGCCCCAAGCTTGCTTTGCCCGAACTCGTCGTGAGCGATGCCCTCGACGATGCGCGAGACGCCGTTCTCGGTGCGCGACGGGAACGAGAAGATCAACCCGGGATCGACGCCGTACTCGCCGCCCGAGCAGCGCGCGACCGAGTACCATTCGCCCGGCGGCGTGTCGTGCGTCAAGTTGTAAACGCCGGTAATTGCGGCGTTCGCGGCCGAAGCCGCCGAGGAAGCGCCGCGTGCCTTGATTACCTCAGTGCCGCGGTTCTGCACCGTTGCCAAGAACTCGCCCTCGAGCCAGCCGCGGTCGAGACGCTCGTGCGCTGCGGCGTTGCCGATCGTCGCGTGGGCGAAGTCGGGGAATTGCGTCGCGGAATGGTTTCCCCATACGACCATGCGGGCGATGTCGGTGACGTCGATGCCCGCCTTGCGTGCCAACTGCGCGCGGGCGCGCAGCTCGTCGAGCGACGTCATCGCAAAGAAACGGTCTTGCGGGATCCGCGGCGCGTTGTTCATCGCGATGAGACAGTTCGTGTTCGCCGGATTGCCGACGACGAAGACGCGCACGTCCGGCGAGGCATTATCGTTGATCGCGCGCCCCTGTTCGGTGAAGATCTTGCCGTTGACGCGCAGCAAGTCCGCGCGCTGCATATCCGCCTTGCGCGGAATCGCGCCGACGAGCAACGCCCAGTCGACGTCGCGCATCGCTTCGTTGGGATCGGAGCCGATCTTAACGCTTTTGAGCAGCGGGAAGGCGCAGTCTTCCAACTCCATCACGGTGCCGCCCAAACTCGGCAGGGCCTGCTCGAGCTCGAGCAACTGCAACTCCAGCTCGGTTTCCGGACCGAACATCTGCCCCGAAGCGACGCGGAAGAGCAGCGCGTAGCCGATCTGTCCCGCGGCTCCGGTGACACCGACCTTGATTCGTTTCCTCACGTCTTCTCCTATTTTCTCGCGGCGCTCTGGGGCGGGAAGCCGCGCTCGCAGCAGCGCAGCCTCTGCTGCGGTCTCTGCCTGGCGTCGTGCCCGACTTACCTCGAGACTATGACAGAAACCTCAGGGCCACGCGGCCGAATAAGTCGACTGCTGCGCGTGCGAGGCGGTCTGCTCGTCGGGCGTGCGCTACGGAGCGCTGCGTTTAAAGCGAGCCGCTGATGCGGTTGCGGTCGCGCTTTGCGTCGTCCAGCGAACGAAAGACCGCAAAGACCGCGATCAATCCCGTAATGCTAAGCAGGCGAGAGATCGGACCCTCATTCACGACGAGGCGCAGCGAACCGTCGCGTTCGGCGGTGCGGCGGTGCACGCCGACCAGCACGCCCAGCCCCGTCGAATCGAGGAATTCGAGCTGCGTCAGATCCACGATGAGGTGATGGCTACCACCTTCCGTTGCTTCGACGAGCGCCGCCCGCACCGTGGGCGCGGTCGCAAGGTCGAGGCTTCCGCGAAGCCTGAAGACCAGCGTAGAACCGCCGTCTTCGGTCTTGAGGTCGATATTCAGCTCGTCGTGCGTCATCCTGGGGGTCGGGCCTTCGCGGCCCGAGTTAGCATGGCCTGGCGCCCGTTCATACGAAGCGCGCGCCGTCTTCATCCCATCGCGTCACCGCATCAGGCGTGAGATGAACGCCGCCGATCCAACGATTGATCTGGTGCTCTTCCAACCAATCGGCGTCGCCGGCTAAGACGCGGCGTCCCAGCGCCGTCAGGCTCAGCGACCCGTCGTCGCCTTCTAGCAGGGCTCCCTCTCCCGCCCGCAACTCGCCGAGCATCAGCGCGAAGGCGCGACTGCCCAAAAAGGACGCTTCCTCCCTGGCTTGCGAGCGTGTGAAGATCTCGTCGGTGTTGCTGGGGGCTTGCGCCACCGCCAGGAGCGCCTGCCGCTGCGAGCGCGAAAGCCCGTCACGCGTCGACGGATACTCTTCACAGAGACGATAGAGCGCGGCGCGCAGGTACGGAAGACCGATCGCGTCTTCGCCGGCCGCTGCGTAGAGCGCGCGCGGATCGGGCGACGTGAAGCGCTCCCAGCTGCGCCGCGCCGACTTGAAGATGGCAGCGGTCGCGGTACGCCGCTTGGGCAGGAGCGCCGCCATCTCATCGGCCGTCATATTCGCCAGGTAATGATCGCTCTGCACGACGGCGACGCGGCCCGGTTCCAAGTCGAGCTCTTCGATCACGGTCAGAACCTGCAATAGCTGCAGCTGGTCGAAGAGGTCGTGTTCGAACCAGAGAACGACCTCCTCGAAATCGCCGGCACGCCGGACCTGCGCGTCGCGCCGCTCGAACTCGTGGATCAGCTTGATCGGGCTCGCATAACCGCGCGAGGCGAGATATCGCCCGCGCAGCGCGCTGGTCTCTTCGAGCCTAAGCCCCGCCGGCACCGGACCGGCATTGAGCGCGTCCTGCCAGGCGAGATGCGTGCCGAGAATGCCGGCCTTGTTGAAGAGGTAGAGCGCCCCATCTCCGTTGGTGATATGCAGCGACGCGGCCGTTTGAGGCATCGTGGGGGCTTCTTCCGCGTGGTGCGGCGAACATTTCCGGATGGAGCGTCGGTTCAAAGCAAGCAAGAAATGCTATGCCGCGCTCAATCCGTATGCCGTCATCGTGAGTTTGCCGTAAGACCTTACGCCGCACCGCTACTCGCACTCATATTTCTTGCGGCCTGGTGACGTGGACTATAAGCTGGGGTGGCTGGATTCGAACCAACGCATGGCGGAGTCAAAGTCCGCTGCCTTACCGCTTGGCTACACCCCATCGCTCGGAGCCCCGAAAAGAGCTTCGCAAATGAAACCGCCCCGTCTTGCCCCGCGTTGCGCGGAGTTCGACGAGGCGGTGGAGAGTTCGCCGTTCGGGCTAGCGGGTCGCGACGAACCGCTTCGAGCCCACGTAGCGGGCCGCCCAATACGAATCGGAGAGATGGCTGACCATGACGCCGTGGCTCGAGCTGGCATGGACGAACTCGCCCGCGCCGAGATAGATGCCGACGTGCGAGACGCCGCCGTAGGTATCGAAGAACACCAGGTCGCCGGCGCGGGGACCTCCGACCGACGGTCTGCCCACATCATATTGGGCGTCGGCCGTCCGCGGCAGCGCGATGCCCATCATCGCGAAAACGTGCTGTACGAAGCCCGAGCAGTCGAAGCCCGACGTGCTCGTCCCGCCAAAGACGTAGGGCACGCCAAGGAAGCGCAGGGCACTCCGCGTGAGCCCTTGGGCGATCCGCGAGGTTCTCGCCAGAATCCCCCCGGTAAACCGGCCCAGGCCGGCGTGGCGCCGGGGCGGCGCGCCCATGATGAGGTGAGAGGTCCACTCCGCAACGTCGGGACTCACGGAAGCGGCGTCGGCCGATTGGGTCGAACCCGTGTAATCGACCTGGGGCGCAACGGACGAATGGGCCTGAGCGATACCGCCCAAGCCGGAAACCAATAGGGCAAATGCCCCAATAGCGAACGCGTGACGCAAGAAATACTCCTCTTCCACGACACTTGCGGGGTTAGTTGACGGGTTCGGGCGGGAAAGAATCGCCCTAGGGCCGACCGGCCCACTCACCCCTTCCGGGAATATCCCCCGCTCGGGATTGCTCCCGACTCAGTGACCTAAGTTCTAGATGACCCGGGCCGTTCGGCGTCATGCCGTCGCGCCCTCCCCCTAGAACGACCGTTTCCGGATAACTCGCCTTACGGCGATGCTAACCGTCTAACCTCCTGCTCGATTCGGGTGGCAACGCTGCCGGCAACGCGCTCGATCAGGGCTCGGTCCTCGCCCTCGGCCATCACCCGAATCAACGGTTCGGTGCCCGACGGCCGAATCAAGAGGCGCCCCGAAGCGCCCAGGGCGTTCTCGGCAGCCAGGATCTCGTCGCGAACGGACGCCAGCGTCAGCACGTCGCCGTTATCGCTCGAGACGTTGACCAGAATCTGCGGGGCGATCTTGACTCCGCGCGTGAGTTCGTGCAGCGTAACGCCGCTTTCGGCCAATATTCCCAGAAGCGTCATCGCCGTGCGCGGCCCGTCACCCGTGGTGTTGTAACGAAAGTCGATGACGTGGCCCGACTGTTCGCCACCGAGCGCGTAGCCGCCGCGAAGCATGGCTTCGAGCACGTTGCGATCGCCGACGGCCGTGCGCACGAGTGCGATGCCCTCTCGCTCCAACGCGCGTTCGAAACCGATGTTGCTCATCACCGTGGCGACGACGGTATCACCGGCAAGTTCGCCGCGCGCATGCAGGTCGCGAGCCAGCGCGTAGAGCACGTGATCGCCGCTTACCCTCGCTGCGGTCTCGTCGACGAACAGTGCCCGGTC
>DASZGC010000060.1:0-139439 GCA_035939175.1 Candidatus Cybelea sp. | reverse complement strand
AACCGGGCCACCGCCGACCGAGTCGTTCTGGTGAACCTTGCGAACGACCGGGCCACCGCCGACCGAGTCGTTCTGGCGGACTACCGGGCCGCCGCCGACCGAGTCGTTCTGGCGGACGACCGGGCCGCCGCCGACCGAGTCGTCCTGGCGGACTACCGGGCCACCGCCGACCGAGTCGTTCCGGTGAACGATCCGCGAAACTGGGCCGCCACCGACTGAATCATTGTGGTGTATGTTGCCGATAACTGGTGAGGGGGGACCGCTACCGGCCGAATTGTTCTCATGAACTCCACCGATCGCAACGGACGGGTGACCGCCGCGGACAGAGTCCATATGTTGTGTGATGTGGAGCGCCTGGCTCGTACTCGGAAGAAGAGGACTGCCAGTGACGTTACCGGCAGCGCAGCCGCCCAGAACCAGTCCGGGAGCCGCCAGCGCAATGGCGAGCAGGACTGAACGCATCTCTATTGTCCTTTCCAGCGCCCCTAGAGGCGCTAGGAAGCCAGAAAAGTAGTACGAATATACTAGTACGAAATCGCCTCCAAAGATAGGTCTGCTTGGTAAACTATGCACTTTTTATACAAGCCTAGCGGGATCGGGAATGCCGAAAAGGCACTCCTCAGGGGCGATTTGTCGATTTAAGGCCCCTTGTGAGCGCTTTTTCGGTTGCGACCCCGCACCTCGTCTTACACCAAATCGAGCTAACTCAAGGGGTCTTTCTATGCCTTATTCACACCAACACTCGGAACGGCGGCTCTGCGCGGCGGTCCTGGTGGCCCTTTGCGTACCCGCATTTGCTGCTTGCAGCGGCCCGGCGGCCGGGACGTCCCCTATGCCTTCGGCGATCTCGCTGGTGCGCGATCAGGGCGTCCGCCACCTGAACGAAGCGTTCAACTACCAGACGATCGACGATCCTCAAGACCCGACAACGGAGGTCCTAGGGATCAACAACCTCGGCAAGATCATTGGCTACTACGGGGACGGCCCCACCGACGGTTTCTACGCCCTCGCGCCCTACGGTCCGAACAACTTCAAGAAGGTTGACTACCCCGGCGCGGTCTCGACCGTGGCGACGGCCGTCAACAACTCTCGTGCCATCGCCGGCTGGTACCAAAACAACAAAGGCTGGATTTTCGGGTTCATCCTCTGGGAGGGCATCTGGACCACCTACAAGGACTCCCACCTTCGCGGGAGCCCGACGCAGAACACCCAGATCTGGGGATTGAGCGACGACGGGCTGGCCGTCGGGTTCTACCAGGACAGCTCGGGCACCGATCACGCCTTTGAGATGGACGAAACGACCGGTAAGTTCCACGGCATCTTCCCGCCGAACGCCAAGAACTCGGCAGCAACGGGAATCAGCGGCAAAGGCGACGTCGTCGGCTGGCTAACGCTAGCCAATGGAACCTACGAAGGTTGGCTCCTTAAAGGCGGCCACTACACCGTGTTCAGCGAGCCGAACGGCAGCCAAACCCAGCCGTACTCGGTCAACTGGGAGGACGACATCGTCGGCTCGTATGTCGACGGGTCCGGTAATACTCACGGCTTCATCCTCTCCAACCCGCTGACGTCACAGGCGTGGCAGCAGATCGACGAACCGAACGCGGCCAACTACACGGTCGTCACCGGCGTCAACGACCACCACACGATGGTCGGCTACTACAAGGACGGCTCCGGCAACATCGACGGCTTCCTCGCATCGCTAAAGAGCGGCACGTAGGAGCCCGCTAATCGCAAGCAACCCGCTGCAGACTCCTCGAGAGGACTCTGCAGGGGTTGCCTTGCCTTTGCATGGGAAATCCACGGCCGTCGCTAACCCACCGTCGTCGCAACCCACTTCGGAGAGGCGTGCCTTGGAGAACAATCAGCGTTTAACTTTCGGCTTGATCGCCATCGCGGTCGCCGCGCTCGCTCTTGCCTCGTGCGCAACCGGCTCACCGCCGGCGAGCGAGTCAGGCGTGTCGGCAGCGCTGCCGGCGTCGGGCTCGGGCGGCAGCACGCCGATCTCCCATATCGTCATCATCGTTCAAGAGAACCGCTCTTTCGACGACTTCTTTTCCACGTTTCCGAACGCCGATGGCACGACGCAAGGCCTGATGAAGACCTCCAGCGGCGACCAGTACGTTCCGCTCAAAGAGGTCGATCTCAACGAGTCTTGCGATTTCCGCCATTCGTACAATCAGTACACACGCGACTTGGACGGCGGAAAGATGGACGGTTTCAATCTCGAGGGCGGCAGCGGAAAGTGCCCGGGGAGGGCGCTCGCGCCGTATCAATATGTTAATCCTTCGGAGATCGCGCCGTACTGGGACATGGCGAAGCAGTACGTGCTCGCCGACCATCTCTTTCAAACCCAAGGCTCGGGCAGTTTTACCGGCCACCAAGACCTGATTCGCGGCGACACCGTCATCAATAAGAATCAGACGAAGAGCTTGGTCAACATTCCGACCGGTGCCCCGTGGGGCTGCGACGCGCCGCACGGCACGCGCACGTCGCTCATCGTCGATGTGGGATCGCAAGTCGAATTCAAAAAGAACAAAGGGCCGTTTCCGTGCCTGACCTACGAAACGCTACGCGATCTGCTCGATGCGAAGTATGTCAGTTGGAAGTACTACTCGCCGCCGGTCCAAGGCGGACCCGGTGCGATATGGAACGCATTCGATGCGATCAAGGCCGTGCGCTACGGTCCGGAGTGGGGCGTCAACGTCACCGATTCCAACACGGCGATATTCAGCGATATCACGGGCGGCACGCTTCCCAACGTTTCGTGGGTGATTCCCGATCGGATTAACTCCGATCATCCCGCATCGGGCTCGGACACCGGTCCCTCGTGGGTTGCCAGCCTTGTCAATGCGATCGGCGAGAGCTCCTACTGGCAGACGTCCGCAATCATCGTCGTCTGGGACGACTGGGGCGGGTTCTATGACCACGTGCCCCCGACGCTGCAGGACAAGTGGGGCGGATTAGGCTTCCGCGTTCCGGCGATCGTTATCTCACCCTATGCCTATGGCGGTACCAGCACCGACCCCTACGTGTCGCACACGCCGTACGAGTTCGGCAGCATCCTGAGGTTCGTCGAGGAGACGTTCGGCCTCGGTAGCCTCGGCACGACCGACCAGCGCGCGACGAGCCTGGGCAATACCCTGAATTTCTCCGGAACGCCGCGGCCGTTCAGTGCGATTCCGTCGAAGTACAGCCGCAGTTTCTTCGAGCACCAGCATCCCTCGGGTCTGCCCGTCGACACCGAGTAACGGCGCGATCGGCATCGGAGAGACGCCGCTTCGCTGCTAGTCGGTGTCTACCGGGAGATTCGAGGGCGGGCGCGTTTGAAAGTACGACTTCGGATACTTGACCGCTAGTGGCTGGAAAGGTCGCGGTTTCTGGGTGAAGTCGAAGCAGTCTAGAATATTGTTGGCGCGCTCGTCGCTGGTCCCCAAGCTGCCCAGTCCCCAGTTCTGCTCGATGAACTTGAGCAGGCTGCCAAACTCGTACTGGGTGTGTGAGATGTATCCGGGCTGGCTCGAAGAGGTCTCGCGAGCGTAGGCGGACACCAGCAGCATCGGGACGCGCATCCCAAGACCCTGGCCGTCGAGCTGCGGTGGCGGCACGTTGTCGTACTCGCCTCCCCAGTCGTCCCAAACGACGATGACGACGGTATTCTGCCAGTAAGCGCTTTCGCCGACCGCGTTGACCACGCTCGCGACCCAAGATGGACCGCTATCGGAGTGACTGCCCGGATGATCGGAATCCGAAGCGTCCGGGATCAACCACGAGACGGCCGGAAGCGTGCCGCCGGAGATCGCGTCGTAGATTTTGGTCTGCGGCTGAATGATGTTCGTCGACCACTCCGGGCCGTTACGAACGGCGTCGATCGCCTCGAACGCGTTCCAAACGTAACCGTTGAGCGTGTTCGTGAAGTAGTCCCAGGAAACGCCGCCCCCGTCGAGCAGATCGCGCATCGTCAGGTAGGAGAAGCACGGGTACGGGCCTTTGTCCTTGAGGTACTTGCCGGTCGACGTGATCAACGACGTGACCGTGCCGGGCGAAGCGTCGCAACCCCACGACGAAGGGGTTGGAAAGTCGATCACGTTCCGCCCCTGGCCCACCGGCGTGCCGCCGGCGATCAGGTCCTGATGGGCCGTGAAGCTGCTGCTGCTCTGCGTAGTGAACATATGGTCGCCGAGAACGTACTGCGAAGCAATCTTCCAGTACGGCTTGATGTCGTTGGGATTGACGTACCGGTATGCGTACGTGCCGGCGGGCTTCTTATCGCCGCGCTGAATCGTCACGTCCACGCGGTTGAAGCCGTCCATCGCTCCGTGATCGTACTCTTTGTCGAACGTGAAATGCTCGTGCCCCAGGCTCAGCGAATCGAGCGGCGCCTTCGTCAGCGGCACCTCTTGCTCGCCGCTGGACGTCTTCATCAATCCCTCCGTCGCCCCATCGGCGCCCGGGAAGGTCGCGAAGAAATCGTCGAAGCTGCGATTCTCCTGGATCATGATGATCACGTGCTGCACGTACGCTTGCGTTCCCGAGTTGCGGCCGACGCCCGCAAGCGGGTGCGACGCTCCCGCGAGGGGGACCGAACCTTGCTGCGCGCATCCCGACGCGGCGAATGCAACCGCGATTGCGGCCGTGCAGAGCGACCGGCTTCTAGTCCGCATATTGTACGAGTCTCCTCTCCCAAAGGCGTTGGCGTAGGAGAATAGACCTAGCGCGCCGCCGAGTCCTGCGCTCCGGGGCCGGTCCGCCGATGGCGACCGGAGGTGCGCCCGCGCGGGCGGGCAAACCTTAGGCAAATATGCGCACGCAAAGCTTTACTTCGCGGCTCCTTGCCGTAATGACCCCGGTTCTCTTTCTCGCGGGCTGCGGAGCGCAGCAAGGCGCCCTCGCCGGGGGCCCGCTTTCGCCTCCCCTGGCCGAGAACGCGCCGACCGCGAAGGGCGCCTCGTCCTACATCTACACGTGCCAGAGCGAATCGTCGAAGCCCGATTGCCTGGTTTACGCAAACAACAAAATCGTGGAGACTATTACGAGCGTAAAATCGCCGCGCGGCGTGGCGGCCGGTAAAGACGGCCTCTTCTTCATGGCCGATGAGGGCGGCAAGGACGTGCTCGTCTACTCGGCAGGCGGTAAGAAGCTTCTGTCGACGTTAACCAACGGCGGCAACGCACCCCAAGACGTCGCCGTATTCGCCGAGAAGACCGGCGACGCGGTGGCGGTCGCCAATCAGAAGACGGTAACGTACTTCAGTGCCGGGGCCACCAAGCCGACGCGCACGCTCAAGGACTCGGCGGCAAGCCAGGGCACGGGCGTTGCTTTCGACGCGAGCGGCAACTGCTATTTTGCCTTCCAAACGAAATCGAAGGCGGCCGAAGTCGACGAGTTCAAAGCCTGCACCGGCAAACCGACGAACCTCAAGATCACACCGGGCTCGCCGTACGGCATCGCGTTCGACGCAAGCGGTAACCTCTATTACACGGGCTACATGTCCGCCTCACGCGGCGTCTATCTCTGTTCCGGCGTCAAGTCGTGCGCGGTAAAGTGGAGCAACTTCATCGACCCCGAATACCTGAACTTTGACGCCGGCTTCAAGGACCTGTGGATCAGCGACCCCGGTGAATACTCGCTGGGCGCGTATCTCTACCAGATCGACATCGCGAGCGGCAAAGTCACCAAATACATGAATGGCATCGGCTTCTTCAATCCACCGACGGGAGTCGCGGCGGGCCCAGGCCCGCTATAAAGGGAAGCTCATCCGACTGCAACTCCCTTTTAAAACTCGCTTTCGAGCCGTTTAGAGAATCCGCGACGTTGCATCGTGGAAGGTCCGCGGATTCCTTAAACCGCTCGAAAGCGCTCCACCTACTCCGCGTCGGGGATGCGGTCGTCGTGTTTTTGGTGCTTGAAGAAGTCTAGCGAGAAATCCGTCGGGACCGCTTTGTAAGGCCGCGGTGCCCGATCGAAGTTAAAGCAGTCGCCCGACGGATCGGTCGCGCGCGTATCGCTGGCCGCCAGTTGCCCGAGACCGAAGGTATCCTCGATGAAGCGTAAGATGGTGCCGTGCTCGTAGGGCACGTGCGACACGTGGTGCTTTTTGGCGTAGGGTGAGATTATCAACATCGGGATGCGCATCCCCAGACCATCGTAGTCCAGCATCTGCGGCGCGACGGGATCGTACCAGCCGCCGTAATCGTCCCAGAAAACGAAGATTGCGGTTGTGTCCCAGTACTTCGATTCGCCGATCACGTTCACGAGATTAGCCACCCACGACGGGCCGGTCTTACTGCCGCACCCCGCGTGATCGGAGTTTTCACACGTCGGCGTTATCCAAGTAACGGTACGGAACTTGCCGCTGGAGATGTCGTCGAGGAACTGGTTCTGCGGCGTAATAACGTCCTTGCTCCAGTCGGGACCGTTGTAGATGTGATTGATCGCCTGATAAGCGCTCCAAATGCCGCCGTCGCCGCCGTACGTTGAAGTGTAGAACGCCCACGGGAGGTTCGCGCCGTCGAGCTCGTCGCCGAGCGTTGTGACGTCCCAACAGGCTTGGATCGGATAGCCGAACTGGCGCTGCTGCGTGACGTGTATATTTCAAAGTTAAGCAAATACTGGCCCCAGAATGCGCAACAAATCGAAGGCTCCTGCGGCTTCAGTACAACGGAAACAACCTACTTTTGTCCGATCTTCGTCCCATACTTTCAGATGCAGCGGCCTGATGGCTACAGCATGCTCGGAGGTTGGGTTCAGGGGGCGCGAACCTATGATCCTACGAGTGGCCAGTGGCTAACGCCGGATCCATATGCTGGCGACGTCGCCGATCCCATGTCGCAAAAGCCATTTATGTGGAATGGAAACAACCCGGTTGAGTGGAGCGACGCAAGCGGCTACTGCACCGACCCCACCCCTGGACAAAAGCCTAATGGGTGCTTGGGCGGCGTCGACTGGAACCTCAACATGAACTTCGCAAATGCCCTACAAATGATTCTTAGCTGGGTGGCCATCCCCGCAGGAGGCGAGGCGGGCGCGGGGGCGAAGGCGGCGGTCCTTGCCGGCAAGGTAGGCAACGAAGAGATCGAAAGGGCCATAATGTCGATAACGGACCAAAAGTTAGGGAACTACGCAAATAATCTCTTTAAAGTTCGCGACATAATTCTAGGTGGCACCGCCGGCGCCGTACGGCGAGAGATAGCAAAAGGCGTGGCTACCCAAGGCGTTTGGCATTCCGGGAAGGCTCAACAGACGATTGCGGATATGACCAAATGGCTAGCGGCGAATCGCGCTACGCTTTCCCCTCAAAATCTGCACGCAGCCGAAGTCATACTCGAGGATCTTAAAGATGCGGTTTCGTCCGGAACGGGCGCCCCCACGATAAATGAGCTGTATCAACAAGAACTCGGCGAGCAAGTTCCTCCGCAATAGGTAACCTAGACGAGGAAAGTGTGAGAGAATACCCTATCGAGAGACAACAGAGCATCGTGCGGACGCTAGTTGATGAGCTTCCGGAGCTCAGAGCATCTTACCAAGAGCACATGTCAGAGCGTGAAGGCCTGTTACCGTATGTGTACCTGCCAGACGCCGTGCGTGATTTGGAAGCGAAGGCGAAAGCCGGCCGCCTACCGGAGGACTTTGTCGACCGTTTGGCTACCGCGTTAGAAACAATGCTTCTTTCAGATCCGGGATCACACAATCTTATTACACTGGGTTTGTTAGAGGAGCTCATAAATACCGAACTTTGGAGCAGGCTAAAGGATCACCTCGGACCCCGAACACTTCACGCGATCAGGCCCGAGTGACAACGCTCTAGAGGGGAAACAATTCGGCGGAAGGCGATGCAAAGAGGTCGGGTCAGCGGGGTCGGCCTCGGAATCCTAGGCGTCAAGCAGCCGCTACCAGCCAGTCCTCCGGAATGGGTTCGACATGGGGCGCGGTCAATATTCCACCAACGAAATCGTCTAAAGCCTCATCATTGGCGTCGATCACTTCCGTCTCACTGGCAAGGACCCGTCGCGCTTCATCGTATGCTGCGGTTTGTTCGAGAGGCGGAACAACGATAGCCGCTATTCGTAGGTCGTTATGAACCTTGCGCGTATCAAGGGCGGCCCACGTCAGGACTTTGGCCTCTTGCAACGAATAATCTTCGCGCGTTTGGAACGAAATAGCGTGCAATAGAGTTGCGTGGCCGTTGAGAAATCCGTAGTCAAAAGGAAACTGGCCCAATTTGCCGACCACGCGCCGTTTTGCGAGTGCATAGGTATAGATCGTGTCGCTGTAGCCGCCCGGGCAGCCCCAGTACGAATACGGATAGTTTATCGTTGAGTTCGCTTGGCCGGAGATGATGTATTGGTGCGAGATGAAGCTGCTGGCATCGAAATTCGAAGCGAACATCTCGTCGGCTAAGACGTACCGCTTGGCAAGTGCGAAGTAAGGCTTCGTCTCCGAATGCGGGACGTAGCTGTAGGGCGGGTTTGCGTTGGGGCATTTCGGCTCGCCGCTCTGCCCGCATTCCGAGTTTTCGTTGTCGAAGCCGTTCATCTGGCAATCGGTGCCGGGATAGCTGCCCATCCCATTGCACGCCGCAAAGAAGCTGTAGGAATCGTGCTCGATGTCCCAAGTCGTCTCCAAGCCGACGGGTTGGAGCGCGATCTTATCCCCGCTGGTGTCGTATCCGTAGGTCGCGGTCTTGGCCCCGGGATAACCGTAGAAAAGATTGTTGAACGAGCGGTTCTCCTGCACGATGATCACCACGTGCTGGATCTTGCCGCTCGCAGAGTTTCGATGGACGTTGCGGAGCGCGTGCACCGCCTGCGAGGTAGGAAGCGACGACGGTTCGGTGCCACCGCAGGCGCAAACCGCTAGGGCCGCGCCTGCAAAGGCCGCCGACCGCGCCGCAGCGAGAATGCAGCGCATCGGAGAATCTCCTTCGATGAGTTAGCCCTATTCGCTATCGGGAATCCTCGTGTCGGGCTTCTGGTGCATGAAGTACTGGATGCTGTAGTCCGACTTCACTTGCTTGAACTTCCGCGGCGCCTGGTTGAAATCGAAGGCGTCGTCGGGAGGCGTTGCGCGCGTGTCGCTGGCGGCGAGCTGACCCAAACCCCACAGATTCTCGATCCAGCGCAAGATGCTGCCGTGCTCGTACGGGACGTGCGAAACGTGGTGCTTCTTGGCGTACGGCGAGATGACCAGCATCGGTATCCGAAGGCCGAGGCCGTCGTAATCGAGCATCGTCGGCGGTTCCGGATCGTACCAGCCGCCGTAATCGTCCCAAAAGACGAAGATCGCGGTATTGTTCCAATACTGCGATTCGCCGACCGCGTTGACGAGCGAGGCCACCCAGGACGGGCCGGTCTTGCTGGAGCAGCCCGCGTGATCGGAGTTCTCGCAGGTGGGCGTGATCCAGCTCATCGGGCGGAGCTTGCCGTTGGAGATGTCGCTGAAGAACGTGGTCTGCGGCGTGATGATGTCGTTCTTCCAGTCCTGTCCGTTGTAGATGTGGCTGATCGCCTGGTAGGCGCTCCAGATGCCGCCGTCGCCGTTGTAGGTGGACGTGTAGAACGCCCACGGGATACTGGCGTTGTCCAGCTCGTCGCCGAGCGTCTGGCTATCCCAGCAGGCCGTCACCGGGTTACCGATCTGCCGCTGCGAATTGACCGTATCGACCATGTCGCCCGAGCCGCCCGGGCAACCCCACCAGCTATCGGGATAGTTCACGGCCGAGTTCGCCTGTGCGCCGATGATGTACTGATGAGAGATGAAGCTGCTCGCGTCGAAGTTCGACGCGTACATCTGGTCGGCGAGCACGTATTCTTTGCCGAGCTGGAAGTACGGCTTCGTCTCGGTGTGCGGAACGTAGCTGTAGGGCGGGTTTGCGTTGGGACACTGCGGCTGATAGCGATGGCCGCAGCCGACGGACTCGTTGTTGAAGCCGTTCATCTGGCAGTCCGTCCCAGGATAGCTTCCCGTGCCGTTGCAGGCCGCGAAGAACGACGTCGAGCTGTGATCGAGATCCCACGACGTCTCCAGGCCCACCGGCTGGAGCGTGATCTTTTGGTTGCTCGAGTTATAGCCGAATTTCGCGGTCTTCGCGCCGGGAAAGCCGTAGAACAGATTGTTGAACGAACGATTCTCCTGCACGATGATGATCACGTGCTGGATTTTGCCGCTGGAGGTGTTGCGATGCACGTGGCGCACCGCGTCGACGGCCGAGGGACCTGGCAGCGACGGAGCGCCGCCGGAGCACGCGCCTAGCGCGAACGCGGCCGCGAGGGCCGCCCAACGAACGTTTACGAGAGTACGTAGCATGAAAACGCTCCTTTATTCTGCGTCGGGAATGCGATGGTCGGGTTTCTGGTGCATGAAGAAGTTGATTCCGTGCACCGCTGGGACGTCGACAAACGCTCGCGGCGGCTTGTTGAAGTCGAAGGCTTTGGTTGGCGAAGTTGCGCGCTTATCGCTGGCCGCGAGCTGCCCGAGTCCAAACGTGTCCTCTACGAACCTCAGAATGCTGCCGTGCTCGTAGTGGGTGTGGTCGACGTAGCCTTTCTTCGCGTAGGCCGAGACGATGAGCATCGGAATGCGCATGCCGAGGCCGTCGTAATCCAGCTTCTTCGGAGCCACCGGATCGAACCAGCCGCCGTAGTCGTCCCAGAAGATGAAGATCGCGGTGTTATTCCAATACTTGGACTCGCCGACCGCGTTCACGAGCGAGGCCACCCACGAGGGGCCGGTATTGCTGCCGCACCCGGCGTGATCGGAGTTCTCGCAGGTCGGCGTGACCCAGCTGAGGTCGCGCAGCTTTCCGCTGGAGACGTCGCTCAAGAACGTCGTCTGCGGCGTGATCACGTCTTTGGCCCAATCGGGACCGTCGTAGATCTGCTTGATGTTCTGATACGCGCTCCAGATGCCGCCATCGCCATAGTAGGTCGACGTGTAGAATGCCCAGGAGAGGCCGGCGTTGTCCATCTCGTCGCCGAGCGTCGTGTTGTTCCAGCACATCTGGATATCGGGACCGTACTGGCGCTCCTGCGTAATCGTGGCGATGTAGTCGCTATAGCCGCCCGGGCACCCCCACCACGAGTCGGGATAGTTCACGGCGGAGCTGGCCTGCCCGGCAATGATGTACTGGTGGGAGATAAAGCTGCTCGCATCGAGGTTCGAGGCGAACATCTGGTCGGCGAGTACGTAGTGCTTGCCCATGTAGAAGTACGGCTTGGTCTCCGTGTGCGGCACGTAGCTGTACGGCGGATTTTGGTTGGGGCATGGATCGCTCTGGTAGTGGCCGCAGCCCCAGTACTCGTTATCGAAGCCGTTCATCTGGCAGTTGGTCCCAGGATAGCTGCCGGTGCCGTTGCACGAGGTCAAGAAACCGCCGAGGTCGTGCTCGATGTCCCACGTGGTCTCGAGGCCGACCGGCTGAAGCGTGATCTTGTTGCCGTGAGTATCGTAGCCGTAGCTCTGCTGTTTGGCCCCCGGAAACCCCTCAAATAGGTCGTTGAAGCTGCGGTTCTCTTGTACGATGATGACGATGTGTTGGATCTTACTGCTGGACGTATGATGGTGAACGGCGTTGACGAAGGTCGCAGCGCCTTGGGGGACGGCCTGCAGTCCACCGTTGTTGCTGCAAGCCCACAATAGCGCGAGTGCGCAGAGTGGGCCGAACCGGAACGCGAATCGAACGTTTTTCACGCGTTCTCCTTTCTTACTCGCTGTCGGGTAGCCGTTTGTCGAGCGGCTGATGCTTGAAGTAGGGGATCCCGTAGTCGGAGGGGATCGTGACGAATGCTCTGGGCGGTTTTCCGAAGTCGAAGGCGTCGTGTTGGGGTGAGGTCGCGCGCCTGTCGCTGGCGGCCAGGCGGCCGAGACCGAACTGATCCTCGATGAAGCGCAGGATGCTTCCGTGCTCGAGGTGGACGTGCGAGACGTGATGCGCCTTGGCGTAAGCGGAGACGATCAATAACGGGACGCGAATCCCGAGCCCGTCGTAGTCGAGCGTCTTGGGCGCGACGGGATCGTACCAGCCTCCCCAGTCGTCCCACAAGATGAAGATCGCGGTGCTATCCCAGTAATTCGACTGGCCGATCGCGTTGACGAGCGACGCCACCCACGACGGGCCGGTGGTTTTGTCGCAGCCGGCGTGATCGGAGTTCTCGCAAGTCGGCGTGATCCAGCTCACCGTACGAAGATTGCCGCCGGAGACGTCCGCGAAAAACTGGGTTTGCGGCGAGATCACGTCGTTGCTCCAGTCGGGGCCGTTGTAGATGTGCTCGATGGCCTGATACGCGCTCCAGATGGCGCCGTCGTCGTCCTTCAGCGACGACGCGTAGTACGCCCACGAGAGGCCCGCGTCGTCGAGCTCGTCTCCCAACGTCCGCACGTCCCAGCAGGCCGGGATCGGATTTCCGATCTGTCTCGCCGAGTTTATCGTCTCGACGGTATCGCTGGGACCGCCCGGGCAGCCCCATAGCGTCTGCGGATAGTCGACGGCGGAGTTCGATTGTCCGGCGATTAGGTACTGATGCGAGACGAAGCTGCCGTCGAAGTTCGACGAGAACATCTCGTCTGCCAAAACGTACTGCTTGGCCATTTCGAAGTACGGCTCGACCTCGGAGCGTTTGACGTAGCTATACGGTGGGTCTTGGAAGGGGCACGGCGGCTGTCCCGAGTGACCGCAAGTCCACGTCTCGGTGTCGAAGCCGTTCATCCGGCACATCGTGCCGGGAACGCTGCCGGCGCCGTTGCAGCCGTCGAAGAAGGCTGCGGAGTTGTGGTCGACGTCCCAGGCCGTGTCGAGGTCGATCGGCTGGAGCTCGATCTTGTTGCCCTTGCTGTCGTAGCCGTATTTGGACGTGCGCGCGCCCGGATACCCGTAGAACAGATTGTTGAACGAGCGGTTCTCCTGAACGATGACGACGACGTGCTGGATCGGGCTGGAGGCGTGGCGGTGCAGGCTGCGCAGCGCGGTGAAGGCCTGCGGATTGGGCAGCGGCGGCGACGCGCCGCCATTGCACGACGCTAAAACCGTTATTGCCGCAGCGGCCGCCATCGCCCTCATTCCGTATCCGGCGGACGCTCGTCGAGCGGCTGGCGCAGGAAGTAACGGATATCGCGCTCGGTGGGAACGGCGACGAACTTGCGCGGCTTGGCGGTAAAGTCGAACGCATCGGCTTGCGGCGAGTTCGCTCGCGTGTCGCTCTCGGCGAGCTGCGGCAGGTTGAAGACGTCTTCGATGAACCTCAAGATGCTGCCGTGCTCGTAGTGAACGTGCGAGACGTAACCCTTCTTCGCGTACGCCGAGACGATCAGCAGCGGCACCCGGATTCCGAGGCCGTCGTAGTCGACCTTCTTGGGGGGAACGGGATCGTACCAGCCTCCGTAGTCGTCCCAAAGGATGAAGATCGCGGTATCGTTCCAGTAAGCCGATTTTCCAATCGCGTTAACGATCGAGCCCACCCACGACGGCCCGGTGAGATCGTCACAGCCGGCGTGATCGGAGTTCTTACAGGTGGGCGTGATCCAGCTGACCGTCCGCAGCCGGCCGGCGGAAACGTCGTTAAAGAAGCGCGTCTGCGGCGTGATCACGTCCTTGTGCCAGTCGGGGCCGTCGTAGATGTGCCGGATCGCCTGGTAGGCGCTCCAATAGCCTCCGCCGCTCATGATGCGCGACGTGTAGTAGCGCCACGACAGGCCGGCGTTATCCAGCTCGTCGCCGAGGGTACGGTTATCGAAACAGGCCAGCGTCTCGGGACCGAACTGACGCTCCGGCGTCAGCGTCTGGATCGTGTCGCTCAGTCCGCCGGGACATCCCCACGCGTAGAGTGGATAGTTGACCGTCGAGCTGGCCTGCGCGGCGATAATGTACTGGTGCGAGATGAAGCTGCTCGCATCGAAGTTCGAGGTGAACATCTCGTCGCCGAGCACGTAGTTCTTCCCGAGGAAAAAATATGGCTTCGTCTCGCTGTTGGGAACGTAACTGTATGGCGGGAGAGCATCCGGACACGGCGGCTGGCTCGCGTGGCCGCAGTACCATTGTTCCTTGTCGAAGCCGTTCATCCGGCAGTGAGTGCCGGGCAGCGTTCCCCTCCCGTTGCAGGCAGCGAAGAAGGAATAGGAGCTGTGATCGATATCCCATCGCGTCTTGAGGCTGACCGGCTGCAGCTCGATCCTCTTCCCTTTGGAATCGTAGCCGTACTTCGTGGTACGCGCGCCGGGAAAGCCGTAGAACAGATTGTTGAACGAGCGATTCTCCTGCACGACGACGACGACGTGGCGAATCTTGCCGCTCGCCGTGCCCCCCTGCAGTCCCGCGGTCGCCGCAACGCTGGCCGGCGACGCCGGCGGCACTCCGGCAGCACCCCCGCACCCGGCAGCAAATAACGCGGCTGCATAAAGCAACCACGCGACTCGGGTCCACAGGAATTGGCCGGCGTGCTTAATGGTTCAAATCGACGAGTGCCGCTGGACGATATCGCGCTCGGCCACGCACTCGCGTACTCCTATTCGTAGCAGATGAAGTTGCGCGTTGTAGTACGACGCACTGCGACGAAACTCCCAGGGCGGCCGAGCGATCGCGATGATGACATCGGTCATCTTTTTTGGTATGGTCCGGGAAACTGCATCTTCACGCGCGTTCCATCGGCGGTCTCGATCCGTATCTGACGCGCGACTGCGCGCACGATGCGCAAACCGAAACCGCGTCCGGGCAGCGGCGGACGTTTCTTGAACGAGCCGCGATCGGCAACGTCGACGGCGAGCCGGTCACCGTCGAATCGCGCTAACAGCTCAACGCCGGCGTCGCGCGCGCTCTCCGTGCCATATGCGTGCTCGACGGCATTGGCCAATGCCTCGCCGGCCGCCGTCGTCACGTCGTCGAGCGATCTGGCGTCGAAGCCGAGCGCCTCCAAGAACGCGCGCAATGCGTGGCGCACCGGCGCAACGCAGGACGAGCGCGCGGCGCAATGCAGACGCAGCTCCGACGCGCCGCTCACGCGTCCACGCACTCGTTGAGGTAGGCGAGGGCTTCGCCGGGCTCCTCGAAAATCCGGAACGCGTTAGCCAGGCCTGCATATTGAACCAGGCGAGCGAATTGCTGCGTGCGGATAACGACCGCGATCGGAATACCGTCGCGCTGCGCCGTCACGCAGAAGCGCAGCAGTTCGGTGAGCGCGGTCGAATCGGCGTACGTCACCTCGGCGAGGTCCACCAGCGCGGCCTTTGCCCCCGGCACGATACCAAAGGCGTCGCGGATCTCTCGTTTTCTGCTGATCTCCAACTCGCCGGTGAGGCGGATTCTTTGAATCCCGTCGTCGCCGTTCATGCTGCCCTCTCTTGCGAGCGAGAATTCTCGTGTGCGAATCGAATCGTCAGGATTGCGACGTCGTCGGCGATGCGACGGCCCGCGAAAATGCGCTCGTAGATCATGCCTGCCTCGCCGGAGGGCGCCTGACCCGCTGCCTCGACGGCAGCCAACAGCAGCGATTCACCTTCAACAACGTTACGTGAATGTTCCACGGCGCCGTCGGTGTAGAGCACGATCAGCGCCCCCGGCACGCTCTCGACGACGTGCGTCTGGTACTGTGCCTCGGGAACGATGCCCAGGGGAAGCGAGCCGACATCGAGCAGCCGAGCCGGGCGGCCCGGCTCCCACAGGACCGGCGGTGGATGTCCCGCGGCGGCGTAGGCAAAACGGAAGTTACGTACGTCGACGACGCCTGCTAAGGCGGTGATCAGCGGCGCGCCGCTACGGCAGAGTTCCGCGTTCACGCGGGCCAGCACGTGCGTGGGACTCGAATCCAGCAGCGCGCAGGCTACCAGCAGATGCCGCGTCTGATTCATCGCCACCGCCGCCTCGATGCCATGACCCGTCACATCGCCCATCGCGAGCAGCACTCGTTCGCGAGAGAGCTCGAGCGCATCGTACCAGTCGCCCCCGATGTTGGTCTCCTCGGCTGCGGGCACGTAAGTCGCGCTGAAACGAACGCGAGCCAGCCGGGGCAGCACGTTCTGGGCAAAGCCTGCTTGCAGCGTTTCGGCGATCCGTCTCTCCGTTTCATATGCCGCGCGAACTTCGGCGGCTGCACGCCGCTCCTCTTCGCTCCTCGCGCGCTCGCGCTCGAGCCGGTCCGCGAGCCGGAACTGCACGACCGCAAAGACCGCGGCCGCAAGAATAATCGCTAAGACCGCGCAAGCCGCGAACAGACTGATCCAAAGAACGGATTCCTGCGCTCTTTGCGCGGCACGATCGGCACGCGCGGCCAACAGTTCTTCGACGGCGTTCATGTCGCTGCGAAAGCGATCGACCAGCCGCTTGCCGCGAAGTTGAACGTCCCTCTGCGGGGTGCGTGACGAAATCAGCGGAACGGCGATCACGGCCAGCCAGCGACGGCTCGTCGCCGCCGCGTCGGCCAAAGCTTGGGACGCGTCGGTCATCTGCAGTTGCCGCAACGAGACCCCGATTCGCTGCAGCGAGAGCGGTAGCGTCAGGCGTGCCTCGTCGTAGGGCTCGAGGAGAATCTTTTCGCGCACGGCGGCGTAGCCGCGAACGCCCGTCTCCTCGTCGAGCTGCTCGCGCAGCGCGTCGCCCACGCGGATACGCGCCGTACGAACGTTGGCCGAGTCGTCGAAGGCGCTCACGACGCCGGAACGTACGCTTACCCCGCCGATCCACAGCGCGGCGATCACCACCGCCGAGAAGCAGAGCGTGAGCGCAAGCGGCAGGTAGACGCGGCGCGCCATTAGAGCGCCTCCGAATCCCTAACCGTGGCCGAGATGCCAGCCATGCAACGGACACCGATAAGGGTGCAGACCTCGCGTCGTCGATGCGATCGCGCGTTCGGCCTCTTTTTTCGTCTCGAAAGCCGCCTTGGGGGCGCCCGTGCGTTTATAGCAGCTTCGCGAGCCGCCGGTCTTACGGTCGGGCGTCATTCCTCGCCGTCGAAGTAGTCGAGCGGATCGCCGCGCATGCGGCGGCGCTCCGGAATCGGCACGCTCCACTTCGCGCTATCGGGATAGAAGCAGCTCTCGCCCATCGGATTATCGGCAACGACGTAGAGCACGAGATCCTCGGTGCCGTCGTTGAAAAACTGGTGCGGTTCGTTCGGGAGAAAGATGCACGCATCGCCCTCGGCCACGCGATCGGTGCCATCGCGGTGGCGCACGGTGCCGCCGCCGGAGATCACGTGATAGAATTCCCACTGCGCGCTGTGCGAGTGGTACGGATACGGAGCCTTCCCGGGCGGAATTCGGAGGATCTCGACGTCGAACGGGTGGCGTTCGATCAGGTCGGTCGAGTCGGGCTTACGCCCAAGCTCGTGGGAGACGTTGATTCCGCTGCCGGCAAACGTCCCTTTCGGCGACGCCCACCCAAACGGCGCGATCTCACCCACGTTCGTCTTGCGCATCGGCCTTGGATTCGCGCTCGCGCAGGGGACGCCTCGCGGCCGAAGGCTCCCTGCGCTGCGCCGGGGAATATTAGCCCCGTCTGCGTTATAAGGAGTGCAATCATGAACCGCGGTAGATTTTTACTATCTTCGACGTCGGTAGCCGCATTGGCGGCCTGCTCGTCATCGAGCCCGATGCTCACCACCGCTCCGCAAGCCCGGCGTCTCGGCGCCGGCTCGCCGTTCACCGCGACGACGTACACGCGTGTCGAGCTCACCGAGTTCAGTAAGAACGCCAAACTCGTCGCTGCCTTTCGCGCCGGCATCAAGGCGATGCGCGAGCTGACCGACGAACGCAATACCAACGCGTATAAGTACTGGCACTACAGCCACTGGATGCCCAGCGGCAAGCCGCCGGAGGACATGCAGGCGGTCTTCAATCAATGCAAGCACAAGCAATCGTACTTCTTACCGTGGCATCGCGGTTTCTTATATTTCTTCGAAAAGACGCTGCGCGAGGCGTCTGGCGACATCGACTTTGCGTTGCCCTACTGGGATTATTACAAGAATCCGGAACTGCCGCCCATCTTCACGCAGGAGACGCTCAAAGGCGGCGAGCCGAACCCGCTCTACTGGCCCGGGCGAACGGGTACGACCGTCACGGGACTCACCTTCAAGGCTTTCGCCGACACGGTGACCGTTTTTCCGTGGGGCCCCGGCGAGACGTTCGAGGATCTCACCGAACGCAACCCGCACGATCGCGTGCACGGACAAGTCGGAGGTTCGATGGGACGCGTTCCGACGGCCGTCGCCGATCCGATCTTCTGGGTGCACCACTGCAACATCGACCGCTACTGGTCGGCGTGGCTGGCCGCCGGCGGCGAGCGTCACATGCCCGCGAAGAAGGAACTCTGGTGGGATACGGTATTCGCCTACAACCTGGACCGCTCGTGGAACGTCGGCGTCAAGGACATGAACGACAGCGAGAATCTTGGCTACACCTACAGCGATCTCTCGCTGCCCGCGCCGCCGCGTGGTGCGTCGCTGCCGTTGCGCCCGGGCGTCGTGGCGACGGGCTTCGCCAATGCTGCCGGTCCGATCGCGCTCGACCTGCGGCCGGTCACGATCGAGATTCCGCTCGACGAGCGAACCGCGCGCGCGAGCTTCGTCGACGTGGTGCTCGAAGGCGTCGAGATGACGGCACTTGGTGAGCGAGGCGGCTACGACTACACCGTCTATGCCAACCTGCCGGCCTCGCCCGCGCCGTTGAGCGAAGGGTCGCGGTTCGAGATCGGCGAGTTCGGCAGCTTCACGCTCTCGACTCCGCCCATGACGGGCATGGCGATGCCGGCGAACGGGTCGACGCTGCGCCTGCGCGCGCAACGGCCCGGATCGACGCTCGCGCTGTCGTTCGTCGCGTTCGCCGCGGGCAGCCGCGTGCCGGCAAGCTCGGCGCTAGTGCGTATCGGCCGAATCACGGTCGTCGCGAGGTAGGGAAACGCCCTGATCTGGCGGTTACTGGAAACTATGGACTGAGAGCGGCTTGGTAATGCCCTCGTCGTCGAAGCTCCAGATCTTCTTCGCGAGCACGTCGACGCAACCGCTCTCCCTCTGCAGCGTTCCCTCGACGATGAGCGTCGACGAGCTGCGAATCGGGCGGCGATAGGTTTCGTAAACGTCGGGACGTACGATCACGTTGACGACGCCCGTCTCGTCCTCGAGGGTGAGGAAGACGAAGCCCTTCGCCGTTCCCGGGCGCTGGCGCGTGATCAGCAGGCCGCCGACGCGACAGAGCGCGTTGCGCCGCACCGACGCTAACTGTGCGGCAGGCGTGACGCGCGCCGCCGTTAACAGCTCGCGAAAGTGCTCCATCACCTGGCCCGACGGGGTGACGCCGGTCGACCAGAGATCGAACGCAGCACGCCGTCGCGGCGCCAGCGGTTTGAACGCGGCCGCCGGTTCGTCGACCTCCATCAGCGATCCCAGTTCGCCGCGAGCTTCGCGCTCGTCGAGGCCGCGCAGCGCCCACATCGCCTCGCGCCGCGCGGCGTACCACGGCGAGAACGCGCCGGCGATCGCCAGATTCTCCAGCGCTTCGCGCTCGAGGCGGGTCCGCTGCGCGAAGTCGAGCACGTCGCGAAAAGATCCTCGTGCGAGCGCCGACTCCAACCGCTGCTGCTGTGTCTCACCCAGACCGCGCACGAGGTGGAACCCCAAACGCAGCACGCCGTCGCTCTCGACGTGCGACCAATACTCGCTGGCGTTGATCTCAATCGGGCGGATCGCGACGCCGTGTCGCCGCGCGTCGTTGACCAGCACCTCGGTCGAGTAGAATCCCATCGGCTGCACGTTGAGAATCGCTGCGGCGAAGATCGCGGGCAGCCGGCACTTCACGTAGGCCGAGGCATACGCCAGCAGCGCGAAGCTAGCGGCATGCGATTCCGGAAAGCCGTAATCGGCAAAGCCTTCGAGCATGTGAAAGAGCTGCTCGGCGGCGGCGCCGTCGATGCCGTTACGGACCATTCCGTCGACGAGACGCGCGCGCAGCGCCTCCATGCGGTTGCGCGAGCGCTTGTGTCCCATCGCGCGGCGCAGTTCGTCGGCCTCACCGCCCGAAAAGCCCGCCGCTTCGATCGCCAGACGCATGCCCTGCTCTTGGAAGAGCGGCACCCCCAGCGTTCGCTCCAATACCGGTTTGAGTTTAGGATGCGGGTACGTCACCGGCTCCATTCCCGAGCGGCGGCGCAGGAACGGATGCACCATCTGCCCTTGAATCGGTCCGGGACGGATGATCGCGACCTGCATGACGATGTCGTAGAAACAGGCCGGTTTCAATCGGGGCAGCATCGACTGCTGCGCGCGCGACTCGATCTGAAAGACGCCGATCGTGTCGGCGCGCTGCATCATCGCGTAGGTTGGCGGATCGTCGGCGGGGATCGTGTGCAGCGCGAGATCGCTCGGCACTTCCGACGGCAGCCACGCGTCACCGCGGCCGCGACAGCGGTGGTAGAGCGTGAAGGCTTCGCGCAGCAGCGAGAGCATGCCCAAGCCAAGCAGATCGATCTTGATCAGGCCCAGCTCTTGCAAGTCATCCTTGTCCCACTGCACGACGGTACGGTCACGCATCGTCGCCCACTCGACCGGCGCGACGCAGACCAAGGGATCACGCGTGATCAGCATGCCGCCGGAGTGAATGCCGAGATGGCGCGGAAAGTTCGCGATGCGGCGGCAGAGGGTGAAGAGCAGGTCGGGACCGGCCTCTTCGGGCAGTTCTTCGCGCGCGTCGTACTCGCGCGCGACGGTGTCGACTTGTTCGGGCGGGAGCCCGAGCGCTTTGCCGACGTCGCGAATGGCCGAGCGCGTACGATAGGTGATCACCTCGGCGACCATCGCCGCGTTCGCGCGTCCGTAGCGCTCGTAGACGTACTGAATCACCTTCTCGCGGTCCTGATGCGCGAAGTCGATGTCGATGTCGGGGATCTCGCGGCGTTCCTCGGACATGAAGCGTTCGAAGAGCAGGTTCATGCCGATCGGATCGACCGCCGTAATACCCAGCGCGTAGCAGACCGCCGAGTTGGCCGCCGAACCGCGCCCCTGGCAGAGGACGCCCAGCTCGTTGGCCACGCGGACGATATCCCAGACGATGAGAAAGTAGCCCGCGAGATCCATCTTGGCGATCAGGCCCAGCTCGTACTCGAGCTGCCGTTCGACCTTGCTCTCCAACGGCATCGCATAGCGCCGCGCCGCGCCTTCGTAGACGAGCTTACGCAGATAGCTCTGCGGCGAACCGTTCTCCGGCACGGGGAAGAGTGGAAACTGTCCTGCCAAGCGTTCGAGACGAAAGCGGCAGCGCCGCGCGATATCGAGGGTCGCTTCGATCGCTTCGGGATGCTCGGCGAAGAGGCGGCGCATTGCCGCCGGCGGTTTGAGGTGGAACTCGGCGTTGGGGCGCAGGTTGTTCGCGGCCCGTGAGGCCGCCACCGTGGTGCCATCGCGCACGCAGGAGAGCACGTCGGCAACCAGCGCGTCGTCGCCGGCGGCATAGACGACCGCGTTGGTGGCAACGTACGGCAGCTTGACGCGCTGCGCGAGGCGCACGAGCTGCAAGTTACGTTGCGTCTCCTGCGCGGTGAGATGCTGCTGCAGTTCGAAATAGAAGCGGCCATCGAAGATCGCCGCGAGCGCCGCGGCCTCTTCCGCCGCCGCGCGCGATCCACGTTCGAGCGCGCGTTCCACTCGGCCGCACGGGCCGCCGGAGAGCGCGATCAGCCCTTCATTGTGCGCCGCGAGATCCTCAACGTGAAGCCGCGCGTCACCTTTGCGACCACGCATCTGCGCCGCCGAGATCAGCCGGCAGATGTTGGCGTAGCCGCGTTCGTTCTCGACGAGCAGCACGATACGCGCGCCGTCCTCGAAGGTCAGCTCGCTGCCGACGATGGCGGCGACTCGCGCCTTTCGCGCACAGCTCGCAAACCGCACCGCGCCGTAGAGACCGTCGCGGTCGGTCAGCGCGATCGCCGCCAGCCCAAGTTCGGACGCCCTTGCGACGAGATCTTCGGGGTGTGAGCCTCCCTGGAGAAAGCTAAAGTTCGACCATGCGTGGAGTTCGGCGTACCGTCCGCTCACTGGCGGTGGTGGGATAGTGATGCAGCTTGCGACATGCGCCGCATCACTCGTAGACGCCGCGGAGGTACCAGTGCGTGCCTTGACGGTAGATGCGCGCGAAGGTGCCGTCTTCGAGCACCACATCGTATTCGTCGCGCGTGACCGGCGACGGCATCAGCTCGCGCTCTTGGATGCGCCACGGGCCGGTATATTGCATGACGGCCTGACGATCGACGATCGCCGGCGCCCCGGCGCGCAGCGCGACGGAGATCTCGCGGACTTCGAGCAGGCGCAGCTGCGGGATCAATTCGCGTGCGCCCTCTGTGTGTTCGAGCATCGCGCGGGCCGGCGGCGCAAACGGCTCGTAGCTGAAGCGCTCTTCGAGCAGGTGGGCTTCGCGCGTGGTCGCGCGCGAGATGCGTTCGCCGAGGAGCGCTTCGAGACGCGCGATCGTAACCGCAACGCGCGCCGGATCGAAATCGTCGGCGCGCAAGAGCGTCTGCTCTTCTCCTCCTTCCTCGAGCCGGTGGGCCTGGAGGTGGAGTCCGACGATCGCCGATTCGAAGGTCTCGCCTTCGAGCTTGGCGCGCAGCAGCTCGAACATCGTGCGCTCGTGCGCGGTCGGCGTCGCCAGCGGCACGTAAAACGTGCAGGTTGCGGCATCTTCCAGCTCGAGCGCCAGCTGTAGTGCGCCGGCGCGCTTACCGCAGCGCTCGAGATCGCTGCAGATACGCGCGAGCAGCATGCGCAGTGCGAAGAACACCTGCGCCTCCTCGTCGGCGCGCCCTTCACCGAAGACCACGGCTTCGATCGTGACGACGCGGCTGCGCGGAGTGAACGGGCGCCGGTCGACGCCGCGCGCGAGTTCGTGCCACGCCGCGGCAACCGCTCCAAAACGCCGGACGAACGGACCATGCGGCAACGCCGCCAGCTCGCCCAGCCGCTCGATTCCCAGCAGCGCGAGCCGCTCGACGATCTCGGGCTCGATGCCCAGCAGCGCGAGCGGGAGCGGCTCGAGCAGCTCGCGCTCCGTGCCGGGATCGCAGACGCCGTTGCCGGAGACGGACGCCGCGCGCGCGGCGATCTTATTCGAACCGGCGCCCACGCGCAGCGCTAGATCGAAGCCGGCGAGAACCCCTTGCGCCTGCGCGATCCAATCGCGCGCGCTGCCGGCCGCTCCGTGCATGTCGAGAAAGGCCAAGCCGCAGCGGTCGTCGTCGACGAGCGGTGAGACCGCATCGAGGGCGTCCAACATCTCTTCCCAGAGGACCGGTTCCGGCAACTCGCCGGCGATTTCAACGCAGAGCAGCATGCTGTAAGAGGCCCCGGATAGGCACGACGACGCGCACGCGGACCTGACGGCCGCAGAGCGAGCGTTTGTGCTTGCGAAGGCCGACGGAGAGCTCGAAACCGGCGACGCTGCCCCACAGCCCGTGCTTACCGCGGATGACCGCACGTTCGAGCGTACAATGCAGCCGCAGCTCGGCCGCGGCGCTCAGCGCGGCGCCGGCTCGCGCCGCCATCACGACCAGCAGCACGCCGCTGCGATGCGCCAGCGAGGCCAGCCGCGTCCAGACCACATCGCGCAGCGCGATGGCCGGCATGAGCACCATCCGGCAGATCCGCGAGCGCAGCAGTACGTCGACGGCGCGAGCGGCCACTAATGCCTTGCGGACGGGAATGACGAGCACGCGATCGAGGCGGACGCCCGCCGCGGCCAGGCTCGGTGGATAGAGGGTGCCGTCATCGAGGATGGCGACCAGGCTGCGGCGAGTCAGGGTGGCGACGAGTCCGGCCGCCACGCTCCAGCGCCCCGCCGCTCCCTCGAGCGTCGCGACGATGCCGGCCGGAAACCCGCCGCCGAGCAGCTCGTCGATCTCAGGGATGGCGCTTGGTACCATCCCTTCAACCGCGAGAGCTGGCAGCCCGGCCTTGGCGCTCAGCTCCGCGCGGAGGGCCTCGAATGCCGTCCGCCGGTCGTCATCCGGAGCTTGCTGAAGGGGTGCCGGTGCCGCCATGGGAGAATCATGCTAATCGAACATATGTTCGATGTCAATACTCCTTCGTTGTGTGTGCCTACGCCGCCACATCCTGGTGGAGGCGAAGAGAGTCTTCAGGGTGACAGCGAGGTGCGGTCGTGGGGCGCGGTCAGATCCAGCAGCGGGCCGATCGGGACGATGCCGGTCGGGTTGATCTCATCTTGCGTGATGTAATAGTGGCGCTTGATGTGATCGAAGTTGACCGTTTCGGCGACGCCGTCGATCTGATAGAGATCGCGGAGGTAGCCCCAGAGGTTGGGATAGTCGACGATCCGGTTGAGATTGCATTTGAAATGGCCGTAGTAGACCGCATCGAAACGGATCAGCGTTACGAAGAAGCGCCAGTCGGTCTCCAGCGGCCGCGCTCCGAAGAGATAGCGCTGATACGACAAGCGTTCTTCCATGGCGTCGATCGTCGTAAAGACGCCGTAGGCGGCCTCTTCGTAGGCGGCTTGCGAGGTCGCGAAGCCGGCGCGATAGACGCCGTTGTTGAACGTGTGATAGAGAAAGTCGTTGAGCTCGTCGATCTGCGGGCGCAATTCGAGCGGGTAGAGGTCGAGCTGCGGATCGGCGGCGACCGCGTCGAACTCCGTCTCGAACATCCGCATGATGTCGTCATCGGAGTTGCTGACGATGCGCGCGCGCCGCGCGTCCCAGAGCACGGGTACCGTGACCCGCGCAGCATATCCGGGATCGGTCGCGCTGTAAGCTTCGCTCAGGAACGCCCAGCCGTTGAGCGGATCGGGGTGCGAGGGACGAAAGCGCCAGCCGCGTTCGTCGCGGATCGGATCGACGACCGTCATGCCGATCGTATCTTCGAGCCCTTTGAGCTTGCGCACGATGACCGTGCGATGCGCCCAGGGACAAGCGAGCGAAACGTAGAGATGGTAGCGTCCGGCCGTCGCCGGATAACCGGAACTCCCATCGGCCGTCACCCAGTCGCGAAAGGCGTCGTCTTGGCGCTTAAAACTGCCGTCGGCAGTCTGTTCGCGCGGGAACTGTGCGCGGCTACTCGGCACGGCTGGCGATGGGCTGCGAGATATAGGTGAGCCCGGCTTTCTCCAGGATCGCGCGTCCCGGGCCGGTGAGCACGAAGTCGGCGAACGCTTTGGCCGCCGCGGGATGCTGTGCGTTTTTCATGACCGCCAGCGTATAGGCGATGCGGTCGGTCATCGCGGCGTCTCCAGGGAGCGCGACGAAGCGGTAGGAGCGCGCGACGGCCTCGGTGCGATAGAAGAATCCTACGTCGGCTTGGCCGGTGTCGATACGCGCGAGCAGGTCCTGTTCGGGGAAGATCTGCGACGGATTGTCGTCGAGGCCGAGAATGCGGCGCTCGCCGCTGCTGCCCAACCACATCGTCATCGCCGTGACCGTGTAACCGCCCTTGGGGTCGAGCTGCGGGTCGGTGCGGCCGATTCGCAGGCCGGGAGTTTCGAGCGCGCTCTGGAGCGACGACTTGCCGGCGGCGACCCCGTCGAAGAGCGCGGCGTAGCGCGAGTTGGGCGCCCAGGCGATGCCGAGGCTGGTGCCCGCGAAGGTCGTGGCCATGGCGACTTTATCGCGGAACTCAGCGACGAGCTTGGGATCGACGTAGATGAACACGTCTGGCGAACGAACGCCCGCCGCAATGTAGTTCGCGAGCGCTTTGCTGCCGCCCGATTCGCCTTCAAAGCCGATGCCGCGTTCTTGGAGGGCCGTTTTCATCGGCCCCTCCATCGGCGTGACGAGCGATCCGGCATAGAGCACGGAGACGACGTTGCTCGCCGCGGATGCCTGCAGCATTGCCCAGGCGAGCACCGCACCTACGACGATCGCGATGGCGAGAAATCGAGCGATGCCGAGTTTATGCAATAGCGGGTTCCCTCCGGTCCCGGACCATCGTCGAAGACGTGGCCGAGGTGCGAGTCGCAACGTTTGCAGCGCACTTCGGTGCGGCGCATGCCATGGCTGTAGTCGTCGAGGAGGCGTACGTTCTCCTGTTCTTCCGGCCGCGTGAAGCTCGGCCAGCCGCAGTGCGAATCGAATTTCTCACCGGAGCCGAACAGCCGTTGGCCGCAGGCTCCGCAGACGTAGGTGCCATCGTCTTTGACGTCGAGCAAGGAGCCGGTAAACGGCGCCTCGGTGCCAGCCTCGCGCAGCACGTGATATCGCTGCGCCCCCAGCTCGCTGCGCCATTGCTCTTCGGTTTTTTGAATGTCGGGCGTGCTATCGTGTTTCACGTCGACTATAACGCCTCGAAGGCGACAAACCGATGCAAAGACGAAGAGCAGCCCATGAAGCTGCTCTTCGAGATCCTGCTCTCGGTTCTCTTACATCCGATCGCCATGATCCTGATGTGGATCAATCTGATCGCCCGCGGTGACCTGACGAGTTTTCAAAAGGTCGCGTGGTTCATCGTCAGCATCATCTGGGGACTCGGGCCGATTCTCTACGTGCTCGTAGCCGAAGGCTCGCTTTGGTAGCGACTACCGGTGCGGCGGCCGTCCACCGCTCACCGGCGCCCTGCCGCCGCCGCTGACTCCGCCGTGCGCTCCGCCCGGAGCGCCGTGCACGCCGCCTTGAATCGTTCCGCCACGCCAGGGCCCGCGGTTGCCCCAGCCCCATGGACCGCGATAGCAGCATCCGTATGGGTAGCGACCATAATAACCACCGTAGGGATAACCGTAATATCCGCCATAGGGATAGCCCCAGCCCCATGGACCGCCCCAACCCCAGCCGAAGCCGAGGCTGACGCCCCACGGGTAGCCCCCGTAACCGTAGCCGTAGCCGCCGGGGTAGTAACCGCCGCCGTAGCCGTAGCCACCGTAGCCGCCATAGCCGTAGCCGCTACTGTCGGGGTAGTAGCCTCCGCCGCCGCCGACGTCGATGCGATAGGCTTCGAAGGTCGAGCCGTTGGCGTTGCCCCACATCGTGACCCGCATGCCCTCGACCAGCTTGATCCCCGTGGGATTGATCATGGTGCCCTGGTGCAAGCTGACGTGATCGTCGAAGCCGCGATCGTCGCGCATATAGACGGTGTAGGTGCCGTCGAAGCCGGTGAGGACGCCCTTAATCTGCTCTTGGTGAGCGACGGGGGTCCCGTAGCCGGGAACCGGCTGCGTGCCGTAGCCGGGAACGCTCTCTTGAGCGCCGGCCGGGCCGGGGAGAGCGAGGCAGAGCACTGCGGCTGCCAACGCCGCGGAGACTGCCGTTCGAGAGAAGAGCTTTGGTGTATACATATCTGCTGGTATTATAACGCTACGCGGCGCAAAGCGTGGTTAGAATATGCTGCAAAATGATGCTTTCTTACCCGACCGGCCAAGCGGGCTTTTCATCTTGGCGCTAGCTGCTTGACTCCGACGTTACGTCAGCCTTTAGGCTTCACTCGAGAGTACGACCATGGAGCGCAATAACGGCGAACTGCGCCGGATCAAGGCGTTTGCCGCCGATGCGGGCGTGAGCGTCCGCACGCTGCATCTCTACGACCGGCTCGGGCTGCTCGCGCCGGCCGCAACGACGGAGGCGGGATACCGTCTGTACGGCGATGCGGAATTTGAACGGCTCGAGCACATCCTCGCGTTGCGTTTCGTCGGTTTCACTCTCGATCAGATCAAAGAACTGCTGGCGGGTTCCGCGCCGCCGCTCGGCGTTGCGCTGCGTTTGCAACGCAATACACTCGCTCGTCAGAAGCGGCGCCTCGACTCGGCGCTGCAAGCGCTCGACGAAGCGCAGCGCGCGCTCGCCGCCGACGCGCGGGCCGATCGCCGGCAGATTCTACGCACCGTCATGGAGGTTTTCAAGATGCAGAACGATTGGAAGTGGACCCAAGAGTACTATTCGCAGGAGGCGCTCGAGCAGATCGAGGAGCAACGGCGCAGCATGCCGGAGGGCGCGATCGAGCAAGGGCAGCGCGCGTGGACGACGCTGGTCGCCGACGTAGAGGTCGCGGTCGCAGAAGGCACCGATCCGAGCAGCGAGCGCGCGCAAGCACTCGCAAAGCGCTGGCGCGATCTGATCGCACAGTTCACGCAAGGCAACGCCGAGATCGCCGACGGTCTGAACCGCATGTGGACAGAGACAACGCACTGGCCAAGCGATTTCAAGAAACCCTACAGCGACGAAGCAGAAGCCTTCATCAAAGCCGCAATCAATTGCACCTAGGCACGTGGCCACTTAGTATGAGCGTGAAGACCCGGCCTAAATCAGGGCTTCCCGCACGAAGGTGGTTCGCGCACGAAAAGCCGTCGATGGGGATTGAACCCATGACCTTTTCCTTACCAAGGAAATGCTCTACCACTGAGCTACGACGGCGCAGCGCCCCCGGAATCTACTCCACGGACCGGACCGGGCCCTACTGGAGGGCGACTCCCCAGGCGCCAGCCGGCTCCGCCGATGCATTCGTTGGTGTAATCGGCCGAGGGTGCCATCGTCGAACTAAACGACTGCTCGGCATCGAGCGCCCAATAAATGCGCTGCGCACCCGCTGCGCCCGCGCGATCGGCGAGATCGACTGGCGCGATCGCAGCGCCGCCGCACGCGGAGAGCAGCGCCGCGCAGGCGACGCTACTTATCCGAAGGCGTATAAGCCGCGCCGCCGGGATCGCGCACGTTGAGGCCGAGAATGGGCTTCCATTTGTTGCTCGCAACGACGCCGGTATCCAGCCAGCCTTCGGCGTCGGCCTGCACGAGATCGCCGTCTTTTGCATTGTAACCTCCGGCAACGGGGGTGCCCTCGCCGAAATAGTCGGTCGGCGTCGGGCCGAGCACGCTTATCGGCGAACCGCTCGGAGAGAGCGGGAGCGCGTACTGAGAGACCGTGCGCGCCTCTTGATCGGTGACGCTGAGCACCGCGCCGCTCGCGCCGACGTACACGCCGCCCGCGCGTTCGATCGCGCCGGGCGGCAGAATCGAGACGAACTGCCACGACGAGCTGGTGGGACTCTCGATCTCGCCGAGTCCGTAGCCGCACTGCGAGGCCTTCGAGCAGCCGTAATAGTCGAACCAGAGGTTGCCCGAATCGTCGACGTCGACGTAGTCGACGTAATTAACGGGGCTGCCGTAGGGAAGCGCGATTAGCGTGGGAGTTGCCGACGACGAACCGGCGTTCCACCATTCGAAGCCCGGGCCGTAGGTGAGCACGCAGCTGGGATTGCAGGTCTTGATCTCCCAGAACGTGAGCGCGGCGAAGACGTGCTCGCCGTCGCTGGCACCGTCGTAGCCGTACGCATACCAATACTTACAACCCGGCGATTTGGTGAGCGGACAGGCGGCGGCGTACGATCCCTCGAGCGCCCCTTTGTTACTGTACTCCTGCACCACGTCGCCCGTGAGTGCGGTATCCGTCTCGCAGGTCGTCCAAACGTTCTGCGAAGCGTCGACCTTCACCGCGCCGGGATAGGTGCAACCATTCTTTCCGGCATCGATCGTCGCTTCGGTCTTATTACCACGCGAGCTCTGTCCGACGAGATAACTCTCGTACGTATCGGAGAGCCACATGCCTACGGGAGCTGCGCGCTTACCGACCTTGTAATGCGGCCGCCCGTGATGGCGCGCGATCTCGAGCCCTCGCCGTAACGCGGCTCGCCCGACCGGCCCAGGAAGCTTGCCGTCTGCTTGCAGTTCGAGCAAGTCGAGCGGACCGATTCTCCCTTTCGGCAGATAGCGAGGCGCATCGAACGCGTCACGCGCCGCCGGCGCTGCCGATCCCGCGGGTAACGAGAGCGGCTGCGCGTTGGAACAGCCCCCCAGCGCCACGGCTACGATAACGGCTCCACAGCGGTGCCGGAACGACTCGATCGACAAACGCATCATCGCACCTCTCTGCGCGCACTATTACCGAATTGCAAACGGGACCCCCTCCGAAGAGGAGCTCCCGTTTTTCCTTCGACTCGCTAACGTTTAACGATCGGATGGGGTGTAAGCGGCGCCCTCAGGTTCGAGCAAGCCGGGGTTTTGCTTGTCTTTCCAGATGTTGCCGGAGAGATCGACCGAGGCGTCGAGCCAACCGTACGCGTCGCCTTCGGCGAGCTTGGTCTGCGTTAGGTTGAAGTCACCCGAGACCGGGTTTCCCAGTCCCATGAAGTCCGCTTTCGTAGGCCCTAGCGTCGTCGAGCAGACTTCGCCCGAAGAGACCGGCATCGCGAGTTGACAGGTCGTGCGTGCATCTTGGTCGGTCACGTTGAGCGTCGTCCCGCCGCCGCTGACGACTACGCCGCCGGGGAACTCGAGCGTGCCGGGAGGCAATATCTCGAGCATCGCCGGACTCGTCGTCGCGTTCTCGATCTCGCCCAATCCGTAACCGCACGAATACGGCGACTGGTTCTGGCAGCCGTAAAAGTCGAAGTAGATATTGTTCGAAGCGTCGACATCCATGTAGTACCCGTCATCGATGGTATCCGGCGCACCCTCGATGCTGCTCGGAACGATCAGCGTGGGCTCGCCGCTGGGGCTGCCGTTCGGCCAGTACGCAAACGCGCCGCCGTCGTAGAACGGGCAACTGCTCGCGCTGACGCAGAAATAGCCTTCGATGAAGTCGTCGAAACCGAAGACGTAGCTCGAGTTCTCCGCCTGGTCGAAGCCATATCCGAAGTAGATTTCGCACTCGTAGGGGAACTCGGTCGAGTTGCACCCGGAGTTGTAGGTGTTGACGAGCGTGCCCGCGCTCGAATATTCGGCGGCACCGACGCCCTGCTCGCTGAAGTCGACGCCGTACTCGCAGTTCGTCCAAATATTCTGGCTGCTATCGACCTTGACGGTGATCGGATCGTCGCAGCCGTCTTTCCGAGTGTTGATGTCGGCGACGGTTGCCGTAAGCCCCGCCTTCTCGCCCACGAGGTAATCGTTATTGGTGTCGGCCGCCCAGAGCGCGGGCACCGCCGTGGATCGTTTGACCAGGCGCTCCGAACGCCCCGCGGTCCGGTGTGCCAGTTGCCATGCGAGGACCTTTGCCGGGATCGACGCGGCGATCTTGCCCTCGGCCTGCAGCTTGAGGAGCTCCTTGCGGCTCATATGGCGATGCAAAAGTCTCCTGGAGCGATCGGGATTGGGGTACGCCGATACAGCGACCGTCGAAGCAGCCGCGTTCGGCGACGCTAGCGACGAACCCGCCGGCCCCCCCGCGCAGCTCGCGAAAGCAGCACCGGTAAAGAGAAGTGCAGCACCCTTCGAAATATCCGCTATACGCATATCCGATCAGCCTCCGTTTCGTAACTTCTTTATACCGAATCGAAAACGGGACCCCCTCCGGAGAGGAGATCCCGTTTTGCTTTGACCTGCTAGTGGTTACGCTAGCGTATTAGCGATCTGACGGGGTGTAGGCTGCGCCTTCGGGTGCGATGAGGCTCGAGCCCGACTTGATCTTCCAGATGTTTCCGGAGACGTTGGCGGTATCGTCGAGCCAGCTGTAAGCATCGCCCTGAGCCAGCTTGTTGTGCGCGAGGTTGTAGTCACCCGAGACCGGGTCGCCGAGTCCGAGGAAGTCCTGCTTCGTCGGGCCGAGCAGCGTCGAGCAGGTTTCGCCCGCGAAGACCGGCATCGCGAGCTGACAGATCGTGCGATTGTCCTGGTCGGTGACGCTGAGCGTCGATCCGCCAGCGCTGACAACCACACCGCCGGCGAAGCTCAGCGCGCCAGGAGCCATGACCTGAATCTCGGTCGGGCTGGTCGTGGCGTTCTCGATTTCGTCAACGCCGTAGCCGCACGTGTACGGATACACCTCCGCGCAGCCGTAGTAGTCGAAGTAGATGTTGTTCGACGAGTCGACGTCCATGTAGTAGCCGTCGTAGATCTGGTCGGGCGCGCCGACGATGCTGCTGGGCAGGATCATCGTGGGCGTGGTGCTCGGGCTGCCGTTCGGCCAGATCGAGAAGGCCGCACCGTCGTAGAAGTTGCAGTTGCTCGAGCTGACGCAGAAATAGCCCTCGACGAAGTCGTCGAAGCCGAAGACGTTGCTCGAGTTCTCCGCCTGGTCGAAGCCGTAGCCGAATTCGAGTTCGCACTCGTACGGGAACTCGCTCGTGTTGCAGCCGGGATTGTAGGTGTTCAGCAGCGTGCCGGTGCTCGAGAACTCAATCGGCGAGATGCCCTGTTCGCTGAAGTTGATGCCGTATTCGCACGTGCTCCAGATGTTTTTGCTGTGGTCGATCTTGACCGTGACCGGGTAGTAGCAACCGTCGGCGCCCGTATTGATGTCGGCGACGGTTGCGGTCAGAGCCGAGTTCTGACCGACGAGATAGTCGTTGTTCGTGTCCGACGCCCAGAGGACGGGGTGCGCCGGGTGACGCTTGATATCGAACACCGGGCGCTGCGCGCTCTGGTGCTTGAGCTCCCAAGCGAGAACCTTGGCCGGGATCGAAGCCGGGATCTTGCCTTCGGCCTGCAGTTTGAGCAGGTCGCTCTTCGCCATATGGCGATGCAGCAGCCCCTTCATTTGATCGGGGGTCGGATGGCCGGTCGTAACCTTCGTGGGGCTGGCCGCGCCCGACGAAGCTACCGACGGACCGGTCGGGCCCATCGAGCAGCCTGCGAGGAGAGCACCGATAAAGACCAGCGATGCACCCTTCGCCATTGTGGATATGCGCATATTGTCTGGGTCTCCTATAGAGTGAAGAAAGCAGGCAACACTCTGCATGAGTGTCGCCTCGGGTAGGGAGCGTCGGTTCGCGGGCGACCGGGCTCTCCCTCTCTCACAAAAGCGCGTACATGAATAATTTTTTTCGGGCGTCAACCGCAATAGTCGGAGATTGCGACGGTCCATCCCAGCACGAATCGAAGAGCGCCGAAGAATTCGCCGTTCGCGCTTGGCGCAACGCCGGTACAAATGGAGGGTGCGCTCGTTCGAAAGCGTTGCTTTTTCAGCGCGCTAGCTTGTCATCCTGGCGCAGCCGAAGGCGCGATGCGTGGAGCGGGCGGCGGGAATCGAACCCGCGACTCTTGCTTGGAAGGCAAGGGCATTACCACTATGCAACGCCCGCAAAACTGGGCAGGGCTGGATTCGAACCAGCGTAGCGCTTTCGCGCACCAAATTTACAGTCTGGCGCCATTAACCACTCGGCCACCTACCCTTGCGAGCCGTACCGTTTTGCAACGGACCTGGGTACGATACCGCAGCTACGCGCTCCTCGGCAAGGTAGATACCCGCTGCTTTCCAAACTCTCTCCTCATGGCGCTCTCATGTGGCCCCCGACGGGGTGCCTTACCATGGAAGCCATAGCAAACTCGCTCGCTTCCCCTTGGAGTCTGCACCGGATGGCTCGAACCGCGGCGTTACTCGCCGCCGCCCTAACTGGACTTCTCATCGCCGGGTGTGGGACGTTCGGTCAGACCGGCGTCGCGGTCCCCAGGCCGGGAGACGACGTTCAGACGGTCAGCGATGCGGTCGACTCGATGGTCCACCGAGTTCCCGCCACCGACAATGCCAAGGCCGCGATCGCCGTCACCGATGCCCTCGGCTCGGTCGTGCGCGACCTCGGCGACGACGACCGCTTTCTCTCCGACTTCTCCCGCTACGCGCGCCGCGGCGCCAGCATCGGACCGCGCGACGGGTTCGTCCGCACCTCGAGCCGGCTCTCGACCCCGCTCACGCGCGGCGTCACCTCGATCTCGCAGCTCATCATGCGCCCCAGCGTGGGGAGCGTCGCGGCCTACTGTCAGAGCTCGGCCGGCTTCAGCGTGAAAGGGATACCGTCGCTCGACACGACCTTCGGCTGGCAGAGCGGCGCCTACTCCGGCGGCACGCGAATGGTAGACGGCGTCTATTCCACGTGGTCGGTGAACGCCACCGGCGTAGCCGTTCAGGCGCCGATCGGCAGCCTCGCGATCGCGCGAAGCGCGGCCGCCTCCTGTCCGATGATGGCGCCGGCCTTCTCGATTCGCGGGGGAACGAGCAGCGATGCATTCTCGATCCCGATGACCCTGACGTACCGTCGCGGCACGCTCTGGGATTTGAGCATCAGCAATGCCGAATTCGCGAGCGGCGAGAGCTTGGACGTCACCACCTCGAACGACCGCCGCCCCAGCTTCGACGGCGCGATCACGAAGGGCAGCACGGAACTGGCCCTCTTCCACACTGACGATCGCGGTGACGGCAAGCTCACGATCACGAGCACCGGAGCGCAGTATGCCATCTCCTCCTGGATCGTCGTCGGTATCTAGGGGAGCGCCCGTTTAGCCCAGCTCTTCGTCGCCGGCGCCCTCGATTACGAATAGTAAACTTCGGGCGCCGGCTCCTCAATCTGGACTAAATGAGCGCTCCCTGGAACGTGCATTTCACTCTCACGAGATACTGGCGGCGGCGTCGCGTGTGATTTCGTATTTGTTGCCGTCGGGGTCTTCGAAGAAGACGGCGTAGTAGTTGCCGTATTCGGGGTGCGAGCCGGGGCCTTCGAGCGCGCGTGCGCCGGCTGCGCGAGCCGCCTCTGCAGCGGCGTCGACCTCCGCGATCGTTGCAACGGCGAAGGCCATGCGCATCGAACCGCTGCGATGGCCGGGATCGAGAATCAGCCCGAAACGCGGGCGGCCGCCGCTCGCGGGCTCGTAGCCGGCGAAATCGGGGTCGAGCGCGAGAGGACGGTAACCGATGTGCGGCGCCAGCGTGTCGAAGAAGGCTCGCGCTGCGGCGAGGTCTCGCACGTGGACGTCGATGTGATGAAGCATGCCGGGAGGTTTTCCAGCCGGAGCCGCGGCAACTGCCGTGGGGTATCGCCGACGTAGCCAAGTGGTTGACGGCACCACACTTGTAATGTGGCCGCGAAAGCGCACGCCGGTTCGAATCCGGCCGTCGGCTCCAAATCATTTCAACCCGTGAAAGATGGTGCCATGCCGAGAGTCGTCCACTTCGAGATTCATTCCGCCGACCCGCAAGCCGCGGCCAACTTCTACTCCTCGATCTTCGGTTGGAAGATCGCGAAGTGGGACGGTCCGTTCGACTACTGGCTCGTCTCCACCGGCGAAGAGGGGCCGGGCATCGACGGCGGCATCGTGCCGCGCCGCGGTGGCCCTCCCTTGCGAGACGCCGCGGCCAACGCGTTCGTCTGCACGATCGGGGTGGCATCGCTCGACGAGACGATCGCCGCGATCGAAGCCAACGGCGGCACGGTCGTCGTCGAGAAATACGAGATCCCCGGCCTCGGCCTCCTGGCGTACTTCAACGACAGAGACGGCAACATCTTTGGCGTGATACAGCCGGCCTAGCGATCCTTCTTCGTCTGCCGTGCAAGAGGTCAAACCGAAATGGACGAGGCGCGGTCTCGTCCTCGTCTGCGAGCGCTGCTTCAAAGAGCGCATTCCCGAAGAGGATCCGGAGCTGGCCGCGCGGATCGGAGATTTCCATCTGCGGAACTGGCTCAAGGAGCGCCTCAAGGCCGACGGTCGCTGGGGCGAAATACGCGCGATCAGCACCAGTTGCATGGACGTCTGCGCCCGCGGTCGCGTTACCGTGTGCATCGAGCCTTGCGAGGGACAGCCGCTGGTGATGGTCGTCGATCCGCTTGGCGAGCGCGATACCGTCTACGATGCGGTCGTCGCGCGCCTGGGCGATGCGACGAAGGCACCCTCCCCGAAATGAGATAGCCGCCGTTCGCGTTGTGGCACGACCGGCGGCTATCGGAGTGACTGCGACGTTGGTTCGAGCGACGCTAAGAGCCGGCTATTGGAATTCGAACTCCGCGAGGTTCTTCTCGATCTTCCGCTTCACGCGTTGGAGGGCGTTGTCGATCGATTTGACGTGCCTTCCGAGGTCGCGCGCCATCTCTTGGTAGCTCTTACCTTCTAAATATGATTCCAATACTTGTGACTCGAGCTCCGAAAGATTCTGCCGAATGCGCTGACGGATGTCGTCGGAGACTTCCTGCGTCACCACGAGCTCCTCGGGGTCCGAGGTTTTCTGTGACGCCATGACGTCGAGCAGCGTGCGTTCGCTGTCTTCGTCATAGATGGGCTTGTTGAGAGAGATGTACTGATTGAGTGGAATATGCTTTTGGCGAGTCGCCGTCTTGATCGCGGTGATGATCTGGCGCGTGATGCAGAGTTCGGCGAAGGCGCGGAAGCTCGAGAGCTTGTCGGCCTTGAAATCGCGCACCGCCTTGTAGAGTCCGATCATCCCTTCCTGGATGATGTCTTCCCGGTCCGCGCCAATGAGGAAATAACTCTTCGCTTTAATACGAACGAAGTTCTTATACTTGTTGAGGAGGTACTCCATCGCGAGGTTGTCGCCCGTCTTCGCGATAGCCACCAAATCCTCGTCGACCCGCTGTTGGTACTCCACTCCATCCGACGCTGGATGGGTCATTGCCATATTTTTTGCTTGCCTCGTGGACTGACGTGCCGCATGCGCAGGCCGGAGCCCGTCGGGCGCGGCACATCGAGACTTAGTATATAGGAGGTTCCCCCTCCCCCGTCAAGGACGAGGCGAGCATTCGCGCTGGCGAAGGGCCTCGTAAATAAGAATAGCGGCGGCGACCGAGGCGTTAAGCGAGGCGACCCTTCCCCGCATCGGGATGCGTACGAGGAAGTCGCACTCTCGCCTGACCAGCTGCGAGAGCCCGGTTCCCTCCGCGCCGATCACCAGGGCCAGGTCGCGATTGAGGTCAGCCTGGGCCAGTTCGACGGCCCCAGGGGAGGCGTCGGCGCCGGCGACCCAGATGCCCGCCTTCTTCAGCACCCGGATCGCCGCGGAGATGTTGGCGATGCGGGCGATTGGGAGGTGCGCGGCGGCCCCGGCGGCGGCCTTGCGGACCGTCGCGTTGATACCCGCGGAGCGGCGCTCGGGCAGCACGAGGCCGGCCGCCCCCGCGGCTTCCGCGGTCCGCACGATCGCCCCGACGTTGTGGGGGTCGGTGAGGTGGTCGAGGAGCACGATGAGGCGCGACGCCCCCTCGGGCCGCCTACCGATCACCTCCTCGAGCGTGACGTACGGGAATGGGGGAGCCAGCGCGATCACGCCCTGGTGCGCTTTGAACGGAACGCGTTCGAAGAAATGGCGCTGCTCGAAGCGTACCGAGATGCCCTGCTCCTTGGCCGCAGCCAGCAGCAATCGGAGCGCCGCATCCTTCTTGCGGTCGGTCGCCACGTGAATCGAGCGCAAGCGCTCACCCGCGGCCAGCGCCTCTTCGATCGCATGGACGCCGTAGACGAGGTCGTCGAAGTCGAGAGCCGGACGCGGGCCCCGCGGGCCCCTTAGACGGCGATGGTCCAGGTCGTGCCTTCTTTCGAGTCTTTGAGCTCGACGCCGCAGCCGGCCAACGCGTCGCGCAGCCGGTCGGACGCCTCCCAATCCTTCGCCCGCCGGGCATCGGAACGCATGGCAATCACCCGCTCGATCGCCTCAGGGGGCGTCGCGGCGTCGACCGTCTTGCCAAGCGCCGCGCTCAAGCGGTCGAGGAAGTCGGCGGGCAGCTGGGCAGGCGCTTCCGCGAGCCACGATTCATCGGGTTTGACGCCGAGAATCCCCAGCCAGTAGCTCAACGCTGCGACCGCGTCCGCAGCGCCCTGCGGGTCGCGATCCGGATCGGGCAGCTGGGCTGCAAACTCGTAGAGCGCCGCCAGCGCCGCGGCGGTGTTCATGTCGTCGTCGAGCGCGGCCTCCATGCGCCCGCCGAGCGCCGTCATAGCGTCCGACGTCATCCGCGCGCCGTCGACGGACGAAGGATGACAAGCGCGGTACGCCGTTTTGATGCGTGCGAGGCCCGCGGCTGCGGCCGCGATCGAATCCTCGGTGAAGTTCATCACCTTGCGATAACCGGTCTGCAGGAAGAGCCAGCGGATCGCCTGCGGATCGTGGCGGCGCAATAGGTCGGAGAGCGGTTCGAAGTTTCCCAGCGATTTCGCCATTTTGCGGTTGTCGAAGAGCAGCAGGCCGCCGTGCACCCAGAAGTTTGCCATCGGCGGGCGCGTCATCAGCGGCTCGCTCTGTGCGATCTCGTTCTCGTGATGCGGGAAGATCAGATCGGCGCCGCCGCCATGGATGTCGAAGCCTTCGCCCTGCGGATCGAGCAGCCCGCGCGACATCGCCGAGCACTCGATGTGCCAGCCGGGACGCCCGTCGCCATGCGGCGGAAACGGCCAGCGTGGTTCGCCCGGCTTCGCGAACTTCCACAGCGCGAAATCGAGCGGGTCTTCTTTGTTTTCGTCGACCTCGATGCGCGCGCCGGCCTCCAACTCGTCGACCCTGCGGTTGGCGAGGCGTCCATAGCGGCTAAAGGTCGACACCCGATAGTAGATTCCATCGGCGGTAACGTAGGCGTGGCCGCGCTCGAGCAGCTCCGAGATCATCCTCTGGATCGGCTCGATATACTGCGTCGCGTAGGGCTCGTGATCGTACTCGAGGATGCCAAGCTTACGCATCGATCCCTTGAACTCGGAGTAGAATCCTTCGACGATCGCATGATAATCGCCGCCCGTCTCTCGCGCGGCGTTGATGCTGCGATCGTCGATGTCGGTGACGTTCTGCACGTAGGTCACGGCGTAGCCGCAATGCGCCAGATAGCGGCGCAGCACGTCGAAGAAGAGAAACGAGCGGGCGTGGCCCAGGTGCGCCTGCGCGGACGGCGTGAGCCCGCAGACGTAGATGCGCGCCTCTCCGTCGCGCAACGGACGGAACTCTTCGACCGATCGGGTGCGCGTATTGTAGAGCTTCAAGGCCGTGCTAAATGACCCAGCTCCAAGATTCGTCGCTTCCGCTCGTTCCATGCTCGACCTCGTCCAAACGGCGCTCGAGCCCTTCGAGACGGCGCTGCATGCGGACGATGGCCTCGGCCGTCGGATCGGGCATGTCGACCTGCGGCCGGTCGGAGACGGCGCGCACCGGCTTGCCGTCCTGTGCGACGACGCGCGCGGGAACGCCGACCACGGTGGCGTTGGCCGGCACGTCTTTGACGACGACCGAGCCGCCGCCGACCTTCGCGTTGTCGCCGAGCGAGATCGCGCCGAGCACCGTAGCGTTCACGCCGACCGTTACGTTACGTCCGAGCGTCGGATGGCGCTTGCCGTGCGAGAGGCTCGTGCCGCCAAGCGTGACGCCCTGATAGATCGTGCAGCCGTCGCCGATCTCGGCAGTCTCGCCGATCACGACGCCGCTGCCGTGATCGATGAAGACGCCCTTGCCGATGCGCGCCGCCGGATGGATCTCGATCCCCGTAAAGAAGCGCGCCACGTTGGCGAGGAAACGCGGTACCAGCGGGACGCCTGCGACGTGCAGCGCGTGGTTGAGGCGATGTGCCACCAACGCGTGAAAGCCCGGATAGGAGAGCGCAACGTCGAGCCAGCCGCGCGCAGCGGGATCGCGCTCCAGCGGCGCACGCAGGTCGGCTAAGACGCTCTCGAACGGCTCGTCCATGTGAAACAGTGTAACCCGGGCAGCGGCATCATGGTGACACGGAAAGCAGCAAAGCGACGGCATGGACCGCGATCCCGCTGCCGTCGCCGGTATAGCCGAGCCCCTCGCTGCTCTTGGCCTTCACCCCAACGCAGCCGGCCTCGACGCCGAGCCGCCGGGCGAGGTTCTCGCGCATCTCCGCGACGAACGGCGCGAGCTTCGGACGGTCGACCACGATCGTCGCGTCGACGTTCGCGATCGCAAAGCCGGCCGCGCGCACCGCAGCGGCGCACTCCTGCAGCAGCTCGAGCGAATCGGCGTCCTTCCAGCGAGCGTCGCTGTCGGGGAAGCGCGAACCGAGATCGCTCAAGCCGGCCGCTCCGAGGATCGCGTCGGCCACGGCGTGTGCGAGCGCGTCGGCATCGGAGTGGCCGAGCGCGCCGCGCTCGAACGGCACCGCGACGCCGCCGAGCACGAGCCTCCGGCCCTCGACCAAACGGTGCGCGTCGAACCCGTGACCGACGCGCATCACCCGGCGTGCAGCGGTGCGGCTCGGCCGCTCAAAATCGCTTCTGCGCGCGCGACGTCTTCGGGCAGCGTGACCTTGAAGTTCTCCCCGGTGCTGCGCACGACGACGACCTCGACGCCGCCCCGCTCCAACAGCGCGGAGTCGTCGGTGGCGGCAACACCGTCGCGCGCGCCGCTCTCGTGCGCCGCGCGAAGATCCGCGAGGGTGGCAAACTGCGGCGTCTGGGCAGACCACAACTCCGCGCGTTCGAGGCTCGCACGAACCCGCCGACCGTCGCGCTCGACCACCTTGATCGTATCGACGACCGGCGTCGCAAGCAGGGAGGCCCGGCCGGGACGGACTTCGCGCATGCCGCTGCGCACGTCCGGGGCTTCGACGAGCGGGCGCGCGCCGTCGTGCACCAGCGCGGCATCGCACTCCTCGCGCAGCGCGCTCAACCCGGCTCGCACGCTATCCTGCCGAGCCGCGCCGCCCCGCACCACACGATGCGCGACGTGCGGCGCAAGCCGCCGCAGCAACGCCTCCATCGGTTCGAGCGACTCGGGTTCCGTAGCGACGACGATCTCGGCAATTTCGTTCATCGCCGCAAACGTCGCGATGGACCAGCCCACCATCGGCAGCCCGGCCAGTTCGATAAACTGTTTTGGGCGGCCCATTCGCGTGCCGCGTCCAGCGGCGACGACGATCGCCGCCCACCTCACGAAGGAACGCTTTCGCGTTTGGGGCGGGCGAAGATCAATCGCCCCGCCACCGTCTGCAGCACGCTGGTCACCACGACGTCGGTCTCTTCGCCGATCAACCGGCGGCCGTGCTCGACGACGATCATCGTGCCATCCTCGAGATAGCCAACGCCCTGATGCCCTTCCTTGCCCTCGCGGATCACCGCGACGTGCAGCTCTTCACCGGGAAGCACCACCGGCTTGACGGCGTTGGCGAGTTCGTTGACGTTGAGGACGACGACGCCTTCGACGTGGGCGACGCGATTGAGATTGTAGTCGTTGGTGACGAGTTTGGCGCCCAGCTCCTGCGCGAGCCGCACGAGGCGCGCGTCGACGTTACCCATCGCCATATCGTCGTAGTCGCGTTCGGTGATCTCGAACGTCGCCAGCTCCTGCAGCTTGGTGAGCACGTCGAAGCCGCGGCGCCCGCGCGTGCGTTTGAGCGGATCGACCGAATCGGAGATCGCCTGCAGTTCGCGCAGCACGAACCGCGGAACCACCAAGACGCCCTCGAGGAAGCCTGCCTGGACGATGTCGACGATGCGGCCGTCGACGATTGCCGAAGTGTCGATGAGCTTGGGCACGCCGCCGGCGATGCTGCCCGTCGCACCCTTTGGTACGGGGACGATTCGCGTCTTGGCGCCGATGCGCGCGCCGAGATAGGCGGCGAACGTCGCCATCACGAGATAGAGCACGATCGCGATGTACGTCCCGGCCCTGCCGACGTCGGATATCAGCTCGAAGATGATCCCCTTGATCAAGAACGCGATCAGCAAGCCCACGACGAGGCCAACCGCACCGCCGGCGATCTCCGCCGGCGTCAGCCGTTCGATCGCGCCTTCGGCCTGGCTGAGCTGACCCTCGAACAGCGCCTGCGCGATCGGCGCCATCAAGGCTCCTAAAATCGCACCGGCGACCGGCGACCCGACCAGGAAAGCCAGCTGCATGCCCTCACTGGCGAAGTGCGGCGAGAACACGTTGAAGTAGGCCTCGCGCCCCAAAAGAAATCCCGTGACGCCGAAGACGAGGATGAACGCGACGCGCAAGACGGTCTCGGATAGGTTGTTCTTCTCTAGTCGAATGTTATAAAGGCTCCGCAAACGTCGTTGGCGAGAAAGCGTCCCCGTCGCGTTAGACGCAACGCATCCGAGGTGCGTTCGAGCAATCCCGTCCGTGCAAACTCTGTGACGACGGGATCGTAGTCGTGGATCACGTCGATTCCATACTGCTCTTTGAAGTCGCTCAAGCGAACCCCTTGCACGGTGCGCAGCGCCAGCATCAGCGCCTCGCCAGCTCGGCGGCGGCCTTCCAGGCGCTCCGTCTCCGACGGTATTGGCTCGCGCGCAAGCGCCGCGCCCACGTACACGTCGAGCGACCTCGTATGCGCGGAGCGCTCGCCGCCGCGGTACGAGGCGGCGCCGACCCCAAAACCGAGGTAGTCGCCGTTAGCCCAATAGTTGCAGTTATGCGCGCACTCGAAGCCCGCTCGCGCGAAGTTGCTCACCTCGTACTGAAGGTAGCCGGCGGCTTGCAGCAGATCGATCGCCATCGCGTACAGCTCGGCTTCGCCGACGTCGTCGAAGAACGCCTCCGGTTCGCGCCGTGCCCACGCCGCGAACGGCGTCCCTTCCTCGACCGTCAACCCGTATGCCGAGACGTGATCGACCCCCAGCTCGATGGCGCGGCGCAGCGTGCGCTCCCAGCTCTGCGCCGTCTGTCCGGGAATCGCGAACATCAGGTCGAGCGAAACGGAGCCTATTCCCGCGGCGCGGGCAGCGGCGACGACGGCCTCGATCTGCGCGCCGTCGTGCTTGCGACCCAGCGTGCGGATCTCGCCCGGTTCGAAAGATTGAACGCCGATCGAGAGCCGCGTGATGCCGGCCTCACGGTACGCGCAAAGATCGCCATCGCGCACCAGCTCGGGGTTGATCTCGATCGATCGCTCCGCCGGCGCGCCGAAACGCGCGACCAGGGAGTGCACGAGTGCCACGACGGCGTCGCGGCCGTAGGCATTAGGCGTTCCACCGCCGAGATAGAGCGTTGCCGCCGGAGCCGCGGGCTCGCCTTCTATTTCGGCGAGCAGGGCATCGAGATAGCGATGCGCCGCGGAACTGCGCAGCGGCCATTTTGCAAAGTCGCAGTACGGGCAAAGGTACGGACAGAAAGGCAAGTGAACGTAGACGCCGAGCGTGGCGCAGCGTTCTCGCACCTACGTTGCGGCGAGATGCGGCGCCGTGAGTTCGGAGATTCTGCCGACGACGTCGTGCGAGGCTTCGTCGGCCGCGGCCTTGACGGCATGTTTGATGGCGTTGCGCGTCGCGCGGCCGTGCGTCACGATGCAATTGCCGCGCAGTCCCAGCAACGGGGCTCCCCCGTAGGTCTCGTAATCGAACCTCTTCTTCAGGCGTTTGAGCGCCGGCGCGAGCATCGCCGTGCCGATTTTGGTGAGCAGGTTCCCGCCCAGCAGCGCGTCGCGCATTACGCGAGCGAGATCGGCGAACAGTCCTTCTCCGGTCTTTAACACGACGTTACCGACGAAACCGTCGGTGACGATCACGTCGGCGACGTTATGAAAGAGATCGCGCCCTTCGACGTTGCCGATGAAGCGCACGGGCGCGGCTTCGAGCAGCCGCGCGGCCTCCAGCGCGAGCTGATTGCCCTTGCTGCGCTCCTCGCCCACCGAGAGCACCGCGACGCGCGGTTCCGCGATGCCGAGCACCGTCATCGCGTAAGCCGATCCCATGATGCCGAACTCTTCGAGCCATTCGGGACGGCAGTCGACGTTGGCGCCGGAATCGAGCAGCACCGTCGGCCCGTTGAGGGCCGGCCACACGGTGGCGATGGCCGGGCGCGAGATTCCCTCGATCGTACGCAGCTTGATGAGCGCAATCGCCAGGAATGCCCCGCTATTCCCAGCCGAGATGACGGCGTCGGCCTCTCCCTGTTTGACCATCTGCACCGCAACTCCCAAAGAGGTGCGCTCGCAGGTCCGCACCGCCGTCGAGGGGGAGAGGTCCATCGCAATAGACTCGGGAGCGTGCACCAGCGAGATGCGGTCGGGTATGGGCTTGGGCAGGAGCGAGCGGACGCGCGCTTCGTCGCCGACCAGCACGACCTCCACGTCGAACTCCGACACAGCGAGGAGTGCCCCGGCGACGATCTCCTCAGGCGCATGGTCGCCTCCCATCGCATCAAGTGCGATGCGCGCTCGCTTCACCAGGACCGTCTTTTGGGGGCGGCCCCTCGAATTCTTGCCGAGCTCGGGCTCGGCCCGAGCTTTCCGGCTTGCCTTCGATTCTGCCCCATGGTACTATCGGCCGGCTATGGCCAAGCGTTGCGAAGTATGTGGAAAAGGACCCAAGGCGGGCAATAACGTCAGCCACGCCATGAATAAGACCAAGCGGCGCTGGCTGCCCAACCTGCAATCGGTGCGAATCGACGACCGCGGCGTCCACCGGACCGCGCGCGTCTGCACGAGCTGCCTGCGCTCAAAACGAGTCACCCGCAGAGCATAGCCCGCTTTTCCGGCTCGGCGCATCAGCCGAAGTGATCCCAGCCGCTCGATTCGAGCGGAGCGCCCTTCCACTCGATCCCTGGTTCGCGTCGCAGCGTGCCGATGCGCTGCAGCGGTCGTGCGAACCGCTTGCCGAAGGCGCCGGACACATGCGGAAACGCTCGCGGGCGCACGGCGACGATCAGCTCAAAATCTTCGCCCGCGCCGAGGACAAAGCGGTCGGGATCGTCCCCGGTCCGCGCCGCAGCCACTCGAGCTGCCGCCGCCACTGGAATCGTGTCGAGGATCGCGCCGCAACCGCTGGCAACGCAGAGCCGCCGAACGTCGGTCGAGAGACCGTCGGAGCAGTCCATCATCGCATCCACGTTGACGCTCGCACCGAGAAAACGTCCTTCGGCCAGACGGGGCTGCGGCCGGCGAAAGGCTTCTTGACCCTGCTCCTCTCCCAGCAATCCGGCGCGTGCGGCACCGAGTTCCCCGGTAACCGCCAAGACGTCGCCGGGGCGGCCGCCGTAGCGCGTCTTGTAGCCGGTTGCGCGCACCTCGCCGACGACCGTGATCGCGATGGCGATCGCTTCGCTGCGCGAGAGGTCGCCGCCGGCGATCTCGATATCGTAGCGGTGCGCGCATGCCGCGATGCCGCGGTAGACGTCGAGTATCTCGTGTGACGCCTGCGCGGCGGGAACCGCGAGCGCGACCGTGGCCAGTACCGGCCTCGCCCCCATCGCCGCCAGATCGCTGAGGTTTGCCGCCATCGCGCGCCAACCGGACTCTTCGAGGCTCAAAAGATCTCGGCGAAAATGCACCCCTTCCACGAGCACGTCGCTCGAGATAACGCTGCGATGCGAGCGCGAGGGCTGCCAGACCGCGGCATCGTCGCCGATGCCAAGGATCGTCCTTCGGCGGCGTTCGGGATGACAAACGCAGAGGGCCTGGATTGCCGCGATGAGTTCGTCTTCGGTCACGAAAGCAGCGCGCGCATGCGCAGCAGCGCCGCCGCGGGATCGGGCGCCCCGAAGATGGTGTTGCCCATCACCAGCACGTCGGCACCGGCTTCGACCAAAGCGCGCGCGTTGCTCTCGCCGATGCCGCCGTCGACCTCGATCAGACACTCGGAGCGGCCGTCGATCAACGCACGCGCTTCGCGCACCTTATCGAGTGCTCGCGGGATGAATTGCTGACCCGAGAAGCCGGGGTTCACGCTCATCACCAGCACCGTGTCGCAATCCTCGATGATGTCTTGCAGCAGGCCCACCGGCGTCTGCGGGCAGATTGCGACGCCGGCCTTCGCTCCGATCGAACGCAGATGCGTCAGTAATCGTTGTGCGTGTACCGTCGCCTCCAAATGGAAGGTTATGCGGTCGCACCCAGCCTCGCGAAAATCGTCGACGTACCGCTCGGGTTCCTCAATCATCAGGTGCGCGTCGAAGACGAGCGGCGAGAGCGCGCGCAGATCTCCGATGATCTTCGGCCCCCAGGTGATGTTGGGCACGAAGCATCCGTCCATCACGTCGAGATGCAGGTAGTCGGCACCGGCCTCTTGCACGCACGCGATCTGCTCGCCAATCCGCGCGAAGTTGGCGGAGAGCAACGACGGCGCGATGAGCGTCATCTCTTCTTCACCCGTCCTTTTAAAGATCGCCCGGTGTGGGGGACGCCTTGGCGCCGTAGACGCGCGCGGGCTCCGAGCCGAGGCGCGTCTCTCCCACCAGCGTGTTGTTCACGTACATGTCCAGCACCGACGTGCCTACCGCCGTGACGTTGAAGTCCAGCTTCTGACCCGGCTCGGCAAACGCGTGATAGAGATCGTAGGTACCGGTTGCGTCCCTCATTGCGAGGCGAACGTCGAGCTCCGCGTCGGTCGCGCCCGCGCTCGGCTCGGGGACCGAGACGAGGACGTGAACTTGCCGCAGGACGTAACCCGATTCGTTCGGACCCGCGCTGACCTGCAGCGCGACGGGATCGTACGAGGCGATCTTGTCGTTGGGGGCCGGAAATTGCCGCGCGACCATGCCGTGCGGCGGAGCCTCCCGGCCCAGCGGCGTCCAGACGACCTGGCCGAGCTTGACTCCCGAGGACGCCGCCAGCGTCCGCGCCTGATCGATCGTGAGCCCCACGAAATCCGGCACGCGAAGGGCGGCCTTGCCACCCTGGCTCACGACCAACGAGACGACGTCGCCTTCGTGGACGCTGACCATCGGGCTTGGCGATTGCGAGATCACGTGGCCCTCGGGAATGACGTCGCTCTTGGAATAGCTCACCTTTCCCAGCGAGAGCCGCTCGCGCGAGAGGTCGAGCTGCACCTCCCGCATCGATTGGTAGCGCAGGTCGGGCATCAGCCGAGCTAAGATTCCGTCGCTGATCACGAACGAGATCTGGCGCCCCTCGCGCACCACGTCGCCGGCCTCGGGGCGCTGCATGATGACGACGTCCTTTGGATAGCGATCGCTGGTCGTATGGTCGACGACCGCAGAACTGAGCTTCAGACGGGCGATCTCCGCGTTGGCGTCGGGCAGCGTCTGCCCCACGAAAGACGGAATCGTCACGGTTGCGGAAGAGGGAATCAAGAAGTCGTAGATCTGGCGGCCGAACCACACGACGATGGCGACGAAGATCGTTAGAACGAGGGGGAATACCCAATCGCGCCGCAGGACCTCGCCGCGCAACGAACTCAGGCGAGCGCCTCCAGCGATACCCCGGTCAAATCGAGGTTGCTGAAGACGCGCGCGACGTCTTCGTGCTCCTCGAGCGCTTCGAGGAAGCTCAGCGCGGCCGTGAGCTCCTCGCCGGCAAGTTCGAGTTTGGTTTTGGCGCGCATGCCGAGATATGCGTCGGAGATGCGCGTGCCGCGCGCCCGCAGCGCGTCGCGGACTTCGGCGAGCATCGTGGGCTGCGTGTAGATGGTCGCGAAATCGGCCTCGTACTCGATATCTTCCACACCGTCGATCAGCGCCTCTTCCATCAGCGCCTCCTCGGATTTCCCGCCCGGATTGCACTCGATGGTGCCAACCGGATCGAACATCCAGCCGACGCTGTTGCTCTCACCCATGCTTCCGTCGTGACGGCTGAAAAGGAAGCGGAACTCGCCCGCGGTGCGGTTACGGTTGTCGGTTGCCGCATCGATCACTACCGCCAGCGCGTGGGGCCCGTAGCCTTCGTAACGGATCTCCTCGATCTCGCGCTCGTCGGCGCCGCCCGAGGCGCGCCCAATCGCCCGCTTGATATTGTCCTGCGGCATGTTGAACTCGCGGGCTTTTTCGACCGCCATCTTCAGCCGGTAGTTCGCCTCGGGATCGGGCGAGCCGCCCTTGGCCGCCAGGATAATCTCCTTGCTGAGCTTGGTGAAGAGGGCGCCGCGCTGTGCGTCGACTTTCCCCTTCTTCAGCTTGATGTTATGCCACTTGGAATGACCCGACATAGATGAACCTTTAGGAGTCTGTTGGACTTGGGCCTTTTTCGGATTCGGTACCGAGCTTTGTTCGTCCTTAGCCCGGTCCGATAATCCAGGTCGGAAACCACATCCGCTGGTGCCAGGCATTCCAAGGGATCGGGTGCGCCGCCAGGATGGGGTAAAAATAGAGGAAGCCCAGTGCGGCCACCGCGACGTAGGACCCCACCGCGACCCCGCCGGCCCACTGCAGCCCGTCCCGGCGGCGGAACCACAGCCAGCAGCGCTGGAGCACGATCGCGTTGCAGAGGCAGATCAGCGGAATGTTGACGTAAAAATGGTAAGCGAAGATCAGCCGGGGAGAGAATATCCACGGCAGCCACTGCAGTAGATAGGTTGCGACGATGAGGGCGTAGCCTTTATTGCGCTCTCGCCAGGCCAGCACGGCGACGAGCGGCACGCATAACAGTCCGAACCAGAGCACGACCGGATTGGGCATCGACGTGATTTCGTAGACGCAGCAACCCGCGGGATCGGACGTATTGCTGCGGCGGTCCTGATAGAAATAGGCGACCGGGACGTCGTCGAGCGGCCACTCCCACCATTGAGAAGAGTAGGGATGCGTCGCCTTGAGATTGTGGTGGTACTCGTACATCGTGTATTGCCGGTAGACGACGTCGTTGAGGCTGTGGATCTCTCCGGGGTCCGGGGAGTGACGCGCGAGATCGGGTGCCCAGGCCAGCAGGTAGACGGTGGCGCTCACGAATAGAATCGTCGCGAAAGCGCCGTCCAACCGGAAGCCTCGAGGATTGCCCCAGAGGGTCGGGCCGGCGAACACGTAGCGCTGTATCCACAAGAGGAATAGCACCACAAAGCTCACGCCGAAGCCCATCACGCCGTACCACTTGCTGCTCACCAAGAGTCCCAGCGCCACGGTGAAGAGCACGAGCCAGCGCCGCGAGGCGCGCCCGCTCTCGACCGCGGTCGTTTCGCGGTCGCGAATCTCGTCGTCCACGTAGTTGACGCCGCCCTGCGGCGTTTCGTACGTCACGCTGCCGTCGCGGCGATATTCGATCGTCAGCGGATCGTCGTCGTAAACGAGCACGCCTCCCTTCGCCGCCGAAACCGCGCCGCGCGCGATCTTTCCGCGCGCGTCGATCGTTCCGCCGTCGGCGGCGAAGACCGCGGTCGCGCCCGCATCGCGCAGCGCGTACGATCCCTCCCCGTACGAAAGCTCGCGCTGGCCGTCCCCGAAGTAACGCACGAAGAACACATAGCGCGCCAGCAGGTAGATCCCGCATCCGGCGTAGAGCGTGACGACTACCATCGCCGCCGTGTCGAACTCGAAGAGCACCCGGCCGATTGCGGCGAGTCCCAGCCCGGCCAGCAGCGATCCGACTACGCCCACCCCGAAGCCCCATCGCGGAACGTCGACGTGCGCACGCTCTCCCACCTGCGAACTGATCCAGAAGCGGTAGAACGCGTAGACGGCTAGCGTGGCGAAGAAGACGACGATGCCTTCAGGCGTCGCGATGCGCGACTGCACGAAGTGCATGCCGTCGAAGGTGAGCAGCAGCGCCGTCACCGTGGCAAACACCGTCGAACCGGTAACGCGCTTGGCGAAGGCGTAGAGCAGCATGACGATGAGCGCGCCGAAGACGACGTCGAGAAAACGCCAGCCGTAAGAGTTGTCGCCGTTGGTCATGTGACCGATGATCGCGTTGAGCCCCGTCCAGCCACCGAGTCCGTGGCCGTGCGGCATGCCGCCAAAGAGCATCATCGAAAACGTGATGAGCAGCTTGCTCAGCGGCGGATGCGTGTTCTCGTAGATACGCATGTTCTGCAGATACTCTTCGCCCGCTCGAGCGAAGTAGATCTCGTCGAACACCTTGTCGGCCGGCCACCAGTAGCCGACGAACGACAAGATGAAGTTCCCCAGGCCCAGCAGCCCCATGATGACGTAGTCGAGCGGCGCGCGCATGGCCGTGAGGCCTTCGCGCGGATCGAACCAGTGGCGCGCCCCCTCGTACGCCGGCGCCCTCGCAAGCGCGTCCGGCGCCTGAGGCTTGGGCGCGGGCGGCGCGACGGCGGCGGCCGCATCGCTGCCCCCTAAAAACTGATAGCCAAGGACGAAGAACACCGCGACCGCGACCAGCGAAAAGAACGTCGTCCAAAGACCCCACAGGTTCTGCGCGTTGACGCCCGGCGCGCCCGCGGTCACCGCGTGCAGGTACTGCAGGCTGTACTGAAGGTTCGCGTAGAGCACGATCGAGAGCGCGATCGCACCGTAGAGGTAACGCCGCGCGAACGGAATGCAGGCAATCGTAAAGAGGACGCCGTTGAAGAGGTAGCGCTCGTGCATCCGCGTCGCGAGCACGAAGAAGGCGAGCGTGGCGATCGCGCAGGCTTCAAGCAGCGCTGCGGACGTGCGGTTCTGGACGTAGCGCCAGACGACCAGCGCCAACGCGGCGGCCACGAGCAGCAGTCCCCATACGTATTGCGGCAAGAAAAGGATGTTTTGGGAGTCTGCCACCCACAGGGTTCCGCGCAGCGCCCACAGGTTGAACGCATTGACGGTGTTGTAGGGATAGACGTTCGAGCCGAATGCGTAACGCTCCAGCAGCCAGCCGAAGGCCGCCACCGGATTGCTCGGATGGAACGGCTCGGCGATCAGCAGCGCAAGCAGCAGCGCGGCGACGATTCCGATGCCCGTCGCGGTGAGCCGCGCGCGGCGCCGTGCCGGATCGACGAAGGAAAACGCCACCAACAGCGGCAGGAGCACGGCCGCTTGCGGCTTGATGAGCAGCGAGTAGCCGAAAGCGAGCCAGCCGGCGACGATCCATGCCGCGTGCGCCCGAGCTTCGGCGGAAAAGTCTTCGCTGCGCAGCAGTGCGTAGATGGCCAGGAGCGCGAGGCCTCCCGAGATCGAATCGACCTGTCCCCACGAGGCCGAGATGAAGACGATCGCCGGGTTGAGCAGATAGAGGGCCGCGGCGGCCAGTGCGATGCCTGCAGCGGCAAACCGGCGTACGGTCGCGTAAAGCAGCACGCCGACGGCGAGATCGGCGAAGATCGCCGGCAGCTTCACCAGCATGCGCAGCACCGCAAACGCCGGATCGTGTGCCGCAAAGAATCCTTGCCACACGTGTCCGACGAGGGCGAGAACGTAGAAATAGCCCGGTGGGTAATCGGCGAACCCGATCGACGTGTAGAAGCTGCCAAAACCGTGCTGGCTGAGCGCTAGGGCCCAAGCTACGTAGGTGTTGACGTCGGTCTTGAATCCCTCATTGTTTACCAGAAGCAGCCGGATGAGGAAACCGACGAGCAGCAGCGCCGGCAGCGCCAGAGGGATCAGGCTCTGGCGAGCGGGAGCGCGCGTCATGCCGTTGCGAGGCCGAGCGTGCCGGCCAAGAATTCGCGCAGGGCGCGGTCGGAATGGCGCTCGATCACGCCGACGTGTTCCGCCGCCGCTTGCAGCGCGGCCTCCCTCGCGCCCAGGTCGTCGAGTGCGTCGATCACGACGCCCACCTCGCTCGATTCGAGCGGCGTACCGCGCGCGTAGGCGCGCGCGACGGCGCTGCGTGCCGCCGATGGCGGCTGCGACACCGCCCACACGACCGGGAAGGTCCACTTGCGGCGCGCGATATCGCTGCCGGCAGTCTTTCCCGTCTCGTCGAGCGTCGACCAGATGCCGGCCACGTCGTCGCGTATCTGAAAGGCCATGCCGTAGGCACGGCCTACGTCGCCGTAGACGGCGATCGCGCCCGCATCGCCGCCGGCGCAGTAAGCGCCCAAGCGGCACGAGGCGTCGAAGAGCTGCGCGGTCTTGCAGGCGATCATGCGATAATAGGCCGGTAGATCCACGGCTCGCTCGGATTCAAACGATAGGTCCAGCGATTGTCCTTCGCACATGATCGCGTGGGCTTCGTGCAGCACGGCGAGCATCTTGAGCACGCGCGCCGCGTCGAGATAGGCGGCGGCGTGCTCGAGGCTCAAGAAGCTCAGCGCGCACATCGCGTCGCCCGCCGTAATCGCGGCGCCCACGCCATACTCGCTCCAGAGCGTGCGCCGGCCGTGACGCAACTCGTCGCGGTCTTCGATGTCGTCGTGCACCAGTGAGTAGTTGTGGAAAATCTCGACGGCGACCGCGGCGTCGAGCGCGTGTTCGAGCGGAGCGCCCTCGCGCGTCGCCACGCGCATCACCATCTGCGGGCGCAGCCGCTTGCCCTTGCGTGCCGGGCCATAGCCGCCGTAACCAAAGTGGCGCAAAAGCATATCGGAGATCCTTTCCGATCCCCGATATCCGGTAATTCGCTCTTCCAGCGCGCTCTCGAAGCGCTCGGCGAAGCCGGCCGGATTACGCAGAAGCTGCCAGCTCCTCCATCCGCGCTTCGACCTCGTCGACGAGCCAGCCGGGCGTCGACGCGCCCGACATCAGGCCGGCGACGCCGACGTTGACAAACCACTCCGGCTGCAGCTCGTCGGGCCCCTCGATGTGATACGCGCGAGCGCCGTGCGATTCCGAAAGGTCGGCGAGATGCTTGGTATTGGCCGAGGTTTTGCCGCCGACTACGACCATCACGTCGACGTCCTTTGCCAGGCGCAACGCTTCGTTCTGGCGATTGTGAGTGTCGGTGCAGATCGTGTTGACCGCACGCACCTCGTAATACTTTGCCGAGAGCGCGCGCACGATTTCGGTGAACCCTTCGCCCGACCACGTCGATTGCACGACGACGCCGACCTTGCTCGAGCGCGGCAGTCGCTCGACGTCGGCAACGCTCTGGATGCACCATGCGCCGGGCACGTGGCTCAGCGTCCCCTTGACCTCAGGGTGGTTCGGATCCCCGATGACCACGATCTTGTAGCCGTCGGCTTTGAGCTTCTCGCCCTGCACGTGAATCTTGGTGACCATCGGACACGTCGCATCGATGATCTCGATCTTCTTCTCCTTCGCGCTTTCGAAGACGTCGACGGGCAGTCCGTGCGCGCGCACGAAGAGGGCGCCGGAATCGACCTCGTCGATGGAGCCGGCATTCTTCAGACCGCGCGACGCGAGTGACTCGACCATCTGGGGATTATGCACGACGTGCCCGAGGGTGGTCACGTCTCCACGGGAGGCGATCGCCTCTTCCGCCTTCTTTACGGTAATGGCGACGCCGAAACAGAACCCCTGAACGGACGCCTTACGAATTTCCACCGATGCTCCCCGCTAGTCGTTCGATTGCACTCATGATCTCAGCCGTAAACTTCGCCAAATCCTCGCGCGTTGCTTTCCGGCCGCTCTCCAGCGCGAGCGGGGAGCCGAACGCAACATCGATTCGGCCGAAGCGCAGCGCCCGGTCGCTCCCGACGATGCAGGCGGGAACGACGGGTGCCTTTGCCAGCGACGCCAGCAGTGCGACTCCTGTCTGAGGTCGGACCGTTCCCGTGCGATTGCGGGTGCCCTCCGGAAATATCCCGACGGCGCCCCCGCCCTCCAGAACCTCCAGCGAGCGCCTGATCGCAGCCGTCGCGCTGCCCTCGCGGTCGACGGCATAGGCGCCCAGTGCGCGGATGGCCGTGCCGAGAACGGGGACGTCGAAGAGCTCTTTCTTGGCCATATAGCTGATGCGCCGAGGGCAGAGGGAGCCCATAATCGGCGGATCGAGATACGAGCGATGGTTGCACGCAACGATCAGCGGGCCGTCTGCCGGAACGTTCTGGGCGCCGAAGACGCGAGCGCGCCAGACGACGCGCGCCATCGCGCGCACGGTGAGCTTCGAGAAATCGTAGAAGTCCAAACTCTGCCCTTCGAGTGCCCTTTAGGATGACAGATGGCTGAGAATCGCGTCGACGACTTGGTTGGCGTCGATGTCGCTCGAATCGATCACTGCGGCGCCGGCTGCGGGCGCCAGCGGGGAGATCGCTCGCGTTTGGTCGAGGCGGTCGCGCTCTTCGATCTCGCGTCCCAGCCGCTGCGGGTCGACCTCGATGCCCGACTCTTCAAGCTGCGCGCGCCGGCGGGCGACCCGGGCGGCGGGCGAGGCGGTGAGATAGATTTTCAGCGGCGCGTCGGGCAGCACGACGCTGCCGATGTCGCGCCCTGCCATTACCACGGGAGCGGCGCCGGCGACGCGCCGTTGTGCCTCTACCATCGCTGCGCGCACCTGCGGATGAGCCGCCACGGCCGAGACGATCGCGGTCACCTCCCCGCTCTGCAGATCCTTCTCATCGAGTTCGTGGCCACCGGCGGCGATGCGAAACCCTAAGGGTGCGGATTGGTCGAGCGTCACCTCGATCGGCGACGATAGCGCGAGCCGCCCCAGCGCGTCGCCATTATCGACGTCGGTTGCCGTGCGCAGCGCGAGGTAGGCCAGCGCGCGATACATTGCGCCCGTGTCGAGGTAGAGGATGCCCAAGCGCCGAGCGACCTCGCGCGCGACCGTCGTCTTGCCCGATGCCGCCGGCCCGTCGATAGCGATCTGGAGGTGCGTGGGCCGGCCTGAACCTACTGCTGCGCCGCCGGCGAGACCGCTATGCCGTCGGGATAGGAAAGGTCCGATGACGACGTCGCGTCCTCGACGAGGCCGTGGGGGTAGGAATAGCTCTGCCCCGCAAGGTTGATAAACGAACCCGTCATCGCCGCCACCGTCTACTCCGCGGCGGCGGGCGAGACGGCGATTCCGTCGGGATAGATGAGGTCTTGCGTCGACGTCGCGTCCTGGAAAAGGCCGTGTGGATACGACCACTCGGTGCCGGTGAGACCGTTACTGTTGGCGCCCCACAACGCGGTACGGTTGTGGGTGAGCGCGGTCTGCAAGATCAAGCCGTTGACGCCGAACGAGTAGAACGATCCTGCGGTGTACGGCGGATCGTAGAGGTAGATCGTGCTGTCGTACGGGTAGCCGTTGACGTCGTCGACGGCCAACGCGTTGTACTGGTCGATGGTGATACCAATCGGTTCGACGAGATTGGAAATCAGCGCGGTGGGCGTCGTAACATTCTTCGGGAACTCGTCGACCTCTCCGTAGCCCAGCAGATTATACAGCGTCACGAAGAGATTGCCGTGCGAATCGACGGCGCAGGTGCTGAGGCTTTCAGCGTTCGGATCGGTCAGCACTTGTATCGGCGACGACCCGCCACGCTTGTCGTAGACGTTGATCGTTTGGCCGTTGCCGTCGCTGGCCGACGTAATGTCGGTAACGTAGACGAGGTTGCGATTGTTGTTGCCGCAGATGCCGGCGGGATAGCCGCTCGGATCGGTCAGCGTCTTGTAGGAGCTGGTCGCTCCGCGGTGATAGGCCAGCACGTCGGTGTCGTTAGTGTTGGTGACCCAGAGGTTCTGATTGACGTCGACCCACATGCTCTGCGGTTCGTTAAAGCCAGTCAGCTGGCCGACGGGCGACTGGCCCGAGCCGTTCTGGCTGTAGATATTCACGAAATCGCCGTAGGGGTCGGAGACGTAAAGAAGGGGATTGGTCGGCCTGAGTCCGGCCTTGATCCACGATCGCGCGCGAAGCGGCCGGCCGTGGCGCCGCAGCCCCCCGCGCAGGATCGTCGAGCGGTGTGCCCGCCCGTCGGCAAGCACGCGCGAAGCCGGCGACGGCGCCACGGGCGCTCCGGGCGCGGCGCCGCCCCCGCAGCCTCCCAGCAGAGGAACGCAGGCGGCAAGCAAAACGGACCCGAGCGATAGGCGAACGTGCATGGCCTCTCCCTTTATAAAGGTAGCAAACGTTAGCACCCGTTCGCGCCGGGGACCGGGCAAAGCCTTCCTGGAAAGGCTAGCCGCAGATTGGCAAAGTCACGATCGGTTTATGCGTGCGGCGCTTGCGGCTTCGAATCGACGCGCTGGCTCGGCCGTTGCCCTTCATGCGAAGCGTGGAACTCCTTCGACGAACGGCCTTTTGCGCTCGCCAAGCCGCAGGGGCGCGGCACTCGGCCGCCCGAGGGGAGCGCGTCCGCACCGCTGGCGCTGCGCGAGCTGGAGTCGAGCGCTCCGGCACGCTTGCGGCTGGGATTGCCCGAATTCGATGCCGTTCTCGGCGGCGGCAGCGTTCCCGGCAGCTTGACGCTGGTCGGCGGACCTCCGGGTGCCGGCAAGTCGACGCTGCTGCTGCAAATTGCGGCGCAGCTCTCGCGCAGCGGCGGCGTCGTCTACGTTTGCGGCGAGGAATCGGCGTCACAGGTAAAGATGCGGGCGGACCGGACGCTGGGCGCGCAGGCCGCTCCCGAGCTGCTCGTTTATCCCGAAACCAATCTGCGCGCGGTGCTCGATACACTGGAGCGCAAGCCTCCGCTGGCGCTCGTGATCGATTCGATCCAGACCGTCTGGCTTCCCGAATCGGAGGCGTACGCGGGAAGCGTCACACAGATTCGCGACTGTACGCAGGCGCTCGTCGAGTTTTCCAAGCGCACGGGCTGCGCGACGTTCATCGTGGGTCACGTCACTAAAGACGGCGCGATCGCCGGGCCGCGCCTGCTCGAGCATCTCGTCGATACGGTGCTGTATTTCGAAGGCGAGACCAGCGGCGAGCACCGCATCCTGCGCGCCTACAAGAACCGCTTCGGTTCCATCGATGAGATCTGCGTCTTTTCGATGCACGATACCGGGCTGCGCGAAGTCGCGGATCCGTCGGAGCTCTTTGCCGGCGCGCGCTCACGGCGTCCCAGCGGCTCGTGCGTCGTCGCGTCAATCGTCGGTTCGCGACCGCTCCTGGTCGAGGTGCAGGCGCTCGTAGGAGAGGCGAGTTACGGCACGCCGCGGCGCGTCGCCAACAACGTCGATCAGCAACGATTGGCGATGATCCTCGCCGTGCTCGAACGGCGCGCGGGATTCTCGCTGGGCGCGCACGACGTCTACGCTTCGGTTGCGGGCGGCCTGCGCATCACCGAGCCGGCGGCCGATCTCGGCATCGCGCTGGCGATCGCGTCGTCGTTTCGCAACGTCGCGATCGCGCCGCAGGTCGCCGTCTTCGGCGAGCTGGGGCTGTCGGGAGAGGTGCGAACGGTCAGCGCCGCCGATCGCCGCGAGGCCGAAGCGCGCAAGCTCGGATACTCGCAGATCGTCTCGCCGTCGACGGCGAGCGACGTCGCCGCGGCGATCGCCGCGACGCTCGGATAGTTTGGCGCTCTTCGAGATCGTTCCCAACCTCTCGGAGGGGCGTAACCACGAGACGGTCGCCGCCGCCGTTACCGCAGTGCGCGCGGCGGGCGCGCGGGTTTTGAACTGGAGCAGTGACGGCGTGCATCATCGCAGCGTTCTCACGATCGTGGGAGACGAAACGCAGGTCCTAGACGCGGCGGTCGCTCTAGCCGCGATCGCGCTGGAACGCATCGATCTACGAACGCACTCCGGCGTGCACCCGCGCATCGGCGCGCTCGACGTGCTGCCATTCGTTCCCTTGAAGGAAGCCACGCTGGCCCAAGCCACGGCGCTCGCGCACCGGGCGGGGGCCGAGATTTGGAAGCGTTATCGCATCCCTTCATTTTATTACGGTGCCGCGGCGCGCTCGCCGGAGCGGCATCCCCTACCAGCTATCCGCGCAAATGCCGCGTGGGCGCCCGACGAGGGTGGCCGGCGTCACCCCACCGCCGGGGCGATCGCCGTCGGCGCTCGAGAGATTCTGATCGCGTTCAACATCGAACTGGGCACCGGCGATCTCGCCGTCGCGCGAGCGATCGCCCGGACGATTCGCGAAAAGAACGGCGGCCTGCGGACGCTACGCGCGCTCGCATTGCCCCGCGGCAGCAACCTCGTGCAGGTCTCTCTCAACATCACGGATTATGCTGCAACCCCGCTCTATCGCATCGTGGAACTCGTCCGCGACCTCGCTGCCGCCCGCGGAGTCGAGCTGCTGCGCTGCGAGCTGATCGGGTGCCTGCCCCTGGCTGCGGTCGACGCGGCTGCTGCATATTATCTAGGAGTCTCGCATCTGTGACATTCTCATCCCTGGCCAAGATCCCAATGGCCGCCGTTACGCTCTCGTTACTGCTTACCGCGCCGCAGGCCGCAGCGGCGCAGGCCGCATCCGCACAGGTCGGACCGGGCGACGCCGGCATCTACACGAGCACGCTGCATAACGGCTTGCGGGTCGTCGTTGTCGAGGATCGCGCGGCGCCCGTGGTGCAAACCGGCGTTTGGTACGGCTTCGGATCGCTGCAGGAGACGCCCGGGAAGACCGGGCTCGCTCACGCGCTCGAGCACATGATGTTCCGCGGGACGCCGGAGATCTCGTCGGGTGGCCTCGACGACATCGTCGCGCGTTTGGGAGCGCAGATGAACGGTCAGACGGATTACGATTACACGCAGTTTTACTTCGAGATGCCGGCCGACAAGCTCGACGTCGCTCTGGCGATCGAGGCCGACCGCATGCAGCACGCGGCTCTGCGCGCCGCGGACTGGGCCGTGGAGCGTAACGCGGTGCTCAACGAGATTGACGGCGATGCCAGCTCGCCCTTCTTCAACCTTCTCTCGCGCGTCCGCGCCGCTGCCTTTCCCGATCAGCCCGCGGGGCGCACGCCGCTGGGCAATCGCGACGACGTGGCCCGCGCGACGGTCGCCGACATCGCCAAGTACTATCGCGAATGGTACGCGCCCAACAATGCGACGCTGGTGATCGCGGGCGACGTGGACCACACGACGGCGTTCGCAACGGCACAGCGTTTCTTCGCCGCTATTCCGTCAAAGAAGCTGCCCCCGTGGAAGGATCGCAACCCCGTTGCGGCCGCGCCCACCACGGTCGAAGCGCAGTTTCCATTTCCGTTCGAGATCGTCGATCTCGCGTACTCCGTGCCCGGAGACACGCAGCCCGGCGAGCCCGCGATCAGCACGCTGGCAACGCTGATCGAGAATCAGCGTTCGCCCTTCTATCGCGCGCTCGTTGAGAGCAACATCGCGCTCGGAATCGAGACCAACCCCGACACGCAGCTCAAGGGCGGCCTGTTGCACGTCTTCATCGTACTCGATCCCGGACGCAGCGCCACGGAGGCACAAAACGTCTTCAACCAGACGCTGGCGTCGGTACGGCAGAACGGCTTCGATCCCGATCTCGTGCTGGCAGCAAAACGCTTGACGATCGCGCAACGGCTCTACGACGCCGACTCGATCGACGGCATCGGCGACCTGGCCGGATATACCTACGGCATCGTGCGCGAACGCGTCTCCGACGAAGACTCGCGGCTCGATGCGTTGACCGGCGCCGACCTGCTCGCCGCCACCCGCACGTACCTGAGTCGTCCGACCGTCGTCGGGCACCTCAGTCCCAACGACAGCCCGCCGCGCGGACAGTCGCAGAAGGCCAGCGCGCAGGCGAGCGACGATTTTTCCAAACGGGTACCGAACGGCCCGATCATCGAGCCTGGGTGGATCGCGCAAGCCGTCGCGAAGCCGACGACCGCGCGAAGCACGCTCTCGCCAGTCGAGTTTACGTTGAGTAACGGCCTCCGCGTGATCGTGCAACAGAAGGCCGACCGGCCGACGGTCGTCATCAGGGGAAGCGTCTCCAACTCTCCCGCCTTCGAACCGCTCGGCAAAGAGGGCATCATTCGTCTGGCGTCCTCAGCCGCCGATTACGGCAGCACGGCGTATCCGTTCGCCGCGCGCCGCAAGGCGACCGACGAAATGGGCGCGATCGTCGAAACGGGTCAGGATTTCTCCGCGCAAGCACTCTCGCGCGATTTCGAAGCAGTCGTAAGGATCCTCGCCGACGGCGAAGAGCATCCGAGCTTTGAAGACCCGTGGCTCAACATCGAGCGCTCGCAGCTGGCCAACAGTCTACAGTCGGAGAACAACATCTCGGGCGTGATGATCGATCGCGCGTACGACCGTCTGCTGCTGGCAAGCGACGATCCCACGCTGCGCCAGCCCACGTCACAGAGCGTGGCGGGCATCACGCGCGAAGATCTGCTCGCCTATACCGCCCGCTACTGGCGGCCCGACCTCACGACGATCGCCGTCGTCGGCGACGTTTCGCCGCAGCGGGTGCGAACGGTGCTCGAAGCCGCGTTCGGAGGCTGGGCCTCCAGCGGTCCCGCGCCCGACGCGCGCCTGATGGCGATGCCTCCGGCCAGCAGCGGACACGACTACATCGGCACGGCGGCCAATCAGGTGTACATCCGTCTCGGGCAGCCGGCGATCTCGCGGTCGAACGCCGACTACAACACGTTTGCGGTGCTCAACCAGATTCTCGGCGCGGGCGGCGCATTCGAATCGCGGCTGTGGCAAGAGCTGCGGCAGAAGCGCGGATTGGTCTACAGCGTCGACAGTTCGCTTGAGGCCGACGCGGATCGCGGCGACCTGCGCGTCGAACTGAACGCGTCGCCGCAACGGGTGGTCGAAGCCGTTTCGTTCGTTCGGCAAGAGCTGCGCCAACTGCAGCAGCAGCCGGTTTCGGCGACGGAGTTACAGGAGGCGAAGGTTCGCCTCGTCAGCAACGCGCTTTTAGAGGAAGCCTCGTCATCGGGACAAGCAAAGCAGCTGCTCGACATCGCGGTCAATCGCCTTCCCCTCGACTACTATCGCACCCTCAACGAGCGCTATGCGCGGATCACTGCGGCCGACGTGCAGCGCGTCGCACACGATTACCTGCGGCCATCGAGCCTCGTCGAAGTCTACGCTGGGCCTTCCGGTCCGTGGTCGGAACGCACGATATGATCGAGACGATAAATCCCGCCACGGGCGGGGTGATCGAACGCATCGAACCGATGAGCGGCGCACAGATCGGAGCCAAGCTCGCCGTCGCGGCGCGTGCGGCCGGCTCGTGGAGCGAGCGATCGTTGCGTGAGCGCGGCGAACTGCTGCGAGCGGTCGCCGCCCGCTTCCGCGCGGAGCGAGAGCCGCTCGCAGCGACGGCCGTGCGGGAGATGGGCAAGCCGCTGCTTCAAGCGCGCGCCGAGGTCGACAAGTGCGCGTTCGGGCTCGACTTTTTTGCTGAAAACGCTGCAGCGATGCTCGCGGCGCAGCCCGCGCCGTCTACGGCGAGCCGCAGCTACGTCGCGTTCCGTCCGCTCGGCGTCCTGCTGGCGATCATGCCGTGGAACTTCCCCTTCTGGCAAGTGATTCGCGCGGCTGCGCCGGCCCTGATGGCCGGCAACGTCATACTGCTCAAACACGCCACGAATACGACGCGCTGCGCGCTCGAGATCGAACGCCTCTTCAACGAAGCCCAAGCTCCCGACGGCTGCTTCGGCGCCCTGCTCGTCCCGGGCAAAGACGTCGGCAAGATCGTCGAAGACCCGCGCGTCGCCGCGGTAACGCTCACCGGCAGCGAGGGCGCCGGCGTCGCCGTCGCGCGCACGGCCGGCGAGCAGCTCAAAAAGTGCGTGCTCGAGCTGGGCGGCTCCGATCCGTTCGTGGTGCTCGCCGACGCCGATCTGGAAGCAGCCTCCGCGACGGGTGTGAAGGCGCGCTTTCAGAACAACGGCGAGAGCTGCATTGCCGCCAAACGCTTTATCGTCGAGAGCGCCGTGTACGACGAATATCTCTCGCGCTTCTCCGAGATCGCGAGCGCGCAAGTCCTCGGCGACCCGATGGAGGAGCGCACGCAGCTCGGGCCCTGTGCGCGCGAAGACCTGCGTCAGAGCGTGCACGACCAGGTTAGCGGCAGCGTCGACCAAGGCGCGCGGCTGGTAACCGGCGGCCGTTTCGTCGAACGGCCCGGATTCTTCTACGAGCCGACGGTCGTCGCCGACGTCGCTCCGGGGATGCCGATGTTCGACGAAGAGGTCTTTGGGCCGGCCGCGGCCTTCGTGCGCGCGACCGACCGCGACGAAGCGCTCGCGCTCGCGAACGATTCGCGTTTCGGTCTCGGTGCGAATATTTGGACGCGCGATGTCGCGCTTGCCGAGCAGCTCGCGGGAAAAATCGAGGCGGGCAACGTCTTCATCAACGGGATGGTTGCCAGCGATCCGCGCTTACCGTTTGGCGGCGTAAAGAAGAGCGGCTACGGCCGCGAACTCTCCACATTCGGCATTCACGAATTCGTCAACGTTCAAACCGTGTGGATCGGCTGACGAACGATGGCGATCCCTTGACGTTTACCCACATTCGTTCGTGAAAAAACGCGACGATTAGCCGCGCGCCCTTCGGGTATATCACCGCTTGCAACCCGAAGGGAGGATTTGATGGGTAAAGACACACTCGATAAAGTATCCGACGCGGTCAAGGGGGCGGTAGACGACGTCAAAGATACGGTGCACGAATCGCAACACCGTTCCGCGGCCGACATGGAACGCGGCAAACGCGAAACGCTCGGCAACGAGATGACGCCCGGTGAAAAAGCCGGCTCGGCGCTCAACGAAGCCAAGAATCGCGTCCAAGCCGACTACGACAAGACCAAACGCGAGGTTCGCCACAAAACGTAGCACGCGCCGACTCGCGATTCGTTAGGACCTGCCGCCGCCCCGCGCGCGAATGCGCGAACCGGGGCGGCTTTCATTTCATGCCTGCCCCCCCAAGCGTCAGCCGTACGGTTATCCCCAGCCGTCGTCACGTTTTGGAATGGCGGGGGCGAATTTCGGTAGCTTGCTCCCTTGACAAGCTACGCAGGAAAGCGCATCGTGCCTCTAAGCAGGCTGTGGCTCATTTGCCTTCTGGGTGTCTTGGCGACCCGTCCTTGCCCCGAGCCGGCTCTCGCTTTTCGTTCCTAGCTGCCTCCTCCCAGTGGAAGAAAGCCGGTTTTCCCATGACGATTTCGATCTCGCCTCGCTTAGCATGCCTCGCAGGCGCGGCCGTTGCGATGCTCGCCGGCTGCGGCGCATCCTCGGAACTTGCGCCTGCGGGAGCCGTTCATTCGGCAGCGCAAGGAATGAGCCCCGACGCGCATCCGCCGACGCACGTCATCTATAGGTTCCGGGGCGGCAGCGACGGCTCGGGACTTTATGGAAGCCTCGTCGCGGAAAACGGCGCGCTGTACGGTACGACGTTCGGCGGAGGCATCGGCGGTTCGGGTTACGGCAACGGCACGGTCTTCAAGATGTCGTCGAGCGGCGCAAAGACGATCCTTTATGCGTTCCAAGGCGGCAGCGACGGCGCGAATCCGCAGGACGGCTTGAACGCCGGTTCGGGCGGCATCCTGTACGGCGATACCGACTACGGCGGCGGTTCCGCCTCATGCCCCGCCGGCTGCGGCGTCGTCTACGAAATGCTTCCGAGCGGCTCCGGCTACAGTGAAAAAGTGATCTACGCCTTTGCCGGCGGTGCCGACGGCGCGTTGCCCCTATCGGGGCTGCTCGTGGATCACAGCGGCGCCATCTATGGCGTGACGGTCGACGGCGGAGGGAGCGCAGCATGCACGGATCCCTCGGGAGTCACCGGTTGCGGAACCGCCTTCAAGTTGACGCCATCGGGATCGGGATTCAGCGAGAGCGTGCTCTACCGCTTCCAAGGTGGGAACGATGGCGCCGGCCCGAGAGGCACGCTGATCGAGGACGGATCCGGCGCGCTCTACGGCACGACGCTGGCGGGAGGTGGGTCTAGCGCATGCACGTCGCCATCGGGCGATTCAGGCTGTGGGACCGTCTTTAAACTGACACCTTCGAGTTCCGGTTACAGCGAAAGCATTCTCTACAGTTTTCAGGGCGGAAGCGACGGCTGGTATCCGCGCGCCGCACTCGTCGCCGGCAGCGGCGGCGCGCTCGTCGGCGCAACCCTGCACGGGGGCACCTACGGCGCGAACAATCTCGGGACGATCTTCAAACTCACCCCTTCGGGATCGAGTTATGCAAAACAGACGCTCTTTTCGTTCAACGGCGCGGATGGCGCGCTGCCTTTCGACGAGAACGGCCTGATCGCCGACGGCCACGGCAACCTCTACGGAACCACGTCGGTTGGCGGCAGGGTCGCCCGCGGGCAATGCTTCTGCGGCGTCGTCTTCAAGCTGGCACCTTCGGGATCCGGATACAGCGAGAGCGTCCTTTACAAATTCCAAGGCACGCGCGCACACGACGGCGTCCAGCCCCGTGCCGCCTTAACCATGGATTCGAGCGGCGAGCTGTATGGCGTGACTACCGTCGGAGGTTTGGTTAAGAACGGCGGCTACGGAACGGTCTTCAAGTTGGCGCCGTAAGACCGTCGGTACTCCGCTATGGCGCAGCGTATCGCGCGCAGAGGTCGGCGATGCGCGAGATCCCTTCGCGAAAGGCGTCGATGGGGGCCACCCAGCTCAGTCGCAGCCAGCCCTCCATCGCGTCGCCGAAGGCGATGCCGGGGACCGCGACCACGTCGTGCCGATTCACGAGCGCATTGGCGGCGTCGAGCGAAGGGGTGCCGTCCGGCAGACGGACGCACGCGTAGAAGGCGCCGTCTGGATCGACGAACGGCAGGCTGAAATCTTCGAGCGTCTTACGCACGGCATCGCGCTGGCGGCGGTACCATTGGGCGTGTTCCTGCAGCCCGCCCGGCGCGCGGAAGACTTCCAGTGCGACGTACTGCGCGAAGGTGTCGGCGCACGACGTGGCCCAGGCGTGCACCTTGACGGCTTGCACGACGAAATCCGCCGGACCGAGGATCCATCCGAGACGTAGACCGGTCAGCGCGTTGCTCTTGCTCAGCGAGTTCGCGACGATCGTGTTCGGATAGAGCCGTGCCAGGTCGGTCGCATCTCCGACGAACGTCTGCTCGCGATAGATCTCGTCGTGGATCAGCCACACCGGCTCGCCGCCGCGGCGCCGCAGATCTTGGGCGAGCGCCTCGCCCGCATCGCGCGAGATCACGCGCGCGGTCGGGTTGCACGGCGAGCAGATCACGATCGCGCGCGTCCGCTCGCCGACCGCCGCGGCGATGCGCTCCGCATCGAACTCGAAGTCGTCGTCCTCGCTCATCGAGACGGTGCGAACCGGAATCCCTTCCAGCGTCGCCATTTTGACGTACGAGGGAAACGCCGGCTCGACGACGAGCAGCTCGTCGCGCTGCGGATCGAGCAGCGTCTTGAGCACCACGTACATCGCCTCTTGCGAACCGATCGTTACACAAACGCTCTCGGCACGCTCCATTCCAGGATAGCTATAGTGCCGCGCGATCGCGTCGCGCAGCTCGGAATCGCCGGCATTCGGCGTATACTTCACGCCGCCGGCGCGCACGCGTTCGAGCGCGCGCTCGAAGAACTCGAGGCGCGGCATCAGTGTCGGCTCGCCAAGCCCGAGGTCGATCGACGACGGGCGTTTCTGCGCCGCGAACTGGCGGATCAGCGAGGGGGCGATTTGGGCGACGCGCGGGTTCATGCTTCCTTTCAGAGTCAGACGGCGAGTTCGTAATCGCGCAAGGCCGCGTTGAGCGAGGTCTTCAGATCGGTAGACTCGGTGCGGGTTCCCACGATCAGGGCGCACGGCGTTGCAAATTCTCCGGCGGCAAACTGCTTGGGAAGCATCCCGGGAATCACGACGGCGCGCGCCGGAACCCGGCCCTTGCTGCGAACGGGCTGGCTGCCGCGCACGTCGATGATGGGGGTGCTCGCGGTGAGCACGACGCCAGCACCGAGCACGGCCTCGTGCTCGACGCGCACCCCTTCCACGACGATGCAGCGCGAGCCGACGAATGCGCCGTCCTCTACGATCACCGGCGCGGCTTGGGGCGGCTCGAGGACGCCGCCGATGCCGACGCCTCCCGAGAGGTGCACGCCCTTGCCGATCTGCGCGCACGAACCAACCGTCGCCCAGGTATCGATCATCGTGCCTTCGTCGACGTAGGCCCCGACGTTGACGAACGCCGGCATCAAGATGACGTTGCGCCCCAAGTAGCTGCCGAAGCGGGCGACGCCGGGCGGCACGCAGCGCACGCCCAGGCGTTTGAAATTGCGTTTGACCGGTAACTTATCGTAATAGACCAGCGCGTCGTGCTCGCGGTCGCCGATCCAATCGACCGAGCGCCGCGCAAAGTAGAGCAGGATCGCCTGCTTAAGCCACGCGTTGGTCTGCCAATCGTCCCCGCGCGGCTCCGCGACGCGTACCTTGCCCTCGTCGAGCATCGCCATCACCAGATCCACCGCGCGCCCCTCGCGGCCGCGCACGTCGCCTTCCCCTCGCGCGAGTTCCTCGATGCGGCGCGCAAGCTGCTCCGTCGTCACAGCCGCGGAGGTACGGCGCCAGGGAAGCGCGCCCCCGCCGCGCATTATCATAGCCCCACCCTGGGAAAGGAGTCCTCGTGCCGAACTCGCCCGCCGACGAGCAACGAATCAACGCGATCCGCTTTTTGGCTGTCGACGCCGTTCAGAAGGCAAATTCCGGTCACCCGGGCATGCCGATGGGCGCGGCCGCGATGGCCTACACGTTGTGGACGCGTCACCTACGGTTCAATCCGAAGGACCCGCACTGGCTCGACCGCGACCGCTTCGTCCTCTCGGCGGGTCATGGCTCGATGCTGCTCTACGCCCTCCTTTATCTCACCGGATACGACCTGACGCTCGACGACATCAAGCATTTCCGTCAGCTCGACAGCAAGACGCCCGGACACCCCGAGGCCGAGCGCACGCCCGGCGTGGAGGCGACCACCGGCCCGCTGGGCCAGGGCATCGGCAACTCGGTGGGCATGGCGATCGCGCAAGCGCATCTCGGAGCCGTCTACAACCGCTCCGATGCGTCGATCGTCGACCATTTTACCTACTGCATCTGCGGCGACGGCGACCTGATGGAAGGCATCAGCCAAGAGGCCATCTCGCTCGCGGGCCATTTGAAACTCGGCAAGCTCATCGTGCTCTACGACGACAACCTCGTCTCGCTAGCGGGGCCGACCGATATCACGTTGACCGACGATCCGATCGCGCGGTTCGACGCCAGCGGCTGGCACACGCAGATGATCGGCATCGACAAGGGCAACGACGTCGCGACGATCGATCAGGCGATCGAGGTCGCCAAGAATGTCACCGACCGGCCGTCCTTCATCGCCGTCCGCACGCACATCGGCTACGGCTCGCCGCGCCAGGATAACTTCTTGGCGCACGGCGAGGCCCTGGGTCCGGACAACGTGCGCAAGTCGAAAGAGGAGTTAGGCTGGCCGCTCGAACCGGATTTCTACGTCCCCGACGACGTGCTCGCCTATTTCCGCGAGATCGGTGCGAAGGGCGCGCAACTCGAGGCCGACTGGGAGGCGACCTACGACGCGTGGAAGCGTGGAAACGTCGATCTCGCCGCCCAGTTGGAGCGCGCGCTGCGGAACGAAATTCCTAAAGATCTCCCCTGGCCGCAGTTCACCCCCGAGAATGGCAACGTCGCCACGCGCGACGCGGGCGGCGCGGTGATGAACGCCATCGCGGCAAGTCTGCCGGAATTAGTCGGCGGCTCGGCCGATCTCGATCCGTCTACCAAGACGTACCTCAAGGGCTGCGGCGATTTCGAGCCGGGAAATTACGCTGGGCGCAACATCCACTACGGCGTCCGCGAGCACGCGATGGCTGCCTGCACCAACGGTATCGGTCTGCACGGCGGGCTGCTGCCCTTCGCAGCCACCTTCTTCAACTTCGTCGATTACCTCAAACCCGCGCTGCGGCTCGGATGCCTCACCGGGATTCGCTCGATCTACGTGTTCACGCACGACTCGGTCTTTCTCGGCGAAGACGGCCCCACGCACGAACCGATCGAACAGCTCGCGACGCTGCGAGCGACGCCGAACTGCTACGTGGTCCGACCCGCCGACGCGCTCGAGACGCTCGAAGCGTGGAAGCTTGCGGTCGAGCGTAAAGGCTCGCCATGGGTGCTCGTGCTGACGCGGCAGAAGGTGCCGTTCCTCGGCGCGCGCGACGCGGCGGTGAGCCGCGGCGCCTACGTGATCTCCGAGGCAGACGGCGGTGCTGCTGACCTGCTGCTGATCGCGACGGGCTCGGAAGTCTCGCTCGCGCTGGACGCCAAGAAGATTCTGCAGGGCAAAGGCGTGCGCACGCGCGTCGTCTCCATGCCTTGCTGGGAGCTCTTCGATCAACAGCCGCAGTCCTACCGCGACGAGGTCCTGCCGCCGGCCATCTCCGCCCGCATGTCGATCGAAGCCGGTGCTACGCTCGGATGGTCGAAGTACGTGGGCGACCGTGGATACGCGTACGGCATCGACCGCTTCGGTACGTCGGCTCCGCTCGCGGATGTCGCGCGGGCCTATGGTTTCACGCCCGACGCCGTCGCCGGCGCCGCCCTCGACCGATTCGCCCTCGCCGCCCGTTAGGAGAGACCGATGAAGAATCAGATCCAGCAGCTGCTCGACGCCGGGCAGAGCGTGTGGCTCGATAACCTCCGCCGCAGCATGTTCGCCTCGGGCGAGCTGCGCCGGCTGATCGAGGCCGGCCTGCGCGGCATGACGAGCAACCCGACGATCTTCGAGAAGGCGATCGGCGCCGGCAACGATTACGACGAGCAGCTCGCGCAGTTGATCGGCTCGGAGAAGAACGCAGATGCGCTCTTCTGGGATCTCGCGGTCGCCGACATCCAAAGCGCCTGCGACGAGTTCCGTGGCGTGTACGACTCGTCGGGCGGCAACGACGGCTTCGTAAGCCTCGAGGTTTCACCGCTGCTCGCCAACGAGACCGCCGGCACGATCGCGATGGTCGAAGAGTTGTGGGGCCGCGTGAACCGCCCCAACGTGATGATCAAGATTCCCGGAACCAAGGCCGGCATTCCCGCGATCGAAGAATCGATCTACCGCGGCTACAACGTCAACGTCACGCTGATCTTTTCCATCGAAATGTACGAGAAGGCCGCGCTGGGCTACGTGAGAGGCCTGCAGCGCCGCGTCGCCGAGGGCAAGGCGATCGATCGCGTGCGCTCGGTGAACTCGGTCTTCGTCAGTCGCATCGATACGGCCGTCGACAAGCTGCTGCAGGAACGCATCGCCAAAGGCGAGCGGCTCGAGCCGCTCCTCGGCAAGACCGGTATCGCCGGCCTCAAACTCACCTATCAGAAGTTCAAAGAGATCTTCGAGGGTGAAGAGTTCGCGCCGTTACGCGCCCTTGGAGGCGCGGTGCAGCGGCCGCTCTGGGCCTCTACCTCGACGAAGAATCCGCACTATCCCGACCTGATGTACGTCGAGAGCGTCGTCGGCCCGGACACGATCAACACGATGCCCCCGCCCACGCTCGACGCGCTGCTCGATCACGGCTCCGTGGTTCCCGACACCGTCGAGACCGATCTACAGGGCGCGCAGGACGTGATGAAAGCGCTGCGAGACGCCAAGATCTCCCTCTTCGACGTCACCGCCGATCTGCAAGTAGAGGGCGTGCGCCTCTTCTCCGACTCGTTCGCGGCGCTGCTGGGCGCAATCGTCTACAAGCAGAAACTGCTCGAGTCGGGCGGTGCCGAGCGGGTGCAGCTTTCGCTGGGTGCCTCGCAAGAAGCCTTCGACGGCGCGCTCGCGCAACTCGCCGGGGCCGATTTCCTCAAGAGAATTTGGGCGCACGATCCATCGCTGTGGTCGACCGATCCCGCTGCCGTCGACATCATCAAGAAGTCGCTCGGATGGCTCGACATTCAGCAGCACATGCTCGAGGAAGTTCCGGGGCTGCGCAAGTTCACCAACGACACCAAAGAGCACTTCGACGCGGCTGTGGTCTGCGGCATGGGCGGTAGTTCGCTGGCACCCGACATTCTCGCCGACACGTTTGGGCGTTGCGCCGGGTACCCGCAGCTCTTCGTGCTCGACTCCACCTGCCCGGCGCAGATCAAGGAACTCGAAGCGCGCATCGACCCCGGCGCCACGCTCTTCATCATCTCGAGCAAGAGCGGTACCACGACCGAGCCCAACGCGTTCTATGCGTACTTCCACGAGAAGGTCACCAAGCAGGTCGGCGCCACGGCGGCCGGCCGCAACTTCGTCGCGATCACCGATCCGGGCACGACGCTGGACAAAGAAGCGCGTGAGTGCGGCTTCCGCGGCGATTTCGAGAACGACCCGAACATCGGCGGACGCTACTCGGCACTCTCCTTCGTCGGCGTCGCGCCGTCGGCGATCGCCGGCTACGACATCAACCTGTTGCTCGACCGCGCGCTCGGCGCGATGCATGCCAACGACCGCACCGTCGATCCGCGCAGCGCCCCCGGCGTCCGCTTCGGTGCGACGATCGGCGGCCTGGCGAAGAGCGGCCGCGACAAACTGACGATCGTCACCCATCCGTCAGTCAAAGCATTCGGCGCGTGGGCCGAGCAGCTGATTGCCGAGTCGACCGGCAAACAGGGGCGCGGCATCGTGCCGATCGAAGGCGAAGCGCTCGGCGAGCCCGCGGACTACGCCGACGATCGCGTGTTCGTGTACGTGGGCTCGAACCTGCCCGGCTACGAGACCGGCACCGACGAGAGGCTGCGCGCGCTCGAAGCCGCCGGCCATCCCGTCGTCCGCCTATTGATGAACGACCCCTACGACGTCGGCGAACAGTTCTATCTCTGGGAGATCGCGGTGGCTGCGGCCGGTTCGGTGATCGAGATCAACGCGTTCGACCAGCCCAACGTGCAGGAGTCCAAAGACAACACCGTCGCGCTGCTGCAAGAGTACGCGCGCAACGGTACGTTCACCGAGCCGAAGGCCGACGTCGAAGGTCCGAATTTCGACGTCACCTATCTATCGGGAAGCCGCGGGATCGCTGCCTCCGACGTCATCGGGGCGCTCGCCGGCCTCTTCGGGCAGCTGCGCGCGCACGACTACAACGCCATCACCGCGTACATCGCGCGCAATCCGAAGCACGTCGCGCTCCTCGACGAGCTACGCCTGCGGATCCGCAGCGCCCATCGCGTCGCGACGACGGTCGGGTTCGGACCCCGTTTCCTCCACTCGACCGGCCAGCTGCACAAAGGCGGCCCCGATACGTGCGTCGTGCTGCAGATCACCGCCGACGATCCCGACGATCCGATGATCCCCGGCATGAAGGTCGGCTTTCGCACCCTGCTGGCCGCGCAAGCACTGGGCGATTGGATGTCGCTGGACAAGCGGAACCGGCGCGGCGTGCGCGTGCACCTCAAGGGGCCCGTGGAGCCGGCGCTGCGCGCGCTGGTCGCTGCCGCCGACGACGCGCTGAGCGTCGGCGTCTAGCTGGCGAGTCATGCCCGATGAAGCCGTAACCGTGACCGCCGCGCCGAGCGTGGACGGCGCCGTCAATCCGCTGCGTGAAGGTTTGGCATCGCAGGGGGTCGCCAATCCCTGCACCGCCGTCTTCTTCGGCGCCAGCGGTGACCTCTTCAAACGCATGCTGCTGCCTGCGGTCTACTCGATGAAGCTCCGCGGGACGCTGCCCACCGATTTCGCGCTCGTCGGCTTCGCCCGCTCGAAATATACCGACGATACCTTTCGTGACTATTGCAAGGAGCAACTCGATCAGTTCATGCCCGACGGCAAGAAGCCGCAAGGGGCACTCTGGGACGACTTCTCCAAACGAATCAGTTACATGTCCGCCGATTTCAGCGACAAGCGGCACTTCGTCGCTCTCAAGGATCGTCTGGCGCAGAACGACGAGCAGTTCGGCACCGCGGGGAACCACCTGTTCTACCTCGCGACGCCGCCGCCGGTCTTCCCCGAGATCATCAAACACCTCAAAGAGGCGGGCCTCGATAAGAACGACAAAGGCTGGACGCGCATCGTCGTCGAGAAGCCGTTCGGTACCGATTTGCAATCGGCGCGCGCGCTGCAGCAGTCGATCGAAGCGGTCTTTCCCGAGAGTGAGATCTACCGCATCGACCACTACCTCGGCAAAGAGCCCGTGCAGGACATCATCGCGCTGCGCTTCGCCAATACGATCTTCGAGCCGATTTGGAACCGCAACTACGTGCAGAACGTGCAAATCACGTCGGCCGAATCGCTCGGCGTCGAGGAGCGCGGAGGCTACTACGAGAGCGCCGGCGCGCTGCGCGACATGATCCAAAACCACGTGATCAACCTTCTCGCACTGGTCGCGATGGAACCGCCGATCAGCGCCCACGCCGACGACATCCGCAACGAAAAGTACAAGGTCCTGTCCGCGATCGCACCGCCTGCTTATGCAGACGTGTGGTCGGTCTCTGCGCGCGGCCAGTACGGCCCGGGAACGATCGACTCCAAGCCCGTCATCGGCTACCGGCAAGAGCAGGACGTCTCGCCCTCTTCGAACACGGACACGTTCGCTGCCGTAAAACTCTACGTCGAGAACTGGCGCTGGGCCGGCGTGCCGTTCTATCTGCGTTCGGGGAAGCGACTGCCTCGCAAGGTTGCCGAGATCGCGGTCACGTTCCGGCCCATCCCGCATCGCTTCTACGGCGAATCGACCGACAAGATCGAACCCAACGTGCTCGTCATCAAGATCGAGCCCGACGAGGGCATCTCGCTGCGCTTCGAAGCGAAAGTTCCGGGGCCGAAGGAGCACATCCGCAGCGTCTTCATGGATTTCAGCTACGGCACGGGCTTCGGCGTCGTTTCCCCGCCGGCGTACGAGCGGCTCATCGGCGACGCTATCGCCGGCGACCAGACGCTCTTCACGCGCTGGGACGCGGTGGAGCGCGCGTGGGAGATCGTTACGCCGGTTCTCGATGTGTGGCACAACACCAAGGACTTCTCGTTTCCCAACTACGCTGCCGGCAGTCAGGGTCCGCAGAGCGCGAACGATCTCTTTGGAGAGTGGCGACGGATTTGACGCCGACCGCGAACGTCGCGACGATGACGATCGTCGTCTACTTCGAAGATGCCGCGATCGGCGAGCTGGCGCGCGACCGCATCCGCACGCTCGCCTCGAAGCATCCCTCGCGCGTCATTCTGTTCGACGCCACCGCCGACAGCGAGCGGCGCGAGGAGGGCCCCGACTGGATCGAGATCGGCGTGAAGAGCGCGCAGCCCGTCGCCTTGAGCAGCGCCCTCGCCGAGCTGCGCGTGCGCGAGGTGCCGGTCGTGCTGCTCTGGATCGCGCCGGGAATCGGCGACGACGAGCGCTTCTGCGCCCTCGCGCCGGACGCGCAGACGATCGTCTATAACAGCTCGCTGGTGCACGAAGGCGACGAGGCCCTGCGCGAGCTGGTCGACTACGTCGCGCGCCATCCGGAACTGGCACTGGCCGACATCGCCTACCTGCGCCTGGCGCCGTGGCAGGAAAGCGTCGCGATTCTTTTCGACGGCAGCGACGTGGCCGAGCTCTCTCGGCTGCAGCGTGTCGAAGTAACGTGCGGCTCGGAACCCGAGGCGTTCTATCTGCTCGGCTGGCTCGCCAGCCGTCTGAACTGGAGCCCGGGCGACCCAAACACGGTCCGCGATCGATCCGGGAACCCCGTCGAATACGCGATTACGCGCGAAGGCGAACCTCGGCGGATCCGTCGCGTCGCACTGCGTTCCAGCAACGCGACGTTCGTCGCCGAGGTCGATCGTAACGGCGAGACGATCGCACTGCGCGTGGAGAACGGCGGCTCGCATCCGCAGCGTAATCGAGCGATCGAGGATCCGGGGATCGCGGCTCTGGTCGAGCGCGCGATACTCGCCGGGCATCACGACCGGATCTTTGCGGAATCGTTAGCCGCGGCGGGGGGCATTCTCTCGCGCAGAAAGGAGCAGCCATGACGACGCGGGGAGAGCTGCAGATTTACGCGGGTCCGAGCGAGGTGGCACAGGCCCTAGCCGACCTGTTCGTCACGGCCGGGAGCATCGCCATCGCGCAGCGCGGCGCGTTTCGCGTAGCGCTCTCCGGTGGAAACACGCCGCGCGCCGCCTACGAGTTACTCGCCCAGGAGCCGCTGCGGCTGCGGCTCGACTGGTCGCGGGTCTACGTGTATTTCGGCGACGAGCGCTGCGTGCCGCCAACCGACGTGCGTTCCAACTACCGCATGGCGGATCTCGCGTTCCTGCGCGCGACCGGGATCCCGGAGGCGAACGTTTATCGCATGCACGGCGAAGCCGATCCGGGAATCGCGGCCAACGAGTACGCGTCGCTGCTGCGCGCGGATCTCGGGGCGCTGCCGCACCTCGATCTCGTGCTGCTCGGTCTCGGGGAGGACGGCCATACCGCGTCGCTCTTTCCCGGAGCGCTTCCCGAAGGCGACGACGGCGCGCTGGTGCGCGCGGTCTACGCCGATTCGCAGAGAGAGTGGCGCATCACGCTCACGCCGGCGGTCATCAATGCAGCGGAGTGCGTCGCCTTCGCGGTGGAAGGCGCGCAAAAAGCGCCCGCGCTCGCCGCGGTCTATGAAGGAGCGTACGATCCGGCAGCCCATCCGGCGCAAATCGTGGCTCCGGCATCCGGGCGGCTCGTTTGGATCGTCGACGAAGCGGCGGCCGGCCTGCTGCACGTTTGAAGCGCCTCATCCTCACGGCGGACGATTTCGGGATTTCGCCGGAGGTCAACGAAGCCGTCGAGCGCGCGCACCGTAGCGGCGTGCTCGGATCTGCGAGCCTGATGGTCGGCGCCCCCGCGGCAGAGGACGCGATCGCGCGAGCGCGCGCAATGCCGTCGCTTGCGGTGGGACTGCACGTCGTGCTGGTGCACGGACGTCCCGTGCTTGCACCGCAACGCGTGCCCGACCTCGTAAACGACGACGGGGAGTTTCTCACCGATCTCGTGAGGGCGGGTTTTCGCTTCTTCTTACGTCCGCGCGCGCGTGCGCAGCTGGCCGCGGAGGTGCGCGCACAGTTCGAACTCTTTGCGCGTACCGGCCTGACCCTCGACCATGCCGACGCGCAGTCGCACATGCACGTCCATCCGACCGTCTTTGCCACCATCGTCGATGTCGGCCGGGAGTTCGGTTTGCGTGCCGTGCGGATTCCGCGCGAGCCGTTCGGAGGTACGCGCACGATCGCGCCCTGGGTGGCGCTGATGCGCCGCCGCGCGCGCAACGCCGGCTTGGCAACCAACGACTTCGTTTACGGCGTCAACGACGTGGGCGCGCTCACCGAGGGGCGCTTGCTGCGCGTGCTGGAGCGCCTGCCCGACGGCACGACCGAGATCTTCTTCCATCCGGCCGTCGCATCGTTCGCCGGCGCCGACGCGGGGACCGAGAGCTATCGCTGGAGCGACGAGCTGGCCGCCCTTACCAGCCCGACGGTGCGTGCCGCGATCGACCGCGCCGGAATCGAGCGCGTAACCTACGGCGACATTTCGCGATGGTAGTCCTCGACGTGTTCTTCCTGGTGACGACCGCCGTCGGTGCGTTTTATCTTGCAAATGCGGCGATTGCGCTGGTCAAGTTCGCACGCCGTCCCATCCCGCTGGTGCGCGAGTTTCTTCCCACCATCGCCGTGCTCAAGCCGATTGCGGGAGACGAGCCCGGTCTCTATGCGAATCTCGCATCGTTCTGCGATCAAGATTACAACGGGCTCTACGAAGTCGTCTTCTGTTTGCACTCCGACGGCGATTCGGCGCGCCGGGTCGTCGAGCGCGTCGCCGCCGAGTTTCCGGCCGCGCGGCCGAGCATCGTCTACGGCGAGAATCCCGACCTGATCAATCCGAAGATCGCCAACCTTGCCAAGGATGGCGTGACCACCTGTCGCGACGTCGTGGTGATCGCCGACAGCGATGTCCGCGTCGGCCGCGACTACCTGCGCGCGCTGGCCGCCGCGTTCGAGAGTCAGAGCGTGGGCGCGGTAACGTGCCTCTACTCGGCGACGCCGAACCGGCATGTCGTCTCACGTCTGGGCGCCCTGGGCATCAACGACGGCTTCGCGCCATCGGTGCTGGTGGCGCTGGCGCTGGGAGAGCTGCGTTTCTGCCTCGGCGCGACGATGGCCGTGCGCGGCAGCGTGCTCGCGACGATCGGCGGCCTCTCGGCACTGGGGCGTACGCTCGCCGACGATCACTTGCTGGGAACGCTCGTCAACGGCGCGGGATACCGCGTGGAGCTGTCGCGCTATGTCGTAAGTACGATGGTTCCCGAGACGAAACTCTCGGCGCTCTGGGCCCACGAACTGCGTTGGGCGCGAACCGATTTCGAGGTCGCGCGCGGCGGCTATCTCTTCTCGTTCGTCATCTACGCGTTGCCGCTGGCGCTCGTCTATCTCGCGGTATCTCGGAACGTGCTGCTCGGATTGCCGCTGCTCGCGCTCGTGCTAGCGCTGCGGGTATCGGTGCACTACTTGGCGCGCCGCACGCTAGGGGCAAGCGGCCCCGACGACGTCGCGCTCGTCCTGCCGCGCGATTTCATGACGTTGGGCGTATGGGCGGCGAGTCTTTTCGGCCGCCGCAAGAGCTTTCGCTAAGCCAGAACTTCCTTAGGGCGGCGAGGTCGCCAGCGCTTTCGAACCCATCGTCTTTAGGTCGACGTCGTTAGCGCTTAAAATCGTGCCCTCGACGCGCTGCAACTCGACCACGGATTTGTTGAGATCGGTCTGCGCCTGCAGTTCCCGGCCGCGCGCCTGCGCGAGCTCGGTCTGCCGCTGGAGCACGAGAAACGTCGTCGACTCGCCGGCGTTGAAGCGCCGCACTTCGCTTGCGTAGACCGACTCCGCCGATTCGCGCGACGTGCGCGCCGCGTAGAGCCGCGAGAGCGACGCCTCGAAGGCCTGCAGCGCATTGCGCGATTCGGCGCCGATTCTTTGGTCGAGCTGCTGCATCGAAATCTCGGCCTGCGCCTGCTCTTGCTGCGCGCTGTGCATCAGAGAGCGCGCCGTAAGGTTCTGCAACGGCACGCTGAAGATCAGCGCCACGTTGAACGTCGGGTAGCGCCACGCCCACATATTGCCCGTCGCCTTTCCCATTTTTCCTTGCGTCTCCGGCGGCGGCGTCGGACAGATTCCCGTAGGAATAATGGCGGAGCACTCGCTCTGCTCGAACTGCGGGATCGGAGCGAGCTGCCCGGCGAAGCCGTTGCTCTGGTACTGCACCTGAAAATCCGCTTGCGGCAGCAGCTGGTTCTTCGCATAGGCGCGGTCGAGATCGGCGGCGCGGCGCTGATTCCGCACGACGCGCACTTCCGGGCGGTTCGTCTGCGCCTGCGCGACGATCTGCGCGAGATCGCCGGGCGAGGGCAGCTCTTGCACGGGGGACGACGGCACGAGATTGGCGCCCCAAATCGGATCCTGAGAACCCGTCACGAGCTGGCTCTTGAGCTGATTCTGAATCTCGGCGACCTCTTGCAATGCGGAGAAGACGTCGCTCTGGAAGTTGGAGACCTGCGTCTGAACCTCGACCGCGGTGACCGGCGGCGCCGCGCCCTGCTTCGCCAACCGCACCACGGTGCGCTGCTGCGCGATCGCCTCTTTGAGCGCGTCTTCCGCGATGGCGACGTTGCGCCACGACGCGACGAGATCCCAGTAGGAGTCCTCAACCTGCTCGAGCGTGCTCGAGACATCGACGAGCGCCTGCGCCTCGCTGGTATCGGCCGTGAGGATTGCGAGCTTGTAGTCGTGCTTCGCTTCGTTCATCCCGAAGTTGCGCATCAGCGGCTGATCGAGACCCAGGTTCAGCGACGACTGGTAGTACGGCGAGAACAGATTGATGATCAGGTTGTTATAGGTACGCGTGCGCGTGATGCCTGCGCTGTAGAGCGTGCCGTTCACGGACTGTCCCTGGATCCCGCCGGCGACCTGGTACTGGTGCGTGATGATGTTCCCCGGACCTTGCACCGTGCAGGGGTACGGCTGCCCGATGCCCAGCGGCTGGCACAGATAGAGCCCGCCGATGCCCGGTCCCGCAAAGAAGATGTTCTGCGGCGGCAGCACTTGATAGCTCGACGACGGCTGCAGGTGCAGTTGCACGTCGAAAGGGCTCTTCGCCGAGACCACGTTGAAGCGCGCGATGCGCACGTTGCCCGCGGTGATCGCGAGATTGGGGTTGCGCAGCAGCGACATCGCGACGGCATCCTGCAGCGAGATCGGCACGAACGGACGCTCCGTCACGCCGACGAGTCCCGGCGGGCTCGGCTCGGCCGCCGGCGCGCGGTAGCCCGCCGCAACCGTCGGCACTGCAACCGGCACCGGCTGGGCCGAGATGCGCTGCAGCGGAGCAACCGCAGCCACGATGGCCGCAGCGGCGACGAGCGCCGATACCGCTCGACTCTTCACGCGCGAAGGCTTCCTGTGCCGGATCCTAGTGCGCCAGCGCCTGCGTGCCGAGCGTCTGCAGGTTCACGCCGTTGATCTGCAGCGTGCTTCCGTCGACGCGCTGCAGTTCGGCCACCGCCTGATTGAGATCGGTCTGCGCCTTGAGCTCGAGCCCGCGCGCCTGCTGGAGCTGAATCTGGCGCTGCAACACCAAGAACGTCGTCGATTCGCCGTTGTGGAACTTGCGAACCTCGCTTGCGTAGACCGCCAGCGCCGCCGCCCGCGAAGTTCGCGCTGCGGCGAGCCGCGAGAGCGACGATTGATAACGCTGCAATGCGTTGCGCGCCTCCACCGCGATGCGTTCGGAGACGCCCTGCACCAGGATCGCGGCCTGCCGCGACTCCTCCGCCGCCGCGCCCTGCAGCCCGCGCGCGAAGTGGTTTTGGACCGGATAGTTTACGACGAGCGCGATATTGAAGGTGGGATAGGCGGCGGCCCACATGTTGTGATAGGCAAACGCCATCTTTCCTTGAGTTTCGGGCGGCGGCGTGGGACAACTCAAGAGCTGCTCTGCGGTCAAGCAGAGACTCGAGAGCAGCGGCGGAACCGGCGTGAGCAGACCGGCGAAGCCGTTGCTCAGGTACGCCGTCTGCACGTCGGCCTGGGGCAGCATCTGATTCTTGGCGAACGCGCGGTCCAGGTCGGCCTGCAGCACCTTGTCGGCAGCCTGACGGTACTCGGGACGGTTCATCTTGGCCTCGGCCTCGATCGTCGCGAGGTCTTTCGCGGTGGGCAGCTGCGCGACCGGCGACGACGGCACGAGGTTCGCCTGCCAGATCGGATCGCCCGGATCCGCGACGATGAGCCCCTTGAGGTCGTTCTGCAGTTCGGAGACGGTCTGCAGCGCCGAGAAGACGTTGTCTTGGAAGGTCGCAACCTGCGTCTGCGATTCGACCGCGTCGATCGGAGCCGCGGCGCCGCGCTTTGCCAATCGCGTCGTGCTCTGCTGCTGAGCGATCGCCTGACCGAGCGCCGCCTCCTGGATCGCGACGTTACGCCACGCGGCAACGAGGTTCCAGTAGACGGTCTGCACCTGCGAGATCGTATTCGAGCTGTCGACGAGCGCTTGCGCTGCATCGGAATCGGCGTTGATCATCGCGAGCTTGAGCAGGCGTTTGTTGGCGTTCATTCCTGCGTTGCGCAGCAGCGGCTGCGTGACCGCGAGATCGAGCGTAGCGATGTAGTACGGGTTGTACGCGTTGAAGACGGTGTTGTTGTAGACCCGCTGCTGCTGAATGCCGGCAACGTACGTGGTGCCGTTCTCGGTCTGGCCGCCCGCGCCGTACTGGAACGTCGACTGATGCTGGATGATATTACCGGGTCCACTCGTGAAGATCGCCGACGGACCTTGGCCGTATTGGCTCACCTGCCCGGGGCCGGCTTCGAAGAGGTTCTGCGGCGGGTTCACCGAGTAGCTCGACGTCGGCTCGAGGTGCAGCTGCACGTCGTAGAGGCCCTTCGCTTGCACGATCCGGTACCGCGCGACTTTGACGTTCGAGGCGGAGACCGCGAGGTTCGGGTTCTTGAGCAGCGCCATCGCGATCGCGTCTTGCAGCGTGATCGCCACGAAGGGCTGCTGCGTTACGCCGACGATGTGCGCGCCGCTCGGCGCGACGTCCGGCGCGCGATAACCCGGCTCGATGCTGGGCACCGGTGGGAGCATTGCCGTCGGGATGGCGGTCGGCAGAATCACGCGCGACGGCAACGCGTCGTCGGGCTCGGCCGAGAGCCGCTGCATGGGCCAGACGACGGTTGCCAGCGACACGGCGGCGACGATCGCCCAGAGCGAGCGTGTTGGTTTCATCGTCATTCTCCCATGGCCACGCCGATGCGCGGCCGTTTGAGCAAGAGCACCAGCGGCGCCAGCCCGATCGTGATCACCGCCACCCAGCGCGAGGTATCGGCGTAGGACTGCACCGCGGACTGCGCGGAGACCAGAATCCGGAGACGTTCCATGGCGGGGTGATTCTGCACGCCGCCCTGAGCGTTGACGTATTGCGAGGTCGGCAGGCTCGCAAGCGTCTGCGTGCCGGCGAGCTCCGTCTGATGGATCGTGAAGCCGCGCACCAGCAACGTGATCAGCACGGCGGCGGCGATGCTGCCGCCGATTTGGCGCGAAAGATTGAAGAACGCCGCCGTCGACGGCACCTCTTTATCGGGTACGCTGCCGATCACGGCGACCGAAAGCGGGACGAAAATCTGCGAGAGGCCGACGCCGGAGAGCAGCAGCGGGAAGATCAGCGCGTGGAAATCGGATTGCGGCGTGGTGATGTTGGCCAACTGCCAGTTCGAGATCGAGAGCAGCAAAAAGCCGATCGCGGCGGCGAGGCGCGGATCGATCAGCCCTCGCTGCGTGAGGATCGCGGTGATCGGGGTGAACACCAGCACGGCCGCGGCGCGGATCATCACGGTCGCACCCGAGAGCGTAGCGGTAAATCCGAGCGAATTGATCAGGTACTGCGGCAGAATGATGATCGACCCGTAGAGGCTTACGCCCAGCACGGCGCCGAGGATGCTGCCGGCAGCAACCTGCCGCAACCGCAAGACGTGAAGGTCGACGACCGGGATCGTCGAGCGCAGCGTCCACCACACGAACGACCCCAGACCCGCCACCGAAAAGAACGTGAACCAGCGAATCCGCGCGTCGTCGTACCAGTCGTACTGCTGGCCGTTCTCCAGGACGAACTGCATCGACCCCAGGCCGATGCACATGAGGATTAACCCGACCCAGTCCAGCCGGCGGTATTGCGGCTCGGCGGGGTTGCGCAAGAAATTCCAGATCAGTGTGGCGGCGATGATGCCGATCGGGATGTTGATGAAAAAGATCCAGTGCCAGTTCCAGTTGTCGGTGATCCAGCCGCCGATCACCGGACCGAGCGCGGGCCCGACGATCACACCCATCGCAAAGACGCCCTGCGCCTTACCCTGCTCCTTGATGCCGTACGTATCGCGCAGGATCGCCTGCGACGTAGCGATCAAACCGCCGCCGCCCAATCCTTGGATCAGCCGCCAAAAGACCAGGGAGCCAAAGCTGTTGGAGAGGCCGCACATCAACGACGCGATCGTGAAGATCACGATCGAGGTGAAGAAGTACTGGCGTCTTCCGAAGCGCGCGGCGAGCCACGGGTTGAGCGGGATCACGACGACGTTGGCGATGAGATATGCCGTGACGACCCACGCGCCCAAGTCGACGCCCACGCCGAAGTTGCCTTGAATGTTCGGTAAGGAGACGTTGACGATGGTAACGTCGATGATTTCGAGCAGCGTCGCGGTGATGACCGCAATGCTGATGATGGCCCGGCGCGCGCCGTGCTCGACGACCGGGCTTTCGTAGCTGCCGAACATCGCGGCCTACTTCACGTTGACGTACGTTTCGGCGCTCATGCCGGGGCGCAACGGCAAATCGGCACGCTGATCGTCGACGTCGATGCGCACGGGAATGCGCTGCGTCACCTTGACGAAGTTGCCGCTCGCGTTCTGCGCGGGTACGAGCGCGTACGTATTCTCCGACGCCGGGTTGATCGAAGCGACGTGTCCGTGGAAGGTTACACCTTTATAGGCGTCGAGCTTTATCTCCACGGGCTGGCCGACCCGCATGCGACCCATCTGCGTCTCTTTGTAGTTCGCCGTGATGTAAACGCTGTGCGGGACGATCGTCATGAGCGTCATGCCGGCGCCGATCGTCTGACCGACCTCGGCGCTCTTCTCGCCGACGTAGCCGTCGGTCGAGGCGTAGATGCGCGTGTAGCCGAGAGCCTGTTTGGCGAGGTAGAGCTGCGCACCGGCGGCCTCGACTTGGCTGGGGTCGGAGGCTTGCGAAAGCTTCCCCTGCGCGGTGGTCAGGGCGCCCGAGGCGGCGGAGACGCCGGCTTGCGCGGCGGTGACGCGATCCTCGGCGGCCGCGACGTTGGCGGCGGCGACGCTCACCTGGTCCTGCGCGCCACGGAGTTGGGCGGCGGCGCCGGCGCTCTGCGCGCGTGCTGCGTCGAGCGTCTGCGAAGCGACGTCGCCGCTATGCACGAGCGAGGTGGCGCGCGCGAGGTCCGCTTGGGTTTTGTTGTAGGCCTCTTGGGCCGCCGGAACTTGGGCTTGCGCGGCGTGCAGCTGCGCCGACGCCTGTACGACCGCGGCCTGCGCCATCGGAACGTCGGCCTGGACGTTGGCGATCTGTCCGCTGGCTTGCGAGACGCCGCCCTCTCCCTGCTCCGTCGTCGCGCGCTGGTTCGCCACGGCGAGATCGTACTGCGCCTGCGCCGCGCGCAGCTTCGCCAGCTCGTCCTTATTGTCGAGCACCATCAGGAGCTGCCCGCGCCGCACCGGCTGGTTAGTGTCGACCAGGATGCGATCGATGCGCTCGGGGATCTTGCTGGTGACGGCCGCTTCGTCGGCGGCGACGTGCGCGTCGTCCGTACCCTCATGCGAAACCATGAACTGCAACCAGGGAACGCCCCAGAAGAGCGCCAGCGCGAGCACGACCACCGCGCCCACGATAAAGAATATCCGGCGACCCGGCCGCGGGCGAGACTCGTCTTCGTCGCGAAGGTCTCGAGACGCGGGCTTTGCCGGACCGTTGGTTTTGCGTTCGGTTACGGTTCTTTGCTGATCTGCCTCTCGCGTATCCATTTACGAGTTCCTTACCCCGTTGAGAAAAACATCAATATAGTACCGCAAGGCTTCGTCGGGCTCACCGCAGTGAAGGACCGAATCGGGAAATTTCTTGCGGCCGAGCGCGTGCATGAAGACGAGCCCTAAGAAGACCATCGCGAGCTTCTGCGGTTCGCCGCGCAGCTCGCCGGCATCGACCCGACGCTTCATGAAGTCGGTGAGCACCGCAAGGATCGCCAGCTGCGGGCGCCAGGCCGTCTGCGTGAAGATGTCGTGATCGTACTCCTGCTCCACCAGCGACCAGCGGATCATGTCGCCGAGGGCGACGAAGCGCGCGAACATCAGACGCGCGAGCGCGAGCAAATCGTCGGCGAGTTCGCCGGTGCGAGTTGCCGCTAAGCCGGCGAGTTCGAGGTGCCCGCAGAAGTGCTGCGCGCAGGCCACGAGCAAGGCTTCTTTGGTGCCGAAATGGCGAAAGAGCGTGGCCTCATTGACCCCGGCGACGTCTGCGATCTCGCGCGTGGTAGCGCCGCGCTTGCCCTTGCGGCCGATCACCTCGCGGGTCGCCGTGAGGATGCGCTCGCGCGTCTCTTCGGGGGATGCCGAGCGTCCGGCGTCGGGCAGTTTGCGGGTTTCGAGCATTTTAGGGAGTTCCGATCGGCACGTTCGTCTGATAGGTGCCGTAGTTCGCGTCGGCGACCGCCCGAACGTGCGGGATTTGGATCGTCGCGTGTTGCTGTGCGAGTACGGAGTATTGGCCCTCGACGCGGTATTGCTGCGTCATCGCGATCTTTCCACCGCTGGTGTAGTACCACTCCATCTGCGTGAGCGTGTAATCGCTCTCGTCGACGTAGGCGAGCGTGTGATCGAGAATGTCGCTGTGGATCTTCTTAGTCAGCTTCAGCACGACCGTCGGGCGACCGTCGAGTATCACGTCACCGGCAAGTGCGACGTTCTGGTCTTGCTGCCAGGCTTGCGGGTTGCCGATCTCGTTGAAGAGCCTCCCGAAGCCTTTGGCGTAACCCGGCATGCGGTCAAAGACGACGACGAAAAGGTCGGGGCGCTTGTAGTACGACGTACCGTCGAGCTTGGGCGCCAGATACGGAAAACTCAGCATCTTGATATCGACGTGGACGCGCGCGCGGTAGGAGCGCAGCGTCGGATTGCGCGCGGCCATGCGTTCGAGCACGTCGCGCACGGTGAGCGGAGCGGCGCGTTCCGAGTTGCCTTCGGGCAGCGTTCCAAGAGTGGCAAACAGCACGAAGGCGGCGAGTGCGAACGGTAGCACCCGCATCGTTTACGCCGCTCGCTCTTCCACGACCGGGAAGATTCGGTCGAGTGCGGTAACCGAGAGCGTGCGCAGGACTTCGGGCTTGACGGCGTGCAGTGCGAGTTCGCCGCCGGCTGCTCGGGCACGGCGCAGGAGTGAGATGAGAGCGCGCACGCCGTTGGCGTCGAGCATGTCGAGGCCGTCGAGGTCGAGCACGACGGTGGTGGCGCCGTCTTCAAAGGCCGCGAGCATCTCCTGCTCTACGGCTCCGACGGCTCCAGGGCGGAACGGCAATAGGGTCGAGGTCATGTTGGGTTCGCAGTCTTCTTCCTATCGGCGGTAAGCAAGCTGCAAGTATGTACTTGCACGCAAAATGCTAGCATAGGAAGCGTCTCGATGCAAGTACTTGCACGCATCGGACTTTTTGCCTCGATGCCGAAGGAACCGGGCGCCGGGACGCCCCCCAGCCGAACGATTACAGGCCGAGACGCCCTGCGATACCGGACATCTCTTCCCGGGCCCGGCGCGCCAGCGGCGACGGCTCGCCGACGTAGACCCGGCGGCCGCCGACGAAGGTCGCCTGTACCCAGGCATCCTGCCCGCGGTAGACCAGTGCGGGCAGGGGGGGCGACCACGGATCGATCCCCCGCCCGCCGAGCACCACGTAATCGGCCGGCAGGCCCGCGACGAGATCGCCGCCCTCCACGCCGAGCACTGCCGCGCCCTCTGAGGTGCCCATCGCGAAGGCCGCCCGCGCACCGAGCGCGGCGCCGTCGAGCGCGCGCAGCTTCTGCAGCAGCGTGGCGGCGCGCATCTCTTCGATTAGCGACGGGCGCACGTCGGCGTCCGTGCCCAGCCCAACGGGGACTCCCAGCGCGCGCAGCCCCGCGACGTCGCAGATGCCGTCGCCGAGATACTGATTGGTCATCGGATTGTGCACGACTCGCGCGCCGCTGCGCGCCAGCATCTCCTTCTCCGCCTCGGAGACGTAGATCGCGTGGATCGCGACGGTTCGCTCGTTGAGAGCGCCGAGGCGCTCGAGAAGCGCGATCGGCGTCGCGCCGAAGCGTTCGACCGTCTGCGTTCCCTCGTAGGCGGCCTCGGCGACGTGCACGTGCAGCATGCATCCGGCGTCGCGCGCAAATTCGGCGGCGGCGCCGATCATCTCCGGGGACGCGGCGTGCAGCGAGTGCGGCGCCACGCAGACGCGCGCATCGGGATACCGCCCCATGAGGTCGCGCGTGCGCGCCGCGGCCAGGTCGATCGTCTCGCGAAATTGCGCCGGCGCATACTCGGCGTCCATCCACGTGCGCGCAAAGACGAGCCCAATCCCTACATCGCGCGCGGCTGCAATGGCGCCTTCGGCGTGCTCGTTGCCGGCGCCGTTGAGATAGAAGAACTCCGCAACGGTCGTGATACCGGCCGCCAGCATCTCGGAAAACGCGACCACAAACGTCCAGTACACGTCGTCGGGAGTCAGCCGCGGTACCACGCGGTACAGCGCGTCGCTGCGCCATCTGGCGAAGCTCCAATCGTCGGCCCAGCCGCGCATGAGGATCTGATACGCGTGGCTGTGACCGTCGACGAAGCCGGGAACGACGAGCCGGTCCGCGGGAAACGACCGCACGTCGAGACCGCGTGCGGCGTCGCGCAGGCTGTGGAAGTCGCCGGCGGCCGCGATGCGCCCGTCTCGAACGGCGAACGCGTAATCTGCTCGCAGCTCTCCACTCACCAACGCCCGCGCGCAGCGAACGAGTTCGGAGATCACGTCGTTACGCCGTTTTTGAAGACGGCGGCGGCGAGATTGCCGCCGAACTGCCAGCCGAACTCGTGAGGCGACTGGAGCGCCAACGCGACGAAGTCGGCCGGGGCGCCGACGCGCAGCACGCCGGCATCGGTGCGCAGCGAGTGCGCCGCGGCGCGCGTCACGCCGTAGAGCGCCTCGGCTGCCGATAGGCCGAAGAGCTTACGGCCGAAATACGCCACGGTCTGCAAGTTGAAGCACGGCGAGGTGCCGGGATTGTAGTCGCTGGCCAGCGCGACCGCTCCGCCGGCTTCGAGCAGCGCACGCGCTGGCGCGCGCTGCGTCAGCCCGAGGAACTCGATCGTTGCCGGGCAGGCAACCGTCACGATCCCGCGCTGCGCGATCGCCCTCACGTCGCTGGTGCGAATGTAGTTACAGTGATCGACGGCGTCGACGCCCAGCTGCGCGGCCATTGCGGCGGCGCCGCCATAGGACATCTCGTCACAGTGCACGCGCAGCCGCATGCCGTGGAGCCGAGCCGCATCGAGATAGCGGCGCGTCTGTTCGGGCGTGAAGAATCCCGGCTCGCAGAACGCGTCGGCGTAGACGGCGCCGTGGGCCGACGCCGCGGGCACGAGCTGGTCGATCAAATAGTCGACGAACCCCTCTTCGCGCTCGATCTCGAACTCCGGCGGCAGCGCGTGAGCGCCGAGAAAGGTCGCGATCAAACGCGGCGTTCCGGGATCGTCTCGGTGCGCCGCGATGAGGTCGAGCAGTTCCATCTCGCCCGGTCGGTGCAGCGCGTAGCCCGTTTTCGTCTCGAGCGTCGTCGTGCCGTGTTCCAGCATCGCGCGCAGGCGCGCGCGAATCGTCCGCTCGTAGAATGCGACAGGATCGAGCAGCGCCTCGCGGGTGCGTTCGATCGTATAGCGCATTCCCAACTGCGGCGATTGTCCGCTCACTCGCGCCGCGAAATCGGCCTCGCGGTCGCCGGCGTAGAGCGGGTGCGCGTGCGCGTCGACGAAACCGGGAACGACGACGCCGTCGAAATCGAAGAACTCCGCGTCACCCTGCGCGGCGCTCGCAACCGAGTCCGCGCTGCCGATTGCGGCAACGATGCCCTCGTCGACGAGCATGGCGCCGTTCTCGATGCGGCCGAGCGTCTCGAAGTCGATTCCGCATTGCGGGGCCTGGGTATCGCAGGTGACGATCGTCTTGGCGCGGACGATCAAAGGCGCCAATCGATACCCTCGGCGTCGGCCGTCTCGATCGCTTCTTCGTAACCGGCGTCGGCGTGGCGCACGACGCCGATGCCCGGATCGGTTGTCAGCACGCAGGCGAGGCGCTCGCGCGCGTCCTCGCTGCCGTCGGCGACGACGACCATTCCAGCGTGCAGGCTGTAACCGATGCCGACGCCGCCGCCGTGATGGAAGCTCACCCAGTGCGCTCCCGCGGCCGTGTTGAGCAGTGCGTTGAGGATCGGCCAATCCGCGATCGCGTCGCTGCCGTCTTTCATCGCCTCGGTCTCACGATAGGGCGACGCCACGCTCCCGGTATCGAGGTGGTCGCGCCCGATCACGATCGGCGCTCTCACATCGCCGGTACGCACCAACTCGTTGAAGGCGAGTCCCGCTTTGGCGCGACGCCCGAAGGGCAGCCAGCAAATCCGTGCCGGTAATCCTTGGAACGAGATGCGCTCTTGAGCCAAGCGGATCCAGCGCACGAGCGACTCGTCGTCGGCGAACAGCTCGAGCAGCTTGGCGTCGCACGCCGCGATGTCGGCCGGATCGCCGGAAAGCGCCGCAAAGCGAAACGGCCCCGAACCGCGACAAAAGAGCGGGCGGATGAACGCCGGAACGAAGCCGGGGAACGCGAAGGCGCGATCGAATCCGGCGCGCTGCGCCTGCGCGCGGATGTTGTTGCCGTAGTCGAAGACGACCGAGCCGGCGTCGAGAAAACGGACCATCGCGCGCACCTGTTGCTCGCAGCTCTCCAGCGCGCGCTGCTGATACTCTTGCGGGTCGCGTTTGCGCAGCTCGGCGGCATCGGCGAGGGTCAGGCCGTCGGGCACGTAGCCGTCGAGCAGATCGTGCGCCGAGGTCTGGTCGGTAACGGCGTCCGGCCGCAATCCCAGATCGAACAGCCTCGCGAATTCGTGCGCGGCGTTTCCTTCGTAGCCGATCGAGACGGCCTCGCCGGCTCGGCGCGCCCGTTGCACCTGCTCGAGGGCCTCTTCGCGCGACCCGGCGACGCGATCGAGATAGCGCAGCTCGCGGCGGCGCTCCAGGCGGGTGCGGTCGACGTCGACGATCAAGCAGATACCCTCGTTCATCGTCACCGCGAGCGGCTGCGCGCCTCCCATCCCGCCGACGCCTGCCGTCAGCGTAACTCGTCCGCGCAACGTTCCGCCGAAGTGCCGGCGCGCGAGCTCGGCAAAAGTCTCGTAGGTTCCTTGGACGATGCCCTGAGTGCCGATGTAGATCCACGAACCGGCCGTCATTTGGCCATACATCGTAAGCCCGAGCGCCTCAAGCTCGCGAAAGTCGCTCCAATCGGCCCATTTCGGCACGAGGTTGGCGTTAGCGATCAGCACGCGCGGCGCCCGCGCGTGGGTGCGAAAGACCGCGACCGGCTTGCCGCTTTGCACGAGCATCGTTTCGTCGCCACGCAGCCGGCGCAGCGTGCGAACGATGGCGTCGAACGCCTCCCACGACCGCGCGGCGCGGCCGTTGCCGCCGTAGACGACCAGGTCGTCCGGTCGCTCGGCAACCTCCGGGTCGAGGTTGTTCATCAGCATGCGCATTGCGGCTTCTTGCGGCCACCCCAACGCGGTGATCTCTGCTCCGCGCGGCGCGTGCACGACGCGAGGGCCGGCCATCAGGCTCATGAGCCGCAGAATTCTTTGAGGTGATAACAAGACCTCTCAAAAGCGGCAGAGAATGGCCTTTCGGCATGTATAGAATGCCGCGCTGGCCGGTCTTCCTTCTTGCAATTGCCGCCGGATACGCACTCTCCTCGGCCGCCGCTCTCGCCGGCACGACGGGTTCGTTGACCGGACTCGTGGTGCGCACCACCGGCGCGCCGATCGCGGGCGCCCACATCGCGGTCGCCAGTCCGTCGCAGACCGCAACTGCGACCAGCGACGCGTCGGGCCGCTTCGCCATCCTCTCGCTCGATCCCGACACCTACACGATCACGGTGAGCAAGGATGGCTTCGACACCGCGACGATCACGGGCGTTTCGATCTTTGCCGACCAGACGCGTACGATCCGCGCGCCGCTGACGCCCTCGCTGCACACGATCGCTCACGTGACCGCGCGCTCCTCGATGGACCTCGTCAGCTCGGCGACCACGACCGACGTTTATTCGGTGAACTCGACGGTAACCCAGGCCGCAGCCGGCCTCGGCGGCGGCGGCAACATCAATAACGCGTATTCGGCCATCGCCGCGGTCCCCGGTGCCTTCGTGCCGCCCAACCAGCAAGGCTGGAACCAGACGGTCTACATCCGCGGCGGCAGCTACGATCAGATCGGCTACGAGTACGACGGCGTCCCGGTGAATCGTTCGTTCGACAACTATCCCGGCGGAACGGCGGGAACGCTCGGACAGCAGGAGCTGGAGGTCTACACCGGCGGCGGGAATGCCGGCGAGGCTGCCTCCGGCCTGGCCGGCTTCATCAACCAGGTAATCAAGACCGGAACCTATCCCGGATACGCCAGCGCAGACGCGGGCGTCGGCACGCCGACCTTCTATCACGCGCTGCACGTCGAAGCGGGCGGCGCGACGCCCGATCGCTCGTTCTCCTACTATGTGGGCGTGGGTGGATACGACCAAGACTATCGCTACCTCGACCAGTTCAACGGATCGAACCTCGGCGACGTCTGGGGTTATCCCGCCATCGCCTTCAACACGATCAACCTCCCCTTTGCGGGCATGTTCCCGACGTGCGTGAACACCCCGCCGGCAACGTCGGGCTGGTACGGCGGCCCGAACTCATCGCCGGTCTATAATCCGTACGGCTACCCGTATCTTCCGGGAACGATGAAGCTGCCGCCGGGCACCGCCAACAATCCCGGCTGTTACCAGACGCTCTCGCCGGCCTACGCGAGTTACTCGAACATCGGCGATCGCGAGAATGTCGTCAACCTGCACTTCGGCATCCCGCACCGCCACGATGGCGGCCGCGACGACGTGCAAGTGCTCTACAACGTGACGTCGATGGATAGCTCGTTCTACAGCTCGCAGAACGACCTCGGCCCGCACGTGATCAACCAGCTCAGCCAGGCGATCTACGGTGAAAACGTTCCCGAGGTGTGGGGTGACTTCGTCACCTGGCCGGGCGGAACGAAGTTCGGTCAGAACCCGTCGAGCGTCAAGGCCATTCCCTACTTCGACCCGGGCTCGCCGGGTAACCGCTGCGCTAACGTCGACCCCTACGGCTTCTACTCTTCAGCCGGCGTCACGCTCGCGGGCGAATGCCCGGCGGGAACGTTCTCGACCGTGCCCGCCGACGCGCGCGACAGCTTCTGGAACAACGCGTCGATCGTTAAACTGCAATACCAGCACAACATGGGCTCCAACGCCTACTTCCGCATTTACGGCTATACGTTTTACTCCGACTGGCTGCAGACGAGCCCACTGAGCTACGGCACGCCGTTCTTCGGTTTTGGCGTGACCTCGTACGATTACGAGTTGGAGTCGCACACTCGCGGCATCGCCGGCACCTTCGCCGATCAGTTCGACTCGGCCAATCTGTTCACGCTGGACATGAACTACACGACGGCCACCACCAACCGCTACAACAACACGAACTTCAACAACTTTCTCGGTACCTCGGCGACCAACTACACCAACGGCACGCAGTGCTTCGCCTGGGAATCGGGCACTTTTCTCGGCCAGCACTATAAGGCCGGCCAACCGGCGCCGTGTAATAGCCCGCTGACCAGCGGCTCGTTCATCGCTCCCGAACCCGGAAACCCCGGCGTTCCCGGCGCGAACTGGGAGATAACGTACACCGGAAATTCCGGCTTCCAGAACAACGTCGTACCAAACTTCGCCTCGGTCGCGCTGCAAGATCTCTGGAATCCGACCGACAAGGTCAACGTGCAGTTCGGCCTGCGTGGCGAAGAGTACGAATACAACCTCGCCAACACCGACAGCAACGGCCAGAACTTCTGGTTCCTGGCCGGGCAGAACGAGTTCTGCTATAACCCCGTCACGCTGCAGCCGTACTTCATTCCCTCGAAGCCCGCCAGCGGGCGGCCGCCGACGCCGTTCATCGGTTTCAACTGTCCGATCGACAACTCGATCCCCGCGCACCCCGTACAGACCGTGCACCCCAACGGCAAAGACGGCCACCTGCTCCTGAGCAACAACTACAGCCCGACGCTAGCCGACTACGCGCTCACTCCCAACGTCGGCGCGACCTACACCATAAATCCCGACACCGTCGTGCGCCTCAACGCCGGGCGTTACGCGCAAGAGCCTGAGACGTATCAGGTGCAGTACAACGCCAAGGATAACAATCTCGCTTACGATCTCTTCCAAGCCTTCTGGCAGTACGGCTACACCACGCCCAAGCACGATCCGCTCGTCGAGTATTCCGACAACTACGACGCATCGTTCGAGCGGCGGTTCAAAGGCACGGACATGTCGATCAAAGTCACGCCGTACTACCGGTACGCGACCAATCAGGTCTACAGCATCGGGTTGCCCTTCGGTCTCAGCGGCGGGCTCAACTCGGGAATCGAGCGCGTCGATGGCGTGGAAATGGAGTTTACCAAGGGCGATTTCGACAAGAACGGCCTCTCGTTCCTGATCTCCTACACGTACACCAACGCCGCCGAAAAATGGGCAAATTATCCGGGGACGACGCTCAACCCCATCGATCCGTTCAACCAAGACATCGCGAACTTCAACGGGCTCACCAAAGCCGGCGGAGGCTCGCGCTGTTACATCAACAACAACGCGAACGTGATAGCCGATCAGGCGTGCAAGCCGAAAGCGGGCTATAATCCGCCGATCCTCAACCCGTACTACAACATGTCGCCGCAGCCGCTGCTCGACCGCAACGGCTGGTATCCCGTGGGCCTCGACTTTGCCTACCTCTCGCCCAACGTCGCCAGCGCCATCGTCAACTACAAGCACAATCGCTTCACCGTAACGCCGGCGTTCACGTTCAACGAAGGCCAGCCGTACGGCAATCCCGCCGACGTCAACGGCCTCGATCCGCGCACCTGCAGCGGCAACTCGGCGAAGATTCCCTCGGCCCCCAAGAAGAGGCAGGCCGACTATACGACCTGCGGCCTCGCCGCGACTCAGAACGGCACCGGTGTCGGCATCTTGGAGATTCCCGACCCGCAGACCGGCGTGTTCGACGGTTTCGGGACGTTCCGTCAGCCGAGTCAAGCGAACCTGAGCCTGCAGATGAGCTACCAGATCTCGCCGCGCATCAAAGCCAACGTGCTGTTGGCCAATCTCATGAACGCGTGCTTCGGGGGATCCTCGGAGGCCTGGAGCCGGCTCTTCCCGCCCAACAGCTACACCTGCGGGTACGCCGACAACTACTACTACGTGGCGAACTTCTACAACGGGCGCTCGCCCAGCGATCGCGCGGCCAACGGCGTTCCGCTCAACCCGGCCTTCGCCAACGCTTACATTCCGGCGTACGCCGACACGAACTCGCTCGTGCTGCCGAACCCGTTCAACGCCTACTTCTCGGTAAACGTCACGCTGTAAGGCGCCGCCCCACGGCCGATTCGGCCGCTTCGACGAGCCGATGGGAGCGGATCAGTTCGCGCGCCGCGACGATGTCGGGTGCGGGGCTGCGATCGTCGGTCCAAGGAAGGATCGTCTGCAGCGCGAGGTCGTGCGCGGCGGCTGTGCCCCGCCCGAGCCGCAGCGGCCGCCGGAACTCGGCGGCGGCCATCGCTCCGAGCAACTCGCAGGCCAGCGCGCCCTCGACGTTGTCGAGCACGCGCACCAGATTGTTCGCCGAGGTCATCCCCATGCTCACGTGATCCTCTTGGCCGGCCGAGGTGGGGATCGAGTCGACGCTGGAGGGCCAGGCGTAGACCTTGTTCTCATTGACGAGGGCGGCCGCCGTGTACTGCACGATCATCAGCCCCGATTGCAGCCCGCGTCGCCGCACCAAGAAGAGCGGCAGGCCGCGGTCTTCCCCGTTGAGCAGCAGGTAGAGCCGCCGCTCCGCGATCGAGGCGAGCTCGCAGATCGCCATCTTGAGCACGTCGATCGCCAACGCGATCGGCTCGCCGTGGAAGTTGCCGCCCGAAACGAAGTCGCCGTCCTCCGGGAAGACGAGCGGGTTGTCGGTAACCGAGTTCGCCTCGACCTCCGTCACGCGCCGTACGTAGGCCGTGGAATCGCGCACGGCGCCGTGCACGACGGGAACGCAGCGGAACGAGTACGGATCTTGCACGCGCTCGCATTCGGCGTGCGAGTGCACGACCTCCGACCCGGCGAGTAACTCGCGAAGGTTCGCGGCGACGCGCTCTTGCCCGGGATGTGGGCGCAAATCGTTGAGCCGCCGGTCGAAGACTCGATCGCTGCCGAGGTACGCCTCGAGCGACATGGCGGCGATCACGTCGGCGGCGGCGGCGAGACGCTGCGCGCGCCTGATGCCCAGCGCGGCGATCGCCGTCATCACCTGCGTGCCGTTGACCAGCGCCAGACCCTCTTTAACTCCCAGCACGATCGGCTTCAGGCCCGCCCGATCCAATGCCGCTGCGCTCGGCAGCCGCTCGCCTTCGTAATACGCCTCGCCTTCGCCGATCAGCGTTAGCGTCATATGCGCCAGCGGAGCGAGGTCGCCGCTGGCGCCCACCGATCCTTGGCTCGGAACGACCGGGGTGACGCCCCGATCGAGCATCGCCAAGATGAGATCCAGCGTCGCCTCCTTCACGCCCGAGTGGCCGGCTGAGAGCGAGTTGGCACGCAGCACGCCGGCCGCGCGCACGTACGGAATTGCCAACGGCTCGCCGGTTCCGGCGGCGTGGCTGCGGACCAGGTTGAGCTGCAGCTCGGCGGCGTCTTCCGGAGCAACTGCCACCGTGGCGAGCCGTCCGAAGCCGGTGGTGACGCCGTAGATCGGCTGGCCGGCGTCGAAGCTGCTCTCGACGAACTCGCGCGCGCGGACGACGCGCCGCCGTGCCGCCTCAGTGATGGCGACCGGCGCGCCGAGAGCGACTGCCTCGATGCCTTCGAGGGTGAGTCCTCGCCCGTCGAGCTCTAGTATCTCGACCAATCGATCTTCGCCGGCTTCGCGAACGGCGGTCCGTTTTGGATGACGATCGTTTCGTGATCGCGCAGCACGATGTCGCGCGGGTCGCGCCCGTGCCAAGGCGTGCCGTTCACCCAGATATCCAACCGCTTGCCGTGTCCCGCCGAGACGTTCGAAGCCGTCGTCCAGTTCAGCTCGGGCCCCCAGACGTCGAAGAAGTTGCCCAGCGTGAAGGTGCGCTTGACGGGTGACTCGATGTGAATTATGCCGTCGGCGGTATGCGTGTGCAGCCAGTAGAGGCAGTTGCCGTTCTGCGACATCCCGATGCCCTGCGGCACCGGCGAGACCTTCGCGCGATTATATATCTGCAGTTGCGAGTGGATGTGTTCGACCGCTCCCTCTTGACGATCGCAGGTAATGCCGTCGATCGGCAGCGTTCCAAAGAAGCCCTGCGCCACGTGCGTGGGGCTCGCCCCGAGCAGCGTGGCAAAAAGAAGCGTTAAAAGCGCCATGTCGTCTGCTTTCTATGTGCATAACGAAAAAAACTTGTGGACAGCTTGTGAATTGCGCCGAGGGGACGCTTGTACACCACGCCTTTACATGTTACTCTTTGCGAGCTTCGATTCAAAACCGAAGTGCGACGAACGTATCGCTCGCGGCCGCTGCAAACACGTGAACGTTGCGATGAGTGACGATCCGTAGCAACAGCCAAACCGCCTGCCGGCGTCGGTGGGGCTCTCCGACCAGGTGGCCAAACAGGCGAGGCAGGTGAGTGAATGCGTCAGGGCCCGTTGAGCCACTGCTTCAACGGGCCCTGCTAATTAGCTCCCTCACTCCCTCGCGGGGTGCATGCGAAGCTAGCTTCGATACTTTGACGTGATCTCGCATGCGAGCGCGGCGATGCGTCGGCGCGCCGATGCCGGCTCGACGATTTCGGCTTGAGCGCCCCAGCCGAGGACCCAGCGGACCAGTTCGTCGACGTCGGCAACGTCGTAGACGATATCCGCCGCGCCGTCGGGCAGCTGCTCGATGCGCCGGCCGGCGACGATACGCGCGGCGGTGGCGGCCTTAGCGACGCGCGGCTCAAAATGCACGCGCACCGCCGTGGTTTCGTCGTTGTGCAGCACGCCGCTGATCGAGGCGCCCGCATAGGTTTCGATGCTGAAATCGGCCGGCCGCACGAACGTCTTGCTCAGAACCTTGGGCTCGCTGACGCTGTCCACGGCGAACGTTCGTTTGCCCTTTCGCTTGTGATCGAACGCCACGCAATAGACGCGTCCCGCGTTAATGACGAAGCCGTAGGGGTCGACGCTGCGCGACGAGTTACGCCCCTCCTTATCCCGGTAGGTGAAGCGTACGCTGCGCGAGGAGCGTTGGGCGGAGGAGAGCAGCGAGAAGGCGCGCTCGCCGCGCTCGTCGAGCGCGACCTCGGAGAGACGAAAGGTCACCGGGGATCCGCTCTCGACGCGCGCCTGCGCGCCCCGCGCGGCGCTGCCCACGAGCTTCTCGGCGACGTCGTCGATCGAGGCGCCGATCGTGCCGCCGATACTTGCGCCCAGCGAACGCAGCGCGACGAGGCCGAATAGCTCGCCGCTGTTGAGGTCGAGGCGCTTGAGGCTGTAACCTTGCGCGAACCGATAGACGTTGCCCGCGCGATCGAAATAGAGCGGAAAGCCGGCATTCGCCAGCGTGGCGAGGTAGCGGCGTAGGCTGCGCGTGCTCGGCCGGCGGTCGCCCTCGGCGATCTTCTCCTTGAGGTCCTCGAACGAGCATTGTCCCTGGTCGATCGCGTTGAGCAAGCGCACCAGCAAGATAACCTTCGACTCGTAGTCGGAACTCATCGATTCGCTGCGGGCTGCGGCTTGGGGAAACAGCCGTCGGGCGCGGTGATCGCCGGCGCCGCCGCGATCGGCGGTGTGGCGGTGACGCCGACCCGCACCGGGTAGAAGGAGCCGCCGTCGGTCATCGTCTGCACGACCATGGAGGTCTGCCCCGGGGGTACGCTTATCGCGGTAATCTGGTAGCGCGAAGGCACGCGCACGCAGCCGACGTCGACGAGGTTGCCGCCAATCAGGAAGCTGGCACGTGCCGGGCCCGCCAGCGGCTGCAGGAAGAGATAGGCCGCGCTGGGCGCGCCGCTCGAGTTCTGCAGCGTAAGGTCGATCGTATGGATCACGCCGTAGTCGCCGTAATCGTGGCCCGCAGCCGAGGTGTCGACGTTGGGCGGCGTCGGATCGGTATCACCGAGCACGGTACTCGCGTCGTCGCTGCCGGCCGAGTACGTCAAGTTCTCCGTCCCGAAATCGGCGATCGAGAAGACGCCGGTGCGATGGTGGCCGTCGCCCTCGAGTACGGGTCCGGCGAGCAGCGCTACCGGGTCGACGCCGGGCGAAACGCCGAGCACGGTCACCGTAACCGGACCTCCGGAGAGGACTCGCACGTCGGCGGTGCCCGCGACGAGCTGGCGCGCGCTCATCGTGAGGTCGGTCATGAGGTATGGCCGGTCTCCCGAAAGCTCGAGGACGATCCCTTCGTGCTGGCCCTTCGTCAGGAGAAACCTCTTGGTGACGCTCTGCCCGACGGTCATTACGTCGGCGTTCGGGCCGGCCGTTGCGTCGATCAGCTGCACCTGCGCCGGCACCTCGGAAGCGCTTTGCAGCGCGACGACGAGGCGCCGCGGGTCGCCAGCGTCGTCGTGGTAGTAGTAGAGGCGGGTCGGCTGCGCGGCCGAGATGCTGCCGCGAAAGAGCACGCCGTCCTGCGTGAGGTGCTCGGGATCATCGTCGTAGAAGAGCAGCGCGGGAGAGAACGGCTGCATCGGCGCGTTCTGCACGGTGACCGTGGTGCTTCCGTTCTGATCGAAGTACTGACCGTTGCCCGCGATCTGCACGGGAACGACGAACTGCGTGCTCCCTCCCGGCTCGAGCGGCGCCTGGGGCGCGCTCACGGTGCCGAACGTGACGGCCGCTCCGGGCATCGCTTGCGTGAGGTGCGTTACCCACCGCGTCACGGCAGCTGCAAGCCAGTCGGGCTGCGCGGGATCGCCGGTTACGGTGAGCGTGGTCTGCGGCACGATCGTGCCGGCGTTGAAGGCGACGCGAATCGTGACGTCGCCGCTCGCGCCGGTCGCGTCCGTGACGTGCAGCACGTCGCTGCCCGTCGCCTGGGTCGCCGTGATCGTGACGTTCGTTCCAGCTGGATCGACCGTAACGGTGACGAGCTTGCGGTCGAGCGTGAGCTGCAGCGGTGCCACGGCACCGCCGATGGCGACGATCTGCTGCTGCGCGGGGTTGAGATTGACGATCGCGGGGGTGACGGTGAGCACCCCGGTGGGAGCGGGCGACGGCACTGCGGAAGCGGCCGGCGTGACCTGCGCGAGCGCGAAGAGGGCGGCTAACAGCACGCTGCCACCCTTTCGCTCTCCGCTAGAGCGGAACTGCTATGTAATTGCGGGCTGCGAAGGCGGCGGCGCCGCGGGCGGCTCGACTGACGGAATCTTCGCGTACTTGAGCTTCTCGGGGTCGTCGGGGTCGACGTCGGCGAGAATATGATCGCCCGAGCCGAAGTTGCCCTTGAGCATCTCCTCGGCAAGCTCGTCCTCGACCATTCGCTGAATCGCGCGCCGCAGGGGACGTGCGCCGAACTGCGGGTCCCAACCCTTCTTGGCGAGCACGCCTTTGGCGGCCTCGGTTACCTTCAGCTCCATCTCCTGCGCGCGCACCTCGCGCACGACTTTAGCCAACTCGAGCGAGACGATCTGCTCGATCTGTTCGCGGGTGAGCTGGTGAAAGACGAGCACTTCGTCGACGCGATTGAGAAACTCGGGACGGAAGGTCTGCTTGACCTCTTCCATCACGCGGTTCTTCATGCGCTCGTACGCCTTGGCTTCGTCGGCGGTCGACATGCGCTCGGGACGGAAGCCGATGTCGGTACTCGTGGTCATCCCCGTGGCGCCGACGTTGCTCGTCATAATGATGACGCAGTTCTTGAAGTCGACCTGGCGGCCCTGAGAATCCGTGAGGCGCCCGTCCTCGAGCACCTGCAGCAGGAGGTTGAAGACATCGGGGTGCGCCTTTTCGATCTCGTCGAGCAGTACGACGGAGTAGGGACGGCGGCGCACCGCTTCGGTGAGCTGGCCTCCCTCTTCGTATCCCACGTATCCCGGAGGCGCGCCGACGAGGCGGCTCACGGAATACTTCTCCATGTACTCCGACATGTCGATACGGATCATCGACTCTTCGTCGTCGAATAGGAAGGCGGCGACGCTGCGGGCGACCTCGGTTTTGCCGACGCCGGTCGGCCCGAGGAAGATGAACGAACCGATCGGCCGGCTCGGACTCTTGAGGCCGGCTCGCGAGCGACGAATCGCGCGCGTGATCACGTTGACCGCCTCGTCTTGGCCGACGATGCGTTCGTGCAGCAGCTCGCCCATCCGCAGGAGCTTCTCCGTCTCGGCTTGCGCCAAACGGCTAACGGGGATCTTCGTCCACGATGCGACGATCTCGGCGATGTTCTCCGACGTCACCTTGAGGACGCGGTCGTTAACGGCCTTGTGATCCCGCCACTCCTGTTCGAGCTGCGATTTCTCGAGACGCAGCTTCTCTTCACGGTCGCGAATCGTCGCGGCCTTGTCGAACTCTTGGTTCTTGACGACCGCCTCCTTCTCGGCGATCAGCTTGCGCAGCTGCGCGTCAGCCTCGCGTATCGCCGGCGGCGGCAGTGTGGCCTGCAGGCGAACGCGCGAGCTGGCCTCGTCGATGAGGTCGACCGCTTTGTCGGGAAGGAAACGGTCGGTGATATAGCGGTCGCCGAGCTTGGCCGCGCTCGCAAGCGCTTCGTCGGTGATCTGCACCTTGTGATGCGCTTCGTAGCGATCGCGCAAACCCTTGAGAATCTCGATGGTCTCCTCGATGGTCGGCTCGCCGACCATCACCGGCTGGAAGCGGCGCTCTAGCGCGGAGTCTTTTTCGATGTGCTTGCGAAATTCGTTGAGCGTCGTTGCGCCGATGCACTGCAGCTCGCCACGCGCCAATGCCGGCTTGATGATGTTGCTGGCGTCGATGGCGCCTTCGGCGGCGCCCGCCCCAACGAGCGTGTGCAACTCGTCGATGAAAAGGATGATCTCGCCGGCAGCGCCGCGGATCTCGTCCATCACCCGCTTCATGCGCTCTTCGAACTCGCCGCGATACTTCGTGCCGGCAACCAGACCCGCGAGATCGAGCGTGATCACGCGGCGGTCGCGCAACGGTTCGGGAATGTCGCCTTTGATCACCCGCTGCGCGAGGCCTTCGGCGATTGCCGTCTTGCCGACGCCGGGCTCGCCGATGAGGGCCGGGTTGTTCTTCGTGCGGCGGGAGAGAATCTGAATGACGCGTTCGATTTCGTTGTTGCGGCCGATCACCGGGTCGAGTTTATTGTCGCGCGCGAGTTGGGTGAGATCGCGGCCGTACGCGTCGAGCGTCGGCGTCTTGCTCTTGCCTTTGGGCGCGCTCGGCTGGCCTTCGGCGCCGAGCAGCGACGTCGTCTGTACGCGGACCTTCGCCGGATCCACGCCAAGGTTGGTCAGGACGCGCGCGGCGACGCCCTCGCCCTCGCGGATCAAGCCGAGGAGCAAGTGCTCGGTTCCAATGTAGTTGTGATTGAGCTGGCGCGCCTCTTCGAAGGCGAGTTCGATCACGCGTTTGGCGCGCGGTGTGAAGACCATCTCCTGCTGCACGGTCTGGCCGCCGCGGCCGACGATGGCTTCGACCTCCTGGCGAACCTTCGCCAGATTGACGCCGAGCGATTCGAGGACCTTCGCCGCCAGACTCTCGCCCTCGGAGATGATGCCGAGCAGAATATGCTCGGTTCCGATATAATTATTTCCGAGGCGCTGGGCTTCTTCTTGCGCGAGAACGATGCTGCGCCGCGCTCGCTCGGTGAAAGGCTCCCACATCGACATCGCTTTATCTTTCCTCCTACCCCATTAACTCGAAACGCTCGCGCGAAGTTTCGTGGGCAAGCCGAGGGGGCCCGCCCCTCCTGCCCTCCATAACGCCCTTCTAACCAAGGTTTGCCTCGCGGGCCGCGGAACCTCGCTTTCATGCCAACCGTCGAACAGGTCCGCGAAGCGCTCGTCGAGGTGATGGACCCCGAGCTGAATCTCGGCATCCTCGAACTCGGCCTTGTCTACGATATCGTGGCCGAGGGCGAAAGCGGTGAGAAGGTGAGCGTTACGATGACGCTGACGTCGCCGATGTGCCCCGTCGGCCCGATGTTCGTGCAATCCGTGAAAGAACACGTGATGGCCGTCGAGGGCGTGGAAAGCGCCGCGGTCGAGATCACCTTCAACCCGCCGTGGGATCCCCGCACGATGGCATCGGACGACGTCAAAGCGATGCTGGGAATCTGGTAGAAAAAACCTCGGACGCCCCTCATTCCCCCTACTCGTGGCGAGAAGCGTCCGAGTTACGCACGTCCTTGCGGCCGCGCGAGCCTTACATTCCGAGCTTATAAGCTCCGGCGAGATCCTTCATTGCGGTGGTGAGGATCGCATGATATTGCGCGTCGACGCCGAGCCCGTACTTGGCGTCGATGTCCTTCATTACTTGGAGATGGATCGGGTGCGACACCAGCCGGTCGAGCATCACTTCGGTGTTGAAGCCCATCCCGGTCTGTCCGGCCTTCCACAGCGCGGCGGCCAGTGCCGGGCCGTTGCTGGGATCGGGGCTCGGCGCGCTGGGCAGCGCGACCTTCTTCTCGGTGACGATCTTAAGCGAATCGCTCACGACGAAATCGAAGGTCGTCAGAAACTGTCCAACTTGATCCTTGCCATACTGCTTGGTTAGCTTTGCGACTTCGGCGTCGAAGAGTTTGCCGGTGAGCACCTCGAGCAGTGTCGCGGTCTTGAAACTCTTCGGACCGCCGCCGGCCTCGATCATCGAGAGCGTCAGCGGCAGGTCGGGTGCGCCGGTATAGACGCAGCACGAGCCGGAGAAGCGGGTGGGTTCGTTGGAAATGTTGGGCATCATCGCCGCCGCGGCGGCGACGGGCAGCAGCATCGCTGCGGAGAGAGCGAACGCGGCTACGGATTTGGCGCTTCGCATGGGTTCCTTTCTCGAGCGGACTGCTCGCGACGAAGACGTTGTCGCTAAAAGGAACGGCCCGAGGCGCCGGCTGGATTTAGAAGACGGTGACGGCGATCGGCTTGGTCGTCGGCTGCTTCGAACCGCCCTCGGGCTCGACGCTGACGGCTACCGCGGCCACGCCAAACGCCGATTGTGGCAGGCGAATGATGGTTTGGTCGCGATCCGTCGGGGTGAAGGTAATCGAGGGCGCCATGCGCTTCGAGCCCTTCGGCAGCGTCCAGGCCTGATACACCTTGCCCGGCGGCGGCGCGGCGAGGGCCGGCAATGCGACGTACAGGTGGCTGCCCCGCACGAAGACGGCGCCGCTGCCGAAGCGGTAGCGTTTGGCGTCGGCCGAGGCGATATCGGCGAGCGCCTCCGACTGCGCGACCATCTGCGCCGTTTCGCGCTTCACGCGATTGTCGAGCGACATGTCGACGAGCAGCGCGCCGATCACGAAGACCAGGCTCGCCGCGATCGCGGCAAAGGTCTGCCAGCGGAACCGTTCCACGCCGCTGCCGCGCTTCGACGCGCGCACTTCGCGCATGACGCGCGCTTTGAGCAGCGGTCCGGGACCGAGGTCGTCAGCGTACGATTGCGCCGATGCACCCAGCGCGGTAACGGCGGGCCGCAGGAGCTGGTACTCGGCCCGGCACTCGGCGCAGCCTTCGATGTGCGCGGCAACGGCGGCCGCCTCCGCGGGCGTTAGCGCGCCGAGCGCGTAAAGGGCGACGTTGGCCAGCATCTCGTCGTGCGGCGTCACGATGCGGCCACCCCATCGAGTGCGGCGCGCAGCCGGCGCAGGCCGGTGCGGATGCGCGTCTTGACGGTTCCAAGCGGCAGTCCCGTCGATTGCGCCATCTCGTGATGCGTCACGCCGCCGAAGAAGCCCAGTTCGATCAGCTCGCGCTGCCCCTGCGGCAATCCGGCGATCGCACTGCGCACCGATTCCGCGTCGAGCCGCGCGAGTGCGGTATCTTCGAGCGAATCCTCGGCCGGCATCGCCGCAGGGATCTCTTCCTCTGGGCGGGCCGCGCGGGCGCGCAGCGCGTCGAACGCGCGATTGCGGGCGACCCGCACGATCCACGCGCCGAAGTTACCGGCCGTGAAAACGTCGGGGTGAGTCCACAGCTTCATGAAGACGGCTTGCGTCACGTCCTCGGCGGCGGTGCGGTCGGAGAGCACGCGCATGGCGACGCCGTAGACGAGGCGATGGTACTCGTCGTACAGCTTTTCAAAGGCGCCGGCATCACCGCGCCTTACCCGCTCCATGAGCTCGACTGCATCACTCACGATAAACGCACCGCAGCGTTGCGCGGATTCCTTCCCGGCTTACAACGCCGCTTGCCGCGGGTAAATACGCGTGGGAATCCCGGCAAATGCGGGATCGCCGCATTGCCAGAGCAAGAAGGAGTACTCGTCGGTGAGCAGCTGCTCGCTTTGGTTGCGTGAGGCAGCGAGGAAGCCGTGGCCGGCATCGTAGTCGACCCGCAACATGATCGGGCGGCCGCTCGTTGTCGCGCCCGCCAAGCGCGCGGTGAACTTTGCCAACTCCCACGAAGAGACGCGCGGATCGTTATAGCCGGTGATCAGCATCACGCCGGGATAGGCCGTTCCGGGAACGACGTGCTCGTAGGCGTCCATCGCGTAGAGGGCGCGGAAGCCCGTCGCGTTCTTGACGGTGCCGAACTCGGGGATGTTCGGCGGCCCGTTCGGCGTGAACTCCGAACGCAGCGCGTTGCTCATGCCGACGACGTCGAGCGCCGCGGCGAAAAGGTGCGGCGCCGCGGTGATCGCGCGGCCGATCGTTACGCCGCCCGCGCTGGTACCCTCGCCGGCAAGGTGTGCGGGACTCGTGTATTTATGGGCGATCAGCCAGTGCCCGCAGCCGATGAAATCCTCCCAGGTATGCGGTTTGGTGGTAATCATTCCGGCGTGGTGCCAGGCCTCGCCGTACCAGCCGTCGCCGCGTGCGTGGCAGACGGCGAAGACGCCGCCGCGCTCCAACCAGGCGAAGCGCGTGGATGAGAAGCTCGGTTCGAGCGTAATGCCGTACGCGCTATAGCCGGTCAGATACACGGGGTGAGAACCGTCGAGGCGCAGTCCTTTGCGGTAGACGAGCGAGAGCGGCACCATCGTGCCGTCCGCGCTGCGCGCCTGCACCTCCGACGACGTGTACGGCGTCGTATCGACGTTGGCGAGCGGTTTGAGGTGTGTGTCGGCGATCGTGCCGTTCGCATCGGCGGCATAGTAGAGCAGCGAGTGCGTCCACCCGGTGAGGCCGAACGTAACGCCCGGCTCGCGCGAATCGGTCGCGATGACGTTGATCGAGCCTCGGTACGGCATCGTGAGCTTGACCGCGTCGCCCGGCGTGCCGTCGGCGGCGAGCGCGACGCGCGAGATCTGCCCGAACCCGCCATCGCGGCCCTGCACGTACAATCCGTCGGCGGCGACGCCGATGTTTTCGATGACCGGCCGTCCCGCCGGGACGACCGTGTGCGCGGCCGCCATGTTCGGCGCGTCGAGCGAGGTGGAGACCACCTTGAACGTCGGTGCATTTTTGTGGGTGAGAAGGTAGACCGTGGTGCCCTTGAGATCGTATCCGGTTACCCCGTCGCTCGCCGTCGCGACGGGCTGCCACGCGGCGCCCCCCGATTGCACCGCCGGCGAGCGCACCGCGTAGATATCGAACTCGTTCTGCACGCCGTGAATGATCACGCCCAACATGTAAGGCGAGACCGGTGAATAGACGACGATCGGAATGTCGGTGGCGGCGAACGTAATCTTTGGATCGACGCCATAGCCGAAGACGGGAACGTCTTGGTCGGGATCGCGCCCGAGAATGTGAAGGTAGCAGACCGCGCGGGTCTCTTTGTCGGTAGCGGGCTCGCCGGGCTTGAGCTCCGGATAGCGCACGTAGTAGAAGGACTTGTTGTCCGGCAGCCAGCTGGTGACGCCGGCGAAGTACGATCGCGAGATCGCATCGGGAAGCACGCGGCCCGTTGCGGTCTCCACCACGTGAATCACGGCGTTCTCGGAACCGCCTTCCGAGATGCCGTAGGAAACGTACGAGCCGTCGAGCGACGGCAAAAAGTAATTGATCGTATAGTGCTGGCCCGCGGAGGCCAGCGCCGCAGGATCGATCAAGACGCGCTCGCCGCTGCCGTCGACGTTGCGAACGTAGAGCTTGGGACTGTTATCGCCCGGCTTGATCTTCTCGTAGAAGTAGTATTGGCCGTCGCGCGTCACGCCGCTGACGCCGACGCCGGCGTTGTCGAGCTGTTTGATGCGTTCGAAGAGCGCCTCTCGGGCCTGACCGAGACGGCCGAGCACCGCCCGCGTGTAGTCGTTCTGAACTTTGAAAAATGCGACGACCGCCGGGTCGGACATGTCTTCGAAGTAGCGATACGGGTCGGTTACCGAGGTACCGTACATCGTCTCTGCGACCGGTTTCTCCGGCGGAAGCGGCGGCGGGGACGGGAAGCCCGGTGGAACCGCGCCGAGCGCAGCGAGGGCGAGGACGCAGCACAATCTTCGAAGCATGGAACGCCCTATTCTCGGAGCGTCGAGGAGGCCCCGCTGGCGCCGTGCAAAGGGTAGCGGCGTGAAGAGTCGCGCGCAACGTTACGACGAACTCGAGGCTAAGCGTACCGAATCGGCCGTTCCGGCCGGCCGCGAGGCGCTGGAACGTCAGCACGCGCGCGGAAAGCTCTCGGCAGCCGAACGCGTGAGCGCGCTGGTCGACGACGGCTCGTTCGTGGAGTTCGACCGTTTCGTGGTCCATCGGGCCAACGCGTTCGGGCTCGACGAAAAGGAGTTTCTCGGCGACGGCGTCATCACCGGACGCGCGACCATCGGCGGCCGTCAAGTCTTCCTCTTCTCGCAGGATTTCTCGGTGCTCGGGGGATCGCTGGGTGAGGCCTTCGCCGAGAAGATCTGCAAAGTGATGGACCTCGCCGTCCGCACGGGTTCGCCGCTGATCGGCATCAACGACTCCGGTGGCGCCCGCATTCAAGAGGGCGTCGTCTCCCTGGGCGGCTACGCCGAGATCTTCTGGCGCAACGTCGCGGCCAGCGGCGTCATTCCGCAGATAAGTCTGATCGCGGGGCCCTGTGCCGGCGGCGCCGTCTACTCGCCGGCGATCACCGACTTCATCATTATGACCGAGAAGATCTCGCAGATGTTCATCACCGGGCCGGAGATCATCAAGACCGTCACCGGCGAGGAGGTGACCTTCGAAGAACTCGGCGGCGCCCACACTCACGCGACGCGCAGCGGCGTAGCCCACCTCGTTGCGGAGAACGAAGCGCACCTCTTCGAGCTGACGCGCGAACTGTTCTCGTTCCTACCACAGAACAACGGCGAGCGTCCGCCAGAGTTCGACTGCGACGACGACCCGGAGCGCGAGGCGGCGCAGCTCGACGACCTCGTGCCCGACTCGCCCAACAAGCCTTACGACATGCTCGAGGTGATTCGCGGCGTCGTCGACTACGGCGACTTCCTCGACATTCAGCCGCTCTACGCGCAGAACATCATCTGCGGCTTCGGGCGCATCGCCGGCCGCAGCGTCGGCATCGTGGGCAACCAGCCCAACGTGCTCGCGGGCGTGCTCGACACGCGTTCGTCGGTGAAGGCCGCACGCTTCGTGCGCTTCTGCGACGCGTTCAACATCCCGCTCGTTACGTTCGTCGACGTGCCTGGATTCTTGCCGGGCACCGATCAAGAGTACGGCGGCATCATCCTTCACGGCGCCAAGCTGCTCTACGCTTTTGCCGAAGCGACGGTGCCGAAGATCACCGTCATCACGCGCAAGGCGTACGGTGGAGCCTATGACGTGATGGCCAGCAAGCACATTCGCGCCGATCTCAACTTGGCGTGGCCGACGGCGGAGATCGCCGTGATGGGCGCGGAAGGCGCGGTAAAGACGATCTTCCGCCGCGAGATCGCCGCGGCCGCCGATCCCGCAGCGAAGATGGCCGAGCTAATCGCCGAATATCAGGAGCGCTTCTCGCATCCGTACATCGCCGCGGGACGCGGCTACGTCGACGACGTGATCGAGGCGCGCAAGACTCGCGGCGCGATCGCCGGCGCACTCGAAATGCTGCGCAACAAGCACGTTCCGCTCCCCGATCGCAAGCACGGCAACATCCCGCTGTAGGCCCCCGAACCTCACTAAAAAAGGCGAGCTGCGTGCAGCTCGCCTTTCTCTTACTTCGCGCGCGGTTTTAGAGCGCGGAGATGCCGTTGGGCGTGCCCCAACCGTTGGGCGAAGAGTACGTGCCGTACTCCTTGGTGCCGGCGTTGCACAGATAGGTTCCCCCCAGGCTGGCCGGGCATTTGCTGAGGTTACCGGTCTTGATCACGTGGAAGAATTTCTTCTTGTCCGTGGCCGAGAGCTTCCAGAGGTTCTCACCACCCGTCAGCTTCGCCGCATTTCCGGCAAGGCCGTACATTCCGGCGACCAGCGGAGAAGAGATGCTGGTGCCGTCGACGGTGATCCAGCCGCCTTGGCTGTCGGTGTCGTATTCGGCGGCGCTGACCGCGACTGCCGCGAGATCGTTCCCGGTGCGGAACTTGCACTTCGGATCGGTCTGCCAGCTCGGCTTGGTGACGACGGAGCAACCGCCGCCGCTATCGGGCCAGACCACTTCCTGGAAGCTCTTGCCGCTTCCCGAGAGGAAGGTTCCGCCAACGGCAGCGACCGTCGAATAGTCGGCCGGGTCTTGCTCGCCGTAGCCGGAGTCGCCGGCGCTCGCGAGATAGAGCGTGTTGGGCTTGTCGAACGAGCCGCCCGACGAGCTTCCGCCGCCGCCACCCCAGCTATTGCTGATGATGTGTGCTTTGAGTTTGACGGCCTCTTCCTCTGCGAGGTAGAGATTCGTGCCGCTATTGTCGTTGGCTTCGATCAGATAGATCGTGCAGTTCGGACAGCTCGCCGAAACCATCTCGACGTCGAGGTCGATCTCGACGCCCCAGCCGGGGCTATTCGAAGGATAGTTGCTCTGCTGTCCGGTCTGGTTGAATTTCTTGAACGTGCCCTTGCTGAAACCGAATTCTTTCCGGTATACGGCGAGGTCGCTCGCGACGTCGGGGTTGTCGTACGCATCGACGATGGCGACGATCTGCCCCTTGCCCTTCGTCTTCCAGGGCAGGTTATAGCGGCTCTCGAGAGAGGCGGGCTGCCAGCCGGCGATGTTGGGTCCGGCGGCCCTATTCTCAAGAAGAACGTCGCAGTGCATGTAGCCGGGCTGGGTCAACGGGCACGCGCGATGCGCGAGGCCTTTCGCTTCCCACTGCGGCATGTTTTGGGTTTGACCGCCCATCGACGGGAGATTGCCGGTGCTTGCGGCGTTGCAAGCCGCAATGGATAGCGCTGCCGCGATCGGCAGCATCAGTCTAAGCGCGCTTTTCACAAATTGCTCCTTATTATTGCCTGGTTACCGCGGGGGAGACGGTAGCCATCCCCCATTTGACGCTTGGAACCGAGCGCCTCCACCCGGGGCAGGACGCCCGCCCCGGCGCTGGTATGTAGCGGTCGTGAATCTCTTGGAAGGCAAGCGCGCGCTAGTAACGGGCGTGGCAAATCGCTGGTCGATCGCGACGGGCGTCGCTCGGAGGCTCCACGAGAACGGCGCCGCCATTGCCCTTACCTACCAAGGCGAGCGAGTGCAGGACGAAGTCGAGAAGCTGGCTGGCGAGCTGGGAGGCGCTCCCGTCTTCGAATGCGATGTCTCCAGCGATGCCTCGCTGGCCGCGATGCGCGACGCCTTGGCGCAGCGTTTCGGTCCGCTCGACGTTCTCGTCCATTCGATCGCATTTGCCAACAAGGAAGATCTCGCCGGCAAGGTCTTCGACACGTCGCGCGCGGGTTTCGGCTTGGCCTTGGACGTCTCGGCCTACTCGTTGATTGCGCTGGTCAGCGCGCTGCGCGACGGACTGGCGGACGGCGCCTCGATCATGGCACTCACCTATTTGGGCGCGACACAGATCGTGCCGAACTACAACCTGATGGGCATCGCGAAGGCGGCGCTCGAGGCGACGGTACGCTACATCGCGTTCGACATGGGCGAGCGAAGCATACGCGTCAATGCGATCTCCGCCGGTCCGATCAAGACCGCGAGCTCGCGACAGGTCGGCGGCTTCTCGAAGATCCTCGACGTCGTTCCCAAAGTGGCGCCGCTGCGCCGCAACGTGACCGCCGAAGACGTCGGCAACATGGCCGTCTTTCTTGCGTCGGATCTGGCGTCCGCGGTGACGGCCGACGTGCATTTCGTAGATGCCGGCTACCACGCGATGGGTATGTATCCGCCGCAGTAAGGCCGTGTTTAGCAAACTGCTCGTTGCGAATCGAGGCGAGATCGCGGTTCGCATCATCCGCACGGCGCGCGAGATGGGCATTGCGACGGTCGCCGTCTATTCCGACGCCGATCGCGACGCGCTCCATGTGGCGCTGGCCGACGAAGCGCGGCATATCGGTCCGGCATCTCCGGCCGCGAGCTATCTCGACGGCGACAAGCTGATCGCCGTTGCGCGCGAATGCGGCGCGCAGGCCGTACATCCCGGGTACGGTTTCCTTGCGGAGAACGCGGCCTTTGCGCGCGCGGTTGCGGCGGCCGGCCTGACGTGGATCGGTCCGCACCCCGAGGCAATCGCCGCGATGGGCGACAAGCTGCGCGCGCGTCAAGCGATGCGCGAGGCGGGCGTTCCGTGCGTACCCGGCGGACTCGAAGCCATCGTCGACGCCGCTGCGGCGCAGGCAGCGGCAAAAGAGTACGGATTGCCGCTCGCGCTCAAAGCGTCCGCCGGCGGCGGCGGCAAGGGTCTCAAGGTCGCGCGCACCGAGGCCGAGATCGGGCCCGCGTTCGAGACGGCGCGCCGCGAGGCGCGCGCCTACTTCAAAGACGAGACGATCTACGCCGAGCGCTATCTCGAGAATCCCAAACACGTCGAGCTGCAAGTGCTCGCCGACAAGCACGGCAACGTGATTCACGTCGGCGAGCGCGACTGCTCGCTGCAGCGCCGGCATCAGAAACTCTGGGAGGAGACGCCCGCGCGCATCGCCGAGAGCGTGCGCGCACGAATGCGCGAGGCGGGCGTGCGCGCCGCCAAAACCATCGGCTACGACTCGGCGGGAACCATCGAGTGCCTCGTGAGCGGCGACGAGTTCTTCTTCCTCGAAATGAATACGCGCATTCAGGTGGAGCATACGGTGAGCGAGGCGATCTCCGGGCTCGACCTCGTGCGCGAGCAAATTCGCGTCGCGGCCGGCGAGCCGCTCGGATTCACGCAGAACGACGTCGCGTTCCGCGGCTTTTCGATCGAAGGGCGCGTCAATGCCGAAGATCCCGCCGCCGCTTTTCGCCCCGCTCCCGGGCGCATCGCGGCCTATCGCGAGCCCGGAGGCCCCGGCGTGCGCATCGACTCCGCCGCGTATGCCGGCTGGACGATTCCGCCCGACTACGATTCGCTGATCGCCAAGCTCATCGTGTGGGCGCCCTCCCGCGACGAAGCCCTCGCGCGCATGCGGCGCGCGCTAGACGAGTACGTCATCGACGGCATGCCAACCACCGTTGCGCTGCTGCGCGCGCTCTGCGACCTCCCCACCGTGCTCGACGCTTCGTACGGCACCGCGACGCTCGAACGCTTCGCGGCGACGTTCGAGCCGGCTGCGCGCAACGGTCTGCGCCTTCCCGCGGTCGCGTCGCCTCCGCCGCAGCGCCGGCTCGCGCCGCGCCTGGGCGCCGCGCGGACGCGCGAACGCAAGGGCAGCGGCAACGACGTCCTCTCCCCGATGCACGGGCTCGTCGTCGAGTTGAACGCCGGTCCCGGCGACGAGGTCGCCGAAGGTCAAGTCGTGGCGGTAATCGAGGCTATGAAGATGATGAACGAGATTCGCGCGCAGCGCGGCGGCGTGGTGAGCGCGGTGCATGCCGCGGCCGGCGCGACGGTCGAGAGCGGCTCGCCGCTGCTGACGATCGCCAGTGAGGGAGACGCATGAGGCTGCGGATCTTGGCAGCCGCGTTGCTGGCGGGTTGCTCTTCACTGCCCGCGATCGGTGTGCCGCAAGCGACGCAGGCGGTCGCTGCCCCAAGCGCGGCTCGTTATTCGGCAGCGGGCCTCGTCTACGCGTTCGGCTCCTTCAAAGCCGGAAACGCGGCGATCTTGGCCTATCCGGGGGGAAAGCTCGTCAATACGTTTTCAACCGGACTGGGTTTCGGCAGCGTCTGCTCCGACAACCGCGGCAACGTTTTCGTGGGTGGCGAGGCGGTCTCGGCGGCGCCGGTAATCGCAAAGTACCACTACGGCGCGACCTCGCCGTCGAAAACGGTGGCCTTTGGATCCAACGGCGGCGTGGTATCGTGTACGGTCGACAGCGCTACCAATGACGTCGCGGGGGTGGTCGAGTACGGCTCCAGCGACTACTCCGTCGCCGTGCTGCCTCACTTTCAACACCACCCGAAGGTCTATCGAGACGCTGCGATCCCGATCTTTCTCTCCGTCGGCTACGACGGCGGCGGCAATCTCTTTCTGTTGGGAACCAATGCGAGCCGCCGCACTTCCTTGCTGGCAGAGCTGCCCCGAGGCCGCGACTCGTTTCGCGCGATTTCGTTGAAGCTGCCGTCCGGCCGTGTGAGAACCGTTGCGTGGGACGGCGCGGAGCTGACCCTCGAAGGCAACTACCAGGCGCTTCGCGCGAAGTCGTGGCCCCAGGTCGTCTATCAATTGCGGATTTCGGGAACGAAAGCTGCGATCGTCAAGACGATCGACTTCGACGGGGTCGACCGCAGCAACAAACCGCCGGCCAGTACGATCGCGCCGGCTCTTGGAATCATGGCCGTTCCTGCGGGGGACATTCGCATTTGGGGTTATCCTTCCGGCGGAAAGATGATCGCTACGTTCCACACCGGAGTCGGCCCGACATACACGGCGACCGTAGCCGCACGGTCGTCGCAGTAGTCGTGGCCCGCGACGTCAACAACTCCGGCATTCCGATCGAGCCGCTCTACGACGGGATCGAGGGTCCGTCGCACGAACTCGGGGAGCCCGGCGAGTATCCGTTCGCACGCGGGATTCGCAAAGACATGTATCGCGGACGGCTCTGGACGATGCGCCAGTACGCCGGCTTCGGCACCGCTGCCGAGTCCAACGCGCGCTACCGTTACCTTCTCGAGCGCGGCCAGACCGGGCTCTCCGTCGCCTTCGATCTGCCGACGCAGCTCGGCTACGATTCCGACGCCCCGCAGGCACGCGGCGAGGTGGGTAAAGTCGGCGTCGCCATCGACTCGATCGCCGACATGGAGACGCTTCTCGACGGCGTTCCGCTCGACCGCGTGACCGTCTCGATGACGATCAACGCGCCCGCGGCGATCCTTCTCGCGCTGCTGCTTGCGGTCGCGCGACGGCGCGGCATCGCGTTCTCCAAGCTTGGCGGCACCGTGCAGAACGACGTGCTCAAAGAGTATGCCGCGCGCGGTACCTACATCTATCCGCCGAAAGCCTCGATGCGGCTGGTGACCGACGTGATGGCCTACTGCGCGCGCGAGGTGCCGCAGTGGAACGCGATCTCGATCTCTGGTTATCATATCCGCGAAGCGGGCTCGACCGCGGTCGAAGAGATCGCCTTCACGCTATCCAACGGCAAGGCCTACCTCCGCGCGGCGCAGGAGGCCGGAATCGCGCTCGACGAGGTCGCTCCGCGCATCTCCTTCTTCTGGAACGCGCACAACGACTTCTTCGAAGAGGTCGCCAAATTCCGCGCGGCGCGCTATCTGTGGGCGCAGATCGTGCGCGATGAGTTCGGCTGCCGCGATCCGCGCTCGCAGATGCTGCGCTTTCACACGCAGACCGGCGGGTCGACGCTCACCGCGCAGGAACCGGAGAACAACGTCGTGCGCGTGACGCTGCAGGCCTTGGCGGCCGTGCTCGGCGGAACGCAGTCACTGCACACCAACGGCAAGGACGAAGCCCTCGCCCTGCCGACCGCCGACAGCGCGCGCCTCGCGCTGCGTACCCAGCAGATCATCGCCTACGAATCGGGCGTAGCCGACGTCGTCGACCCGTTGGCGGGCTCCTATTACGTCGAAACGCTCACCAACGAGCTGATCGCGCGCGCCGGGAAGATCGTCGCCGAGGTCGACGCGATGGGCGGCAGCATCGCGGCGATCGAAAGCGGCTGGATGCAGGCACGGATCGCCGATTCGGCCTACGTGGCGCAACAGGAGATCGAACGCGGCGAAAAGATCGTCGTCGGCGTTAACCGCTTCGCCGACGAAGGAGCGCAAGCGCCGATTTCACTGCAGCGCGTCGACGACCGCCCGGAGCACGAGCAGATCGAGCGGTTGCACGCGCTTCGCGCTTCTCGCGACGAAAGCGCGGTGCGGCAACGCCTCGAAGACGTGCGCGCCGCGGCCGCCGGTACCCCCAACCTGATGCCCCGCTTCGTCGATGCCGTCGACGCGGGCGCGACGCTCGGCGAGATCTGCAACGTGCTTCGCGACGTCTTCGGCACCTATCGCGCACGGGAGGGCGTGGCCTAGTGGAGATCGACCACGTCGCCATCGTCGTGAAGGACCTCGAGGAGACGCTGGCGTTCTACACGCAGACGCTCGGCTTCCGCGAGGTCTACCGCGAGATCGTGAGCGACCAGGGCATCGAAGCGGTGGGGCTGGAGGCGGGCAACTCCTACGTCGAGCTGATCCGTCCGCTCGACGAGTCGTCGCCGATCGCTCGCTACCGCGGCGACGCTGCGACGAAGCTGCACCACACCGCGTATCGCGTCGCCGATATCGAAGCCGCGCTCAGCGATCTCAAAGCCAAAGGCGTACGATTGATCGACGAGCACGCGCGAGGGGGCGCGCACGGCAGCTTGATCGCTTTCCTGCACCCGAAGGCGACCGGCGGCGTGCTCATCGAACTCTGCCAGCCCCATCCACGCACGTAAGAGGAAATCGACGATCCTTTGATCTCGGGAAGGCCCCAACGGCGGCATCGCGCGCTCGCGTGGTCGGCGCTGGCCTCGGCGCTGGTTCACCTCGTCGTGCTGACGCTGCTCTTCTACGCCGTGCGACAAATCGTGCCGCTTGGCGAGAAAGAACGAATTTCGCGAACGGAGGTCGTTACCGTTTCGCACGAGACGCCGCACGAGAAGCCGGCTCCCAAGCACGCCGTGCGGGTAATCGCGCAGCACGAGTCGGCACCGGCGCGCACGCCGCGCCGCGAACTGGCGAAAGAGGTCGCCGTTAAGGCGCCGGCCTTGCCTAAGCAGCGCCCGACGATGGTCTCTCCCATCGAGCGCGACGAAGCCGGTTTCGAGCGCGAAGTCGCGCAGCTCAACCGGCAGAACGACGTGCACGCGATTCCGACGATCGATCCGGGGTCGCAGGAGGCGCCGAGCAAGACGTACCAGTTCGCGATCCCTTCATCGCTGCGCGGACAGGAGCATGGCAACGGCATTATCACGCCGACGCAGCGCTGGCAAGATCGCGGCCAGGACTGCTACTACGGCCGTTACGAGTTCACGTATCCCGACGGCGCTATGGAGAACGGCAACATCGTTTGGCCGTTCTGCTTCGATCCCGACGACGATCCGTTCAAGCTGCCGCCCCACGACATCCCGTTCCCGTTGCCGCAGCCCGGGTATCGCTTGCCGGCCGGCGAGGAGCTGCCTCCGATCGAAAGGTCCGTCTACGCGCAGTGGGCGGCGCGCAGCGGCGCGTCACCGCCGTAGCAGCGTCTGCGAGAGGCCGTTGAGGACGAACTGCACGGCCAGCGCGGCCAGAATGATGCCGAGCAGACGGCTGATCACGTGGATGCCGGTAGTGCCGATCACTTTGAGGAGCATCGTCGAGGCGCGCATGCAGATCCACGTCACCGCCAGCGCCACCGCGTAGGCCAGCGCCACGATCGTGAGATCGAGGCGGTCGCCGCGCGAGAGACTCACGAGCAGCAGCACCGTTGCAATCGTTCCCGGCCCCGCAATCATCGGCACCGCCAGCGGAAAGACGGCCGGGTTTTCATTCTGAGCGGCCTCGCGCTCTTCTGCCTCGGTACGCTTGGCGCCGGTCGGTCGCGCGAAGAGCATGTCGATGGCGATGAGGAAAAGCAGGATGCCGCCGGCAATCGTAAAGGCGCTCAGCGTGATGCCGAGCGAATTGAGGATCAAGCGCCCGAGCGCGCCCATGAACAGGATGACGATGCCGCCGACCAGCACCGCCTGGTCGACGATCTGGTTGCGTCGCTGCGGGGTGAGACGCGACGTCGCCGCGATCGTCATCGGGATCATTCCAATGGGGTCGATGATGGTAAACGCGGTCGCAAACGCGGTGGCGACGAATGCTGCGTCCATGTTGCGACAGGGTATCCTTTCCGCGAGGCAAACGTCAAGGCCCGATGAGTACGGCGCGCAATGGTGACATCGCTCTCGCGTACGACGTGCAGGGCAGCGGGCCCGATCTTCTTCTGATAACGGGAACGGCGTCGACGCGAGCGATCTGGCAGCTCGTTCGCGAGGGACTCGCCAAATCGTACCGTACGATCGCGTTCGACAATCGCGACTCCGGCGAAAGCTCGATGGCCGGCGCCCCTTATACGCTCGAAGACCTCGCCGCCGACGCCCTCGCAGTACTCGACGACGCCGGTTCCACGCAAGCCCACGTGCTCGGGCACTCGCTCGGCGGCGCGATCGCCCAGCGGACGGCGCTGAGCTACCCGCAGCGCTGCCGTTCGCTGACGCTGGTCAGCTCGTGGGCGCGGGCCGACGACTACTCGCGCAACGCGATCGGCCTGCTGAAGGCGCTCAGCGCCGGCGTCGCCGACGATCGCACGCTTCTGGCTGCGATCATCTTCACCGGAGCCGGAACGACGACGCTCTCTGAGTGCGACCTCTGGGAGAAGGTCGACGTCGCGATGCAGATGGGCGGATTGGCACCACGCGAAGCGCTCGCGCGCCAATGGCAGCTCGACCTCGACGTCGACACGATCGACGATCTCGGCGAACTTCGCCCTCCGGCGCACGTGGTGTGGTGCGGCGAAGACCGCCTGCTGCCGCAGCCGCTCTCGAGCCGCATGCTCGAAGCGATTCCCAACGCCGTCGAGACGCGAATCGACGCCTGCGGCCACGTTCCGATGGTCGACGCGCCGGAGGATTTCCTCGCCGCGGTTCTCGGGTTTCTCGACAGATCACCCGGCTCGGGATGAACGTCCACAACGCGCACACGATCGCGGATCTGCGGCGCGGCGCCGAAAGGCGTTTGCCGCGCGCCGTCTTCGACTATATCGACGGCGGCGCCGATGGCGAGGTGACGATGCGCGAGAACTGCGCGGTCTTCGACCGCGTGCGTTTTCGTCCTCGCAACGCCGCGGCGATGGGTGCGACCGATCTGCGCACGACCGTGCTCGGAACCACGCTCGAGCTGCCCTTCTTGCTCGCGCCGGTCGGCAGCAGCCGCCTCTTCTTTCCGCGCGGCGAGTGCGTCGCCGCCGCGGAGGCCGGGAAGGCCGGTACCGCCTACGTGCTCTCGACGCTCTCGGGCTGCCGGCTCGAGGAAGTCAAGGCCGCGTCGAGCGGTCCGGTATGGTTTCAGCTCTATCTCTTGGGCGGCCGGGAGGCGGCGCTCGCGTCGATCGCTCGAGCGCGCGCCGCGGGGTTTGGGGCGCTGGTCGTCACGATCGATACGGCGGTGGCCGGCCAGCGCGAACGAGATCTGCGTAACGGCGGGCGCGAGCTGATAAGCGGCAATCTTTGGAAGATGCTGCCGCACGTCGGCCAGGTGGCCGCGCGACCGCGCTGGACGCTCGACTTTCTGCGCGACGGCGGCCTGATGAAATTTCCCAACGTCGTGATTGGGGATCAAGGTGCGTTGCCGTACGAGGACGTCGGCGCGGCACTCGAGCGCTCGACGGTAACGTGGGAGGACATGCCGTGGATCGCGCGGGCGTGGGGCGGCCCGATCGTCATCAAAGGCGTGCTCTCCGAGCAGGACGCGCGGCTCGCCGTCGAGGCCGGTGCTGCAGCGATCGTCGTCTCCAATCACGGGGGCCGACAGCTCGACTGCGTCGCGGCGACGCTGCAAGCCTTGCCGGAGGTCGTGCGCGCCGTCGACCGGCACGCCGAGGTCTATCTCGACGGCGGCATCCGCCGCGGCAGCGACGTCGTCAAAGCGCTCTGTTTGGGAGCGCGAGCGGTGCTCGTAGGTCGCGCGTACGCCTACGGCCTAGGCGCCGCCGGCGGCCCCGGCGTTGCGAGAGCCATCGAAATCCTGCGTAGCGGGATCGTCCGCACGATGCGCCTCCTAAGCTGCCACGAAGCACGCGCGCTCAACGATTCGTACCTCGACCGGTCGTTCCCAGCGCAGCTGAAGGACGAGTAGCGATCGCTAATAGTCACCTACCGAAGGCAGCTGGTGCGTGATAAAGTAGTGCGCGTCCAGCTTCGAAGGGATCGCCGAGAACGAGCGCGGTTGCTGATTGTAGTCGAAGGCGTCGATGATGCTGGTGGCTCGTTTGTCGGTCGTATTGAGGCTCGGAAGGTCGAAGTTGTTCTCGATATACTTCAAAATGCTGCCGAACTCATACGACGTGCCGTCGATGTAACCGCCCTGGCTGCCCGTCCCGATCTTGGCATACGGCGATACGACGAGCATCGGTACGCGCAGCCCCAGGCCACCCTGATCGTCGCGCTGGTGTCCGGTGCCGCCGCCCGGAGTCGGCGGCTCGGCACCGTCGTAGAGACCGCCCCAATCATCCCAAAGAATGACGATCGCCGTGGTATTCCAGAAAGGGCTCTCTCCGATGGCGTTGACGACGCTAGCCACCCATTCCGGTCCGTTATCGCATGCCTTGTGGCCGGTGGTCAGGGGGTTTGTCTCGCCGAGGTGATCGGAGTTGCAATCTTCGGGAACCACCCACGAGACCGCGGCCAAATTACCAGCGGAAATATCGTTGAAGATATTGGTTTCGGGCATCGAGACGTTCGTTCCCCATTCGGGGCCGTTGCGCACCGAAGCGATGACGTCGAAGGCGTTGAGCGTTCCGCCGGCGGCCAGCGTGAGGCTCTTCTCGTATGCGGGGCAGCTGCTGGATTGAAAGTAGTCTTTATAGCAAGGCGAGTAGTACTTCCAGCTGATGCTTGCGGCATCGAGCAGGTCGGCCAGCGTCTGGTAGTTCGAGCTGCCTGAGTAGTTTGGAAAGTCGGTTGTGCACGGGTAGGGCCCGTTATCCTCCGACCACTTGCCCGACAGTGAAATGAGATCCGTTCTCGATACCGTGGGCGAATCGCAGCCCCACGGCGCCTGCGTCGGCGTATCGATTAGGCTCGAGGCGCTGCCGTAGGTTCCCGAAAGGGCGGAGCCGCCGCGAATCAAGTCCTGATGTGCCGTAAAGCTGCTGCTGCCTTGCGTCTGGAACATTCTATCGGCCAGTACGTACTGCTCGGCCATATCCCAATACGGCGCGATATCGCTGGGATAAACATACATGTAAGGGTAGAGGCCCGCAGCCGTTCCTCGGGTCCAGCTACGCTCGCAAACACCGTGCGGCTCCTCGTTGAAGCCGTCCATTTTCCCTTTATCGTACGCTTGAACGAACGCGTAGTAGCAATGGCCGATGTCGACGTCCGGCGCAGGTATGAGGTGCTGCTCTTTAAGCACGACCTTTTCTGAAACCCACTTGCCGCCTTTTTTGACCTTTTCGTAACCGTAGACCTGACCCGACTGGTTGGGAAACGTCGCGAAGAGATTTTCGTAGCTGCGATTTTCCTGCACGATCATGACGACGTGCGTAATCGGCGAGGGACCGGAACGATGATGGGCGAGAAGCGCGAGATTGCCTAACCCGGGAGAGGATCCGCCGCCGCACCCCGGTAGGAACGCAGCGAGCGTGATGCTAAGCGCGTAACGGCTGACGGTCGCAGTTCTCATGTGCCCTCACAATAGCAAGAAACGCCGCAACACGTTCGGCGCAAGCAGCCATTGATCATCCCGCGGCCGGGGGACAAGCGAAGTGTTACGAAGGCGTTGCGAGGAAGGCGACGGTGTTTCCGTGGCGATCGAGATATGCCCCGACGATCCTGCCGGTGCCGTCGATGCCACGGGCAATGCTATATCCGTGCGCGTTGGGATCGTCGACGCTCTGCCATTTGGAACGGTTGAGCGGGTTGAGTAAGAGAAAGCCGTGGGTATAGCCCGAGGCATCCTCGTAGGAGCCGACGACCTCGCCTTTGCCGTTGATGCCCGACGGCTGCGTCAGCGCGCCGCCGGGGTAGTCGAAAATCGTAAAGTGTACGCCTTCCAACACCCAGCCGTGCTGCGCGCCGCTCGAGTCGACGAGCCAACCAACGACGTCGCCTCTGCCGTTGATCCCCGTCGCGACGGCACTCGCCGCGCCGGCCGGCGAGATCGCGTGAAACTTGCCGGTGTTGAGGTTCAACTCAAACGCATGCGCCGCACCCGAACCGTCTTGATAAAAGCCGACCGTCAAACCGTGGCTGTCGATGCCGAGCAGCTCGGTAGGATACGGCTGGTTATGCTTGCGGAATGTAAAACGCGTGTAGGTGCCGTTGAGATCGACGAAAGCGTGAATATCGCCGGCCGCATCCAGCCAGTAGCCCGCCGTGTCCCCGCGCTCGGTGATCGCCGCGACCACGGTCTGCGCGGCTTTCGGATAGTCTTCCGCCGCGTACCGCCGCTGGCCGTAATGCGGTGCGACCGTATAACCACTGCTCGGATCCGATGCCGAGCCGCTGCCGCAGTACCCGCTGATAACGCCCCGCGCATTGATGCCGGTAGCAACGTCGTATTTACGGTCGCTGTAGTCGCGCAGCGTCGTGAAATGAAGCGAGATCGTGCCGGCCCGATCTCCCGAGGGCCCAGCGCCCACGAGAGAAGGGTTCGGCGGCAAGCCGGGCGCGCACGCGCAAAGATAAATCGCCGCCGCCATAAAGGAAGCGTAGCGAGTAAGCGATCCTCCGCTATTCATGCTACCGGAACGCTAGCACGGCGGCCCCCCCGAGTCAAGCGCCGAGAAGCCTTTTGACGTCGCGTTGACAGGGAAACGCTCACGGCCGCGAGGTAAGGTCGGCCCTGCCCGTATTGAGATCCACCGGCACTGAGACGTGCTCCTGAACCACGAGCCACTTTCCAGCGATCTTGCGGAGCACGTCGGTGACGCGCACTACCAGCTTGGAGGCGGGCGCGCTTTTGCTGGCCGCAATCGTTACGTGTTGAATGCTGTGCGTGTAGGCGACGTCGCCGTCGACGACGACGCTCAGCTCGGAGATCGTGAACCCAGGCTCGGCGCCTTTCATCGATGCGAAGAGCTGCCGCCAGTCGTCTCGATAATCGTTCCACCCCACGTGCTCGCGCGGCGGCGATACGTCGAAGACGAAGAGCGTCTTTCCCGGAAGGTAGAGCGCCATAATTCCGTCGACATCCTTGCGGCGAAAGGCGGCGGCGAACTTCTGGTAGAGCGCGTCGATCTGCACCTCGTCGCCGGACGCGGCGGACGCGCGCGGCGGCAACGGTCCCGCGAGGACGACGGCGAACGCTAGGGCGATACAGCAAATGCTTTTCTTCACAATACTCCTCCGGATGGCAGCCGGGTGACCTTATACGTGCGCGGGCGAATACCGCCCGGCGGCATCGCGATCGTCGGCAGCCGAACGCCGCCGGCGACGGCCGTGGACTTTGCCTACCGCCTCGCGCAGCTCTTCGACGAACCAATCGTCGCCGGGCTCGCGCCGGGAATCGACGCTGCCGCGCATCGCGGCGCGATTGCGCGCGGCGTTCTGGCGGTTGCCTACGTCGGCTACGGCTTCGGCTGCACCGATCCGCCGGACCACGCGGAGCTGGAAGCGGCGATCGTCGCCGCGGGCGGCGCGGTTGCCACGCTGCTCGCGCCCGGGACGCCCGTTACTCTGGAGTCGCGGATCGAGCGCGATCGTCTGCAAGCGAAGTATTCGCGCGCGGTGGTGCTCGTGTGCACCGAGATCGACGGAGGAGCGATGCACACGATGCGATTCGCCTGCGAGCTGGGCACGCCGCGCTTTGCCGTGCTCCCTCCCATGGGCGACGAAGACTCGCCGGCCTGGGCCGGTAATCTGCGTTGCATCGCCGACGGCGCGACCCCGCTGCCGTTCGATCCGATCTCGGCGCGCGATCTCATAGATTTGGCGCGATTGCCACCTCGAGCGACGTCTCGAACGTGCGGTTCCACGGAAGATCGATCGTGATCGCCGCCACGTGGTAGCCGGGATCGAGCTGTGCGAGAACCTGCACGGCGTCGTTCCAGAGCATCGCGCGGTCGAGCTGCTCGATGTTTCCGGCGACCTCCGGGGCTAGCAACGTGTGGTCGGTGATGCCCTGCGCGGCGAGCGTGGCGTTGAGCTGTGGGCGCACGACGTCGTGGAAGAGGTAGTCATCGACGAAGCGCGTGAGCGTAAACTCGCGGTGCGCGAGCGCGTCGTAGGTGTGCATGCGCCGTCCCGCAACCGCCGCGATCGCTTCTGCTAGCGCCGTGCCGACGGTGTTCGCGTTGGTGTTCCACGACGAGTAGGCGTCGAGCTTCGAGGCCAACCCCGAGGCGAGCAGCGAGCGCGCGAACTGCGCCTGGTCGTCGTACGACTTGAGGTAGGAGAGATCGGCCAGCGCGACCGAGCGCCGTTGCGCGGCGTCGACCGCCATCTGCGAGCGCAGCACCTCGTCTTGCCCGGCGGAGGTTCCGGGAACCCGCACGTAGAGCACGATCTCCGGATTCTCGTCGTCGAGCACCCCACCGCAGACGCCGACCAGCGCTTCGATCGCGGTGGAGACGGGCGCGTACTCGATGGGATCTTGATAGGCCGCGCCTTGCGGTGTCGAGTAGCGCACGGCGACGCGCGGCGTCCAGCGCGCGGTACGCACGAGGGCGTGGGCCACCAGCGCCATCCCCAACTCATCGGCACCGGGCTCGATCGAGGCGCGCCCCGAAAGATTCTGCGCGGCGAGGTCGCTCTGGAGCAGCGCGACGTCGCGCACGTGCAGCCCCACCGGACCGGCGTCGTCCTGTCCGAGCACGAGACGGTCGATCGTGCCTCGAGCGGTCATCTTCAAGAGGAGCCGATCGACGGCGAGGTCGCGTCCGCGAGTCGCGAGATATTGGTCGAGCAGACCGGGCGCGATCAGCTGCCGCAAGTGCTCCGCGCGAGCCTCCTCGCTCGGCAGCGGTGGATCGTGGAGGTCGGCGTACTCTTGTAGGTACTGCCATTGCGGATACGCGGCGAAAAACGGCGTACCCGCGGGAATGCCCGTGGGCGCGAGGCGCATGATCGTGCCGTACGCGCCGATCCACGCCCGTGGGTGCTCGGCGCGCAAATGCGTTAGCTCCGACAACCGCGAGTCTGCATCGGCGTAGGAAGGACCCGGCACGCGCGAGGCGATCAGGCCGCCGTAGGCGAGCATGTCGGTGGAGATAACGAACGCTCCCGCATCGCCTTTTTCGGCGCTCCGATTGAGCCACGCAATCAACTCGTCGGATTTGCCGAGCGTCGTGAATCGCCCGAGCAGCTCGCGCGGCGGCGCGGCCAGCGGCACACCCGCAATTCGTCCCAGCAACTGCGGCAGGTACGAAGTAACGGGACGATCGTCGAGCGGGAGAAACACGATGGCCGCCAGCAGCAGCGCGGAGAAATTCAACCTTGAGAACCTAGCAACGGGCGCAGCGCCCCGCGGTGACCGTCGAGCATCGTCTGCGCCTGTGCCGGACCGATGCCGTAGCGCTCCATCACCACCGCCACCTTAACGCTGCCGCCGGCCGACTGCAGCAACGCGCGCGCGCGGGGGGAATCGACGCCGGCGAGGCGCTCCACTAAACGCAGGGCGCGAGCGTGCAGCTTACAGTTGTTGGCGACGACGTCGACCATCAAATTATCGTACACTTTGCCGAGGCGCACCATCACGGCCGTCGAGATCGTGTTGAGGGCGATCTTCGCAGCCGTTCCCGCCTTGAGGCGCGTCGAGCCCGCAAGCGTTTCGGGGCCGGTTTCGAGCACGATGGCAATCTGCGCGGCGTCCGCCAGCGCCGAGCCGGCGACGCTGGTGAGCGCGATGGTCAGCGAACCGATCGCGCGGGCGCGCGCGAGCGCCGCGAGCACGAACGCTGCCGAACCGCTCGCCGAGATGCCGACGACGGCGTCGCCGGATTTAAAGTACTCGCGCGCGAGCGCGTCGCCGGCGGGCGCGTCGTCCTCGGCGCCTTCCAACGAACGCACGAGGGCGGGCACGCCGCCGGCAATGTGCGCGCGAACGAGTTCGGGCGAGGTGCCGAAGGTCGGCGGCATCTCCGACGCGTCGAGCGTGGCGATGCGTCCGCTGCTGCCCGCGCCGACGTAGTGCAGCCGTCCGCCCGCGAGCAGCCGCTGCGCGATCGAATCGACCGCGCGCGCGATCTCCGCGCTTGCAGCGAGCACGGCGTCGCCGGCGGCTCGCTGATCGTCGACGATCGTCTCGACGAGCTTGGCGGTGTCGAGCAGATCCAGATTGCGGCTGCGTGGGTTTTCGCGCTCCGTGGGCGGCAGTTGCCTCACGAGATCATCCGCCGGGCTTCCTGCAGCGCGCCGAAATAGGGCGCGCGGCGCGCCACGAGCGAGACGTCGAGCCAGGTTTCGGCGATGCGACGTTCGAGCCGAGCGCTCAGCGCGCTGGACTCCGCGAGCAATCCGCCCGCGAGCGCGAGCGGCAGCGAGAGGACGCCGCTGCTCTCGACGAGGCGCGCCGCTAGATGCAGCAGCGCTTCGGCCGCATCGTCGACGATCTCACACGCGCGCGCATCGCCGGCGCCTGCCGCGCGCAACACCGCCGGCGCCTCCGCCGCGATCTCCGCCACGCGATCGGGATTTTGGTAGAGCGCGGAGAGCAGGGCACGATCGCCCGCGTCGACTCGATCGCGCAGTGCGGCGGAGCCCATCGCGTGACCCGAGCCGGCATCGCCCAGCAGGTAGCCGTAGCCGCCCGCAAAGTACGTGCGCTGCGCGACTTCGGCGTAGGCGATCGAACCGGTTCCGGCGATCAGCACCATCCCGTCACCATCGGGCACGGCCGCGCGCAGCGCGATCCGCGCGTCGTGGCTGACCGTGATTGGTGTGCCGGGAAAGGAGCGCTGCAGCGACGCCAGCAGGCTAGCCCGCACGCCGCCCGAGCCGCCGCCCGCGACGCCGACGCCGATGGCCGCCGCCGACTCGCCGCCGAGCACCGCAGAGATCGCCTGCGCGATTACGCTAGCCGCAGCATCGAGACCGGTGAGGTTCGGATTCGCGGCTTGCCCCGCGGCGGTGCGCACGAGATCGTCCCCGCGAGCGAGCGCAGCGACGGTGCGGCTCCCGCCCGCATCGACGCCGACGAAGAGTTTATCCAGTGCGGCGTCCAATACCGACCCGCGTCGGGACGCGGCACAGCCTCATTCCGCAAGCTTCGCGCAGCTAAAAAGGAGCCCTTGAGAACCTCAGTGCGATTTGGATTCGGCGTATTCTGCCGTCTCGTTGCGTTAGCCGTTGCCTGCTCGGGCGTATCGCCGCCTCAGACCGCATCTCCCGTCGCCGTGCCGCCCTCGTGGCTCGACCCGTTCTGCGCGGTATCCGTGCAGGCCGTCCCGTGGAACCTCGCGGGCAATGCTCCGGCGCCGCAGGCGGCAGCCGACGGACTGGCCATCGTCATCTTCTCCCAAGCGGCCGCCAAGCTCGACGTGCACGTCACGCTGATCGGCAGTGTCTATGCCTACGACGCTTTCCTCAAAGGCGCGACGCTGAGCGGGTCGCCACCGGGGCTACGATCGCCGACGTACGTCGTCCGTCTCGGCAAGCCCGACTCGATCCGCTACGCCTACATCGACTCGTACGCCGCCAAGGGCGCTGCCGCGACGACCTGCCCCTCGGAGCCGCTGGAGATTCACACGTGGCAAGACTCCGTGTGGCACCCGGTTCCACCCGGCGCTCACGCAACGGCATTCCCCGCCGTTTACTTGCAGACGCTTCCGGCACCTACGTGCGGCCAGATCTTCCGCTATCCCTCGGTAACGCGCGCCTCGCAGCCGCCGCCGCAGCGCGTCGACGCTCCGCGCAGCAGCGAGATCGTGGCGTTCGTCAACGCGAGCGGCGACGTCGTGAAAACCTACGTCTATCGTTCCAGTGGCGTCGACTATCTCGATACGGCCGCAGCGCTCGCGGCGCAGCGATCGAGCTACGCGCCGGGGCAACTGCTATGCGTGCCAGTCGTCGGCTCCTTCGTCTTTCGCGTCGACTTCAAGCCGTAGTTTCTGCAGCAGCGCGGGCAGGTTCGCCGGCGCGATCGCCCCGAGCATCGCGGCGCGCGCCGCGCCCGTCGCACGCGGCACGCCACTCGCGCGCCCGCGAAGCGTCTCGTAGCCGAGCACGGCAAAGGCCATCGCCTCCTTCGCCTGCGCCGGCAGGCCGCGGGCGTCGGACGACTCGACGATCGCGGGCCGCAGATGCGCGGCAAGCCGCTCGAGCAATGCGGCGTTGCGCGCGCCGCCCCCGCTCACGATGACGCGTGCCGGTGCAAACGCGCTGCGAGTGAAGGCTTGCGCCACGGAGGCCGCGGTCAGCTCTGCGAGCGTCGCCGCGCCGTCCTCGAGGCGCAGCGGCCGCAGCGCATCGTCGTGCGTCGCGAGAAATTGCGCGCCGAAACGCTCGCGGCCGGTGCTCTTGGGAGGCGGCAGCGAAAAGTATTCGTCGGCGAGCATCGCCCGAAGCGCGCGCTCGTCGACGCGCCCCGCCAGGGCAAGCCGACCGCCCTCGTCGCAGCCTGCCGCACCGTGCGTGCGCGCAGCCACGAACGCATCGAGCAACATGTTGCCCGGCCCGGTATCGAACGCGGTCGCGTCGCTCGGAGGCGCGCCGCGCGACAGCAGCGTGACGTTGGCGATGCCGCCGAGGTTGAGCGCCGCGCGATCCTCGGACGCATCGCCGAGAAGCAGCGCGTCGACGTAGGCCACCAAGGGAGCGCCCTGGCCTCCCGCGGCGCAGTCGGCGCTGCGAAAGTCGTAACAGACGCTAACGCCTGTCGCCTCGCGAATCGCGAACGCGTCGCCCAGCTGCAGCGTCACGTGGCGCCCACCGTCGTGCCAGAGCGTCTGCCCGTGGGAGGCGACGAAGTCGACGCGGTCGGCGCCGATCGTCTCGCTGGCGGCGCGCGCGTACGCGTCGCCGAGCGCGCGGTGCAGCCGCGCTACCGCGGCGACGCTGCCCGAATGCGGCGGCAGGTTCGCGGCCAGCTCCTCGCGCAGCACGCCGTCGTACGGCCGGCTCTGCAAGCGCAGCAGCCCTACCGTGTAACTCTGCTGCCGGGGAACGATGCGCACGAGCGCCGCGTCGATGCCGTCGAGCGACGTTCCGCTCATCATCCCGAGCGCGATCACTTTAGGCCCAGATCTTCGACGATCGCTTCGTAAAAGCGTATCCGGAGTCCGGGCGGCGCACTCGGCGCGGCGTCGCGTCCGAAGTAGACGGCGTTGGTGAGCAGCACGCCTTGGATATCGCGCGTAGGATCGGCCCAAACGCACGTGCCCACAAAACCCGTGTGTCCGAACGACGAGCGATCGAACCACCGACCGCACGAGTTCTCGTCATTCGTCTTCAGCGCCCAGCCCAACCCACGGCGCAACACCGCATCGAAGGCCTGCTCCCGCACGGCCTCGCGCACCAGCGATTCGGGAAGCGCCTTACTCGTCCGTCCTGCGAACGCTCCGAGATAACGTTCCGTCATCGCCGCGACGCTCGCCGCGGTGCCGAAAAGTCCCGCGTGACCGGCAACGCCCCCCATGAGATAGGCCTTCTCGTCGTGCACGACGCCTTGCACGCGGCCACGCCAGTCGTCCTCTTCCGTCGCGGGAATTTCACGCCGCTGGGGCTCTCGGGGACGAAAGCCCACTTCACCGCCGAACGCGTCGGCGACCAGCGGCGGCAGCGAGCGGCCCGCAACGCGTTCGATCGCCGCGCCCAGCGCGATGAAGCCGAGATCGCTGTAGATCACGCGCTGGCCCGGAGGCGCGAGCAGCGCGGATCGCAGCGCGAACCGTTCGACGTTCTCGTCGAGGATCGCGCGGTAATCGGCGCCCGAGTTCATTCCGGAATCGTGCGCGAGGAGCATGCGCGCGGTGATCGTCTCGTGCGCGCCTTGCTCCCACTCCGCAACGATCCGTGCGAGCGGCTCGTCGAGGTCGAGGCGCCCTTGCGCGACGAGGGCCAGCGCCAGCGTAGCGACGAACAACTTGGTGAGCGAGGCGAGGTCGAAGCGCGTGTCGCAGAAGACGGAGCGGCCGCACGCGTCGGCTCGCGTAGCGCCATACGCGCGTTCGAAGACCACGCCGCCTCCGTGTTCGACGCGTGCCACCGCGGCCGTAAACTCGACGCCGCACGCCGCGAGCAGCACGCCGTCGACGCGCTCGAAACGCTGCGGTTCCCTCACGGCAGCGTAACGGGCAGCCGGCCCGACGGCATGCTCGCCCCGAAGAGCACGTCGGCCAATCCGCGCAAGCTCGGCGCATCGTCGCCGTAGGCCGCGAGCAAGTGCCGCGCCGCGCCGAAGAGCGACAGATCGAATGGCTCCAGCAGCGAGACGACGACGGCGTCGCGGTAGCCTTCGAGAATGGCGCGAATCGCATCGGCCTGGCGCCGGTAGAGGTGCGCGCGCCGCGCGAGCAGGATCGGACGCCGCTGCGAGCGTTCGAGCGCGTCGCGCAGCGTCGCGAGGTCCTGCGGTGCCGGATCCAGGGGAGTTTCGAGCGTCTGCAGTGCCGGCGCCTCGCGCGCCAGCGCGTCGATAGCTCCTCCAAACGAAACGGCTATCGATGCGAGCGGGCTCGCTTCGGGAATGCCGTGCACGACGGTAATCGCGCGCCGCGCGATCTCGCGGCCAACGTTGGGATGCGGCGGATACGCATCGAGCGGCAGCGGCGGTTGCGCGGCATCGCGCAGCCGCGCGACGCGCGCATGCGCTTCTTCTAAGCGCTCCAGCGGAAGCCGGCCATCCGCGACCGCGGCCTCGATCTGCGCCGCCGCGCGAAGCGCGAGGTCGACGTGATGGCTGAAGAGCAGCAGGTCGGCGCCCGCAGCGAGGTCGGGTTCGTGCGCGGCGACGGCCTCCATCTCCAAGCAATCCGTCAGCAGGGCGCCTCCGAAACCGAGCCGCTCGCGGAGCAGCTCGGTCGAAATCGCGCGCGAGAGCGTAGCCGGGTGTTGGGTATCGAAGGCCCGCACCAACAGGTGCCCGCTCATCATCGCCGGCGCATCCCGCGCGACGGCGGCGAACGGCGCCACGTCGCGCGCGCGCAACGTCGCCTCATCCGCGTGCACGACCGGGAGCGCTTCGTGCGAATCGGTGGCCGTCGCGCCGTGACCGGGAAAGTGCTTGTAGCAGGGCGTGATGCCGCCGTTCTGCAAGCCGCGCGCGAATGCGGCGCCGAGCGCAGCGACGCGCTGCGGATCGCCGCCGAATGAGCGCGTGCCGATCACCGTATTGTTCGGATCGAGCGCGAGATCGAGCACCGGTGCGAGGTCGAGCGTGCAGCCGGCCCGCCGTAGGTCGAAGGCCGTCTGCTCGCCGGCGCGCTGCGCCAATTCGAGGTCGCCCGCCGCGCCCAGCGCCATCATCGAAGGAATTCGTTCGATGCCGTCTTGGAGGCGCGCAACGCGTCCGCCCTCTTGGTCGATCGCGAGGATCGGCGGCCGGCCGCCGGAGCGCTCGCGTAACGCGTCGGTAAAGGCACGCATCTGCGCCGCCGAGGTCGCGTTGCGAGCGAAGAGCAGGTAACCGGCGAAGCCGAGCTGCTCGTCGTCAGGCATTTGTGCAACGCCGGTGAGGATCACGCCCCGCGCCAACCGCGCGATGTCGTTCACGCGCGCGCCTCGCCGGTCGCCCGATCGAAGCGCCGCATCCAGCGTTCGGGCAGCTCGAGCGCGATCTCGTCTCCGGGACGCAGGTCGCTGCCCGCGGGCGTGCGGGCGACGATGCAACCGCGTTCCGTTTCGACGTCGAAGAAAACGTCAGCGCCGGTCGTCTCGCGGCGCGCGATGCGCCCGCTTAGCGACCCTTCGGCAACGCGCACGCGTTCCGGGCGAATGCCCACCACCATGCCGTTATGTTCGAACAGATTCATCGGACGCGCGCCCAGAAAGCGCGCCACGGTGAGGTTGCCCGGCGAATCGTACACCCGCTGCGGCTCGCCGAAATCCTCCACGCGGCCGGCGATGAGCACCGCCAGCCGATCGCCAACGCTCAAGGCGTCCTCGTGGTCGTGCGTTACGTAGAGCACGGGTCCGGCGAACCGCTGGTGCACGCCGGCGATCTCGTTGCGAACGCTTCTCCGCAGCGAAGGGTCGAGGTGCGCCAGCGGCTCGTCGAGCAGCAGGACACGCGGATCGGAGAGGAGTGCGCGGGCAATCGCCACTCGCTGCCGCTCGCCGCCGGAGAGCCTGCCGGGATGACGCTCGAGCGCGCGAGCGGGCACGTGAAGCGCTGCAGTCGCGGCATCGATCCGCGCGTCGCGCTCCACTGGTCGCAAGCTCGCGCGGCTCGTCGCAAAGCGCAGGTTTTCACGAACCGTCATCGCGGGCAAGAGTGCGTCGTCTTGAAAGACGAGCGCCGCGCGCCGCTCCTGAGGCGGCAGACGCGCGAGCGAGATGCCGTCGAGGCGCACGTCGCCGTGCTGCGCACGGACGAGGCCCGCGACGATGCGCAGCAGCGTCGTCTTGCCGGCTCCCGAGGGACCAACGATCGCCAGCGTCGCCCCCGCGGGGGCTTCGAAGGTGACGCCGCCGAGCGCGCGACGCGCTTGCCCTGGGTAGCAGGCAACGAGATCGTGGACGCTCAGCGTCATGCCGTCGGCGGTCGCAGGAGGTCGCGATACTCGTCCGCCGCGTCGGCGTCGCCGCCGCGAGCGCGCGCGATCAATCCACGCAAGCGCGTAACGGCTTCGTCGTCGGCCTTCTTCCCTGCAAGAACCAGGCGCAGGGCGATCAGCGCGAGGTGGGGCGTGCGTGCACCCAGCCGCTGGACGCCCTCGTAGAACGGCGCCGCCGCTGCCCCGCCCGCCCGAGCGGCGAGGAGGCGGCTCACCAGCTCCTCCTTCGGGGGCCGGCCCGCGAGAAGGTAGCCGTCGAGTAACTCGAAGTCCATCGCGCATGGGGTTCGCCGCACGGACCGGCTTGCTCTTCGCGCTCGTATTGACGACGCTAGGCGCTAACCGGAATGATAACGATGTCGTGCGGCTGCTCGAGCGGATGCGCGCGGCCTGCGGTCCCGTGTGGTCGGCGCACGTCGTATCGATCTCGCGCCTGACGTTCAACGGCGAGGCCGCGGTGGTATCGAGCGAGAGCGAGGGGTTGCGCCTCCTTATCCGCCGCTGCACCGGCGAGCTCTGCGACGGCACCTACTTCGACGGCCTGCGGCTCTACTCGGTCAATCTCAACGGCACGACGGTGGCGCAGTCGCCGCAGGCCCAAGGATACCTGCGAGCGTTGCGGCTCGTGGCCTCGCTCGACTTCCTCTCGCCGAGCTTCATCGCGGGCGGCGGCCAGATCGGCGACGCGGGCGACTCGAACCTCGAGGGCCACCGCTACCGCACGGTCGTCGTCGCCGACCGCACCGCGTTAGCGACGCGCATCTACGTCGATCCCTCGACGGGACTCGTGCGCTACGCCCGCGTCTTCGGCTCCAACGACACGTTCGAGTTCCGCTCCTATCGGCGCGCCGGCGCACTGATGCTGCCCTTCGAAGTGCAGCAGAACGGCAAACCGTTCGAGCACTACGACGATCGCGCGATGGTATCGTCGGCCTTCCATCCGCCGCACGGCTTGGCGCCCCAGAGCCGCGACCCCGCGACCGTTCCGACCGACCCCGGCGCGGTCGAACCGATCGTCGACTGCAGCGTCGGCGGGATCGCGCTGCGCTGCCTGATCGACACCGGCAACTCCGGGTTATCGGTGAGTTCGGAAGTCGCGAGCCGGCTGGGAGCCAACGTCGTGGGCACCTATCAAGTGCGTGGACTCGGCGGCTACTCCACTCAGGTCGTGCGCGCGGGCCCTCTGCATGTCGGCGGCGTCGCCTTTCCCGAGGCCTACTACGTCGTGCTCAACGACCTGCACCGTTACGGGTACGACGTCGTACTCGGAGCCGACATCTTCGGCTCCATGCCGGTCGAGATCGACCTCGCCGCTCACCGCGTGCGTTTCAACGCGCCGCCCGAACCCGGAGCGATTGCCGTGCCGCTCGATTTCGATCATTTCATTCCCGTCGCTCATGTAAATCTCGGCAGCGTTGCTGCCGATCTAGCAGTAGATACAGGTGACGAGTCGAACATCAACCTGGCTTACGATTTCTATGCGAAGCATCCGGGTCTGTTCGAAGTGACGTCCCGCCGTACCGTCGCCGGTATCGGCGGAAGCAGCGTCGAGTTGATCGGCGAGATCGCCGACGTGACGATCGGCGGCTTCCACACCGGCCCCCAGCGAATCGGCACCACCTGGACCCTTCGCGCCACCGCGTCCGGTCATCTCGGCGCCGCCTTCTGGCAACAGTTCGTCGTACAGCTCGATTACGGCGGTTCGCAGCTTCTTCTCTTGCCGAGACGCGCGTAGCGAGTGAAGCACTGGCGCCGGTTTCAAAGTGCAACGCTGCTCTGCGGTGCGCTCGCGCTTCTCGGCGCCGCAGCCCATTCGTCCAACCTCGATCCGTGCACCGTCATCGCCGTGCAGATGATGGACAAGGTCGATTCCGCGGAGGCGCGCCCCGGCGACTTCTTCCGTTTCGAAACGATCAACGCGGTCACGAGCGGCGCCGCCATCGTCATCCCAGCGCGCACGATGGGCGAAGGCATCGTCGCGGTCGCCTCGGCAGCGGGGCGCGAGGCGCACGGGGGCGTGCTCGTCCTCGAGCCGCGGTACCTGGTGCTCCCCAACGGAAGGCACCTCGACGTCGTGCTCAATCACAACACCGCATCGCTCGACGAGGCGGGTGCGAGCAACGGAATTCCGGGCTACTTGGGAGCGATTCCGGTACCCGGTGTCGGCGCGGCGGTCGGCGCCTTCAATTACTTCCGCCACGGAAAGAACATCGTCGTGCCGAGAGGCGCAACGTTTACCGTCTTCCCCAGCGACGATCCATCGGTAGAACGTTGCCAGGATCACCCGGCGTACTAGGGGATCTAGCCGGCGCGATCTCCGGCGAGCAGTGCCTGATAGACGATCGAAAGATCGTACGTGCGGTCGGGATTGCGGTCGAGCACCCAAACGACGTCGAAGCCGTCGCCCCAATCCGCGGGTGCCTTTGCAGAGAACGCTTGCGCGATCGTCGGGATGCGTTTGTGCTCCCAGGCGACGAGCACGACGCCTTGCGTCGCGCGCAGCGCGGCGATCAGCTTATCTTCGTCGCCGACGGAGATATCGGTGCGTAACGGACATCCCAGCTTGGCAGCCAGAGGACCGATCGTTTGGACCGGGCGTAGGCTTCGGGCGTCGTCTTTGCTGAGGCCGGGGCCGGGATCGGGCGCCGTCGTCGCGGCAAAGATGGCTTCGGGCGTTGCCACCTTGGGATCGGCCGGCCTTACGAAGAACGGCACGAGCGCCCCGGCGCGCTGCCAACCTCGAACCAAGATCGAGTGCTTGTTCGCGGTGCCGTCTGGTTTGACGCCAAAGGGCGGCATGGCGTCCGGCTTCTCCGCGTGCCGGATCAGCATGATCTTCACGGGCCCCGGAAGCGACGTCACGGTCGACGCGATTCGCGCCTACGGCACCTCGGCCTCCATCTCTTCGGGCTCGGCCGAGGGATCCAAGAGCGCCTGCGCTATGGCCGTCGGAACGACTGCCGTGAGGATGACGACGGTGACGAGCGCGGTGTACTGCACGCGATCGATGAAGTGATGCGTTAGGCCGTAGAGGCTCGATATCGTACCGAAGGTGAGGCCAGTCGCCATCATCAGCGTGAGGTAGTTGGCATTGGCGCTCTTGTAGCGGAAGGCAAACCTCGCCAAAGGGAAGACCGCGACGATCTTCGCGATCACCTTGACGAAGAAGAGCGCGGCGATGAGGCCGGCACTGCTGACCGCGGCACCCAACTCGATATACGTTCCCGCTTTGAGGAAGTAGAACGGGGCCAGCAGCGTCATCGTCATCGTTTGCAAGCGCCGCTTGAGATCGGGGTAGGAAATCATCACTCCGGCACATCCCAGCCCGAGAAAGTATGCGGGCAGAACGCCCTCGCTCTTAGCGTACGTCGCCAGGCCTGCCAGAATGAAGATCGTTCCGAAGAGCACGCGCAGCGCAGGCTCGCTCACGTACTTGTGCGTCTCGTCGATGAGCCGCGGTAGCAAGCGCGGGCCCAGCGCCATGCACGCCGCGATCCCGCCGGCGAGCGCGACGAGGCCGAGGTTGTAGTTGGCGAAGAGCAGCCCCAGCGCGACGACCGTTCCGAGATCGGTGAAGAAGCACGCCGCCAGGATCAGCTGCCCAAACTCCTTGCCCGCCAGTCCCGACTCCACCATAACCGCGTAGACGACCGCTACCGACGTCGTCGACATCGCGATGCCGGCGATCTTGGACGCGCCGACGCTCCAGTGTCCGAAGAAGTACGCGAAAGCCATCGCCGCCAGAAACGGCGCCCCAAACGATGCCGCACCGAGGACCGTAGACGGCACGAGTTGCTTTCGCAGCACGCGCGGATCGATCTCTGCGCCGGCGAGAAAGGTGAGCAGAATGCTGCCGAAGCCGGCGACGAAGTCGATCCAGGCATTTGTTCGCAGCGCGATGAGGTTGCCGGCGATCATGCCGAGCACGATCTCGATCAGCGCCGCCGGCATCTTGACGCGGATCGCGATGAAAGCAGCCAGCGCCGCGAGCAGCATCCACGCCGCCGCGACCACCCACATGTTGCTCGTATCGAGCACGTGATACATAAAAAGGCTCCCGTCCAAGCGTTCTTAGTGCCCGCAGGAGCCATCAGCCGCGAAGCGGCGGTTATCCGGGAGCTCCATCCCGTCCCGAGAGCCGCTTTGGCGGCGCGGGCAGCGACTCCTGGAAACAAACGCTTCGCTTGGCCGTACATGGCGGCATGAAGCTGGAGATCGAGAGCCTTGAGAAGCGTTACGGCAGTCTGCGTGCCGTCGCGGATTTCACGCTGCGGCTGGAGCCGGGAATTTTGGGACTTCTGGGGCCCAACGGCGCCGGAAAATCGACGTTGATGCGCATGCTGGCGACGGTGACGAAGCCCACGAGCGGCACGATTCGCTTCAACGGTACCGACGTCGTACGTTCTCCGGACGACCTACGCCGCACGCTGGGCTATCTGCCGCAGGATTTCGGCATCTATCCGCATCTGTCGGCCACCGAGTTCCTCGAATATATCGGAGCGCTCAAAGGCATTGGGCGCCGGACACTCCACGGCCGCATCGCGATGCTGCTCGAGACGCTCAACCTTTCGCACGCGGCCTCGCGCGCGCTCGGCGGCTTCTCCGGCGGCATGCGCCAGCGCGTCGGCATCGCGCAAGCGCTCCTCAACGATCCGAAGCTGCTGATCGTCGACGAGCCGACCGCCGGACTCGATCCCGAAGAGCGCCTGCGCCTGCGCACGCTGCTGCGCGACATGGCGCGCGACCGGATCATCATCTTCTCCACGCACATCTGCTCCGATATCGAGAGCATCGCCACGCGCATCGCGATCGTCAACCGGGGTAAACTGGTGTCAGAAGGCGTGCCCGCGACGCTGATCGCGAACAGCGACGGCCTCGAAGAGGCTTACCTGCGCGCGGTCGCGGAGGCGAGGCAGGCCGCATGACCCGGCTCTGGGCAATCTACGCGCTGGCGCGGGCGGATCTGCTCGAGCGCACGCGCCGTTACCAGTACTTCGCGACGCTCGCGGTCACGTTGATCGTCGGCGCGCTGCTGTTGCCCCCGCGCAACGCGGCTTACGCAACGTTCCTGATCGACGGATACCGCGGCGTCTACAATTCGGCGTGGATCGGCGCGACGTTTGCGATCGTGTCGTCGCTGATGCTCTCCCTCTTCGCTTTCTACAACGTCAAGAGCGCGGTGGAGCGAGATCGCCAGACCCGGGTCGGGGAGGTGATCGCGGCGACGCCCGTCGCTCGGTTCGACTACGCGCTCGGCAAGGCGCTGAGCAACTTCCTCGTGCTCGCCTCGATGGCAGGGGTCCTCGTCGTCGTGGCGATCGTCATGCAGCTCGTCCGCGGTGAGAGCGGGTCGTTCGCACCGGCGCAGATCGTGCTGCCGATGGTACTCGTGGTGCTCCCGAGCATCGCGATAGTCGCCGCAGTCGCGCTGCTCTTCGAAACGATACCGTTTCTGCGCGGCGGCATCGGCAACGTGGTCTACTTCTTTGCATGGATCGCCAGTTTGTACTGGGCGTTCAAGGACGACGTGCTTCACGTTCCGTGGTGGCGCGACATCTTCGGCGCCGACCTCGTGCTCCGCCAGGTGTGGCCCGCGCTAAAGCGCATCGACCCGCGGGCTAAGCCCGACTCCATCGAGCTGGGCACCAGCGGCGATATGGTGCATCACTACTTCGCCTTCCCGGGCTTTTCGTTCGCCGCGAGCGACGTCGTCGAGCGCCTCGCGTGGTTCGCCGTGGCGCTGGCGATCGTCGCCGTAGCGGCACTTATCTTCGACCGATTCTCGCGCGCGGCGCGAACCGCGAGCGCACGTCCGCACCGCCTCCTCTGGGAGCGGCCCCGCGCGGCGCTTCAGCGCGTGACGACGCCTCTGCTCGACGCGCTCTTCGGCAGCGATTTTGGTGCCATCGTGCTCGCCGAATTGCGGCTGCTGCTGCGAGGATCGAGCCTCTGGTGGTACGCCGTGGCGGCGGGATTTTGGATCTTCCAACTGTTCGCCGACCCGAAGGTCGAGAGCATCGCCATCGGGTTGGCGTGGATCTGGCCGATCCTTCAGTGGTCGCAGCTGGGCACGCGCGAGGCCGTCAACGCTACCGAGCAGTTCGTCTATCCGACGCTGCATCCGATTCGGCGCCAGTTTGCCGCGCAGTGGCTCGCAGGCGTGCTGCTCGCGCTGGCGACCGCCGGCGGCGCGCTTGTGCACTTTGCCCCCACGGGGAACGTCCTGGGCCTCGGAGGGATCTTAGCCGGAGCGATCTTCGTTCCCACGCTCGCCCTTGCGTGCGGGGCGATCTCGGGAACGACGCGCCTCTTCGAGATCGTGTACCTTCTTCTGTGGTACGTCGGCCCGCTCAACCGAACGTCGTTCGATTTCACGCAGGGCGCCTACGCGCCGGGCTTCGCACTGGCGTCGTTGCTGCTCGTGACGCTCGCGATAGCCGCGAGAAAGGTCCGCCTGCAGGCCGCCTAATTCCCGCCGGCCCGGCTATAGGGCCGACTGCCAGGCGCCGTGTTCCTACGGCGCATTAAAATAACGGCCGAGCGTTTGCGCCCAAGCGCCCGCTTGCTCTAAAATGAATGAGCGCCTGGCCCTTCTTCGTAAGCCGCAGGAGTTTTTGCATGAAGCAGTTCGTGACGCTGTTTTTTGTCGTGCCGTTAACGTTTGTTTGCGTAACGAATGCGCAGGCACACACGCGTCTCGCGCCTGCCGACGAGAATTTTGGCCGCTTCGGCATGAGCCCGCTCGAGATTACCAATCGCATTCACGATGCGCAGGTCCGCGGCGCGAGCTATCGGGGCCTGATGGGGATGCAGGGCGCCATCGAAGATTGGGCAGCCAAATATCCGCTCGATCCGTGGATCGCGCCGCGCGAGTACTTGATGTCGCGTCTCTTTGCGGGCCTGCGCTCCCACGACGGCAACGCCGAGGCCGCCCATTGCCGCGCGTTCCTGCGAACGCACTATCCCCGGACGCGGTATAAGTAGGGTCTCGGCGGAACGCGGCGCCGGCTTCTCGAAAACGACACGCATGATCTTCGTCGTGATTCGCCGCCGCTCCGACGACTGGGACTGGGCGTTGCCGATGCGCAGTCAGCCCGCCTGGGACGTGCACGCCGCCTATATGGACGCGCTTGCCGAGGAGGGCTTCATCCTCGCCGGCGGCCCGCTGGGCAGCGAAGACGAGGCCGCGCGGGTGATGCACGTCGTCGAGGCTCCCGACGAGCGCACCGCCATCGACCGCTTCGAGCGGGATCCGTGGACGCTCATGGACCTGCTGCACACCGTCAGCGTCGAACCCTGGAGCGTGCTGCTCGGCGGTTTCGCGCGTACGACTGCTTAGCGCCGCACTCTGCTTCTTCTGCGTCGCCGCGACGAGCGACCCGTGTAACCAAGGCACGACCTACGACATGCGTACGTGCTGGAGCGAGCAAGACCGAGCGGCAAACGACGGACTGAAGTCGGCGTACGCGCGCGTTGTCGCGGCGCTGCGCAAGGACGGCGCGGCGACCGCGCCCCTTACGGACGCCCAAGTCGCGTGGAACGCCGCGCGCGACAAGACGTGCGCGTTCGAATACCGGCAGTACCTTCCCGGAACGATCGCACCGTTGCTAGGCGTTGAGTGCGACACGCGCATGACGCAGGCGCGTACGCAGCGCCTCGTCGAGCTAAGGGGTGCCTTGCAATCGGCACGGGGACGCGCCGCACTGCAGGCCGTCTCGCCCGCAGCACAAGCGCAGCTCGAACGCATCTACGTGCTCTACCTCGATCGTCTCACGGCGGACCTGCGCGCATCGCTGACGAGCGCGCAAACGGCGTGGCTCGTCTATCGCGAGCGCGCGTGCGGCGTCGAAGGCGGTCGGTGTCTCACCGCGCTCACCGACGAGCGCGTCGCCGAGCTCAAGGCTTCGTGGATGGGCGAAGTCTTTTGGTAGCGCGGGGTCTCGCTCTCGCGCTACTCCGTGCGGGTTCTCCAGCGACGGATGGCTTCGTCACGGAACGCGACGCCGACTGAATCGCTCTGCCAAGCCTCGGAGAAGCGCGCGCTCTGACTGCGCGGACGCTGCTCGGGGGAGAGGCTGTCGAAGCGGATGTGCATCGGCAGCGAGACGGCCTCGCCGAAGACGACGGCCTGCTGTGCCGGCAGGCTCGAGAGAGCACCCAGCATCATGTGCCCCGTGTCCGGCAACGCTCCTTCAATGAAGCGCTGATCGAGGTCGTTGCCCAAGCGGAGCGCAAAGACGGTGCCGCACTGCGAGAGCGCCTGCGGCGAAAGCTCCGACGGACGCTGCGAGATCAGCGCCAGGGAGAGGCCATACTTGCGCCCCTCTCGGGCGATTCGGCTGATCGCCCGAGTGCACGCGGCAAACGTGCTGCCGCCGCTGGCCGGAAGATAGCGGTGCGCCTCCTCGCAGGCCAGCAGCACCGGCGGACGCCGGTCCGGATCCGACCAGAGCGTGAAGTCGAAGAGCACGCGGCTCGTGACGGAAACCACGACGTCGGCGATCTCCGAAGGCACGCCGGAGAGATCCACGATGGTGATCGGCTTGCCGTTGACCGGGATGCGTAGCAGGCGGCCGACGAGATCGGAGAGCAGGTCTTCCGCGCCAAATTCTTCGCCGAACATGAAGGCATAGCGGCGGTCCTCCGCCAGCGAGATCAGTTGCGCTTCCAGGCGCCGATAGGGACCGGCGCTATCGGACTTGTTCACCGCACCCATCGCCTCGCGCAGATTGCGGCGCAGCTCGTGCGTGGGGAACGGCACCGGAGTATCCACGGTGATCCAGGCGCTCGATTCGCCGGGGGGCGCGAAGTTCTGGCGAGCCAGACGCATCGCATCTTTAAGGATCATCGCCTGCACCTCTTGCTCGTGCTGCGTGCCGCCGCGCACGAGGATGCGTTCGGCTTCCTCGAGCGTCAGCAGCCAGAACGGCAACCGTGCGTTATGCACGTTTACGACCTCCGCGAGGTCGCCGAAGGCCGTCGTGTACTCGTTATGCGGGTCGAGCAGGATCACGTGCGCGTTGGGCTGATTGGCGAGAATCTCCGAAAGGATCAGCGTAACGGCGCACGATTTGCCGCATCCCGTGGAGCCCACGATGGCGAAGTGCTTGGCGAGCAGCTCGTCGACCATGACGAAGGCCGATTGCAGTTCGTTGTTGCCGAGCTGGCCCACGCGGATGCTGGGAACCGATGGCCGCGCGTAGACGGTGAGCAGGTCTTGCCCCGTCACGGTCGTCACCGCCGCGCCGAGCGCGGGGTAGCGCGACACGCCGCGCTGGAACACCGTTTCGTGCTCCGGTCCGGTAGTGATCTCGCCGATCAGACCGAGAGAGAGAACGCGTGTTTTCGAGCTGACGTCGAGTTCGATGGTGTTGACGATAGCAATAACGTCGCGGTATCCGTTTATCTTGACCAGCGCGCCGGCGCCGATGGCCGCTGCGCCGCTGTCGTCGCACTCACCGACCGCGACGATCTGCGAACCGCCGATTTTCGTGATGTGACCGAGTAGTTGACCGGCTTCCGGCGCGGCCGTGCCTTCCTGATGACCATTGACCGAGAGCATGCAGTACGGAGCTCCAAACGAAAAACAGTGAACCGGTCTCAATAAGAAACCGGCGGAGGCGTCCCACCGATAGTAACCCACGCCGGTAAATCTGCCTCACAGGAAACTCTCAGGATTGTTGCGGCGTCATCGTTGCTGCCGTGCGCGGCGCCGTCGAAGCGGCAAGAGCGAATTGCGTCTACATTCCGTTAATTGATTAACGCAGTTCTAGGTGATTAACGCCGCCGGTGGGACGCCCCTTGCTTGGTCGGACAATCCGACAACTTCCGCCTCGACTCGGACAAACCGGCCAAAAGTGCGCTCCGTTTCAGAGATTCTTTATTTTTCTTTCGAAGCATACAATGGCGTTAATGGAGCATCTCCCATTGCGTCGGTCGCGCGTGACGCACGCGGTTCTTCTGGGCGTGGCGCTCTCCGCGTGCGCCGGCGCGACCGCCCCCCTTTCGCCGGCCGCCGCGCCGAGGAAACGCTAATAGCGCGGACGCACGACGAGATCGGAGATCGGAGCCGGCGCGTCGGCGCCCGAGAGCGACGACTCTGGGGATTGGGTGGCCGCCGCGATGTCGAGGAGCTCGCCTGCCGCCTTCTGTGCTGCCGTCACCTGACCGGGATAGACGAACGGGTAGCTCATCGAAGCCGGCGTTAGACCCCCTGCGATGAGATCGCGATAACTGGGCGTCTGTGGATAGTTCCACGAATCTTCGAACTGCTCGGTGTAGCGCTGCACGACGTCCAGCGCGGTTCGTGTGCGGACCCAACGATGGCTCGTCCACGTCATTTCAAATGGCGGCACTCCTGGGACCGGAATCTGGAAATGCTCGACGAGGAGCTCCCCGGCGCGGTCTCCGCGCGCCATCAGCGCCTGGATCGTCTGCGGCGGCATCGTGAGGTTCAAACCTCCCTCCGCCGCAGTCAAGCGCACGTGGGCGATGCGGTCGCGGAAGCCCGGAACCTCCGATTGCATCGTATCCTGCCAATTCTGCATCGCACCGACGATCGCGCCATAGAAGCCCGGCGTGTTCGAGGGTACCTTGGCTTGCGAGAAGCGGTCCCAAACGCTGCCGATGCCGGCGTTGTTGTCCGTCGCCATCCAGACGCTCTCATCGAGCGTCGGGTTTTTGATCGGGGACGGGAACGATTCGAGCGTGATCGCCAGCGTCGGCCATTTCGGAATCGGCGAGTCGAAGAAACTGATGGGGAAATTACTCGAAAGACCGCCATCGGAGAACCAGACCGCTTCGATGCTTCCCGCGCCGTCTTGGCCGGGCTTCGATTGGGGGTTATCGTCGACGGCATAGAGTCGCAGCGCGCTCATGAGCACGGGGAACGACAGGCCCAGTCGCGCCGCCACGATGACCGGAAGATCGCCGGGCGCGGGGAGGGGGAGGAATCCGCGCTCGTGCAGAGTCTCGTGACGCGCGAACGAATCGCGCGTCCCCGCCGTGGGCCGGCGGCCGTGATCGACCATCCACTTCACGACGTAAGTTCGTTGTGTGTGCCTACGCCGCCACATCCTGGTGGCGGCGACCGGCGTCCTCGGCCGGGTCTGGCTCACTCTGGAGCGCCAACTGCGCTCGCCGCCGAATCACCAGCGCCGCGTTGACGTCAGCGTGATTGGTATAACCACACGACACGCACGCGAAACGC
>DASZGC010000059.1:0-10979 GCA_035939175.1 Candidatus Cybelea sp. | reverse complement strand
CTCGAATATCTCGCCGTGGCCGTGCGGGCCTCCGTCGATCGTCGTTCCGTACGCGCTGTCCGACTTCCCGATCGCCAGGCCGCCCCACGGGTTTTGGCCGTCGGCTCGAAAGGCGCCGAACTTGTGCAGCACGCGATACGTCCACTTGCCGTTGCCGCCGCGAATCATCTCGAAAGCCGTACCGTAGCCGTTGGTTGCGCGATACGGGCCGCCGGTGTACTGCGTACCGTAGAGATTGCCCCGCGAGTCAAAACTGAACGGCGATCGAGGATCGCTGCCGCCCGGGCTGAAGCCGTCCTTGCGGCAGATGTTGTGCAGGTCGGCGTAGCCCCAACCGCTCGAGCGCGGCGAGAGCTCGCCGATCGTGCCGCAATAGTCGACGCCTTTGCCTAGCCAGCCGTAGAGGTTGCCGGCGCTGTCGGGAACGACGCCGCCTGGCGCGTCGTGAGTGTTCTTATAAATCGGCGTAAAGGACCAGCTCCCGCTACCGCTCGGCGCCAGCTTGTAAATCCACTCGCCGATGCCCCCGTACATGTTGCCCTTTTGGTCGAAGGCCAGGGCGCTGTCGGGCCACGCCTGATGAAACCAGCTGCTGATGTTGAGCGCGACGCTCTCTTTCCATTTACCGCCGCTCTGGCTCATCTTGAAGATGACACCACATGGGCCGTTGCAGTCGATGTAGTTGCCGGTGCCGCCGCCGGCCGGCCCGTAAAGGTTGCCCGCGGCATCGAGCACGGGCGCGGCGAGCGGCGGACCACCGTTGGGTCCGCCGACGCCGTAGGCGCCGTCAAAGCTATAGATGATGCGATATTTGCCATCCGCTGCGACGGCGGGAGCACCGTCTCGCGTAGCTCTCGCGCCGGAGGGTAACGGCGGCGGCCCCGATCCATTGCATGCCGTGAGTACGGCAAACGCAGCGCAGACCGCGCCGAAGGAGGCACCCAAGCGCGCAAACATGCACGCTTTTTCGAGCGGAGCCGCGCCGGCGCCTCGGCCACGATCGTTTGGCGGCATCGCGCCCGTCAACTCGTCGAGTCGTTTCTAGCGCCAAACGCGCCGCATGTCGTCGGCGCATTCGCGGTTGGTTTGATCGCTCGAAGCGGAGAGGCGCTCGATCACGCGAGCGCGATCGGCCTCGGTGCGGTTCTGGCTGAGCTTCGCCTTTGCACGGATCACTTCGGCGCGCAGTTCGAACGCCACGATGCCGCGCAGCTGCCGCTCGCGATACTCGACCGGCAGCCGCTGCGGATCCCACGCCTCCGGCCCGCGCTCCATCGCGTGGCTGAGCGCGAGCACGGCGTCCCACGCGCCGGATTGCTGCAGGCGCCCACTCACGTGGACGGCGCTGTAGTTCCACGTCGGCACCGTGGCGTACGGCTCCACGTACCACGACGCCGAGACGAAGGCATGCGCGCCGGTGAAGACGGCGGTTGCCGCCGCTCCCGCCAGGATCGACTGCGCGTGCGGGTTGCCTCGGGCGACGTGGCCTACGAGGACGATTCCGCCATCGCGCTCCTGCGCGATCAGCGGCAGATGTGAAACGCGCGCGACCTCCTCGTCGCACGTGAGCAGCGTGGCAAAAGGATGGCGCGCGATCAGCTCGAGCGCGCGCTGCGGATCGGCGAGTTCGAACTCCGGCGGAACGTACACTCTACCCCCACACGGCGCGCACGCCGTCGGGCTCCTGCACCGACCACATCGCGGCCGACTCCAAGAACGCCGCAGCATCGCGAATCGACTCCTCGACCGGCGTTCCCGGCGGCGCGATCGGCACCGCGCGCACACCGCGCTCCGCAAGCTTGGCCACCGCGTCCATCTCGACGACGCCGCCGAATGCCGTGACCGGTACGCCGTGCTTGCACGCGATCTCCGCGACGCCGGCGACCGTTTTACCGTGCAGCGTCTGCAGGTCGATCTTACCTTCGCCCGTGAGGCAGAGCGTCGCGTCGGCGAGCAGTTCGTCGAGGCCGCACTCGCGCGCGATCAAACGCACCCCGGGCTCGAGCTTTGCGTGAAGGAACGCGGCGAACGCAAAGCCGAGGCCGCCGGCAGCGCCGGCGCCGGGCATTTGCGAATAGTCGTGCCTCAGCGTCTGCGCGGCGACCGTGGCGAGGTGCGCCAGTACGCGCTCGAGCTGGTCGACCTGTTCGGGCGTCGCGCCCTTCTGTGGTGCAAACGTGCGCGAGGCGCCGTCTGGGCCGCAGAGCGGATTGTCTACGTCGACCGCCACCTCGACGTTCGCGTCGCCGATCCGAGCATCGAGCCCACTGAGATCGATTCGCTGCGTACGCTCGTACTCGAGGACGTCGCCCTCGATCGGTGCCCCGTTGCCATCGAGAAAGTACGCGCCGAGCGCGCGCAGCATGCCGATGCCCGCGTCGTTTGTGGCGCTGCCGCCGATGCCGATGACGAAACGCCGCGCGCCGGCGTCGAGCGCGTTGCGCAGCAGCTCGCCGGTGCCGAAGGTACTGGTCAGGGTGGGGTCGCGCTGCGAAGGTTCGAGCAGTTCCAGCCCTGAGGCGCTGGCCATCTCGAGGATCGCGGTCTCGCCGTGGCGCGCGTAGACCGCATCGACCGGCTTACCGCGCGGCCCCTGCACGCGGGCGACCGCGCGCTGCGCGCCCCGCTCGAGGAAGACCTCGACGGTTCCCTCGCCGCCGTCGGCCATCGGACAGAGCTTGCAGGTCGCGTCGGGCTCGGCCGCCAGAACGCCGCGCCTGATCGCCTCCGCCGCTTGCAAAGCGGTAAGGCTGCCCTTGAATTTATCCGGCGCGATGACGATGCGGTCGTTCACGATGCCCTCCCCGGCGGGCGTTCGCCGTGCGGCTGCTTACACTTTGCCCAAGGGGGCTTGGCCTTCGAACTGATAGTTCTTGAAGTCGGCGCTTGCGGAGAGCGAGAGGTGCGGCTCGTCGATGTCGGCGGTGAGCGAGTGCGGCAGGAGGAAGCCGTCGACCTCCGAGGGCGTGATATTCATGTGGATGTTCGTCCCGTCGCTAAAAGCGGCATCGACGGTGCGCGTGCAGCCCTGCGGGCCGAGCGCCACCGTAGCGTCGTCGAGCATCGGGTCGGTCTTGGTCAGTGAGTGAAGCGTGAAGAGCGCCATGCCGTCGCGCACGCCGATCTGCTGATAGGTGTAATGTTCGGGCCACATGATCGGGTCGAGCATCGAAAGGTCGGTGCCACCGGGTCGCTTCGGGAAGAACCATGGCGCACTGAGGAACTTGACGTCGTACTCTCGATCGGGCCGGTACTGGCCGCTCCCTTGCATACGAAAGCGCAGCCACGGGAAGTGGCGCATCCGCATCGCCACGTCCATTTCAAACGTATAACCGGGAGGCGCGGCCGCGCTTGCGGCACCGGGCGAGCCCGCCGCCAGCAAGATGCAGCCAGAAGAAATGGCGGTCGCCCACAACCTCATATCGGCTTATACCCGCAATTCAGAGCAGTTCGAACCGGCGCCTCGCGCGAATACGGCGGCGATGACTCCGCTTGAGGCCGATCTGCGACGCGTCGTGCGTGGAGAGGTCCGCTTCGACGCGGGCAGCCGCGCGCTCTATTCGACCGACGCCTCCAACTACCGGCAGCTCGCGCTTGGCGTCGTGCTGCCGCGAGACGCGCGAGACGTGGAAGGCGCGATTGCCGCCTGCCGCCGCCACGGCGTGCCGGTCCTCTCGCGGGGCGGCGGCACGAGCCTGGCCGGCGAGACGTGCAACGAAGCCGTGGTCGTTGACTTCAGCAAGTACATGAACCGCATCGTCGCCATCGATTGGGAGGCGAAGACCGCCCGCGTCGAGCCCGGCTGCGTCACCGACGACCTGCGCGCGGCAGCGGAGGAGCGCCACCTCACCTTCGGCCCCGATCCCGCCACCCACGATCGCAACACGCTGGGCGGCATGATCGGCAACAACTCCTGCGGCATGCACGCGCAGATGGCGGGGAAGGTGGAAGAGAACGTTGAGGAGCTCGAGATCGTCACCTACGACGGTCTGCGTATGCGCGTCGGCCGCACGAGTGAAGAAGAGCTGGAACGGATAATCGCCGACGGCGGCCGCCGCGGCGAGATCTACGCCGGGCTCAAAGAGCTGCGCGATCGCTATGGCGACCTGATCCGCGCGCGTTTTCCGCAGATCTCGCGCCGCGTTTCGGGCTACAATCTCAACGAGCTGCTCCCGGAGAACGGCTTCAACGTAGCCCGCGCGCTTGTAGGAACGGAAGGTACGTGCGTCACCATGCTCGAGGCGACGTGTCGTTTGGTGCACTCGCCGCCCTGGCGCACGCTCGTGGTCGCCGGCTACCCCGATATCGCTGCTGCCGCCGACGCGGTGCCCTTCTGCAACGGCTTCGGTCCAATCGCACTCGAAGGAATTGACGAAAGCATGTTCCGCGACATGCACGCCAAGGGCGCGTCGACGGAGAGCCGCGCGATGTTCCCCGACGGTGGCGCGTGGCTGATCGTCGAGTTCGGCGGCGAGAGTGAAGAAGAGGCGCTCGGCAACGCGCGGGCGCTCGCCGATGCGTTTGCGTCACATCCAAGTGCGCCGACGCCGCGTGTCGTCGCCGACCGCGCCGAGCAGAAACGCTTTTGGGCGGTGCGCGACAACGGTCTCGGCGCCACCGCGAAGATTCCCGGCTTACCCGATTTCTATCCCGGATGGGAAGACGCCGCGGTCGATCCCGCACACCTCGGCCAATACCTGCGCGATTTTGCCGCAGTGATGGAGAGATACGGCTATCAAGCCTCGCTCTACGGGCATTTCGGCCAAGGCTGCGTGCACGGCAGCATCGACTTCGATCTGTTCACGACGGCGGGGATTGCGAAATACCGCGCGTTCGTTACCGAAGCGGCGCATCTCGTGGTCAAGTACGGCGGCTCGCTCTCCGGCGAGCACGGCGACGGCCAATCGCGCGGCGAGCTGCTGCCGATCATGTTCGGCGACGAACTGGTCGAGGCGTTCTGGCAGTTCAAGACGATCTGGGATCCGCAAAACATGATGAATCCCGGCAAGGTGAGCCATCCGCGCAGGCTCGACGAGGACCTGCGTTGGGGCGCCGATTACCAACCCGCCGAGCCGGCAACGCATTTCACCTTCCCCGACGACTACGGCAGCTTCGCTTTTGCGGCGAATCGCTGCGTCGGCACCGGCAAGTGCCGCAAGCACGATGCCGGCACGATGTGCCCCAGTTACATGGCGACGAAAGAAGAGGCGTACTCGACGCGCGGACGCGCGCGCCTGCTCTTCGAGATGTTGCGCGGCGACCCGCTCGACGACGGATGGGCCAACGAGTCCGTCAAAGACGCGCTCGATCTCTGCCTCTCCTGCAAGGGCTGCAAGAGCGAGTGTCCGGTGAACGTCGATATGGCGACGTATAAAGCCGAGTTCCTCTCGCACTACTACGAACGCAATCCGCGTCCGCTTGCAGCCTATGCGTTCGGTCTGATGCCGTGGTGGGCGCGGCTGGCATCGCTCGCGCCGGGCATTGCGAACTTTCTCACGCAGGCGCCGCTGCTCGGCGATCTCGCCAAGCGCGCCGCGGGAGTGGCGCCGCAGCGCACGATCCCGCTTTTTGCGCCGCAGACGTTTCGCGCGTGGTTCGCTTCGCGGCCGCCGCGAGCGGCTCGCGGGCGCGAGGTGATTCTTTGGCCCGACACGTGGAACAACCACTTCCACCCCGAAACGGCGCGCGCCGCCGTCGAAGTCCTCGAAGACGCCGGCTTCTGCGTGACGCTGCCGCCGCGTCCGCTCTGTTGCGGGCGGCCGCTCTATGATTTCGGTATGCTCGGCCTCGCGAAAACGTGGCTGCGCGACGCGCTCGACGCGCTGGGACCGCAGATCCGCTCGGGCGTGCCGCTCGTCGGTTTGGAGCCCAGCTGCGTCTCGGTCTTTCGCGACGAGATGGTCAACCTGCTCGGCGACAACGACGACGCGCGTCGCCTCAAAGAGCAAACGTTTCTGCTGCCGGAATTTCTCGCGCGCGAGGCCCCGGAGTACTCGCCGCCGCCGTTGCGCCGCAAAGCGGTGATGCATCAGCACTGCCACCACAAGTCGGTGCTCGATGCCGGCGCCGAAAAGCGGCTCCTCGAGCGGATGCAGCTGGAGGTCGCAGCGCCCGACACCGGTTGCTGCGGCATGGCCGGTCCGTTCGGCTTCGAGGAGAAGCACTACGACGTGGCGATGACGGTCGGCGAGCGCGTGCTCTTGCCGAGCGTGCGCGCAGCGAGTCCGCAAACGATCGTGATCGCCGACGGCTTCAGCTGCCGCGAACAGGTGGCGCAGGCGACGGGGCGTCAGGCGCTTCACCCCGCACAGGTGATGAAGATGGCGCTTGACCATCGCGGCTCCTCGCGCGACGATGCTTACCCCGAGCGCCGCTACCTTCCCGACCCCGCCGAAGTACGGGATCGTACGCTGCGACGCGGCCTCGCGGCGATCGCATTTGCCGGCGCGATTGTTGCCGCGTTAGGCGTTCTCGCGGCGCGCCGTCGCTGAATAATAAAAGAATGTGCGGTTTCAGACTTTCTTTACATGCTCTTTGTACGGGTTAAGCGATGAAACGCACGGTCGTTGCTAACTCTCGCGCATCCTTGGTGTGGGCGATTCTCGCTTGTATGCTTGCGGCGTGTTCGGGAGGAGGCGTTTCCACGACGCCGCCGTCGAGCGCGATCTCCCCCGAGGCGCTGCGCGAGTCGAAGGCATCGGTGTGGACGCTGGTCTCGAGTCCCAACGAGCCGCTGGGTACGACCGGGCTCTACGACGACACGCTTTGGGGAGTCGGCGGATCGTCTCCGAACGACGTCTGGGCCGTCGGGAACAACTGCTGCCATCCGCACGGCTCGCAAGATTACTATCACGCGCTGATCGAGCATTGGAACGGCTCCGGCTGGAAGATCGTGAAGTTTGCCAAGAACGAGCCGGCGGACAGCCAGCTGCGGGCGGTTTCCGCTACGGGGCCCGACGACGCTTGGGCGGTCGGCTATTCGGTCTTTCCAAACGCGGCGCTCTTCGAGCACTGGAATGGCAGGCGGTGGAGTGTCGTTTCCAGCCCCTACATCTACAACGGCTCCGAGATGCTCTCCGTGAAGGCGCTCTCGCCGACGGACGCGTGGGCCGTGGGTGAAGGCAACGGCGCCGCGATCGCCGAGCACTGGGACGGAAAGCAGTGGAGTTATATCCCCGGTTACACGATGGGCGGGCTCACGGTCCTCACTGGCGTCGCCGCAACGGCGTCAAACGACGTGATGGCCATCGGCAATTATTACGCGCCCAATGCAAACCTGTTCTCCGAACATTGGAACGGCACGAGCTGGAGCTACGTCGCTCCTTTGCAGAACACCTCAATCGCCCAGTTCAACGGCGTCGCCGCGATCGGCAAGAGCGACTACTGGGCCGTCGGCTACCAGACTCCCAGCAGCAACGTGCCGCAGACGCTGATCGAACGCTGGACCGGCGGTTCGAAGTGGAGCATCGTCGGCAGTCCCAACCTCGATCCACCGTCGGGAGCACCGCTCTTTAACACGCTCAACGGCGTCGTCTCGCTCTCTTCAAAAGACGCGTGGGCTGTCGGGATGTGGACGTGGTTCTACGGCGACGGCACGCCGCGCAGCCTCTTCGAGCGCTGGAACGGACGCAAGTGGATCGTGGCGGCCGGTCCAGCGACCCTCGAAACCAACAATAACAACGCGAGCAACGAGTTGCTGGGCATCGCTCGGGCCGGCTCCGGCACCCTCTGGGCGGTCGGAAACCAAACGATCCCGCCCGCATGCTGCAACGAAACCCTAACCGTGGAAACCACCCACGGCTAACCCTCTGTCATCCCGAGCGCAGTCGAGGGACGTATCGTTTAGCGGGCTCTACTGATCGAACGCTTGGCCTTGCGTAGCCGGCTGCGACGATTTCACGTGTACGTCGTGGTCGACGAAAACGGTGAACGTCTTGTCCGTGCCGATCGTAACGTCGCGGCCGCGAACGAAGTTGTGCGCGAAGAAGCCGATCGGCCCCAATAACACCCACGAAACCAGCGTCGCGGTGCTGGCCGCGCCTTTACTGTCGCCGCTCTCGCTTGCGTGGTTCGTCGTCGATAGCGGAATCATTCCGCCGTCGGCGCTATAGACCCAGTCGACGCTCATCGTGATCTTTCCGCCGCTGCCGTTCCCGGCTGCGTGTTGAACCGCAGTCACGGTGGCGTGACCGTTAGCTCCCGCCGGGACCACGATCCAGTTGTTCACAACGACCGCCTTCTTCACAACGATCGCAACTTGGTCGTTGACGTTCGCCGTGGCCGACGATACGGGCTCGGTTAGGGAAACGACGACGGTCGTGCCGCCTGGAACGAGGACGACTCGGGGTGCCGTCGCCGCCGGTTGCGCGGGCGTCACCGAGACCTTCGCCGTTGTCTGGGCGCTCGCCATCGCTGGGGCTGCAAAACAAGCCGTTATCGTCGCCGCGCAAAAACGCCGCGCCAGCGCCGTGTAAGCGCCTTGTGCCGAACTCATAAATTCTCCTTACGAAACCGAATAGTGCCCTCTTTTATAAGGAAAAGGACGTGCTTATGTTGGAGAGTAGGTTCGGCGGACGCCGGGCGGTTTCATTCCTCTCTTCGCTGGGCTATTAACCTGGCGAGAGCACGATATCGAGCGAAACGCTTACCGTGTTACCGATCGTGGGATCGAGCCGGGTTTTGGCCATTCCGAAGGCGTGGCGGTCGATCGTGGCGCGCGCGCGATATTCGAGGTTTAGCGGCGTGCCGGTCACCGTTACGTCCAGCTGCTCGGGCTGGGTTACCCCGTGGATCGTCAGCGTCCCGTCCAGCTCGAAAGAGTCGGCCCTTTTCGGAACGACGCGCGTGCTGACGAACGTCCAGTGCGGGAATTTCGTCACGTCGAAAAAGTCGGGTGATTTTAGCGACGCGTCGCGATCGGGATCGTCGGTGTGCAGATCCGTCGCGTCAAGCACCGCCGTCGCGCTCTGTGGGATGACCGATCCCGCGTCAAATACCACGGAGCCGCTGAGAATCGGCACCGTCCCAGTGACGCGTTCAACCCAGATATGTGCCACGCTGAAGTGCGCGCTCGACTTGGCGACGTCGATCTGGCGCGGTGCCGGCACCACCGCCACCAAGAACGCCGCAGCCAGGGCGACACACGCTCTAGTAAGCAATGCTGAACTGCGCATTCATCGTGTTGTTGGTCTGCGGCTGGTGGGAGAGCACGTCCTCCACGGTGAACCGGCTATTTTCGGTAGGTCCGTAGCCGGCGAGCACGACGCCGTCGCGCGTGAAGCCGTTGGTGGGGTCGTTGGTGCCTTCATAGCGTGCCTCGAGAAAGAGGCGGCGGTCGAATTCGTAGCGCAGCTGCTCGAACCCGCCGCTGGACGTGCAGCTGCCGACGCGCGGCGTCACGCAGTTGGAATCGGTTCCCTCCACCAGCACGGCTTCGCTGGAGAAGCGCGACCACTGTCCGAAGGTGAACCCGAAGAGCGTTCGATCGAAGCGGTCGTCGGGCCCGATCGTGGTGGGGCGCAGCCCGTCGTAGCGCAGCACGCTCAGTGTGAATGGTCCCATCGTGTCTTGCAGATACGTTTCGGTGTCGACGCCGGTTACGGCAAGCCCGCTCTGCCGGTCATAACCGGGCCCCGCGAAGATCTGCAGGTTCAGCCCGTGCAGCGGATCGCCCACACCCAGACGCGCGCCCATCTTGGGATCGAAGAAGTCGAACGGATTCTCGCCGACGGTCTGCACGTAGGGCGTGTAGTCGGCATAGGTGTCGCGAAAAGTCTCCGGATCGACGGGCAGCGGCAGCGTGAACTGACCGCCTTGTACGTAGACCGGAATGCGCGCGTTCCAGGGATTGGCGCGCTCGCTCACCCACGCATCGCGCAGCAGTCCCGGCTCGCCCCCGTCGACGACGTACTGCTCCACGAAGTAGTTTGCTCTGCTACCGATCGTCGCGGTGGTGAACGCCTCGACCTCGTCGACGATGAACTTCGGGAGCCCCTCACCGTCGGGCCCGTCGCCCTGGTACTCGCTAGAATCGACGATGTTCGTTTTCACCGACAGCGGAAACGCCGGCCCCGACGATACCCCCGGAAACCGCTCCCCGTACGCCAAGAACGCCGCCCCAAACTCGTTGAGGTGGGGGATCACGGTGTGGCATTTCGCGCACGTCACCCCGTATTGGTGGGCGAAGAGCGGGACCGCCGTCGCCGTGGCCGGCCACGCCGCCAACCCCGCGATCAAAGCCACCACCGTGCTCCATTTAAGCATGCCTCACAGGATACTTAGGTGAGCCTAATAGGTCCTTCTTCGGTTCTTCGCTTCTTCGGTACGGCCGTTCGCCGTGAGCGCCGGCGCCGCTCTCGGTACGTAGCCCCTAAGCTGTCGCCGAATCGGCGGCGCGCTCGAAGAGATTTCGCAGCACGACGGCCTCGTTGTGCCGCGTGTCTTTTGCGGCGTAGATCAGCGTGATCGTCTTCTTGCCTTTCGCTTGCGCGAGCAGTCCGGCGATGGCGTCGCGCGCGCCCGTTGCGCTCAGCTCCGCACGATAGCGCTTGCGAAACTCGCTCCACTTTTCCGGATCGTGCGCAAACCATTGGCGTAGCTGGGTGCTCGGTGCGAGATCTTTGGCCCACGCATTGAGCTTGAGGTTCTCTTTCTTGACGCCGCGCGGCCACAGCCGGTCGACGAGAACGCGGAGGCCGTCGCCCCTCGCTACCGGATCGTAGGCGCGCTTGATCTCGATCGCTGGTTGCATCGTTTTTCAGCCCTCCTGACATGCCAGTTCCCGCGGTAGTGAACAGGATGTGAACGACGCCGTCGCAAGGCCCGACGATCCAAAGGTTGCGGGTCGTTGGTGCCGTGCGCAGCCAGAGCGGAGCAGCGACCAGCACGAACGACGGTTTAAATAAGACGAACGTGTGTGCCAGGCTGTTGGCATTCGGCCGGGTTATCCTAACCATCATGAAGCGCATCGAACGCATCCG
>DASZGC010000058.1:0-22282 GCA_035939175.1 Candidatus Cybelea sp. | reverse complement strand
GCGCGATTCCGAGATTGCCGAGGTTTCGCGGCTTGTTACGGGCGATGGCGCGCAGCTGGTGACCCTGACCGGAACCGCCGGCGTCGGCAAGACGAGCCTCGCGCTCCAAGTCGCCGGCGAGATCGGCGGTAGCTTCGAACTCGCCGCGCTGGCGGAGCTAGCTCCGTTGAGCGATCCGTCGCTCGTGCCTCAGACCGTCGCTCGCGCGCTGGGCATCCGCCTCGGCGACGCGCCGCGCAGCGACGTCCTCGGCGCGCATCTCAAGGAGCGCAGCGCGCTGCTGATCCTCGACAACTTCGAGCACGTGTTGCCGGCCAGTGCCTGGGTAGCCGAGCTGCTCGCGCGATGCGAGCGTTTGACGATCCTGGCGACGAGCCGCGAGCCGCTGCATCTTACCGCGGAGCGGGTGTTCCTCGTTGCGCCGTTGCGCGGCGCCGCGGCGCTGCAGCTTTTCGAGCGCCGCGCGCAGATGGTGAGGCCCGAATTTGGAGTGACCGCCGAGAATCGCGCAGATCTCGACTCGATCGTCGCGCACCTGGGCGGCCTGCCGCTGGCGATCGAGCTTGCCGCCGCGCGGCTTGCGATGCTCTCTCCCAAAGCGCTGGCACTGCGCCTCCAGCGGCGACTGCCGCTGCTCGGCGGCGGTGCCATCGACCGGCCCGCGCGCCAGCAAACGATCGATCGGGCCATCGCGTGGAGCTACGACCTTCTCGACGGGGACGAGCAGCGCGTGCTGCGGCGCCTCTCGGTGCTGCGGGGCGGCGGCAGCCTCGACGACGCCCGCGCCATAGCCGACGTCGTCAGCGACGTCGACGCGACCGTCGGCCGGCTAGCCGATAAAAATCTGCTGCTGGTTCGCGAGCACGATGCCGGTGAGCGGCGGATCGCGATACTCGAACTGGTGCGGGAATTTGCCTACGAGCGCCTCGTCGAGAGCGGCGAGCTGTCCGACGCGCAGCGCCGCCACGCGCAAGCCGTACTCGCGACATTGCGTCGAGAGAACGCGAAGCTCGCGGGCGCGCAACAGCACGCTGCTCTGGAGCGTTTCGAACGGTACGACGCGAACCTTCGGGCCGCGCTCGAGTGGGCACACCGCGAGCGTGAAACGTCGTGCGGCTGCGACCTCGTGCGCGCGGCCTGGCGATATTGGAACTTTCGCGGCTATCAGACCGAGGGCGTCGACTGGGTAGAAAAGTTTCTCGTGCAGCGCGCCGCCTCGCCGGAGGGCGCGTCCGACGAGCAGTATTCCGCGGTGCTCAACGCGCAGGCTACCCTGCGGTGCTCGTTGGGTCACGGCGCGGGAATGCTCGATACGTGCCGCGAGGCGATCGCGCTGCAGCGCGTCATCGGCAACGACGCAGAGCTGGCCGCCTCGCTCACGACGTTCGGGCTCATCTTGCAATATACGGGAGCGTACGCGGCCGCCCGCGATGCGTATGGCGAGGTCCTCGCGATCGCGCGGCGCGACGGCGACGATGCGAGCGCGGCGGCGGCTCTATCGGGCCTGGCCTCCGTCGCATTCGGGGAGAACGACTTTATCCGATCGTCCGAGTACGCCGGCGAAAGCGCCGCGATCTATCGTCGCCTGGAGCACGACTGGGGGCTGACGCACGCCTTGATGAAGCTGGGAGTCGCCGCGTTCGGCGAGGGTGACTATCCGCGAGCCGAGGCGTTTTTCAGCGAGGCGCTCGAGCTGCAACAAGCGATCGGGAGCTTTGCGGCGACGAACTACACGCTGGCGAATCTGGGAACGATCGCGCGCAAGACGGGGCGGTATCCGCTCGCACTCACGCGTTTTGGCGAAGCATTGGATCGCCTCGAGGTCTCGCCGAATGCCTACTCGTTGGCCGGCGTACTCGAGGAGATTGCGGCGACGCTCTTGGCGCTCGGTGACGCAGCGAAGGGCGCGCGCCTTCTCGGCGCGGCCGACGAACTGCGCTGCAGCCTCGGCCTGGAGCGCTTTCCGGTAGAACGCATCGAGTACGACGATGAGGTGCGCGAGATGCGCGAGCGGCTGGGAAGCGAGGGGTTCGAGGCTAACCACCGCATCGGCGCGAGTCTGCCGCTCGAGCGCGTGCTGGAGGAAGCGCGCGAAGCACGCGCCTCCTCCAAGGCCTAGCCTCCGCGACGGCTAGTGGAACGTTCCGGAGGGGAACGTCGCCACGCCGTAGAGCTGGGAATCGTTGCCGACCGGGAACGCATTGACGAGCTTTCCGGCGGGAAAGCTGTACTCTTCGACTTGTCCCGCGAACTGATCGGCAACGAAGAAGTCCGTGTCCTCTTCGTTCATCGTGATCATTCGCGGCAGGCCGCCGGTCTGGATCTGCGACTCACCTCCGTTTTGAGTGAAATCGAGGACGCCCGGCACGTACTGATCGACGACCAGATACTGGAAGGGCTGGCTGCCGCCCGGCGACTGCGTAACCGCGATGCCGCCCGGTGCCGCGCTTAAGGTGTTGCCGACCTGCCCACAGATGTAGTAGCCGGGATAGCACGAAAAGACCGCAGACGTATCGTAGCTCGACTGCTCCGAGTAGACCATCGCGTAGATCGAGGTTTCACCCGGTTGATCGGCGTTGAGCAGCGCGATGCCTGAGAAGGCGATGACCGTCGCTGGAAGATACCACGTGGCGCTGGGCGTCGACGAACCCTCGGCGTACTTTTCTATGGCGCCGACTTCGCTTGCGTAGAAGGGGACGTTGGCCACGTAAATGTTCCCGGAGCCGTCGACCTTCACGTCCAAGGGCCCGTTGAGCCCTTTGGTAATCGTCCGTTCGGGCGTGCTCGTATTGGGCGCGTAGATCGTCAGGGCGTTGGCGTTATAATTGGTCACGTAGAGATTGCCCGTCTCGTCGGTAGCAATGCCGTTGGGAGTCTGGATGCCCTTAGTGATCGTACGAATGGGGTGCGGGCGCTTCGTCTTGCCGACTTCGAAGACGTCGATCGCATTGTTGGCGACGTCGCTGACGTAAAGAAGCGTCTTGGCTTTCTTCTTTTTGCGGTCCGGTGAAGCGGCGGAGAAGGTGGGACCGGCGGCGGAACGTGCGGAGGAGGCCGGTGGGAGCGGCGAGCCGCCGGGAGGCACCGGCAAAGCGCCGCTGCATCCCGCCAGCGGGGCGGATGAAAGCGCGGCGACGGCGAGCGCGGCGGCGATGCGAAGGGTGGAGCGGTCGTTCATGTCGAGGGTCCTTTCAGAGAAGTAGGAGCTACCTCAACGCTATCGCCCTCCATCGTTGCGAGCCATGAAGTTTCTAGACATTTGGGCCTTCACGACGAGAGGGAGAGCACCGTCATGCTGTACGGGCCTAGGTTCAGCGGGACCGTGGTGCCGACGCTGCCCAGGCTCTTGCTCACCGGGCCGGTCCACTTGTTCTCCTTGGACTGGTCGTATTGTGTCTTGCCGTACGCCGAGAGGATCGCGGAGAAGCCGCTCTTGCCCGAGCCATCGACCCGCGCATCGATCGCGATCGCGTGAAGCGTGTTGTTGAAGAGCAGCAGCGCATAGCCGCCGCTGCGGGCGAACCCGTAGGCGCGTACGCGCGATCCCAGCGAACCCGGTACGCTCGCGCTGCGGATCTGAGCGCCCGCGGGCGCCGCACTCGCGAAGAGTGCCATCGCGCGCGCAGTGGGGAACGGCGTGCCGCCGGGAATCTTCGGCGTATCTGCGCAGCCTTCGTACGGGTCGGGTAGGCCATCGGAGAAGAGCGCTTCGCTGCCGAACTTCTGCCAGCCGTAGAGCTTCTTTGAGTAGTCGCCGGTCTCGTCGCAGCTGCCGTAGGCGACCCACCACGTGGCCATCGGAACGCCGGCGTTCGCGAGCGTGCCGAGCATCTGCCCCAAGAACAATCCGTTGACGATCGAGACCGACTGTTTTCCTTCGTTGCCGGCGTCGTTGTTGAACTCACCGAGGTAGATCGGCACGCTCTTGGAGACGCCCGCGGCCGACATCTGCTTGCGCAGCCCGCTCAGGTCGCCGACGAAATTGTCGACGTCGGGGCCGAGCAGCTGCGCGTCGCTGTCGACGTTGTACTCCGGATAATAGTGCACCTCAACGAAATCGAACGGCTGCGCCTTTTTCAACACGACATCGTTCCACGCGGTGTCGCTGGGAAGGTCGACGACGACGCCGAGCTTGACGCTGGGATCGGCCTTCTTCACCGCGGGATAGTAACCGGTGCGCACGGCGTCGGCGTAGGTGGTGGGGTCGTGCGGATGCGGGTGGAGATCGTACTCCCACGAACCGTAGACTTCGTTGCCCACCGTCCAGTACGCGACGCGATAGCCGCGCTTCTTGGCCTCCGCCACCCACGCGGCGGCCTCGCTCGGCTGACCGCCCGCGTTGCAAGCGCGGTCGCTGCCGTAGTTGAGGGTGATCGCGATGTCGAGGTCTAACGGGCGCGCAGCGTGGGTCATCAAGTGGTCGAACGTCGCGCCGGGGGTGATGTAGCCCATCGAGTCGCAGAGCGAGCCGCCGTTCTCCCAATGATAGGCGTCGGATTCCGAGCCACCGGGAAAGCGCACCAGCCCGATGTCCGCTTTGCGAAGCGACGGATTGACGAAGCCCTGCCAGAAAGCAAACCAGGTGTCGAGCGAGGCGCCGTACAGGTCGCGCGCGACCGTCGGTCCGCTCGAACGCGCGTCGAGCACGATGACCGGCGCCTTTCCCGCGACGCGCGCACCGCTGACCGCGGGGGCGGTTGCGGGAATCGAAGGAGCCTGCGAACATGCGGTGACGCAGATCAGTGCGAGAGTGCCGGTGGCCAAAGAGTAATGCTGCATGCGTGCCTCCCTACCGGGAGTATAGCGCACCTGGTTGACCGAACGTACGTTCGCATGTTAGAGTCGAAGCCGTGAGTTGGCTTTCGCGGCTTCGAACCTCGTTGAGCCGCGCGCGCGAGGTCTTCTCGGCGGTTTCGCGCCTGGGCAGCCCGCAGCGTCCGTTGACGCCCGAGTTTTGGGACGAGTTGGAAGAGACGCTCATCGTCGCCGATTTCGGCGTCCCCACCACCGCCAAGATCGTCACCGGCTTGCAGACCGTCGCCAAGCAGGAGGCTTGGAAGACCACCGACTTCGTCGTCGCGCGGTTTCGCAAAGACGTCGAACGCTTTCTGACGCTGCCCGAGCCGGAGCTTCATCTCGACCGCAAACCGGCCGTCTTGCTGATCGTCGGCGTCAACGGCAGCGGCAAGACCACGACGATCGGCAAGCTCGCAGCGCGGCTTCAAAAGGCGCGCAAGCGGGTGCTGCTCGTGGCCGCCGATACGTTTCGCGCTGCAGCGGCGGAGCAGCTCGCCGTGTGGGGCGAGCGCAGCAAAAGCGCTATCGTGCGCGGCGCTGAAGGCGCCGATCCGGCCTCGGTCGTCTTCGATGGACTGCGCGCGGCCAAGGCGCGCGATTTCGACGTCATCATCGTCGATACGGCCGGCCGCCTGCAGACCAAAGCCAACCTCATGGAAGAGCTGAAGAAGATGCGGCGCATCATCGAACGTGAGCTGGGCGAGCCGCCGGCGGAGACGCTGCTCGTCATTGACGGCACGAGCGGACAGAATGCGATTTCGCAGGCGAAGCTCTTCAACGAAGCCACGCAGCTTACGGGAATCGTGGTCACCAAGCTCGACTCCACCGCCAAGGGCGGCGTGCTCGTGGCCATCGTCGACGAGCTGGAGGTGCCGATTAAGCTCGTCGGCCTCGGCGAAGGCACCGACGACCTGCGCGACTTCTCGCCCGCCGAATTCATCGACGCGCTCTTTGACGACGGCACCGAGGCCGTCGCAACTTCGTGAAAAGGCCGCCGCACAATGCCAACCCCTTGGCACTTGCGCATGAGAGCGTGAACGTAGGACGCGCACCCCGCTAGAGAAAGGAACAACCATGGCCGCAGAAGACGAACGACAACTTGCCCTCGCCAACGCGCTCACGCAAATCGAGCGCCAGTTCGGCAAAGGCTCGATCATGCGCATGGGCGATTTTCAGGAGCGCATGGCCTTCGAGGTCGTCCCGACGGGTTCGATCGCGCTCGATCTGGCACTCGGGGTGGGCGGTCTTCCTCGCGGGCGAATCGTCGAGATTTACGGTCCGGAGTCGAGCGGTAAGACGACGCTCGCCCTTCACGCAATCGCCGAGGCGCAGAAAACCGGGGGCACCGCCGCCTTCGTCGACGTCGAGCACGCCCTCGATCCCAACTACGCCGCGGCGCTGGGCGTCGATCTCGACAATCTGCTGGTCTCGCAGCCCGATACCGGCGAGCAGGCGCTGGAGATCGCCGAGATGCTCACGCGCAGCAACGCGGTCGACGTGGTCGTCGTCGACTCGGTCGCCGCGCTCGTCACTCGTGCCGAACTCGAGGGCGACATGGGCGACGCGCACGTCGGCCTGCAGGCGCGGCTGATGTCGCAGGCGCTGCGCAAGCTCACCGCCGCAATCTCGCGCAGCAAGACGGTGATGATCTTCATCAACCAGTTGCGTGAGAAGGTCGGCGTGATGTTCGGCAACCCCGAGACCACCTCGGGCGGCCGGGCGCTCAAGTTCTACGCGTCGGTTCGTCTCGACGTTCGCAAGCTCGAAACGATCAAGGTCGGACAAGACGTCGTCGGCACGCGCACGCGCGTGAAGGTCGTCAAAAACAAGGTCGCGCCACCCTTCCGCCAGGCGGAGTTCGACATCACCTACGGCCACGGCATCTCGAAGATGGGTTCGGTGCTCGACGTCGCGCTCGATCAGAACATCGTCGGCAAGAGCGGCTCGTGGTACACCTACGGCGAGCAGCGCATCGGCCAAGGGCGTGAGAACGCCAAAGCCTTCCTCGAAGAGCATACCGATCTCGCAGCCGAAATCGAAGCCAAGATCCGCGAAGCACTCAGCAAAACCGTCTCAACCAACGGAAAGGCCCCCGCAGCCGTCGCCGCCGCCGAGGAGTAGCCGCGAGCGAAGTATTTTCGTGGGAGATGCGCGACGTGGTGCCTCGAAGACGCTCGTCGCTCCGCATCCTGCTCCGCTCCTGCTGCGCGGCCTCCTCGCTCCGCCATCCTGGCTGCGCTCGTCGGTCCGAGCCTTCTCGGCACCACGTCGCGCATCTCCCACGAAAATACTTCGTCGACGTTGATGGAAAAAAATCGTGACGCGTGCCTACCCTTACGCTCTGGCGATGCTGGCGCGGCAGCGGATGACCGAGGCGAAGCTCTGGCAGCGGCTGGAGCGCAAAGGTTTTGCCGACGGCGATATACGCGATGCGATCGAGCGCTGTAAGCGCGAGGGTTTCGTAGACGACCGGCTCTATGCGATGCTCTACGTCGAGAGCAAACGTAAAGCCGTCGGCGACAACCGGCTCGTCGGCGATCTCGTGCGCAGAGGCGTCGATGCGTCGGCCGCGGCGCAGGCCGTGGCTTCGCTAGAGCAAGGCGAAAGCGCACGCTGCACCGCGGCTTTAGAGCGGCTTGTGAGCAAGAATCCCGGTATCGCCTATCCTTCGGCCGCGCGCCGCTTGGAGCGATTGGGTTTTCCGGCATCGGCGATTTATCGCGCGCTGCGCCACCACGCGGCGGCGTTCGGGCCACTCGCCTCCGAACTCGCGGGGGACTAAAGTCGCAGAGGTTGAAAGAGTAAGGCCCCCTTTAGCGGACTGTCTCAGTAGCGATTGGCCCGGGGCACTGGCTCCGGCATGTCCACCCAGACGATCATCATCGCCGACGACGACCGGGCCATTCGCGAGCTGCTCACCCACCATCTGCAGCGCGAGGGTTTCGCCGTCGTCGGTGCGGCCGACGGGCACGCGGCGCTGCGATACGGCCGGGGAGCCGCCGATCTGATCGTGCTCGACGTCGGGCTTCCCGGCATCGACGGGTACGACGTCGCACGCACGCTGCGCCGCGAGGAACGCCTGGTTCCAATCGTCATGGTCACGGCTCGCTGCGAAGAGCTCGATCGCGTCGTGGGTTTCGAACTAGGCGCCGATGACTACGTGAGCAAACCATTCTCTCCGCGAGAGGTGGTGGTGCGCATCAAGGCGATCCTGCGCCGCGTCGGGCGTCCGCTTCCCGCGGCGCTGCCGGTGCTGCGCTTCGGGCGTCTGGAGGTCGACCCGATCGCGCGCGAGGCGCGGATCGACGGCACCGACGTCAGGCTCAAGCCGCGCGAGTTTGCGCTGCTGATGGAGTTCGCCGGCAATCCCGGCGTCGCGCTCTCACGCGACTGGCTGCTGCAGCGCGTCTGGGGCTTCGACTGGGTGGGCGACGAGCGAACGATCGACGTGCACGTGCATCGTTTGCGCCACAAGATCGAGGAGGAGTGGAAGCTGCCGCCGCTGCTGCGCACCGTGCATGGCTTCGGCTACAAATTCTCGACGCCGTAGTGTGCGCAGGCGCGGTGTGCTCGATCTCCGGGAGCTGGCCAACGCGATCGGCGAACGCGCGGTGCTGCCCGCGCTCGGTCACGAGCTGCGCACGCCGCTCACCTCGATCCGCGGCTACCTTGAGACCGTGCTCGAGGGTGAGACCGACCCGCGCAACGCTCGCCGCTTCCTCGAGGCGGCGCACCGAGAGACGCTGCGGCTCGACCGCCTGATCGCCGGCATCCTCGAAGCGCCGAGCCTCGCGCCGCCGCGCCGGCGCTCCTGCGACCTCGTACCTCAGATTCGCGCCACCGTCGAGATCGTGGCGCCGATGGCGCACAAGCGCGGCGTAACCATCCGCACGCGCCTGCCGAAGAGCGCGGTCGCACGCATCGATCCCGACGAGTGCGTGCACGCGCTGGCGAACCTACTGGAGAACGCGATCAAACACGGCAGCGAGCGGGGCACGGTCCGCATCAGTTGCCGTCTCGCGGAGCGTCACGTGGAGGCGGCGGTCGAAGACGACGGCAGCGGCGTCGCGCCCGGCGAACGCGCCGCCATCTTCGAGCTGGGCGCTCGCGGCGCGCACTCCGACCGCACCGGCAGCGGGATCGGCCTGGCGGTCGTCAAGGCGATTGCAGAGCGGGCGGCCGGCGAGGTCCGGGTGGATGCCTCCCCGCTGGGGGGCGCACGGTTCGTCTTGCGGCTCCCGGCGGGATAGGGGCAAGAGCACGTCGTAGATAGCAGTCCGTGGCTATGTCACGGGTTCCCTTCGCACATGCGAGTGAAGCCGAACTCGCGCGCCTCTTCGACTTCTACCGCATCGCATGGCAATACGAACCCCGGAGCTTTCCCATCGCATGGAACGAGCATGGGCGGCCGATCGAGTTCTTTACTCCGGACTTTTATCTGCCGGAGTACGATCTTTATTTGGAACTCACGGTCGCCAAACCGAACTTCAACACGCGCAAGAACCGCAAGGTTCGCTTGCTCCGCTCCCACTATCCGCGCATCAACGTCAAACTCTTCACGCGCCGCGATATCGAACGCGTCTTCTCGCGTGCGATGAAGCGGGCCTCATGACCGGCGAGCCCCTCTTCGATTCACGCTCGATCGCCGTACGCGTCGCAGAGATCGGTTCCGCCATCTCCCAGGATTACGAAGGGAAGCTGCCCGTCATGGTTGGGTTGCTTTCCGCCGCCGCAACGTTTCTCGCCGACCTCGTGCGGACCGTGACGATCCCCTGCCAGCTGGATTTCATCTCGGTCAATAAATACGGCGACGGCGACGGCATCGCGCTGGAAAAGGACCTCGCCATTCCCATCGAGGGACGCCACGTGATCCTGGTCGACGACACCATCGATACCGGCCTCACGCTGCAATACGTCGTCAAGGCGCTGCTCGCTCGCGAACCGGCCTCGCTGGCGGTCTGTACGCTGCTCGATCGCCCGCACCGGCGGATCGCCGACGTTGAAATCAAGTACAGGGGCTTCGAAGTCCCCGACGTATTCGTGGTGGGTTATGGACTGGATTATCTAGGCCGTTATCGGGAGCTGCCTGCATTGTACGCACACGGGACGTGGCCCGCATAATGGGCGCAAGGGTTCGCACCCTCGGGGTGGCCGCGTTACTATGCATCGCGGCCGCGACGCTGATTCCGGTTCGCGCGCCGGCGTTGGAACTGCGCTCCATCGAACAGGCGGCCGACAGCTATCGCAGTTCCAATCCGCACCTGCAGGAGATGTTCCGCGCCGCGCTGCTCGACACGAGCCGGCTGGCCGAGTACGCGCCCGACGGCACCGCCTACATTCCCACCGGCGACATTCCCGCCGAGTGGCTGCGCGATGCCAGCGCGCAGGCGCGCCCCTACCTCTTCTTTGCCAAGGACGATCCCGACGTGCGCGGCTTGCTGCGTGCCATCATCGCGCGCATGGTCAAGTACGTCCAGATCGACCCCTACGCCAACGCGTACACGCTGGACTACCGGGTGTGGGAGCAGAAGTACGAACTCGACTCGCTGGCCTACCCCACGGCGCTGGCGTGGAGTTACTGGAAGACGACCGGCGACTCGACGATCTTCACCGGCGATTTCTCCAACATGCTCGACGAGGTGCTCTCCACGATGCAGCGCGAGCAGAACCATCCGCGCAACTCGCGCTACACGCACAAAGAGCTGCCGGCCGACGGTTTCGGCCGCCCCGCCGGATACACGGGCATGATCTGGACGGGTTTCCGCCCCTCCGACGACGCGTGCTACTACAACTTCCTGATTCCGTCGGAGATGTTCGCCGTGGTGGCGCTCGGCGATATGTCCGACATCGAGCTCAACGTCTATCACGACGTCGTGAAGGCGCGCGAGGCCAAGGCGCTGCGCGACGAAGTTCAGCGCGGTATTCAAACCTACGGCCTCGTCGACGTGCCGAAGTACGGTCTGATCTACGCCTACGAGGTCGACGGGCTCGGACACGCGATCCTCACCGACGACGCGAACATTCCCAGCCTTCTGGCGGCGCCGTACTTCGGCTACACGACGGCGAACGACCGCTACTACGAGAACACGCGGCGCTTCTTGCTCTCGCAGGACAACCCGTCGTTCTACCAGGGTCACGTGGCGCGCGGCATCGGCAGCTATCACACGCCCGATCACTGGATCTGGCCGCTGGCGCTCATCATGGAGGGCATGACCGCGACTTCGAGCTCGGAGAAACAGGACGTGCTCGGCCAACTGCTCGCGAGCGATCCCGGCGACCATCTGCTGCACGAGTCGTTCAATCCCGACAATCCCCAGCAGTACACGCGGCGCAGCTTCGGCTGGCCCAACGCGCTCTTCTCGGAGTTCGTGATGACGCAGTTCGACGGCTCGCCTGAGATCCCGATGGGCGACACGAGCGACTTGGAGTTCCGCACCGAGTAGGAACGCGGCGACTAAAGCGTGTCTTCGAAAGCCGATATGATCCTCGGTGCCCAGTGGGGTGACGAGGGCAAAGGCCGCATCATCGACCTCTACGCCTCACAGTACGACGTCGTCGCGCGCTTTGGCGGCGGCGACAACGCCGGACATACGATCGTCGCCGGCGAGCGCGAGCTGGCGCTGCGCATCGTGCCGTCGGGCGTGCTGCATTCGCATGTCGACCTGTTCGTCGGCGGCGGCGCCGTCATCAATCCAAACGCGCTGCTCGACGAGCTAGAGCGCCTGACGCAGATCGGTGTCGCCGTGTCGCGCGTGAAGATCTCCGATCGGGCGCACGTCGTACTGCCGCACCACGTCGAGCGCGACGCGGCCGCGGAGCGCGAGCGCGGCGACGCGGCGATCGGCACCACCGGCCGCGGCATCGGCCCGGCGTACGTCGACCGGGTGGCGCGCAGCGGCGTGCGCTTCAGCGACGTACTCCGCGGCGCGACGGCGCGCGATCCCGGCGACGCCGAGGCGCTCGAGGCGGCGAAACGATTGGCTCCCCACGTCGTCGACGGCGTGGCCTACATTCACGACGCGCTCGCTGCGGGAAAGCGCGTGCTGCTCGAAGGCGCGCAAGGCACGCTGCTCGACGTAACCTACGGCACCTATCCCTACGTCACCAGCTCGAGCACGATCGCGGGCGGCGCCTGCACCGGGCTAGGCATTGGCCCCGGCGCGATCGGGCGGATCACCGGCGTCTTCAAAGCCTACTGCACGCGCGTTGGAGCCGGGCCGATGCCCTCGGAGCTCCGCGACGAGCGGGGCGAGCGCCTGCGCCGCCAAGGCGGTGAGTTCGGAACGGTAACCGGGCGCCCGCGGCGCTGCGGTTGGTTCGACGCGGTCGCGGCGCGCTACGCCGTCGCAATCAACGGGTTAACCAGCGCCGTGATCACCAAGCTCGACGTCTTGAGCGGCTTCGAATCGCTGCCGATCGTCACCGGATACCGTGTCGCCGGGAAGCATGCCGGTTTCGGCGCGGCGGGTGACGCCGGCTTGGAACTGGAGATGGAGGAGCTGGCGGGATGGAGCGAGCCGATCGGCGATTGCCGCCGCATTGACGAACTGCCGCCGGCGGCGCGCGCCTACGTCGCCCGCTTGGGCGAGTTGCTCGACGTGCCGGTGGAGGCCGTCTCGGTCGGGCGCGAGCGCTCGCAGTTGGCTCGCTAAGCCCTCGCGCGGGGAGACCTCCTCGCATATGGGCCAACGATTCGTCTTTGCACTGGAGCCGTTGCTCGAAGAGCGCCGTCGCGCACAAGACTTAGCCCAGCACGCCTTTGCGCGGGCTCGCGTCGCGTGCGCGCGCGGAGCGCACGAGCTGGAAACCGTGACCGAAGCATCGCGCGCGAGCGGCGACGCGCTGCACCAGTGCGCGGCGAGCGGGTCGAGCGCTGACCGCTACGCGCGCGGCCTGTACGAGGAACGTCTACGCGTGCTCGAACGCTCGGCAGCGAGCCAAATCGCGCGCAACGCCCACTCGCGCGCGGAGCTGGAGGAGGCCTCGGCGCAGCTGCTCGCCGCACGCCGCCGCTGCGCCGTGCTCGAACGTTTGCGCGAGCGGCGTCTTGCGGAGTTCAATGCGGCGCAAGCCAAGCGCGACGAAACCGAGCTGGAGGAGGCCAACGCACGCCGCGGCCGCGCGGGGGCGGAGCGATAGCGCGTGCCGCCGGCCTTCTGGGCGGCTTACGCTCTCAAGCTCGGGTTGGCTGCCGCCGTGCTCGCGCTGCTCTACGTCTTGGCGCAACGACTGCGCGCTGGCAGTTTGCCGCGGCGCGCGCACCGCTGCGTCGAAGTCGTCGAGAGCGCGATGCTCTCGCCGCAGGCGGCGGTGCACCTGCTGCGCGTCGGAAAACGCTACGTGCTGGTCGGGCGCAGTGCAAACGCGATCTGTGCGCTCGCCGAACTGACGCCCGGCGAGCTGGAGATCATACCGTAAAGTAGCGGAACTGGCCGACCTTGTTGCCGGTTGTCTCGACGAAGTAGATCTGGTTGTCGGTACCCAGCGTCATTGCGGTCGGACCCGAGTCCTTGGTGGGAATGCCGTAGTAGTTGACCGCGTGGCCCTTGAAGAAGAACTGCCCGATCTTGTTGGCCGCGGTATCGGTGAAGTAGAAGTTGCCGTCGACGCCTTGGAGGATCTGATTGGGGCTCCCCGCGTTTTTCAACGGGTACTCGGCAGTGAGGATGCCGTTGGTCGTCATGCGGGCGATCTGTTTGGCACGGGATTCGGTGAACCAGACCGCGTTGTCGCTTCCGGGACAGATGCCGACGGGGTCGGCGTTGGCCGTGGTGATCTTGTACTCGCTGAGGGGGTAGCCGCTGATCGGCAGGCGTCCGATCTTGTTGGTGCCGGCCTCGGTGAACCAGAGTGCGTCGTCCGGCCCCGTGGTGATCGCCATCGGCTTGGCGTCGCCCGTGAGCTTGAACTGCGTAAATTTCACGAACGGCTTATGCTTGATCTGTTGGATGCGCCACACGGAGTTGGTGCCGGGATCGGTCACCCACATGTTGCCGTCCGAACCGAGCGCGATGCCGACCGGCGTCGAGTCGGAGCTCGGCATCGCGTACTCGACGAACGGCGCACCGGCCGTCGTGATCTGACCGATTTTACCGATGCTGGTCTCGGTGAACCAGACGTTGAGGTTCGGGCCGGAGCCCGATGCGATTCCGGTCGGCCCGGCGCCGCGCGTCGGCGTCACGTTCTCACTGAACTTACCGTTGTGCAGCAGTTCGGCGATCTTGCTGGGGCGGAACTCGGTAACCCACAGGTTGCCGTCGCTGCCCTGGGCGATGCCCTTGGGCTCGCTCGAGGCCGTCGGGATCGGGTACTGGGCGGTGACGGCGGGCGGCGGCGTGGGCGGCGGCGTCGGCGTGCCGCTGGTGATCGGCGTGCCCTTGCCGCACGCGGCGAGCAGACCGACGGTTAAGAAGGCGAAAAGAACGCGGGCCATTGGCATAGCCCCCCTTATTGGCAGACCGGTAGGCCATTCCCCCAACGGGGGCGCCCCCTGCAAAAGCCCTCCTAGGGTTTTAATACTAAGGTTTTAGTTGACAAAGCACGGGGGCCGCGGTAGCATCAAAACTAAGGATTTAGTAGAAACCCCCTCTCACACGTAAGGATAGCAAAAACGAGCATGGCACGACGGCGATCGACGACCCTCACGGAGGCCGAGCTGCGGCTTATGGAGGTGCTTTGGGATAAGGAACGCGCGACGGTCGCCGAGGTGACCGCCGCACTGCCGCCTCCGCCGCTGGCCTATAACAGCGTGCTCACGACGATGCGGATACTCGAGAAGAAGGGCTACGTCGCGCACGAGGAGGCGGGGCGGGCCTTCGTCTATCGCCCGCTCGTCGCGCGCGAAGACGCGGCGACCAGCGCGGTCGGCCACGTGCTCTCGCGCTTCTTTGACAACAACGCCGGAACGCTTGCGCTCCGGCTCATTCAAAACGAACGCCCGACGAAGGACGAGCTGACGCGCCTGCGGGCCCTCATCGAGCGATACGAGGAGGGCGGACGATGATCGTCGTTGCCGCAACCGTACTCAACGCACTCTGGCAGGACGCATTGCTGGTGATCGGCGTGTGGCTGCTGCTTCGGGCGTGGCCGCGCATCAACGCGGCGACGCGTTATGCGGTATGGAGCGCGGCGCTGATCGCAGCGTTCGTCGTGCCGGTCATCACGACGGTGCTCTTCTTTACGCCCGCGCAACGCGCTGCGGTCATGCCGCCGAGCACGCAAGGCGTTGCGCTGCACGTCCACGGATCGTCTACCCCCGTTCGCCGTTCGTCGCCGTTCTCGATCAAGAACGACGTCATGCGCGCTTCGTCCGACGGGCAAACGGCTTCGGGCGCGAAAGCGAATGCCGCGCAACCAAACTCGAATGCCTCGCCATACGTGCCCGCATTGCCGCCGCGGCTGCGCGTGACGCTGCCCTGGCCGGTCGCGCTCGCGGTGTTCGCGGCGTGGGCACTGCTGGCGGCCTACGCGCTGGCGGGTTTGCTCGTCGGCCTCTGGCGCCTCGAACGGCTCAAGAGCGACGCGCTGCCGCTGCCGGTCGACTACCGCGACGCGATGCCGCAGTGGAATCGCGCGAATAAGGGGCGGCGTCCCGTGCGCCTCTGCGTCAGCGACGCGGTCGACGTTCCCGTCGCAATCGGGCTCTTCGATGCGATGATCCTCATCCCGCGCGAACTGCTCGAACGTCTCTCGCCGGCCGAGGTGGAGCAGATCAGCCTTCACGAACTCGCGCATCTGCGCCGCGCCGATGACTGGAGCAACTGCTTGCAGCGGCTGATTATCGCCGCGCTGGGGTGGAACCCGGCGGCGCTCTTCGTCGCGCAGCAGCTCGAGCTGGAGCGCGAAGTGGCCTGCGACGACTGGGTGCTCGCCTCGGTCGGCGCCGTGCGCCCCTACGCGATGTGCCTTACGAAGATGGCTGAGACCGCGGCGTGGCCGCACCATCCGATGCCCGCGCCGGGCGTCTTCACCACGCGCAAACAGATTTCGCTGCGCATCGAACGGCTGCTCGGCAGCGGCCGCGACATTGCGACGAACCTCGCGCTCGGCCCCACTGCCGCCGCAGTGGCGGCGGTCGGGGCGCTCGCGCTGGCGATCGCGTTCGTCGCACCGTCGATCGCGGCGCCGGCAATCGCGGAGACCGCCGCGACGACCGCTCGCGTCGCCGCAAAGGCCGCGGCGCCGCAGGCGGCGCGCACCGCCGCGCACGAAGCCTCGAACTCGACGCAGATGCTCGCGCAAACGACGACGAGATCGCTCGCGCAAACGACGCGGGCAACGGCGCAAGCCGCGCAGCCGAGCGCGTCGCCGAAGACCGTCGTCATCACCAAGACCGTCGTCGAACGCGCTCCGGGCCTGCCGTACCCGCCCGCACCTCCGCACCCCCTCGCCTCCGATTACGGCGACGCGATCTCTCGATCGGTCGACCGCGCGATCGACGGCGCGGCCGGTGCGAAGTCGACTGCGGCGATCGGCGCGGCTGCCGCAGCCATGGGGCACGGCTTCGCGAAGAGCTGGGGCGCCGAGGTCGGCAAGATCGTCGCGCAAGAGGCCGGCCAATACGGCGTGCACATGTCGAAGGACGGCAAGTCCTGCGTTGGCTGCGATCTGCACGGCGTCAACTGGTCGGGACGCGATCTCCGCGGCGCCGACTACACTGGGGTCGATTTCACCGATGCGAACCTCACAAACGCCAACCTCTCCGACAGCAAGCTCAACGGCGCCGACTTCAGCCGCGCGAACCTCAGCAATGCGTCGTTTCGCGGCGCCCACCTGACCGGCTGCGATTTCTCCCACGCCAACCTCACCGGCGCCGACTTCAGCAATGCTTGGATGTCGGGCTGCGAATTCACCGGGGCGCGCCTGCAAACGGCGCAGCTGCGCAGCGTGCTCAACGGCTGCAAAGGCTGCGACTTCGCCCACGCCGATCTCTCCGGACTCGACCTACGAGGCGTGCGCATCAACGGCGACGATTTCTCCGGCGCCGATCTGCGCAACGTCAACTTCGCCGGTGCCGAGATCGTCGGCAGCGATTTTAGCCGCGCGCGGCTCGACGGCGCAAACTTCGCCGGCGCGACGCTCAACGGCTGCGACCTCGCGGGCGTCGATCTCAAACACGTCGATCTTTCGAAGGCCAAACTCATCGGCATGGATTTCTCGAACGACAACTCGTCACCGTAACCGCGTAGCCTAACCGTCTTCACGACCTTCCCGAAAACGCCTCGCGGCCGAGGCCTGGTTTCCTGCGCCCTCGACCCGCCATTGAAAAGGAGCAATCGTACGATGTTTCATCTCTTCACGATCGTCTTCTCGCTAACGATGACCGTCGCCGTGAGCGGCGGACTGCCGGAGAACTGCACTGGCTGCTCGTTCGCCGGTCGCGATCTGCAAGGCGCCGATCTCGCCAACGTCGAGTACATGGGCGTCGATCTCGCGCGTGCCAACCTGCGCAACGCCAACCTTCAAGGCGCGCGCCTCACGGGCGTCGACCTGCAGAACGCCGACCTGCGGGGCGCCAACGTCCGCGGCGCCAAACTCGTCGGCGTCGATCTCCACGACGCGCAGTTGGCCGGCGCGAGTTTTGACGGCTCGACGCTCACGGGCGCCAATCTCCGCGGCGCGATCGACCAGAGCGGCGTCGACGTTCGCGGCCTACTGAATCGCTGCGTCGGCTGCGACGCGCGCGGCGCACACCTCGGTGGCGCCGATCTCTCGGGCGTCAAAATCGTCGGCGCCGATCTACGCGAGAGCGACGCGCAGCGCGTACGCTTCGACGGCGCCGACCTCCAGGGCGTCGACTTCGCGAGCGCCGATCTTCGTGGAGCGAGCTTCCGTAACGCGCGGATCTGTTCGCGTAGCCACGGCTACTCCGAACGGCCGGTCTCGTGCGTCGACCTGCGCGGCGCGAACGTCGCGGGCGCCGATTTCCGCGGCGCGCTGCTCTGCGACAGCGAGGACGCCCCGGATCGCTGCACGCCGGTCGACGCCGCCACGCTGCGCTCTGGCTCGCGCTCCAATCTCGACGGGGCAGTCCTGCAATGAGACGAGGGCTCGCGGCCCTCGTTCTGGTCGCGGCGCTCGCACTGCCGGCGGCGGCGCTGGCCTTGGCGTACGCGCACCTGGCGGTATCGCAGTCCGATGCGCCGCCGCTCGATCCCAGCGCGCCGATCGCCGGCTGGTCGCGCGCGACCGCGCTGACGCTGCCGTGGAACCCGGTGCGTTCGCGGCCTGCCAGCGAGCCGACGCAGGCGTGGATCACGACCGACGGGCACGCGATCTACGTGCGCTTCGATGCGACGCAGCACGAGCCGATCGCCGCGCAGCAGCACACCAACGACGTCGGCCAAGGTAACGACGACGAGGTCTGGGTCGACCTCTGGCCCAACGGCATCAGCGGTTACTTCTATCAGTTCTACGCGACGCCCAACGGCACGCATTACGAGTTTTCTTCGGAGAACACGGCTTACTCCCCGAACTGGGAGTCGGCGGGGGTTGCGAACGGTACCGGGTACACGGTAACCATGAAGATTCCGTTCGACGTGCTGCGCAACGCGCACGGCGGCGAGTGGCACGCGCAGTTCGTCCGCTACGTGCGCGCGACCGGCGAGCAGCAGGTGTGGTCGTACGACCGCGTGCAGATGCAGCCCGACTCCTACGGCAACGCCGACTACGCGCATGCCGGAACGGTCGAGCTGCCGCAGCTGCACGGCCTGGTCGCCTCACGCCCCAAGCCGCGAGCGGCGATCTACGCGCTGGGCGAGGCGGCGAGCAGCACCATCGGCGGTTCGACCTCGCGCGTGGGCGCCGACCTCTCGATCCCGATCACCCCGACGGCCTCGTTCTACTCGACCTTTCACCCCGACTACTCCAACGTCGAGCTGGACCAGCAGTCGATCTCGCCGACGGTCTACCAGCGCTACTACTCCGAGGTTCGCCCGTTCTTCACGCAGGCGGCAAACTTCTATAACAGCTTCAACTGCGATGCGTGTCCCAACGTGCAGCAGCTCTACACGCCGGCGATTCCGACTCCGAGCGAAGGCTATGCGGTCGAGGGCAAGCAGGGACCGATCGGCTTCGCCTCATTCGACTCGATCGGCGACAACCGCAACGATCTGGCAAGCACGCTGGACTGGACGTCGTCGGACACGAAATTTGGCGCGAGCGTGCAGCGAGTGGCCGTCGACCTTCCCGGTTTGACCGACAACAGCGTCGAGACCGGCATGTACTATTCCGATCTCAAGCATCTCAGCGCGTACTTCAATTATGCCAACGATGCCGGTACCAACGTGCTCGACGGTAGCCAGGCGCAGTACTACGACGTCGGGGGCGGCTGGGCGAATCAGACCTTCGGCGTGTTCGCGGCAACGCGCAAGATCGGAGCGTATTACGATCCCGTCGACGGGTTCGTCTCGCACCCGGGAATCGCGGGCTACGCGCTCTACAGCGCGAAGATCTTCGACTTTTCCGGAAACGACCGGCTGGTCTCGGTGGGGCTCGCGGGATTCGTCGACCGCTACCAGGGACCGACGATGGGGCAGGCGCAGAGCGATAACTCGCTGCTGCTCGACGTGCTCACCAAGAGCGCCCTGGACTTCCAACTCTTTTCCGGCTCGAATTACTGGCGCTTTGGCGACATACTCACCCCGATCTCGCAGAACGGCGGCTTCCAGGTCACCTACGACAGCGGGCTGGTCACCAATAACCCCGGAAACTTTCCCAACCACGGCACGTCATCGACGCCGACGACGATCAGCTACAATACCGGTCGCTACGGCACGGGACGCCTCGACACGTGGTTCCGCAGTTCGACGATCCGCGTCGGCAATCGCGGGGCGCTCACGCTGGCGCTCGACGACACCGCGCAGTGGCAGCCCTCGCCATACCAGAACAACATCCAGTGGTTCGAGAGCCTGAGCTACGCGTACCAGATCTCGCGTAATTCCTCGTTCGCCGTCGGCCTGCGCCAGGTGATCGGCTATCCGCCGATTCCCAACGGCGGCGGCGACTGTCTGGGACGCTGCTCCAACGTGTCGGTCGCCTACCACCTTCGTCTACGCACGAGCGAGCTGTACCTCGCGTACGGCAATCCCAACGCTCTGACGACCGTGCCGCAGGCGATCTTCAAGGTCATCTTCTACGCGGGTGCGCAGAAGGGGACCTAAGGGCCGCACGTAAGAGAGCGAGCGATGCTGCTCGCTCTTTTGGTTGCGGCCGCGGCGGCGGCGTCGCCGACCCCCTCGCCGCCGCCGCAGATTTACTACGTCGTGAGCCGTCCGCTCTGCAGCGAGCTGCGCGCGCACGTGAAGCCCGCGCTGGGCATGATGATGGAGAACGACGACCAGATCAAAAGAAGCCCCGACCTCTTCCAGCAGTACAACACCAGCCGGCTTCGGGGCAGCGACGTCTCCTCGGCGAACGGCGATCCCGGAGGCGATCCGGGCTCGAACGCACCGCAGAGCATGGCGCTGCTCGGTATCGAAAACTTGATCCGCCCCATCGCCAACAACATTATCGCGATCCAAACGGAGCTCGACAGTCCGGCACTGAGCCATCCGTCGGGGCGCCCGGAAGACGACAAGATGCTGCAAGAGATCCGCGAGCGGCTGCTCAAGGCGCTGGCCGCGCAGAACGCGTCGCTCGATATCATCAGCGGCTTTTACGATACGCAGACGATGGCCGATCTCCAGCACGCCGGGCAAGGCTACATCGCGCAGGCCGGCAAGCCCAACGGCGGCGACGATGCGCCCGCAGCGCCCGTTGCGCTCAACCCGCTCGCGCAGAACCCGAACTATGCCGGCCTTACGCCCAACCCGTACACGATCGATCTCGCGACGATCCCCGGCCTCACCCTCGGCTACAATCCGGTCACGCGCCTGATTGAGGGGTTGAACTGGACGATGGCGCAAACCGAAACGCGGGAAAACGAAGCCGCCAACGCCGTGCTAGCCGCCGCCTCCCTCTGCCAGAACATTCCGTTAGCCTCACCTCCGCCGCCGTAAGCTCTTTCCGTGATGACAGCCAACCTCCGCCGTCGTCGGTGCGGCGGAGAGCTTCGACGAGACGGCGAAGAAGCGAGGGTATGAACGCTCGCTCTTGGCTGTTACCGATCGCCGCCTGCGTGCTCGCGGGATGCGCCGTTCAGTCAACTCCGGGGAGCCTGGCCCTTCCCGTGCGCGAAGCGGGCGCGAGCGTTGCGAAGGGCAGCGGTTCGTGGATGCTGCCCGAAGCGAAGAGCGAGGATCTTCTTTACGTCGCCGACTGGAACGACGAACACGTTGACGTGTATGCGTATCCGTCGGCGCGGCACGTCGGGGAACTAAAAGCCGACGAGCCCAGCGGTCTGTGCGTCGACGCCGCGAGCGACGTGTGGGTGAACGAGCCGCTCAAAGTGATCGAGTACCAGCATGGCGGGGTCAAGCCGATCGCCAAACTCGCGACGCCGGGATTCAGCTACGCCTGCGCCGTCGATCCCGCGAGCGGCAACCTCGCCGTCACCGACGTCCAAGTGAAAGGCCCTGACGGCATCGCGGTGTTCGCCCACGCGAGCGGACAGCCGACGGTCTACATCGACCCGGCAATGCCGAGTCCCGCCTCAATGGGGTACGACGATCAAGGGAATCTGTTCGTCGACGGCAACACCAGTAGGAAGGGTTCGTTTCGTTTTGCGGAGCTGCCGCAGGGGGCAGCGAGCTGACCAACATCAGGCTCCCCCAAAGCATCGAGTCGCCGGGCAGCGTGAACTGGGACGGAGAGTACCTGACCGTTGCCGACGAAGACGCCAACATCATCTATCGCTTCACCATCACCGGCGCGCATGCCAAGCTCGAGGGTTCGACGCCGCTTACGGGTGAGTATGCGGGGATATCACAGCTTTGGTTTGCCAAAGGGAAGGTCGTCGGCGGCGAGTGGCGCAGCAGCGGCTGGGTCAGCTACTGGAACTATCCGGCCGGCGGCAACCCAACGAGAACGATCGCCGGCTTCAAGTCCGTGAGCGGCTTGGCGATCAGCCCGGCCATAAAGCGTTAAATCGAAGGCAACCGCGGGCGCGTTGCCGCGAAGCCTGGCGAACATTTCCTTAGTAGTGAACAAGGATGTGAACGACGCCGTCGCAAGGCCCGACGATCCAAAGTTTGCGGGCCGTTGGTGCCGTGCGCAGCCAGAGCGGAGCAGCGACCGGCGCGGACGACGGTTTAAATAAGACGAACGTGTGTGCCAGGCTGTTGGCATTCGGCCGGGTTATCCTAACCATCATGAAGCGCATCGAACGCATCCGGCTCTATCCAACAGCACGCCAAGAAGACGCGTTGCGCTTCATGCTCGACGTCACGCGCCAACTCTACAACGACCTGCTGCAGGAGCGCCGCGACGCTTACCGCTTCAACAAGGTGCGGCTCACCACTCGCACCCAGTATCACGAGCTGACCGAGCTGCGAGCCGAAGACTTGCGGGTGAAGGCCGTCTACCGGGAGTGCGAGGATGCGGTGCT
>DASZGC010000057.1:0-1647 GCA_035939175.1 Candidatus Cybelea sp. | reverse complement strand
GGAAAACCGATGACGCGCGCCTCGATGCCGTGATAAAGATCGACAACCGGTCGCACCGCGCTCTCGGCGGCATACGCGGCGGCGAGTTCGTGGAGGCGCGCATTCTCCTCGATCAAATGCCGATTGCGAGTGCCGAGCTGGCGATTTTCGCGCTCGAGCCGAGGTAACGCAACTACGTTTGTGGCGAGCGCGCGAGCGCCCCCGACGGTCGCGGAAACGACCGTTTGTGCCAATCCGAAGATCGAACCGGCGACCGTCGCGATCGGGCTGACCGATCCCGAGCGCTGCGCGCCAATTTGCAGCAGCGCCAGCACCGCCGCCAAGATGATGACGCCGATCAGCGCAAAGAGTTTGCGTTCGTCTCGGTACGTAAAAATGGTAACTCCACGTTAAGTGTTCGCTTCGGCCGTTCCGGTCTTCGGCCGCACTGCTTTCGTTTCCGGAAGCGCAAATCCCAACCGCCGCAGCGCCCGGATCAAGCCGGCCAACGGCAAGCCCACGACGGTATAGAAGTCGCCGTCGATCGACTCGACTAAGGACGCCGCTCGACCTTGAATTCCGTAGGCGCCGGCTTTGTCGAAGGGTTCGCCTGTGGCCACGTACTCGGCGATTTCGTGCGGTTCGAGCGGATAGAACCGGACCACGGTCGTCGTGCGCTCGAGCGTCCGGGCCGCGACGCCGGGCACGGCGAGCGCGAACGCCGTGTGCACGAGATGCTCGCGCCCGGAAAGCCGGGCCAGCATGGAAACCGCTTCGGCCGCGTCGCGAGGCTTGCCGAGCGCGATCCCGTCGAGGTCGACGACCGTGTCGGCGGCTACTGCCGGAACGTCGAACGCGGCGCCTTGCCGGCTGGTCACCGCTGCGAGCTTCTCGCCGGCGTGATGGCTCGCGAGCTCGGCGGGCGTGAGCGGCACCTGCGACTGCCCCTCCTCGTAGCCGCTGACCGTCACCTCAACCGTGAGGCCGAGAGAGCGCAGAAGCGCGAGCCGCCGCGGTGACGCGCTCGCGAGAACGATCCGGGAGAGTGTGCGCACGGCGCTTCAGCGCTTAGTCATAGAGCTTGCCGCCGGCCTCGACGTAACCGCCTTCGTGGCGGCCGCGAGGGTCGCGATGCGTCCAGTGAACGACACCGCCGCGCGGGTAGTATTCGTACTCGCCTTTCACGACGACGCGCTGGCCTTCCGCCAGCGGAATGGATCCCGTAAAGTCCGTGTTCGCCTCGACCCGCACGACGAGATTGCACCCCGAGGCCAGCCGCATGAGGAAGCCTTCGTGTGGACTCACTCGGCCGGGAGCCAGGCCCAATACTCGAGTGATGCTGCCGTCGGCGACGACCTCGACGTGCGAGCGGCCCGCATTGTAGGCGCTGCAGACGGCCGCGTCATCCGGCGACTGCGTCGTCGCGCAGGCTCCCGCAAAGAGGGCGACCATCGCTGCAGCCGCTATTCGGTAACCGGAGCTACTCAACGTTCGTGTAGCCGTAGAGACGGCGCGCGACGATGTACTGCCAGACCGGCTCGGGCACGAGATACCGAATGCTGCGACCCTGCGATATCAGCGTACGCACGAGCGTCGCCGATTCTGGGATCTCCGGCAGGTTCAGCGTGGTCACGCGCTCGCGAGAACGATCCGGGAGAGTGTGCGCAC